>JAGXFP010000007.1 GCA_024637225.1 Desulfobacterales bacterium
ATCCAACGATTACTGCAGTTAAATCTATTTAAAAGACAAAATATATGGGAGTTGTTTGATCCTCCACCTGTAAAACACGAAAAGGCAAGTCCTTATAAATTGATGTTTGATTTCAACTAGTTATAACCGGACAGTAGTGAACTATTTTACGAATGAACCTTAATTTTTATGAACTTGCGCTCGTATTGCCTTTTCAACTTCCTTTATCGGATTTTGCTTTTTTATTGTTTCAATAAGTTGTTGATAAGAAAAGAAGACAATAAATTTATCATTATTTTCAAGTAAAGGAAGCTCACTGATATTTATATGATTTATATCATATAGAAAAAAAATCGTGTTACATGTAAGCTTATATTTATCAGATATCATCAACCAATTTGATATGTATGAATTGATTTTTATCTGTTTGTTTTGCAGGGTAACAAGTAAAATACTCTCTTTTATTTGTTTAAAGATTGAAACGTCGTAACTATGAAAAACCCAATAAGACTCATTTTGTTTGTGATGTTCCCACTCTAACCCTGGGAATAACATGAATAGGTCATTGAGCAAGTACTTGATACTACGTGAGGTGAGAGGTGATTGATAGTTCCCAATTCTTTCAATCTTTTTTAATCTAAGAAATGGTGTGATCAATGTCAAAATTATATTATGTAGGTTTTCACACTCAATATATAGTGTTTCGATATAAAAAGGAGTAGGTGCTTTAGGGTCGTGTAGTAAGGCAATTATTTTTTTTAATGTATGTTGGAAATTTCCTATCGAAACTTTTTGTTTAGACAGGTCTCCTTTAATTTCGTCTAATTTGAATAAAAGAGCTAATTTTTCATTATCCTTCTTAAGGATAGCATCAATTGAGCAATTAAGAATATGCAAAGGGGCAAGAGTCCCACATCCCATGTAAATAGAATAATAACAAAGAATGCTACTGCACGAATGATGTGCAAACTCCTTTAATGCGTATTTGCATTTAGGAACATTACCTAACGATTTGTATCTCTTTGCTTTTTTGAAATTAGAAATTGCTCGACCGAAATCATAATTGACATGCTCATAAGACCTAACTTTGGGCGC
The DNA here is from genome assembly GCA_024637225.1 of Desulfobacterales bacterium. Classification (GTDB taxonomy): domain Bacteria; phylum Desulfobacterota; class Desulfobulbia; order Desulfobulbales; family JAGXFP01; genus JAGXFP01. Next base: position 1,075 of record JAGXFP010000007.1, read on the forward strand.
GAGCCATGGATGAGGAGGCTGAGTGAAGAGTTCTTTTGTTATATTGCAAATAGTCTCATAGTTGATTCTATAAAGATTTAACGAAGCGAGTGTCTCAAATATTTCAGTCGCCATTTTTGTAAGTGCTTTATGTGAAAGAATTTTAAATTCTGCAATCTGCGGACCTGCATTTCTTGTGATATCAGCCACTACAACTGGTATGATGTTGTTTCTCAAAAAATCATGTTTTAATGTCTCTTCTTTTCCATCAACATTTACAACTTTTACTTCTGTTTCTGACCCGTATCTTCTTATATACTTGTCTCCCCAACTTTCGATGATTGATCTACTGAATATAGTCTCATCTAAACCATAAAGAGATTCGGTGATATAGCCCCTAACGAGTCTTGTGGACATGTCGGTATTTTGCTGAACAGCTCTATCGATAAGTTGTACTGTTTCTGATACAACTGCAAGAGCCGCTGTCAGAGTTACACCAAGCAGCCCTAATGATTTCAATATTTTTTCGCTATTAAAACTTTCTCTAGTTTCCTTATTCGGGTTCTTTGACAGTAAAATTCCATCAGGTATTATTTTGTTTATAAATTCATCGATACCATTGATTTTTGATTTAACAATTATAGAAATATCTTTTTGGTAAATATTATCTAAATCGCTAATTGTTATATTTAAATCTCTTGCTATTAAGTTATTTCCTGATCCAGTAATTTTATTCTTGTCTTGCATTATAGTTGCCAGCCGTGATGGTTGTGTTAGTACCTGATATTTCGTTATTCGATTGTTGAGAATTTGAAATTTTTGTAATTTTGACTATTAGCACAAGAGCTGCTGTTGAAATTATAAAAGATAAAATTGAGCAAAGCGAAGCAGCTATTGTAATCAATTCTTTGAAATCCATAATCTTCCTCCTTGTCTTTACATATAACGTTTCAAGCTAACTTGCGCCGCCAAGGACCTTGACGCGATTAGATCCGCAGACGTTCTCGGCGTTAAGTTAAGCGATTTGTTCGGCATTCTGATCTTCGATTAATGAACAAAAAGCATCATAAAGATTCTTGAACGATTCAATGCTAACAGGGTGTTTAAAAATTATTTTTCCATTTGAATAAATTTCTACGTCGGGAAGATGCATGTTTTCTGAAAAGGTGATTTTTGCATTCTTAACAAAAAAACTGGTTCCTGCAAGTAATTGATACACTCTTTCTCTGATGTCATAATGCCCTGTCAAAATTAATTTGCCTACTGTAGACTTGTCATAGTTAACAGGATCAACATTGACCTTTGTAACAACTCCTGTCATGCCAATGTCCATTATCGAATCTATCCAATCAAAGACTTTTACTTCCTTTGTTTCGATGGCAATTTCATAATCAACAAATTGTGCTAACTGATTAATTAATTTTCTATAATTTCGTGGAGGTTGAAAAATTAAAACATTAGGTTGAAAAGTGCTTAATTGGAACTCGATCTGCTGATAAGAAACTCTTTCGAATTCTGTGGTACCTCCAAATGGGTCAATAACTTTTTCCAAATATGTTAGTTTTTCAATATAGACAGCTTGTATATAATTATTACGCTTGGAGAGCACTCTAAACCCCCAAGTGCTTTCATTGGTAAATTCATTTCTTAAGATTTCATTCTCGATCTTAGAATGAATTTTCCTGTCATAAGGGGAACATAGAAAACACTGTGTTTTAAGTTGTTTCATCGCTCACACCGTTGATCGTGTCTAAAGCTTTATGGGCGCTTGACTCAAGAGCAGTAAGATAAGTTTTCTTCTCAGTTCCGACAACTTTTTCTCTTGTTTGCATTATGTTTCCAGTATCGTCAATCCTAAAGACCCCTAAAACTTTATATGCAAAGTCTTTCCCCTCTGAAGGAGAGTTGAAGCCAGCTGAAAACTCAACAAGCTCTCCATTGCCATCTGACTTTTGGGATTTCCATTGTGCGCCGCTAATAAAAAAACCTTGCCTCACTAAATTTTGGTATTCAGTCGTAGTAAAAAGGTCTATTCCATACATCACTACCTTTCGAAGTTTCTCTTCAACTTCTTCCTCGGTCTCTGTCTCATCTTCACTTTGTAAGTCCCTCAGCAATCTATCGACTTTAAGATTTGATACATCTATTAAACGAAAACCATCCATGTCTGACATGGTTTTTTTAAAAAAAGCGACACGCTGAGTATTGTCACTTAAATGTCCAATCTCTACGCTTTTTTGTGGGATTACTTCTTGGCTTGTTGTTTGACTAATTTTTTCAATAAAAGTTTTAATTATATCTTTTGCACGTTCATTGTCAGTGTGCCTAAAACACCATCCATTTTCTGTAGGATTTGCTGTTATCTGAAGTTCTTTTTCTTTCTTTTGCAGCACTCTGGTTTTTGATGTATCAATATCTAAGTAGGTGACTCGTATATCAACCTCATTGTCATGTTTAATAATTCTATATACTTCTCTTCTTGCTTCTCCACGTTCGTTTCTAACAGCAGTAGCCAGTGTATGAATTGTGTTTGAATCTACATCAATATCATAGTTAGAATGTCTTACCTTTTGTTCAATATCTTTGATGTTTACAATGTCAACAAGCCTGCTTGCGGATTCCCAATCAAAATACAATAAGGAAATGTAATTTTGCAGGCTATCCTTATCTGATTCTTTTGAAGAGAAAATATTTCTACTCCTAAGAAACATGAGCATTGGATCAATGCTTCGAGTTTGGGAATCCAAAAAATCACAAATATCCTTATCGTCTGGATAGTAATCAGATGCTTTAAAATACTTAGCCATTTCTCGTCTCCATCCCTATTTCCGTAGTGCTAAATTGAGTTCTTACAATCTCTACTTTTTTGAATTGAAATTGATCTAATCTATTTTTTATCTCTGGGAAGCAGTGAAAATGTCTAAAAATATTTTCTTGGGCTAGTTCGAAATTCTGGCGAGCGTTGGGGACCGCATTTGGCATGCGTATTGATATATTGCTATCTTTTTCAACTAATTGATTTTTAAATGAAAAATCAATTAAAAATTCAAATTCTTTGGGGGAATCCCCTTTGCCATCATAATAAATATAGGTTCCTTTAATTATAGAATTGTTATTGATTTTTTCGTATGGGAGTACTTGCCATGGACCTAAAAGTAGTTCGACATTTGCTATTTCACCGATTTTAGCCACAGGACGTCTTTTTATCAGGTCTGGATACCAGAACTCAATTTTATCACTCGGAGGGAGTACCCCCCTGCCTCTCTCCCCATCGATGTCGTTAAGAATATTTAGAAGATAGGAGATTCTATCTGGACCTATTACATATAATTTCGAGCTACTTGGTAAGTGAAGTGCGGAAGGTTTGGTTTCAATTAAATATTTATTGAAATCTTTATCGAATTCACCATCATGATTATAAACAAACAAAAGTCCGTGAACAGACCAATTCAAGTCATGATTTGTATACCGATCTTGCCATTCTTCCGAAACATTCGCGCAGTCAACTGCTTTGCTAATGTCAATGATAGCTTTTCTAGTTTTTTTGGCCAGTATTGAGCCTTTTGCATAACTCTTCAAATCGGTTAACAAATAATGTCGTTGACTTGTGAAAGGATCATCATATTCGAAAACCACATCCACAGGATGTGAAGGATTTTTCTTCTTTTTATGTTTTTTTGTCTGGGTGCATTCAAAATTTTCATTTGTTGGACCGGTGATTCCCCACCCAAAACGTGAAAAAATGCTACGAGATATTTCCTCGGCCATTTCCATAATATTTGTAGTTTCACCGCCCATATTTCATCCTTTGATTATGTAAATGTTATTAGATCCATCGAGATAGACCAGCCAGTTACCCGACCGCCCTCTCTCACAGATCCCTGCGTGCGGTTTTCCCGCACAGGGCTCCTCAGTATTGTTCGCTTCGTACAGAGTTCGGGGGACAGCTTATTTAATTCTCTTGACTGCATATAATCTAAGCAAGGATGTACTCAACGGCCATAAGGCCTTCCTGAAATGATTTCCCGACTCCGCCTGTAATTACGGAGAATTTGCGGTAATTAAAACAACCGCCTAACAGATACACTTCGAGCCTTTGATATTCAACCCTTTTCTGGGCTTATTGTCAGATAAAAGGAATGAAGCGGAATTAGGAAGGGAAGGGAAAGTCCATGGATTCCGGCTTAAAATCCGCCGGAATGACGGGTTTAGGAAGTGGTTTTAGGTTCCGGAACTGATTCCGGAACCCTTTTTCCTTTTCAGATCAGATGGGGGATCGATGAGGCGCGGTTATTCGATACTCGAGTAGAAACTGGCCGCCATGGTGAGTTCGTCGCTTGGGGCTTCGCGCTCCTCCGGCGAATTTTCGGCGAAGACGCCGGTCGGTCGGCCCGGTTCGGCCGCATACAGGTAGACCTCCCGTTCTCCGTTCCGGTAGTCTTGCCAGACGATCCTGTTGCCGTTGATCACCGGATAGATCTGTTCGGACCTTTCTCCGGTCAGCTGAACCACCCGATCGGAAGCTGTGTCGAGCATGAAGATATCCGGGTTGCCGTTCTTGTGATCCTGCCAGACCACTTTGTCCCCCGAGACGGCGGCGGCCAGTTGGACCACGTTGTCGTCGGTTATTCTCCGTTCGGTGCCGGTGGCGAAATTATAGAGAACGATATCACCGTCGCTGGTGGCCCAGTCGGTCCAGACCAGGAGGTTGCCCGATATTTTCGGTTCCCAGGTCGTCCGGCTCCTGCCCACCCGGACCGTTTCCCCGTTCATGATATCGGTGATGTAGATCCCGCCGGTACCTGAGCGGGGCATGGAGGTCCAGGCCACTTTGGCATTCGAAAGATCGAAGTAGTCGGTCGGATGATCCTCTTTATCAGCCACCACCTTTTCCAGGGGCGGATCGACCGAATAATCGCGTAAAAACTAGGGACACTCCCCAATTTAAGAAGAGTCCGGCCTCGCCATTTGATGTTTCAGGTATTCAATGCGATGCGACCACTGATGATATTCTGGGCGCTATCAGGGAATCAAGATCTGGCGGGGAGGGTGCATAAGTTTGTGGGGCGTCGCTGGAGGCTCCAGGCCGTCCCTTTGTGTTTTTCTTGGGTTGCGACGCAGGGGGATCGGATTGCTATGCCCCATTTGGGTGCTTTTTGCGACGCCATCAAGGCTGTCCAGAAAAGTTTATCCAACCGGTTAAATCAATTTCGCGGCGATGAAGGCGGTGGTCCAGGCGGCCTGAAAATTATAGCCGCCGGTAATTCCGTCGATGTCCAGCAGTTCTCCGGCAAAATACAGGTTTTTACAGGCCTTGCTCTGCATGGTGTTAAAATCGATGCTTTCGAGACTGACTCCGCCACAGGTGACAAACTCCTCCCGAAAGGCGGTCCGGCCCTGCACAACATAGACATCGTTGGTCAAGACGCCCACCACTTTATGAAGTCCCTTCCTGCCAAGCTCGCCCCATTTTTTCTTTGCGGACAAGCCGCTTTTCTCAAGCAGGTACAGCCATAGTCTTTCCGGTAAATAATAAGGTCTGACGTTGCCCAGGATTTTATTACCATGCTCGGCAACAATACCGCCTAGTTTCTCCAGGACGACCTCGTGGTTCTGCTCATTTACCCAATTGACCAGTATCTGGAACCGATAGCCGCCTTCACTCAGGATTCTTGCCCCGAACGAAGAGAGTTTCAGGATCGCCGGGCCGCTCATCCCCCAATGCGTGATCAGCAGGGGCCCCGCGGCCTTAAGCTTGGTGCCGGGAATGCTCACCATGGTTTTTTCCACCACGATCCCCATCAGCCCGGTGACGGCTTCGGTCGGCATATTGAAGGCGAATAACGACGGCACCGGATCCTCGATCTGGTGATTTAATTTTTCCAGCCACGCCAACCCTTGGCGTTGCGGGGACCCGCCGGTGGCGGCAATGACCTTGTCAAAAGTCCTCGCGGGGACGCCGCCCCCGCTAAAGGCCAGTTGCAACCTGTCCCCGACCGGCTTAATGGCTTTTATGCCGCGCCCGAGGACAATTTCCACCTTTAATCTTTGCGTCTCCCTTAAGAAACAATCAATTATGCTTTGGGAATTTTGCGAGGCCGGAAAGACGCAATTATCGTCCTGAATTACCAGGGGAACCCCCCGCGCCTCAAACCACCGCATGGTATCTTTGGTATTAAAGACCCGAAAGGCTTTTTTCAAAGCGCGACCGCCGCGGGGGTAGGCGGCGGCCAGTTCCTTGATGGCGGTGCAGCCGTTGGTAACATTACAGCGGCCGCCCCCGGATATTTTAACCTTGGCCAGGACCTTGGGCGATTTTTCAAAAATAACCACCGTGGCGGTCGGATAATTCTCCTTGGCGTTAATTGCCGCAAAGAACCCGGCTGCACCCCCTCCTACTATGGCAATGTCCATCTTCATACCTGTTAAAAAGAGCTCAAGAAAGCGGGTGATCCCAGCCTTGGAATCGCTAGTTCCGGTGACACCGCTAGTTCCGTGACACCATATTCAATTGCTGTTTATTCGGTTCTGCCGACCGAAAAAGCAATAATAAATTATATGGCGCCCGGAAAAGATACTCTACTATCATTAGTAATGGGATTCATATAAAAGGGCGAAACGGGAAAATCAACAACCATGCTTTTTAACAATTTCGAAAGCCTCGTACGGACAATGGTGGTCGGTGTTTTAGCCTACGCTGCTCTGGTTTTTTTTCTCCGTATCTCCGGGAGGCGGACACTATCCAAGATGAACGCTTTCGACTTCGTCGTGACCATCGCGCTGGGATCGACTCTCGCCACGATTTTATTGAGCAAAAGCGTTCCTTTGGCTGACGGGATAGTGGCTTTAGCTCTTTTAATCGGCTTGCAGTTCCTGGTAACATGGACCAGCGTTCGATTGCAGTGGGTACAGAAGATTATAACCGGCGAACCGATCATGCTGCTTTATCGCGGCTCTTTGCTGCCCGATGCCTTGCGTAAAGCACGTGTCACGGAAAATGAGGTTCGCGCGGCAATTCGGAGCGCCGGTGTCGCCGACTTGGAGAAGGTGGACGCGGTGGTATTGGAGACAGATGGGTCGTTCAGTATCATCCCGAAAAAATCAGATACCTTTTTTTCCAGTTTGGATGGCGTGAAGGGACCAAATCACGATCTGTCGTAAAAAGCCAAAAGAGGGGAGGGTCGGTTCTTCCCAGGAGTTCCGGGAAGCCAAGGGGGACGCCCCCTTGACCCCGTGTGAAATAGCGATGGATGAGAAATTGTTTTATCAGCGATTGTCCGGAGTGAGCCTATTGCTTGCGTTTTCTAGAACCAGACCCTGACCCCGGCCACGAAGGAGACGGTTTCCGGGTCCTCGCCTTCGGCTTCGGCCAGGTTTTCGGTCTCGCCGACCTTGCGGCTCCAGGATACTCCTATATAGGGGGCGAATTCCCGGCGGAAATGGTAGCGCAGCCGCAGGCCGAAGACCACATCGGTGAGCCCCTGGCCGGTCCCGTATTCCTCCACTTCCTGCAGGGAGAAACCCGCCTCCAGACGGGGCTGGAGAATGAGGCGCTGGCTGAACAGCAGGTCGTATTCCAGTTCCAGGGCGGCGGAGAGGTCGCCGTCTTCGCTCAGATAGGTGGTGAATTCGGTTTCGAACCAGTAGGGTGCCAGCCCCTGGACGCCCAAGGCCGCGAAGGTCCGGTCGGGATCGGGTTTGAAATCCTGCCTGACCCCCATCTGCAGATCCCAGAAGGAGGCGAAATTGTAGCTGTAGAGCAGCTCTACCCCGGCCTCCTCCACCTCGTCCGGCTCTTCGAGCCAGCTGCCTTCGCTCTTCAGCCAAAGTTTATGGTAATCGGCGCCGATCCAGGCCTGGACATCCCAGAGCAGGGCGTCCTTGCCCTCGCGGTTCTGGTACTCGAGCCGGTCGCCCAGAAAGCGGGCGAAGATTTCATTGTCGTGGACGAACTGGACCCCGAAATTCCTCTGGCCGCCTTCCTCATCGTCCTTGGCATACTTGCGGATCGGTTCGCCCGGTTTCGGATCGGTTTCCACCTCCCGGTAGTCTTCCGGAAAGCCCCGGTCCTCTGGATCGGCGAAGGTGCCTTCCGCGGCCAGCCCGGCAGCCGGCAGAAGGATTAAAAGGCAAAGAATCGCTATCCTTTTCAGCATCGTTGGCCCCTCCTCATGCGACCCGGACCACTTGGGCCATGCCTGCTTCCATGTGGTAGAGCAGGTGGCAGTGGAAGGCCCAGTCGCCTTTTTCGATGGGGGTGATCAAAACCGAGAGCACGCCGCCGGGTTTGGTTAGAATGGTATGTTTGAAGGGCAGCCGGTCGTGGGCGGACCCGTTTTCCAGCTGCATCCACATGCCGTGCAGGTGGATGGGATGCTCCATCATGGTGTGGTTGACCAGAAAGAGCCGCAGCCGTTCATTGTGCCGGAAGAGATAGGGGCCGGGATGTTCGCTGAACTTCTTGCCGTCGAAGGAGAAGGTGTAGCGCTCCATATTGGTGGTGATATTGATGGTCATCTCCCGGTCGACGATCTCCGAATAGGGCTGCGGTTCGGTGGAGACCAGATCGGCGTAGGTCAGGACCCGCCAGCCGTCGTCTCCCAGGCCGATGCCCGGCTCGTCCAGCCGGTAGGAGGGATTCATGATCACCATCGCCACATTGGAGTTCTTCTCCGGCATGAAGGGTTTGGGGCCGTTCGGGCCGGGGATCCGCGGATCGTGGCGCGGCTTGGACATGGCCGGCGGCCGGCCGGGCTGGTCCATTCCCATTTCCTTATGTCCCATCTCCATGCCGTCCTGGTTCATCTTCATGCCGTCCTGTTTCATCTTGCCGCCGCCGTGCTTCATGCCGCCGCCCATGCCGAACAGGGTGGCGTCCATGCCGCCCATGCCGATCTCGTCCAGACCCCGAACCGGCCGGGGACGCAGTTCGGGTACCGGCGCCGAGAGACCCGGTTCCGGCGACAGGGTGCCGCGGGTGTAGCCGCTGCGGTCCAGGGATTCGGCGAAGATGGTAAAGGGCTTATCCTCCCGGGGCCTAACCAGCACATCGTAGGTTTCGGCAACCCCGATCCGGAACTCATGGACCGGCACCGGCCGCACCGTTTTGCCGTCAGCCATCACCACGTCCATGTCGAGGCCGGGGATCCGCACGTCGAAGGTTGTCATGGTGGAGGCGTTGATGAAGCGGAGCCGCACGGTCTCGCCGGGATTGAACAGGGCGGTCCAGTTCATGTCCGGCGAGTGGCCGTTCATTAGATAGGTATAGGTGTAGGCGGTCACGTCGAGAAGGTCGACCGGGCTCATCCGCATCCGGCCCCAGGCCATCCGGTCCTTCAGGGTGTCCATAAAGCCGCGCTTCTGGATGTCATCGACGAACTCGCCGAAGGTGCGGCGCTGGAAGTTGTAGTAGTGGCCGACCAGGTTGATGTGCCGGAAGATGGTATCCGGGTGCTCGAAGGACCAGTCGGAGAGGACGATCACGTGGTCGCGCTCGTAGGCGAAGGGCTCGCCGTCCTTCGGATCGATGATCAGGGGGCCGTAGGTGCCGGTCTGCTCCTGGAAGGCCGAATGGCTGTGGTACCAGTAGGTGCCGGCCTGCTTGACCCGGTAGCGGTACTCGTAGGTCTCGCCCGGCTGGATGCCGTCGAAGTTGACCCCCGGCACCCCGTCCATCCGGAAGGGGACCAGGATGCCGTGCCAGTGGATCGAGGAATGTTCGGTATCCATCAGGCTGTTGGTGACGTTAAGGGCGACCTCGTCGCCTTCTCGCAGATGAACGAGGGGGCCGGGCACCGTGCCGTTGATGGCGGTGGCGGTGCCGGTTCTTCCGTCGATCTTCAGGGGCGAGTAGCCGATGTCCAGATCGTAGCGGCTTCTCGGCCTGGTGCCGGTGATTCCGGCGCTGGCCGAGTTGGCCCAGGCCGGCATCGGCAGGCTCAGGTTCATGCCGGCCAGAAAGAGGCCGGTCCCGGCCGCCCGGATGAAATCGCGCCGGTTGAAGCTGTATGTTTCGTCCATCCAATCCTCCGCTTAGCCGTCCCGTGACTTTTTGCGAGTCTATTACGCTTGAGATAAGGGAGAGTTTCCTCTCCTTTAAACTCGGGAGCCGGTTTGTTTTCTTAATTATGGCATAGGGGTGAGCCGCGGTTCAAATTATTCATGTGAAAAGATTGATCGGGGCCGGAAAATCCACACTGAAAGCTCATCTCGGTGATCGGCTATTCAGAACCGGGGCTACCCGGAGGTGAGAATCCCTTAGCGGTTGGGGGATATATCCGGCATTTCTTCACCATTTAATTCCGGTCCTGCCCCACGGTTTGAATACCGAAATGACCACCATGACAAAGACCAGCAAGGCCTGTCCCGCCGCCATTGCCATGTGAATATACATTTCCGCCCTGTAAGTCGGGTCTATTTCGGTAAAGGTCTTCATAGCCAGGGAGGTTGCCATCATCTTCTCAAGCCAGGGTACGAACCAGAACAGTCCCGCCAGGATAAAAACAGCGTTACAGGCCCATTTGACAATGACCCAGTAGTATCTGAGATAGCCCCACTTAGTCAGGTAGCAATAAAGCAGGCCGGTTAAAAGGCAGCCGATGGCGGAAGGGATGAGGATATAGTTGTCGATATAGACCAGGGCGGTGTTTCGGGCATATAGTTCCGGCCCGTAATCGGGATTGAAAAGGCAGTGCAATGCGAAGAGGCTGGAGGCGCCGCCGCCCCAGACGCAGCCCAGGTAGATGTGGAAGGTCCTCAACCATCGGAGGCCGTTCCCGGAAATGGTGTTTTTGGTCTTTGCCATTGCCCACTGAAGACTGCCGAAAGCAGGGTTGTCAATAACGCCTATTTTGTCATTGTCAGTCCGGTTGCCTCCCCCGGACCGATGATAATTTTTTCATAATCTTTTTTCTGATCACCACCAGATTTCAGCTAACAGATCGAACTTGAGCTTAGATGCTTTATTGGACCAAAGGTCAAAGTTGTCATCTCGAACGGCGAAGCCGGAGAGATCTTGTTTTTCGCCGGCCTATTAGTGCATGAAGATTTCTCTCCGTTGGTCGAAATGACAGAAAAAACAACCCAACCAATCAAAAAGGCTGAAAATCGATGGTATTAGAATGCCACAGCCATTATGCCTTATCTCTCTTTGGGGGTGCGATTCTTCACTTCAGGAGCTCTTTCCTGATTCTCTCATACTCTGCGGCGTCGATCTCGCCGTTGGCGTAGCGCTTCTTCAGGATATCCAGGGCGGATCCGGATTCCGGCTGGTCCCGGCCATGATCCTTACCGGCCAACATTTTTATCAGAAAAATTATCACGACAATAATGACCGCCCAGAACAGAACCATCATGATCATGCCAACACCTCCAAATCCCATGCCGTAATCTCCGAACATATGCATAGCTTCCTCCGCATTAAGCGTATTGCCGGACCTAGGCCAGCTTGTTGTAGAGCCAGCCGAGCAGGTAGACGATTACAAAGCTTATCACCGCCGCTTCCAGCATTCCGGTCAAAATACCCAGCGGCGCCAGGCTGAAGAACATATGCCATTGGCGCATCATTTCCACGGCTCCCGTGTATATGCCGATGTTTCCGAATATGCCGAGAACCAGCATACTCAGGGCGGATACTATTGCCGCCGCTTCCGATAATGCCAAGACATTCAGTTTCCCGTTCATACCGTCACCTCTTTGAATTTAGGGTTTGTCCGCTCGACCCAAAGCAGGTAACCGCCGACTAAAAACAAGGCCAGAAAGCAGTCCGGGGGCCGGAAATGTATATTGTCAGCTTGGGCCTGCGGGTTTGCATTCCATCTTTTCTTCCATGGATGGAATATTTCTCCACAAGCCGACTTTCCGCTTAACGGTTATGCCTCCCGACCGCGATATAGACCAGGCCGCCGTATAGTTCGGTTATGGATACATTTGGGAAACAGCTTTTCATCGTCCGCCACGGCTTGCGGTCGGCGAGATCCAGGGAAACCCCGAACGGTTTGGTGATTAGTTCGAAAAATTTAACCAGCCGGAACGGCCATTTTTCGGGCAGCTTGAAATCGAGCACCACCATGCGGCCTTTTTTGCCGAGGGCGCGCGAACCTCTTTCGATAACCGCTTCGTATTCTGGTACCAGGGTAAGGGCGAAGCTGGATATGACCCCGGCGACCGGTTCCGGGAAATCGTATTCGGCCGCATCGGCCTTGATCAGCTCGACATTGCGCCAGCCCTTTCTGTTGACCCGCCTTGCCGCCTGCTGGAGCATGGCGTCGGTCAGATCGACCCCGACCAGCCTGCCGGTCTCGCCGATCTTCCGGCGCAGGTATTCGAAATTCAGGCCGGTGCCGCAGCCGATCTCCACCACCGTATCCCCCGGTTCGAGAGCGAGGGCGGCGACCGCCTTTTTCCGGTAGGCCGCCTCCCGGAAGCCGATCAGATAATAAAGGTTGGCCGTAAAATCATAGGCCGCGGCCCTTTTCCGGTATAATTTGCGTAAACCATCTTTCGATAAGGCCATGGCAGCCGCCCGGGATTTTTGCTTTGCCGAAACCGGTTCCGGATCCTTTACGGTTTTATTTGATCTCCAGACTTATGTTATAGATCTTCTGCTGCAGATCGAACATCTCCCTTCTCATTTCATCGAGCTTTTCATCGGGCTCCGGTGTGGAACGCAGGGCCTCGTGATATTCGAATTTCAGGGTGTGCAGCTTTTTGCGCAATTCACTGGTCTCGTCGAGGAACCGGTTATTCTTCTCGACCATTTCCTTGTGCTGCTTTTCGGTTTCGGGGTCCATCATCCGCCGGCCCTGGCCGTAACCGTAGCCGTCCATCATATGGGGCATCATGCCGTAGCCGCCCATCATGGATTGATGCCGCCCCATGCCGTAGCCCATCATATTCCCCATCATCCCGTGACCCATCCCGGGCTGGCCCATGCCGTAGCCATCCATCAGGCAGGATCCGGCTCCGCGGCCCATCATGCCCGGCATCATGCCGCAGCCGTACATCATCGAGGGATTCATGTACGGGGCCGCTTGCCCGGCGCCTTGCCGGTATTGTTGCCCTTCCATCATGTGGTTGTCGTCCGTCATCTGGCCCGAGGCCGGGGCCGCGAGCAGTACCAAAGATAAGCCTACACCGATAACCGTCTTTTTCATTTTTCCGTTCTCCTGTTCAATTTATGGGAATCTGTTCCCTCATTTTCCGGATTTTCCGGGTTGCAACCTGTTTGTCATGTCATATGTTTCCGCCGCAAGCGCAGGGCATTGCCGACCACCGACACCGAGGAGAGGCTCATGGCCGCCGCCGCGATGATCGGCGAGAGGAGAATGCCAAAGAATGGGTAGAGGATTCCGGCCGCCACCGGCACGCCCAACGAATTATAGATAAAGGCGAAGAAGAGGTTCTGTTTGATATTGGCCATGGTGGCCCGGGACAGTTTCCGGGCCCGGACGATGCCGGTAAGATCGCCCTTGACCAGGGTGACACCGGCCGACTCCATCGCCACGTCGGTGCCGGTGCCCATGGCGATGCCGACCTGGGCCTGGGCAAGGGCCGGAGCGTCGTTGATGCCGTCGCCGGCCATGGCCACCATCTTGCCTTCCTCCTGGAATTTTTTCACCGCGTCGACCTTCTGCTCGGGCAGAATCTCGGCCTCCACCCGGTCGATCCCCAGTTTTGCCGCCACCGCCTCGGCCGTGGCCCGGTTGTCACCGGTCAGCATCACCACCTCGAGTCCTTCGGCATGAAGCTGCCTGATCGCCTCCGGAGTGCTTTCCTTGATCGGATCGGAGACCGCCAGGAGCCCGGCCGGTTTGTTATCGGCGGCGACGAACATCACCGTCTGTCCCTCTTGGCGCATCTCCCCGGCCCGCTTCTCGAAGGTCGAGACATCGACAGCGAAATCATCCATCAGCCTCCGATTGCCGAGCAGCACCTTGATACCGTCGATGGTTCCAGATACCCCTTTGCCGGTATGGGAATCGAAATCGGCCGCCTCGCCGGCTTTCACCCCTCTTTCCTCGGCCCCGGCGACAATGGCGGCGGCCAGGGGATGTTCGCTGGCCTTTTCGAGACCGGCTGCCAGACGGAGCAGCTTGTTCTCGTCCATTCCGCTTGCGGTTACTCCGGTCAGTTTCGGCTTGCCCAGGGTCAGGGTGCCGGTCTTGTCGACCACCAGGGTGTCGATCTTGCGCATGGTTTCGATCGCCTCGGCGTTCTTGAACAATACTCCCATCATGGCGCCCTTACCGGTAGCGACCATGATCGACATCGGGGTGGCCAGTCCCAGGGCGCAGGGGCAGGCGATGATCAGCACCGAGACCGCGACGATCAAGGCAAAGGCCAGACGCGGTTCGGGACCGGTGAAATACCAGATAACGAAGGCAATGGCGGCGATGCCGATCACCGCCGGCACGAAATAGCCGGCCACCAGATCGGCCAGTTTCTGGATCGGGGCGCGGCTGCGCTGGGCATCCGCCACCATCCGGACGATCTGGGCCAGCATGGTGTCGCTGCCGACTTTTTCGGCCCGCATGGTCAGTCCTCCCGTGGCATTGATCGTGGCGCCGATCACCTTGTCACCCTGTCCTTTCCTGACCGGAATCGGCTCGCCGGAAATCATCGATTCATCCACCGAACTTTTGCCGTCGACCACTTCACCGTCCACCGGCACCTTCTCGCCCGGCCTGATCCGCAGCAGGTCGCCGACCTGGACATGCTCCAATGGAATGTCCTCCTCGCTGCCGTCCTCGTTGACCTTCCGGGCCGTTTTCGGGGCCAGCCCCAGAAGGGCCTTGATGGCGGCGCCGGTCTGCCCCCGGGCCTTCAACTCCAGAACCTGGCCGAGCAGGATCAGGGTGACGATCACCGCCGCCGCCTCGAAATAGACCCCCACCGCCCCTTCCGGCCCGCGCATTTCGGCCGGAAAAATATTCGGGAAAAGGACGGCAATCACGCTGTAGGTGTAGGCGACCGCAACGCCCATGCCGATCAGGGTGAACATGTTGAGGCTCTTGTTGATCACCGATTGGACGGCCCGCACGTAAAAAGGCCAGCCCGCCCAGAGCACCACCGGGGTGGCCAGGACCAGTTCGATCCAGCCAAGAGTTCGATTCGAGGCCGCCTCTTCGATCAGATGGCCGCCCGGCAGCATCTCCCGCATGGCGATGATCACCAGCGGCACGGTGAGAATCGCCCCGGCAATGAAACGTTTGCGCATGTAATCGTATTCGGGATTTGCCTCTTCTTCTTCGAGACTGACGGTTTTGGCCTCTAGCGCCATGCCGCATTTGGGGCAGGAGCCGGGCTCGTCCCGGACCACCTCCGGGTGCATCGGGCAGGTGTATTCGGTCCGCGAGGCTGGACCTTGCGGGATCATGGCTTCGAGGGCCATGCCGCATTTGGGGCAGCTGCCGGGCTGGTCGCGAACGATCTCCGGGTGCATCGGGCAGGTGTATTGCCGCCCTGCCCGGGCCGGCTCTTTTCCGGCCTGTTCTCGGGCCTGTTCCCCAGCCGAATCCGTATAGGCTTCCGGGTTGTTCCTGAACTTGTTCAGGCAGCGCTCGCTGCAGAAGTAATAGGTTTCTCCCTCGTGCTCATAGGATAGATAAGAGTCCTTGTCATCGGTGGTCATCCCGCAGACCGGGTCCACGCTCTTTTTCATGTCCTTCTTGTCCCGGGGGTTTTCCATGGTGATTCGCGTCCTCCGTTTTGCCGCTTCTTGCAGGTATGGCGCATATTTCCGGTATGGGGCGGAAGTTTTCCCGCCCTGATCCACTCTATCACAGGTTTGTGTCCCGGCTCAAATTTCCGTATAGTGGGTATAAACCGCAACCAACGCCAGCTTCGTAAGGTTCGTCCAAGCGGCGAGGCTATTGTATTGAGCGCACTGCATTCTCGGGTAGGGGGAGACCAGGACATTCGGGGGCATCTACGCGGTCGTTCTTCTTCTCGGCCACCAGATTCCGGGTCCGTTTTTTTTAGGAAAATCGCTTGGGCACATCAACTGTTCCGATGATATGATGACCAATAAAATATAAATCGCAATTGACCTCCAAGGAGCATAAGCATGGAAAAGAAAGAGAGTCTGCATCCGGGGCGCCTTTTCGGGATGGGCAGCGCCTATTGGGAAGCTTTTGCCTTGCATGCGGCAGTTAAACTCGATGTTTTCACCGCGCTGGTCGGCAAGGAACTCACCGCCCCGGAATTGGCTGCTGAACTTGGATGCAGCGAGCGCGGCATGGAGCCCCTGTTGAATGCTCTGGTTGCCATGGACCTGCTGATTAAGGGCGGCAAGCTTTTCCGTAACGCGCCGCTATCCGAAACCTACCTGGATCGCAATAAACAGAGTTACGTCGGCCATATCATCATGCACCACCACTTTCTGGTCGAGGGCTGGTCGCGGCTTGCGGATGCGGTCAAGACCGGGCAGCCGGTGGAGACCGAAAGCGGGGATGAGGAACTGGAAAGGGAGAGCTTTCTAATGGGAATGTTCAATCTGGCCCATGCCATCGCGCCTTCCATAGCCGACAGCGTCGAACTCGCCGACCGCGGGCATCTTCTGGATCTGGGGGGAGGACCCGGCACCCATGCCGTTTTTTTCTGCCTGGCCTATCCGAATCTCAAGGCCACCGTTTTCGACCGCGCCACTACCGAACCCTTCGCAAAAGAGATCTTCCGCCGCTATGGGGTGGAGAAGCGGATCTCGTTTGCGGCCGGCGATTTCCATACCGATCCGTTTCCTGAAGGCTTCGATGTGGCCTGGCTCTCCCAGATCCTTCACAGCAATACCCCGGATGAATGCCGGGCTCTGATCGAGAAAACCGCGGCTGTTCTGGAGCCCGGCGGCATGATGTTGATCCATGACTTCTTTCTGGATGAGGATATGACCAGTCCTCTGTTTCCCGCCATTTTTTCTCTTAATATGCTGATCAACAATTACGGGCGCTCCTATTCGGAGGATGAAACCAGGGTGATGATGGCGGAGGCCGGGCTTAAGGATATCAAGCGGCTGCCCTTTCAAAGCGCCAACGATTCCTCGATTCTGTCCGGAATCAAGCCCTGAACATTAGACAGAAGAAGCGGCGACAATTTTCAAGTTGATCCGAACCTCTCGAAGACGTCATAATGAAACATAAAGGAGAGCTGTTCGCGAATCTCCAGTGAAACGACAGGTCAAAATGACTCGAATTGGGAAGGCGCTGTTGCTGAGAAACAGGAAAAGCCGCTCCGGCGCCGATGCCGATCTGAGTCCGGGCCTGGAAGTCATCCGCCGAAGCGGGTTCGAGCTCGACGAGATATTAATTGGGGACGGCGCGGACCAGGAGGGAATCAATCCTTCCCTGACCGGAAAGTATGACTTTGTGATGATCGGGGGAGGCGACGGCACCCTGAACCGAATGGCGGAATGGCTGGTCGCCGCCGGAAAACCAGTGGGGATTATCCCCCTGGGTACCGGCAACGATCTTGCCCGCACCCTTGAAATTCCTTTCGAGGTCGAAGAGGCCTGCGGGGTTATCGCCGCCGGTCATCGCCGGAAGATAAACCTGGGCAAGATCAACGGTAAATATTTTTTCAACGCGGCGAGTATCGGGGTAAGCACCAAGGTGGCTCGAAACCTTGATCCCGAGAACAAAAAAAGATGGGGAGCGCTGGCCTACAGCCGGGTCCTGCTCAAAGAGATCTATAACCGGCACGCCTTTCGGGCGGAAATTACCAGCGGCGAATCGGGCGAATCCTTTCGGGTGCGGACCATTCAGATCACGGTGGGGAACGGCAAGTATTACGGCGGCGGTCTGGCCTTTTCCGAAGAAGCGAGCATCTATAAGCCGGAACTTGGGTTGTATGCGATAGTCCCCCAGGATTTCCTGGAGCTTCTGAGAATGGCGCCGTTATTCATGCTGGGCAGACATACGGAACTAGAACGAGTCGTTTTCTTGCACGGGAAAAAATTCGTTATCCACACCCATCGTCCCAAGGATATCGATGTTGACGGGGAATTGATCGGAAAGACCCCGGCCTTTTTCGATCTGGAGCCGGATGCCCTGGAATTTTTCGTCCCGGCCCCGCAAAATCAGACAAGTCCGGGAGAGTAGAAGAGATGTCGTTGCTGAGGGAAAAAAATCTTGTCGCGCTCGATAATGTAGTCGTCTCGGCCCTGAAGAACGCCGATCATTACGAAGAGGAGGCGGCAAGGCTCGGGGGGGAATTGGCCGGTTATTTCAAGGAGTTGGCGAACAGGCGCAGAGAGGCGGCGGAAGATCTGGGCACTATTCTGCGCCGGGCCGGCGATATGCCGAAAGAGCCCGATCGGGACCGGGAAAGCTTTGAAGAAGCGCTGTCGAGGCTTAAAGCGTTCGTGGCCTCCAATGAAGAGGCGGCGTTGCTCAGGGATCGGCTGAAGAGCGAAAAGGAATTGGCCGAAACGGTGAACAAGGCCCTGACCTTTCAAGTGCCGGACGAATCCCGTCCCGTACTCCGGGAGCTTGAAGCAGAAATCGGAAAGACCCTTGTGAAACTGCGGCAGCTTATGGATTCCGAATCGGCCGGCAGCTGATCTTCGAAACGGACCGACCGCTTTGCCGCAAGATTCTAAATCCGTCGCGGAGAGGAGAAATGGCCTTTTTTTCCGAAATAAAGCGGGCAGTTCGCCGGATTCTCCATTTTTTGGGCCGTCCGGTCAGAACCGCCGCGGGAGAGGGGGAAACAGTCATTCAGGCTTACCGCGGTTTCGGCTCCCGCCGGGAAGTGTATCTGGAAGGCAGGGTCTACAGGCAGTCGCAGGCGGAATCGAACGGGAGCCCGCTCCGGCGGGACCTGAAAGATCTTTGGCGGCGGGTGATGCGGACCGGACAGGCGAACGTGCCGGTCAAGGCCCGTTTCTACGGAGCCGAGCAGCTTTTCGTTACCGATGAAACTGGTTTCTTCCGGGTCCGACTCCCCCCGGCGAAAACTCCTCCCCGCGACCGGCTTTGGCATGATCTGGAACTCGAAGTAAAACCGGATGAGTCCGGCGAACCCGGCGTGGTTACCCGGAGCGAAGTTTTCCTGCCCCATTCAAACTGCCGTTATATAGTGATCAGCGATATCGACGATACGATCATGGCAACGGGAGTGGCCAATAAACTGTTGATGATCAAGAATCTCTTTTTCAGGTCCGCGCAAAGCAGGGTGGCTTTCCCCGGGGTAGCCGCCTTCTATCGCGCCCTGCATAAAGGTCATTCCGGAACGGAAGACAATCCGATGCTCTATCTTTCCAGGGCGCCCTGGAGTATTTACGAGATGCTCGATGAATTTTTCCACCTCCACCGGATCCCGGTGGGACCGGTGCTGTTCCTGCGCGACTGGGGGATGAGCCCGCGTCGGCCGTTCCCCCGGAAAGCAAAAGGGCACAAGCTTTTTCTGCTCCGGCATATGCTCTCCGTATATGAGAATCTGCCCTTTATCCTGGTCGGCGACAGCGGCCAGCACGATCCGGAGACCTATGCGGCAATCGTCAGGGAAAATCCCGGCCGGATTCTGGCCGTCTATATCCGCAATGTCAGCCGCAAAACCGGGCGGAGCTGGGAAATTCAGGAATTGGCGGAGAAGGTCGCCGGCGTCGGCAGCTCCCTGCTGCTCGCGGCGGATACGGCGGCGATGGCCGAACATGCTCATAAAAAGGGTTGGATAAGCGCGGATGATTTACGCCGGGTCGGTGAGGAGCGGGCGAGGCTTGGCGGTGAGGTGAAGCCGGTCAGGAAAGTTTCCGGGGAGTCGGCCGCCAAAACCAGTCAGGAGGTAGAAGGCGGTGCCGTTTCCGAAGAACTTCGGGAAGGGGATTCCCAAGAATCGCCGCCCAATGTGGTGGTGGAACCGCGAAAACGGGAAGAGAGAGAGAAGCGTTCCGGATAGATCGGCACCCGGTTTATCCGGGACCCAAAGCCACTGCATGGGCGATTCGCTAATAGATTGCATTAAGTAAGGAGGCTCTACCTTGATGGTAGAACCTCCGGCATAATCAGCTGCGGCTTTCCGCTGCCTCCCCAATTAAGCAAGGTTCTCAGGTGGTCTCATAGTCATTGACCTGCTTTTCCGCGTCCTCTTTGGCGATTCCGTAGCGCTCCTGGATTTTACCGACCAGTTTATCGCGATTGCCGGCAATGACATCCATATCGTCGTCGGTCAGCTTGCCCCATTGCTTTTTTACGTCTCCCTTGGCCTGTTGCCATTTGCCTTTGATTTCGTCCCAGTTCATTTCCTTTCTCCTTAGTCATTTTTGGTTAACGGTTTTCAGGATCATCAGCTGCAAAATCACTACTTTCAGCACTTACCGTTTAAAAAACCATCCTCAATCCGAGCATGATATTGCTGGTCGAATATTCTATTTCCCCTCCATAATCTCGAAGGATGTGCCCAGGACCGCCTGGTAGGCAAAGACGGTATCGTCTTCAATCTCTCCAATGGGTATCCCCGCTACATTCTCGACTTCCACATCGACCCGGGCGCCGCCAATCCCCACCCCTACATAGGGGGGAACTCGCTGTCGTTCTCAAAATCCATTGCCAAACAGATTGCCGCGCTTCCAGTCAAAAAAACGGCGGTACAGCCTAAAATCAGAGTCTTTTTCATGATTTTGTCCTCCACCATTTGTGGTTTATCATTTTTCTTCAATTTCAGCATAGAGGTGTTTTAGTTGGAAATGCAAGTTTTTAGGAAGGGGGTAATTCGCGAACTTACATTTAATTTTCAAGAGAGAGGAGCTTAGCCGGAATCGGCTTTTGACCTTCGAGGAGGAAAGCCGGTTTACCGGTCGCTGAGACGGGGGAGCCGCCCGCCGGGAGCCGCTGCTCATCGCAGACCTTCCAGGCATCGCTTCGATTATTCCGCCGGGATTCCGATACTCTCTCCGGGATTGGGCTTTCCCGGATCGGGGAAAAATCCGCATGGCCGGCGATAATAATATTGACAGCCGCCTTCGCATTACGTACTTAGCGAAAATAAACACGGGATGAATCGGCCGGACAGGCTCGCCATCGGCAAAGGGGAGGAACTCCTCTGCGATTACTTCGAGTTCAGCGATCCGGACGATTATCATCTGGCTTTTCTGGGTTGAAACCGTGCGGGTCGCTTCGAGCCCTCTGGGGATTTCCAAAGCAGCGGCCCCAACGGGAAGATGGTTGGAAAGTAAAGTTGTTCGCCTGTGGTAATATGCTATAATCGCCAGGAAACGACAAAACCAATAACTTCAAAGGTCACCGGACTACATAAAATGGATCTGGCTAACGTACTTTCCGAACTGTTCTGGCTCAAGATTCTGGTCACCCTGCTCTGCGGCGGGTTGATCGGCTTTGAACGGCAGTGGCGCGGCAAACCGGCCGGCATCCGCACCTCGATCCTGATCTGTCTAGGCACCGAGATCTTCGTTTCGTTCGGGGCCATGCTGGATGGGCCCGCCGCCGATCCGGCCCGGGTCGTCGGCCAGGTCATCACCGGAGTAGGCTTCCTCGGCGCCGGAGTGATTATGGGCAAGGAGGGCATCGTCAAGGGGGTGACCTCGGCGGCGGTGATCTGGATTCTGGCCGCCATCGGGGTGGTGATCGGTATGGGTTATTTGTTTACCGCCCTGGCCCTTACCCTGGTTGCTCTCGGGGTTCTGGTCGGGGTGGAATTTCTGGAATCAACCTTCAAGAAGTTGCAAAAAGGGGTACACGGCCAATATCATCGCGGCTGAGCGGCGGGCTCCGTCAAACCCTTCGGGCCAAAAGAATCGTCAGCCGGCCGGAGCGGCGGCGGCCGGAGCCTGCTCCGCGGACTTCTCGGTCCCTGCGATCAGATCCTGAAAACCCTGCCGGGCCCGGATGTCGCCGATCACCGCCACCACGTCGCCCTTGTGAAAAACAAAATCGGCGCCGGGATTGGGGTTGAACTCTTCCCGGCGGATCACCCCGACAATGGTGGCCCCGATGGTCCGGCGGATGTGGAGTTCACCGATGGATCTGCCCAGTACCGGGCTCTCCGAAGGCATCTCGATCCAGGCCAGTTCGAGGAGGTCCTTGGCGTGGCGCAGGATGGCCATCACCTGATTGTCGACCCCGGCGTCTTGCAGGGGCCTGTAGTGTTCATGCCTGACCGTATCGGTATAGCCCTGGATGACGGTGGCCGGTACCTGGAGCCAGGCCATGGCCTGCCGGGCGATTTCCAGCCCCGCCTCAAGTTCGGGCAGGACCACCAGGTTGACTCCCGCCCGCTCCAGTTCTTCCATCTGCACCACTCCCTCGGCCCGGGCGACAATATGCAGGTCGGGGTTTAGCTGCCGGGCCTTATGGACCGTGCCGAGGGCGACCAGCATGGCGGGAACGGTGACCAGGAGCATCCTGGCCCGTTCGATGCCTGCGGCCTCCAGCACCACCGGTTGGCTCGCGTCTCCGAAAATCACCGGAATCCCCGCCTCCTTGCACGCCTCGATCCTCTGCTGGCTCAATTCCACCACCGCGAAGGGTACCCGCAGAAGCCTCAGGACCTGGCCGATATGCTGTCCCACCCGGCCGCCGCCGGCGATAACGACATGATCCCGCAGGCCGGCCGTCGGCAGGTTGACGCTCTGGAACGGTTCGTGCCGGAACATCCGTTTGCGCAGTGAATAGAGAGGGCCGCCGAGCCGCGAAACAAAGGGGGTGAGGATCATGCTGATCACGGCGAGAGTCAGGACCAGGGAGTACATCTCGGCGCTGATCGCCTCCTTTTCGAGTCCGACCTTGGCCAGCACGAAGGAGAACTCCCCGACCTGGAACATCCCCAGCCCGACGGCGATGGGCACGATATTCCGGTAGCGGAACAAGCGGGCAATCGCCCAGAACAAGAGACCCTTGCCGATCAGGATCAGGAGCAGGACCAGGCTGACACTCCCCAGATGCGACAGGAAGAAGGCGGGGTCGAGCAGCATCCCGGCGGAGGTGAAGAAGAGCAGCCCGAAGATATCGCGCAGGGGCAGAATATCGCTTAGGGCCTGGTGGCCGTAGTCGCTTTCGCTTAGGACGATACCGGCTACAAAGGCCCCGAAGGCGAAGGAGAGCCCGAACAGATAAGTGGCATAACCGATGCCCAGGCCGATGGCGGTGATCGACAGCATGAAGAGTTCCCGGGAGTTCCAGCGGGCGATATGTTTCAGCAGCCAGGGCAGGAGCCTGGCGCCCATCAGGATCATCAGGGCCAGGAAGATGGCGGATTTCAGGGCCGCAATCGCCAGGAGCGGCAGGCCGCTTTCCCCCACGCCCAGCTGGGGGAGGATGATCATCATCGGCACCACGGCCAGATCCTGAACGATCAGCATGCCGATCATCACCCGGCTCGACAAGGTGCCCATCCAGCCTTGGGCCATCAGGGTTTTCAGGATGACCATCGTGCTGGACAGGGAGATGATCGCCCCGAACCAGATGGACGGCGTGGCCGCGAAGCCCAGGTAGCGGCCGATCAGATAGCCGTAGCCGATGGTCAGCCCGATCTGGATGGGGGCGCCGATCAGGGCGATCTTGCGGACCGGTTTCAGTTCGGTAAGGGAAAATTCGAGACCGAGGGCGAAGAGCAGCAGGGCCACCCCGATTTCGGAGAGCAGCTCGATTTGATGGAGTTCGGTGACCAGCCCGGCGGCATGGGGACCGATCAGCAGGCCGGCGAAGATATAGCCGATAATGATCGGCTGTTTGAACTGTTGAAAGACGATGGCGCCGAAAAGAGCGGCGACCACGATGGTGATGAAATCCGCGGCGATTCCCATGATGATGGCCCGTGGTTAAATTTTGATGGCGTCGCAAAAACTCCGATCTGCTACGTCATAGCGCACCCCAAGGGTTCTGTTCAATCCTCTCTTGAGGAGGGCACTTCCTTCGGGGCGCATTTTTGCTCCTTGTACCCCAAGGGTTCTGTTCCCCCCCTTGAGGGGGCAATTCCGTTGGGCGCATGTCGAACTTTTTGCTTAGCCATTCCTTGGCTTTTATGCGAACTTATCAATTTTGAATATCCCACTACTCTATATGAAAACGGGACTGCGAAAAAGGATTTTGGGCAGTTGACGGCAAATAATCAGCCCCGTCCGACGCGCTCTCCACCCTAAATGCCGTGGATTATTTCGGCTTTGCCATTCTGCCGGGTTAGGTTCGTGGGATGCATGTTACCTGAATCCGTGACGGCTTAGTGTATTGATTAACGATATGTGGTTGTTTTTTACGTCAAATATAGACAGTGATCCGTGTGGCTGGAATTCACCCGCCGCCCTGCGGGCGCCTGATAACGGATTCAGGTGTTAATAAATGATTAGCCCCCAATCACGCGACCTCAATTTCTTTATACCGGCATAGAGTTAGGTTGGAATTCAGTCCGGTACCGATTGAAATTAATTGAAAGCGCCAATCTTTTCGGCAAGATTTGTGTGATACAATTATTTGACCCGAATCCGGCGAGGACTTGCCGGAATGAAAAACTCGCTCTGTAACTTGTGGATTTCGAGGCGGGAGCCGAATATGATAACGAGCTGGGAATGACCATGAACTGGGAGTTGGGTGTCGTTGCTTTGACCACCTTCTTCGTAACCGTCGGACCGGTCGATGTGGCGGTGGTCTTAGCGGTATTGAGCCGGAGGACGACCTCGGCGGAGCGTCGGGCCATGGCATGGCGCGGAACCCTGGCGGCGGCCGGAATTCTCCTGCTGTTCGCCATCGTCGGCGAAATGGTGCTGGCAATTCTCGGGATTTCGTGGCCGGCCCTTTACACCGCGGGAGGCATTCTCTTACTGCTGATCGGCATCGATATGGTCTTTGCCCGCACTTCCGGCGGAGTATCGGTCACCGAGGCCGAAACTATCGAAGCCAGGAGCCGGGAGGATATCTCGATCTTTCCGCTGGCCACCCCGCTATTGGCCGGGCCCGGCGCGATGAGCGCCTCGGTTCTGATGATGAGCAAGGCGGCCGGCGAACCGGCGGCGCAGGTTGTGGTGCTTGGCGCCCTGCTGGCGATCATGGTACTGACCCTGGTCTGTCTTTTGGTGGCGGGCCGCATCCAGCACCTGCTCGGGGTTACCGGCGCCCATGTGCTGGGCCGGGTCCTGGGGGTATTGTTGTGCGCCCTGGCGATGCAGTTTATCTTCGACGGCCTCAAGCAGAGCGGTTTGCTTGGCTAGTATTCATTCTCCGGCTAAACAGGAAATAAACACAATAGAATATATGGGAATAGACATGGATAAGGCGATAAAAAACGATCAACCCCTGAAATTGTATAATTCCCTGACCGGCAAAAAAGAGCTTTTCGCGCCCCTGGTCAACGGGCAGGTTAAGATTTTCACCTGCGGCCCCTCCATCTATGACCGGCCCCATCTCGGGAATTATCGAACTTTCCTTTACGAGGACGTCCTGCACCGATATCTCGAATACCTCGGCTATGAGGTGGAGAGGCTGATCAATTTTACCGACGTTGAGGACAAGTCGATTGCCAGCTCGGCTAAGAAAATGGCGAAGTTGCAGGCCACCACGGAGGAATCGGCGGATAAGTTCTTCCAGAATTGCGGATTGCTCCATATCAAGGTGCCGGACTTCATCCCCCGTTCCTCGACAAGCATCGACCAGGCCGTGCGCCTGATCAAGAAGCTGATGGATAAAGGTTATGCCTACAGGCTCGGCAATGACTTTTTTTACGATCCTCTCAAGTTTTCCGGATTCGGCAAGCTCTACGGTCTCGATATGAGCCGCTGGCCGAAAAGGAAAATCCGGTATCGTAAGGACACCTATGAGGGTAACCGCTGGAACCGCGGCGATTTCATCCTCTGGCATGGCTACCGCAGAGAGCGGGACGGAGATGTCTGCTGGGAAACCGAGCTGGGGAAAGGACGGCCGGCCTGGAACGTTCAGGATCCGGCGATGATTACCAAGCATCTCGGATACCGGATTGATATAGCCTGTGGCGGTATAGACAACCTTTACCGGCACCATGACTATAATATCGCGGTTATCGAAGGCGTGTCCGGGCAAAAGTTCGCCAATTTCTGGCTGCACGGCGAGCACGTTCTCCTGGACGGCAAGAAAATGTCGAAGAGCAAGGGGAATATCCTTTATCCAAAAGATCTTCTCGGCAAAGAGATCAGTGCGGTGGACATCCGATATCTTCTGATCAGCCGCCACTATCGGCAAAAGCTCGACCTGACCGATACAATGTTGGCTGAAAAAGAAAAGCAGTGCCGGAGACTCCGGGAGCTTGCCGGTAAATTTATCAGGCCTTTGTTTGGGGCAGGGGCGGCGACCCCCGAGTCTGAAAAGACTATCGCGATGCTGACCCGGGATTTTAACCAGGCGATGAGCGATGATCTTGACGTGGAGCGGGCATCGCACTCCCTCCTGAGCAATCTTCAGGGACTGGAAAGGCATCAGGAAAAAAACGGCCTGGATGAAGCCCAAGGCGATAGAATCAGAAAGGAACTGTTGCGGATCGACAGGGTTCTGCAGGTTCTATTTGAATGATTTTCGCCCTTTTATAGGCGCAAACATTTGTCTTATCCGCCGGGTTGCCTGCCTTTTCTTGCGAGGCATCGTTTCCTCTTTTTCCGTCTATCCTGTATCTCGTTTCCCTCGCATCCGACCCGTCCTCGAACCTCATGGCTTGCAGAGCCTATTACGCCCTGGTTCGTTCTCGGTACAAAATTTAATCTTTTTCGGGAAAAATGTATAAATTTTTATACCGAACGGGTCCGTGGCGATTGCGAGGAGTTTTCTCTATCATATTGAAATACCGGGTTTTAGTGTTGCACGACTACTTTTTTATGATATTGGCACGGCCATTGCATTAAATATAAAACAATTCAACATCACAAATACCTCGCACTTTTCCCCTAGAAAGGTCGGCTTCTTTCCCCCGAAGAGCCGGCCTTTTGTTTTATCCGGCATATTAGGCTCAGCCAACTTCTATTTTCTCGGTTTTATGCTATATCTATCGGAATGAATGCCAGCTCGGTTGATAAATGCCCGGTTGCCCTGCAAAGCTGCGAAGATTACGGCCGGGACCGGCTCAAACGGAAAATAGAACAGGTCGGTCAGGCGGCCGGTTTGCGGATCAATCCGGGCTCAATGGTGCTTCTCAAGCCCAATCTGGTTGCGGCCGGTTCCGGCCCGCTTCATCTTGCCTGTACCAGCCCGGATTTTGTCGCGGCGGCGGCTGAATGGTGTCTCGATCACGGTGCCAAGGTAGTAGTCGGGGATTCCCCGGCCTTCGGCAGCGGCCGCATGGTCATGGAGGCCTGCGGCCTGGCGGAAAAGTTGCGGTCCCTGGGGGTGAAGATGGTCGATTTCGGGCGGTCCCGGACCATTAAGCTGCTCTGCGGTATGAAGGTCCCGGTCAGCATCGAGGCCCTGGACAGCGATGTCCTGGTCAACCTGCCCCGGGTCAAGGCCCACAACCAGCTCTATGTCAGCCTGGCCGTCAAGAACTACTTCGGGGTGGTGAGCGGCTGGCGCAAGGCCCTGCACCATGCGGTCAATGGCGATGTCGGCACCCGCTTCGAGGAGCTGCTGGTCGATCTGCCCGGCCTGTTCAATGATACTTTTACCCTGCTTGACGGGGTAATCGCCATGCAGGGCAGCGGCCCCATGACAGGGGAGCCCTATCCGCTGCGGCTGATCGGCGGCGCCATCGATCCGGTGGCCCTGGATACCGCGGTGATGCGGATCATCGGGGCCGATTATGAGAAGAGCAGGATCTGGCTGGAGTGCAGGCGGCGCGGCCTGCCCGGCGCCGATCCCGACCGGCTCGAATTCCCGCTGCTGCATCCCCGTGAGCTCTCCGCGCCGGAATTCATCCTGCCGGAACAACTCAGCCCGGTGATCTTCCATCCGGGCCGGATGCTGATCGGCGCCTGTCGGCGGGGTGTCGCCGGAATATTCAAGCCGTAATTCATCATTCTCTTTACAACTAATGGGTAACAACTTATTCTGACTTGCTGATCAAGATATGCTGGTTTTCGGCCATAATTTAATTGAAATATCCCCACGAAGCCGTCACGGATTCAGGTTTAGTGAAAGCCCTTTGATATACCTCTGATAAAGGAGTTTCCAAATGTTCAATTTGCAAGGAAAAGTAGCGCTGGTAACCGGCAGTTCCCGGGGCATCGGCAAGGCCATTGTATTGCGGCTGGCCGAAAACGGCGTGAACATCGTGGTCAATTACGTCCGTCATAGGCGCGACGCCGAGGAAACCGCCGCCCTGATCGAAAAGAAGGGGGCCCACTGTCTGGTGGTCAAGGCCAATGTCGCCAATGACGAAGATGTCAAAAACATGTTCGGGCTGATCAAGGAAAAATACGGCCGGCTCGATATCCTGGTCAGTAATGCCGCCTCGGGAGTGCTGAAACCGGTAATGGAGCTGAGCAGCCGCCACTGGAACTGGGCGATGGACATCAATGCCCGCTCCCTTCTGACCCTGGCCCAGCAGTCCATGCCCCTGATGGTCGACGGCGGCAGGATCATCGCGGTTTCGAGCCTCGGCTCGGTCCGGGCCGTCGAGAACTATACGGCGGTCGGCGCCTCCAAGGCCGCCCTGGAATCCCTGGTCCGGCATCTTGCCGTTGAACTCGGTCCCCAGGGGATCCTGGTCAATACGATCAGCGCCGGGGCCGTCGATACCGAGGCCCTGAAAAAATTTCCCAACCGCGAGGAGATTCTCGGCACCGCCCTGAAAAGGACTCCGATGGGACGGCTCACCACCCCCGAGGATGTCGCCGATCTCGCCCTGTTCCTGTGCAGTCCCCTGGCCCGGATGATTCACGGTCAGACGGTCGTGGTCGACGGCGGCTATTCGATCAGGGCGTGATTTTCAGGTGACGCTATCTTCATAAATGACGATCAATTAATCCTCGCTTCCGGTTCGCCCCGCCGCCGCAGGTTTCTGGCGGAACTTGGCCTTGTGTTTACGGTGGCGGCGGCCGATGTCGATGAATCGGTGCGGCCCGGCGAGCTGCCCCGGGCTTTCGTCAATCGCCTCGCCGGGGAAAAGGCGTCGGCGGTGGCGAACGATCATCCCGGGGCCTGGGTGATCGGCGCCGATACGGTGGTGGTCATGGCCGGCGAGATTCTCGGCAAACCGGCCGGTCCGGAGGATGCTCTGGCCATGCTGAGCCGCCTGTCCGGACGGACCCATGAGGTGTGGACCGGATTTGCCGTAATCAATAAAGCCAGGGGGGCGGCGGTTGTCAGGGAGGTGCGCACCGGAGTGACCTTTGTCGGGGCGGCAAGGGAGGTGCTGGCCGCCTACGTCGCCTCAAGTGAGCCGCTGGACAAGGCCGGGGCCTATGGAATTCAGGGCAGGGGCGGCCTGCTGGTCGAGCGGATCGACGGCTCCTACAGCAATGTGGTGGGGTTGCCGATGGCCGAACTGGTCGAGGAGCTGCTCAGGTTGGGCGTCATCCGGCCGGTGAGTTAGGACAGATTCAAGGTTCAAGGTTTAAGGTTAAGGACTTAAGGGCAGCTACATGGACGATGAAGGTGAGGAGTCAGAGGCGGGGGGAGAGGCAACCAGGTAAGTTGATGGATTCGCAAAAAGTGATTTGCCACGTCATTGCGAGGAGCAAAGCGACGAAGCAATCCAGTATTTTCAGGTTAATTACATTTTCCTGGATTGCTTCGCTACGCTCGCAATGACTTAATTTCGACTTTTTACGGGTTCATCAAAGTTGAGTAAATATTACTGTGAGTTTTTTGGGGGAGGGGAACGATATGGGTTTGGAGATGGAAGCCGGTGATTACAAGTACGGCATCGTCTGGATGGACTGGCAGCACGGCGATTTGATCAGGGAATTCAACGCCTTGCACGAGGCCTGCGAGGAAGGGGTCTGTACTATGGCGGTGATGAAATCGTCACGGACCCTGGAGCGTTATGTCGACGATCATTTCGGTCTCGAAGAGAGCTATATGCAGAAATACGGTTACCCGGATTTCAAGAGACATCAGCGCGAACACCTGACCTTCCGGCAGAAGTTCAAGGAGTTTCGGGAGACCGGCCTGGACGGCGAAAAGAAGGTGGGGTCCGATCTCCTATGGCTGCTGATGGATTGGATCATCAAGCACATCATGGCCACCGACCGGGACCTGGCCAAATTCCTCGCCCGCAAGGGGGTGAAGTGAAACAGTTCTTCGGGGTTGCGCTTTTCGGTCGATCACGCTTCGGGGTTTAATGAGAAACCTTATCGGGAGCCGTTGCCGATTGGCATCTCCCCGTCTTATACCCACAGGGCAATCCTCCCTTGAGGAGGGCTTTTGCTTCGCGGCACATAGGTTTCGTATGAGCAGATGAGCTGCTCAACTTAAGCTTTATCCTGCCACCATCACAGGCCGCTCAGAAAGAAATCGATCCTCTCCTCCATCCGGGGTATAAACCGTTCCGGCCGGGGCATAAACCGTTCCGCTCCGACCCGGCCCGCGACAGGGTCGAGCCCGGCCCGCAACCTTCCGTAGGACATATTCTCAACCCTGAGCAGCCGGCTGATCTGCCAGCTGCGGCG
The DNA here is from genome assembly GCA_024637225.1 of Desulfobacterales bacterium. GTDB lineage: Bacteria > Desulfobacterota > Desulfobulbia > Desulfobulbales > JAGXFP01 > JAGXFP01. The sequence continues at coordinate 31,562 of JAGXFP010000007.1, forward strand.
AAATTGCCTGAAGTTGTCGCCTCGGTAGGGGACCGGGCTTTTTATCCAAAAGATGAAAAGATCCACCTCTGCCCGGCGGGAATCGCGGTGGGCCGCGCTGTACCAGTTGCGGCCCGGAGTCGGAAAGATCAGCAGGGTCGAGTTCCCGCTCGGGCCGATCCCCGCCAGGCCGTCCCGGACTTTCTCCGAAGCAAGCACCATTTCAAGGCAGTTTTCCAGAAAAACGTTTCTGACCCGCTCCACCGGCGCGGCCTGCAGGGCCGGACCCTTGACCAGCAAAAGGGGGACGGCGTCCGCTCCGCGGCCGGGTAGGGGGTAGGCCGCGGTTACCGCCGGCAGGGTGGTTCGGAAAGCGCTCCGCAATTCGAGAATCAGCAGGCCGGTGACGGTCGCCATGGTCAGAACCAGGCAGAATGAAAGGGCGATTCCGGCCCATGCCGGCAGTCCGGCCGGCTTGAGCCCCGCGAGCTTCGCCGCCGCCTCTTTTTCGCCCGGGAGCAGAAAGTAAGTCTGGTCCCGGTAGGCGTCGTATTCGGCGCCGAAGAGCTCCCGGCAGCGGCGCTCCTCGTTTCCGGCCAGCAGGTAGTAGAGCCAGAGCATGATAAAGTAGGCGATGAAGGTGAGCAGGCGGCCCCAGGTCAGGATGATGCCGAGGCCGAAGAGGGCCAGGGCCAGATACTGGGGATGGCGGAACTTCCGGTAGATCCCGGTCCTGACCAGGCCGCTGCCCGCTATTTTCCCGGCGTATATCTGGAAGGCACCGATCAGAAAAATCACGAAGCCGGCGACGATCAGGATGAGCCCGAGGGGAAACAGGGTATGGACGGGGAGGACGAAGTGGACCAGCCGGGCCGTCCAGGGATTTGCGCTCAAGGTTGCGATGTGCATCACCGAACCGTAGAGAAAACCGGCGAAGGGTAAGAGCATCCAGACCGGTTCCAGGATCACGAAGAAGGCGAGTGCCCTGAGAATAACCGACCCTGTACCTTTGGGGGAGGGTGGGTGATCGGCGCTGTTTTTGCGGAGATCGTCGGCCATGTCTTTCGTTAGTCGGCAGCAGGCAACCGAATCCCCCGCCTTTCCAGAAGGCTGCCTTCGGCCAGGAAGAGATTGACCAGGGCGATCCTGTAATCGACCACGGCCTCGATCTCGGCCAGTTCGCTCAAGAGCAGGTCCCGCTGGGCCTGGGCAACCAGGAGCGAGGTGCTGGTTCCGATCGAGAACTTTTCCTGTTCGGCCTCCAGGGTCTGCGCCTGGAGTTGGCGGGTAACCGCGCTGGCTTCGATCTGCCGCCGGGTCCGCTCGGCCTCGTTCAGGGCCAGGCGGACATCGAGTTCGACCAGACTCCGCAGGTTTTCGATTGCCGCCACAGCCTGCTCTCTGGAGGCCCGGGCCACGAGGTCGCGGCCTTCGCTTTCGCGCCTGCCCAGATAGGTGCTGAACCTGATCCCGGCGGCCAGTTCGTAATTGTCGTCGTCCAGGTTATTGACGGAGTTGCCGAACGATTCGGCATATCCGGTCTTGCCCAGATCGATGAAAAGATCGAGCTTCGGCAGGAGTCCGTTCCGGGTCCGCACCAATTCCAGATTGAAGTGGTCCCGCCGCAGCCGGGCCTCGTTCAGGTCGGGCCGCAGCCGGTCGGCCAGGGCCAGCCGCTCATCCTGATCGGTCAAGGGGACCGCTTCGGTCCGCGGTTGGCTGGTCGGTTCGATCCGCAGGCCGGGTTGAGGCGGGCCGATGATATTCAAAAGACGCAGCAGACGCAGGCGCTGCTCCTCCAGATTGCTGCGGTTATCGATCAGGGCCTGTTCCCGCCGGGCCACTTCGGCCCTGGCCGCCGCCGCTGCGTTCCGCGGCAGCACCCCCACTTCGATCCTCTTTTCCACCTCGTCGAGCTGCTGCCGGGCGATGGCCAGGGAATGTTCATAAATCCTGATGCCTTCCCCGGCCAGGACATGGCGCCAGTAGGCGGTCTCGATCTCCGCCACCAGGGCCTCGGCGAAGCCGCGTAATTCGTACAGGGAAGCCCGGCCGGAAAGGCGGGCCTGTCTGATGTCGAGCAGGTTGACCGCGGGCCCGAATCCCCTGAGCAGGGATTGGGTAACCGAAAGCCCGATCCGGGCCTCCCGTTGCTTGGGAGTGCGGTTCGAGGTCGAACTGGTCAAGCCAAGCCCGGCTTCGAGGTCGGTGCCGGTCGGCAGGCGCTGGCGCATTCCTAACTCGGCGGAAAATTCCTCGGCCTCGACGCTGAATTGCTCGCCGGTGCTGCGGGCGGTCTCGCTGACCCTCTCCTCGGCGTATTCCAGTCCCGCGAACAGTTCCGGATCGTAGGTGCCGCGTTCGATCTCCTCGAAAGCTCCGGCGATGACCGGGCCATGCCGTTCAACCCGCAGTTCGCGGTTGCCCTGGAGAGAGATGGTCACCGCCTGCTCCAGGGAAAGGCGCAGGGTGTCGTTCTCCGCTTCCGGCCGGAGGTGAAGGGGGGCCCGGCTCTCCAGAACCGGGAGCAGTTCCGGCTCGATTGGCGGAACCCGGGCCGGTTCGGAGCCCTCAGCATAGAGCGACTCCAAATCGTGCCAGCGATCTGGGCTGGTGCAGGCCTGAAGAGCCAGCAGAACGGCGAGGAAGATAACGGTCCGGGCGGCTCTGGCCGGATTGCCTTTGATTATGGCCCTCATGCCTTCTCCCGCCCGGAGTGAACCAGGGAGAAGACCACCGGAATCAGCACCAGGGTGATCAGGGTGGAGGCGGACAGGCCGCCGACCACGGCCCGGGCCAGGGGGGCCTGGGCGTCGGCGCCCTCGCCGATCCCCAGGGCGAGGGGCAGCAGGGCCAGGACGGTGGTCAGGGTGGTCATCAGGATGGGGCGCAGCCGCCGCCGGCCCGCCTCGGCAACCGCTTCCCGCGCCGTCATCCCTTGGCGCTGCAAACGTCCGGCCTGATCGACCAGCAGGATGGCGTTATTGACCACGATGCCGCCCAGCATGATGCAGCCGATATAGGATTGCAGGTTCAGGGTGGTCCCGGTCAGAAACAGGGTGATCAGCACCCCGATCGCGGCCAGGGGCACGCTGATCATCACGATCAGGGGATCGCGGAACGACTCGTACTGGCAGGCCAGCACCATAAAGACCAGGACCAGAGCGAGAAGCAGGGAGACGGTCAGCTCCCGGGAGGCCTTCCGCTGTTCTTCAAAGCTGCCGGCGATGGTCAGCTCATAGCCCTCCGGGGTGACTATCGAGTCGAGGGCGGAGTCGATATCGGCCGCCACCGAGCCTTGGTCCCGGCCGGCTATATTGGCCCGGACGGTGATGAGCCGCTGCTGGTCCTTGCGTTCGATCAGGGCCGGACCCCGGCTGGGCTCGGTATGAACCAGATTGCGCAAAGCCACCCGGGTATTGTCCGGCGCGGTCAGGACCAGATCGAGAATCTCGTCCAGGGACTGCTTCTCCGCGTTCTCAAGCTGGACGAAGATCCGGTACGACTGCCCTCCGTCGCGGAATTCGCCGGCCTTGGCGCCGGCCAGGGCGGTTTCCAGGGTTTTGCTGACATCCCTGACGGTCAAGCCGAGATCCGCCACCTTGTCGCGGTCGACCAGGATTGCCTGCTGGGGTACGCCGCTCTTGCGGCTCACCTCGATATCGGTGATGCCGGTGATCCCCTCCAGGGCGGCGCCGACCTGTTCGGCGAGATGGCCGAGGATGGCGAAATCAAAACCCCTTACCTCCACGGTCAGCCCTTCGTCGTCGCCGAGGAGCCGTTCCAGGATGAACTGGCCCTGGGGGGCGCGGACCCGGATCTTCATGCCGGGGATGCGTTCTTCGAGGCGTTTGCGCAGGTCCTCGGCGATTTCCGAATTGGACCTTTGCCGTTCGGCGGCGGGAGTGAGCGAAATCCGGATATCGCCGCCGGCTTCGGCGTTGCGTCCCCCGGAGGTGACGCTGGTCACCGAGGAGAGTGTTTCCGGGACGGCCGGGAAGACGATCTCCTCCATTAGCCGGGTCTGTTGTTCCACCAGGTCGAGACGGGTTCCCACTTCCATCTCGCCGCTGACCCTGACTTCGCCCTCGTCGCTGGGGGGGAGAAACTCGGTGCCGATCAGCGGAAACAGCAAGAGACTGGCGGCCAGGAGAGCGGCCGATACACCGATCACCAGGCCCCGGCGGTTCAGGGCGCGGCCCAGGAGATTTGCGTAAGCGGTGTCTATCCGTCTGAACAGCCGGTTCGACCAGGAGGCGAGTCCGGCCAGCCGGGAAGAAGGGGCGGTTGGGATGGTTTTTCCCTTGAGTAATTTCGAGGCGAACATCGGCACCAGACTGAGGGCGACCAGAAGCGAGCAGGTCAGGGCGAACATCACCGTGTAGGCCAGTTCCCTGAAGAGCAGACCGGAAACGCCGCGCACGAAGACCAGGGGCAGGAAGATCACCAGGGTGGTCAGGGTGCTGGCCAGGATGGCCCCGCCCACCTCTCCCGCCCCTTCAATCGAGGCGATGTCGCTCTCTTCCCCCTCCTCCTGGCGGCGGCGGAAGATATTTTCTAGAACGACCACCGAACTGTCGACCATCATGCCCACCCCCAGGGCAAGGCCGCCCAGGGTCATCAGGTTGATGGTGAAGCCGCCGAAGAAAATCATCGCGAAGGTGGCGACGATCGAGATGGGAATGGCCAGGGTGATGACCAGGGTGCTGCGAATATTGCGGAGGAAAAAGAACAGGACCAGGGCGGCGAGCCCGCCGCCGTAGAGGACCGAATTTGCCACGTTGCGGATCGAGCGCTCGATGAAATTGCCCTGATCGATCACCGGCACCACGTGCAGCTGGGGAAAATCGTGGTTGATTTCGGCGATCGCCGCCAGCACGCCGCTTGCTACCTCTACGGTATTGGCGCCGGGCTGTTTGCGGATCGCGATGCGCAGGCCGGGATCGCCGCCCAGCCGGACGATCCGGCTCCGTTTTTCGTAGGTGTCCCGCACCTCGGCGATCTGACCCAGGGTGACCAGGCCGTCGGCGCGTTCGGCCACCACGGTGTCGCGAATCTGTTCGAGGTTGATAAATTCGGCCGGCGCCCGCAGGGTCACTTCGTAGCGGCCCTGGTCGATCTTGCCGGTGGGCAGATCGAGATTGGCGTTACGCAGGGCGGTGACAATGTTGTTCAGGGGAATGGCCAGGGCCTTGATCATTTCGGCCTTGAGCTCGATGCGGATCTCTCGCCGGTATTCCCCCCAGGTGTCAACCTGAGCCACCCCGGGCACCCGGGCGAAACGGAAACGGAGCTGATCGTTGACGATCCGGGTCATTTCCACCGGGTCCATCGGGCTGGAAATACCCATGATGACTACCGGAAAACTGGAGATGTCGAATTTGCTTACCCGCGGCCGCTCGATGTCGTCGGGCAGTTCGTTGATCTCGTCTTCGAGCTGGGCCTGGACGTCGATGGCCGCGGTGTCGATGTCGGTGCCCCAGTTGAAGGTGACCCGGACCTGGCTGCGGCCTTCGGATGATTCGGAGGTCAGCTCCTCGACCCCCGGCACCGTGGCGACGATTTCTTCGATAATCTGGGTTACCAGCTGCTCCATCACCTCCGGGCTGGCGCCTTCGTAACCGGTTCTGACCGACAGGGTGGGCAGCTCGATATTGGGCAGCAGATCGATCTGCAGCCGGCTGAAGGAGATCAGCCCCAAAATGAGCACGATTGCCATGATCATCGTGGTGAAGATCGGGCGGCGGACGCTGAACAGGGGGAGGTTCACGGGCTGCTTTCGCCTCCGGCCGGCATCGTCTTGGCGGCGGCGATATGGATGGCGGAGCCGTCCTCGACGAGCTGCTGTCCCAGGGTGACCACCCGGCCGCGAAGCTCGGCGCCGACCAGCTCCACCTGTCCGTCTTCCCGGATCCCCGGTTCCACCTCGATCCATTCCACCGAATTTCCGTCCGTGCCAACCAGGAAAATCCCGGTCCGGTTGCTGCGGCGGGTGATGGCCTGCTCCGGGACGCTGGCCGCCATTTCAACCCGGTCGAGCTCCAGGGTGCAGCGGCCGAACATCCCCGGTTTAAGAAGATGGTCCGGATTAGGCACGGTCAGCTCGATCCGGGCCTGGCGGGAAGATTCCCGGAAGATCGGGGCGATGCGGGAGATCGTTCCGGCGAAGGTCCGGCCCGGGAAGGCGTCGGAACGCAGCTGCCCCTCCTGGCCGATGGCGATGCGGGGATAATCCCTCTCGGCGACCATGATCACCGCGATGACCGGGTCCAGGTCGATGATCGAGAAGAGCGGGGTATTGGCCGCCACGGTATTGCCTTCGTCGGCATAGCGTTCGGCGACGGTCCGTTCGCTGTCGTCCTGTTCCCAGTTTGCCTCGATTCGGGTATAGCTCAGGCGGATTTCGGCCGCGGCCAGGGCGGCCTCCTCCTGTTTGAGGACGGCCCCGGCCACCTTGACCGCAGCCTGGCCGGCCAGGAATTCGGCCCGGGCCGAGTCGAGGGCGCTGTCGGAAGCAATGCCCCGCTCCTGCAGGGTCCTGGTCCGCTCCAGCTGCCGTTGGGCGATTTCGAGGTGGCTGGCGGCTTCGACCCGGTTGGCCTCGGCTACCGCCAACCGCGCTTCGGCCTCGGCCACCGCCTGTCTGAATTCGCCGTCTTCCAGCTCCGCGACCAGCTGACCCCGGCTGACCGGATCGGAAACATCGACATGGAGCCGCCGGATGCGGCCGCTGACCTTGGGGGCCACGGTGAATTGGGTCCGGGGTTCGATGGTGCCGCTGAAAGTACGGCGCAGCGAGAGCGGCCCGTGCCTCACCTCGGATACTTCGACGGGGATCGGCCGCCGTTCCCTTTCGGGCCGGCTTTTGCCGGTGCCTTTTTCAAGAAGGCGGCCGGCTACGATTGCCCCGAGGAGCAGAATGATAATGGTGCCCGCGATCCAGGCCGGTTTCAGTTTGCGCGGCGGCATTGCTCTACCCTGTTGAATTTTGCGGAAATTTCCGTCGGGGTAAAAGTTTTTCGGACCATAATTCTATAATATATTGGATGGTTCCCGGCTACTACAAGTTTCCGGATCTTAAAGTCTGACGATGCTAATCGATCACTTCGGGAGGACGATAGATGGTGAACTCGCTGGTCGGCTCGGGCAGCACACTGCGGCGGCCGTTGCTGTTCCTGCTCGGAAACCAGATTCGTTGAGGCCAGAAAGGCAAACGAGGCATGCCTCCAGTCTGGCCACCCTTAAGATTATTTCGGGATGCCGGATCGATAGGCGGATCGACCTGCCGTGAGATAAACAAGTAATTACAAATTGTTAATACCGCTATCCAGTAGCAGACACGGATCAAGGATGCCCGGGATTCAGCCCGGCAGGAGGAGATCAGATATAACGCGGCTCGGATATTGAGAATCATTATGAGTAATATTCTCTATTATTCTCTGGAAAGTACATAATTTTGTCTTTTTTGACTGTCCGGATAGGCCTTGGGAAATAAGTGTTTTTATCTATATGGCCGATCCTGCGCATTTGTTTGGGGTAGAAGCGCTGTCGCCGCTTGGTTGGCATGTTACTTGAATGTATAATACGTAAACGACACGCCAACAAATGAATACTGGTGTCGAACAATTTTCAAGAGAGAGTGCAATTCATGAAGAACAGTATTGTAGAGAAAACATACAACGCCGCTTCCGAGAATGTAAAGCGGAACGGTTTCGAAACCTATCAGGAAGATGTTTTGCAGACTTATCTGCAGGATATCAACAAGTATAAGCTGCTCAATGAAGCGGAGACCCTTGAGTATGCCCGAAATTTGCGGGACGATAAGGATTCTACCGCCGCGAGTAAGCTGGTGACGGCCAATCTGAGGCTGGTGGTCAAGATCGCCCAGGACTATCGAAAGTTCTGGATGGAAGGTTTTCTCGATCTGGTTCAGGAGGGCAATATCGGTCTGGCCCGGGCGGTCGAAAAGTTTGATCCTGATCGCGGCATAAAATTTTCATACTATGCGGCTTTCTGGATCCGGGCCCGGATCATGAAGTATCTCATGGCCAATAAGCGACTGGTCAAGATCGGCACCACCCAGGCCCAGCGCAAACTGTTTTACGGGCTCGAAAAAGAGACACGCCGCCTTGAATCCAAGGGCATCGAGCCCCGGGCCGAAGTTATCGCCGAGGCCCTGGCGGTCCGCAAGGAAGAGGTCGTCGAGATGGTGCAGCGGCTCTATGGCGCCGAACTGTCGATGGACGCGCCGTTGGGCTCGGATAAGGAGAGAAGCTGTTACGATCTTCTGGAGGACGAAGGGCCATCCGTGGAGGAAACCATTGGCGACCTGCAGACCGGGGAAGTGGTGCGGGAGATCCTGGATCGGCATCGGGATTCCTTCAACGAGCGAGAGCGGGCGGTCCTGAGCCAGCGGCTCCTCACCGACGATTCGGCTACCCTTAAGAATATCGCGGAACAGTTCGATATATCCCGGGAGAGAGTTCGCCAAATCGAGCTCGGCCTGCTGAACAAGCTGAGGACCACCTTCAAGGAAGAATTTCCCGATTACAGTCCCGTGGCCTGATCCCGATCTTCTCCCTTAACCTGATCCGTAAGCCTGAATCCGTGAGCGTTCTAGAACGGTGCAGATACAAGGCGGCAACGATGTTGATAATACTAATGGTATATCAAAAAAAATTACCATTTTACGGCCGGCGCCTCTCCGGGCGCCGGCCGTAATCATTTGATAAACAATGAGAGGACTTTCCATGAAAATGACACAGAGAGAAATGAAAGGGGCAGATTCACCGAGAACATCCCGGCCTTCCTCAAAAGCCGCAATGCCGGCAAGAATCGGCAAGCTGCTGCGAGGAGGCCTTTTATTGACTTCCGCGGCGATTTTTCTGGCCGGTTGCGGTGGCGGCGGCAGTTCGGCTGAACCCGCCGCGGTCGACACCTCCGCTAACCTGCATCCATCCACGGTGGCAGGCACTGTTGCCGTGGACCCGAACGCCGTGGCAGGCTTGAGCGATAACGTTATTCCCGCCGCCGTGGCTAGTCTGCCGGCCACCCTTTACCTTGACGATGGCGCCGATCCGATCTATCTCGACGGCGGGAATCGCTTCGTCATCCCGGATGTCGCCGATGGCGATCATTCCCTGTTCCTGCAGTTGGATGGCAATGAATTCGAGCTGCCCTTCCGGATGGCGGCAGGGCGCGGCCTGGATTTCGGGACCATCACCATGGCCGGTGAACAGGTTCGGGATTTTACCGGCTTTAACGGCTATCGGATGGGCTGGATCGATGAGGATGGCGACACCATCAATGACAATTTCGCCGATGTCAACGGGGACGGTATTGTCGACCCCGGTTTCCGTTATGCGGGCTATGCCTATTTCATGGACCAGGGTTTTATCGACGAGAATGGCGACGGCGTTAACGACCGGTTTGCGGACGCGGACGGGGATGGGGTCAACGATCTGACCGGCAGAGCCTATGGCTTCGGTTTCGGCTTTATCGACGAGGATGGCGACGGCGTTAATGACCGCTTTGCGGATGCCGATGGCGATGGGATCTGCGATCTGTCAGCCATGCCGTACCAGCATCCTTTCGGCTTTATCGATGAGGATGGCGATGGGGTTAATGACCGGTTTACCGATGCAGATGGTGATGGGATCAACGATCTCACCCAACGGCCCTATGTGGCGATGCCCGGTTGGGTAGACCTCGATGGCGACGGTGTCAATGATTTCTTCGTCGATGCGGACGGCGACGGCATCAATGACCGCTTTATTGATGAAAACGGCGACGGCATTAATGATCTCGGTAATCTCATGCTCTCTTATGGTCACGGTTTCGGCTGGGTCGATGCCGATGGCGACGGCATTAATGACCATTTCGTCGATGCGAACGGCGACGGCATCAATGATCTGGCGACCGGACCTCTGGCCGGCCAGAATGCCGGTTATGGTTTCAGGGGGAGCTGTTTTGATGCCGATGGTGACGGGATCAACGATGACACCGGCCAGCCCTTCCGCCATGGTTTCGGGTGGGTGGACAATAACGATGACGGCGTGAACGACGTTTTCGTCGATGAGGATGGTGACGGCGTCAATGACCTTTACGGCTATGGGTATAGCGATGGTTACCGTCTCAGCCAGTCTTTTTCGGGACCGATGGGCGGTGGAATGCAGGAGCCTCTCTGGCCGATGCGCCCAAGGCATTGATAGTGCCGCGGAAAGACTGAAAAACCCTGACGCGGCGGCTTCGCGAAAAAGCGGAGGCATAACCAAGATATGTCAAGCATTCCGCGAAGCCGTCACCTCCTTCCCAAACAGTTATCCTCTCTAGTCGGGCATTGCCTCTCAATGCTCATTCGAATATCAAGGCGGTTTGCATTATCTGACCGCCGGCTCGGCAATACCATGGCCGAGCTGGTGGTCACGCCAGTGGTTTCCGTATCGTCCACCCCGCGATTCGATAATCAACAGACCTCCGGCTCGACCATCTTCTTCGATCCCTTCCTTGCTTATCTCTGCCAATATTGACCTGGATTTATATCCGCAAATTTGAATACAATAAACGAAAAGGCTGATCGTGCCTGCGTTGAGCTCTGCGTTTTTTCACGCGGGGATGACGGCTTTTTGCGACACCGTCAAAGTTGAACCGGGGCATCGATGGTCTCTATCTTTTCGCTACTTCTGATTATAAGTTTGTCTATCCTGATTACCCGGATTGCTACGATTGCCCTCCTGCATACCGGGCTTTCCCGTGAATCGGCAAGATTCCAGGCCAGGTCCGCCTTTACCGGGGTGGGTTTTACAACTGCCGAATCGGAAAAGGTGGTTAATCATCCGGTTCGGCGTCGAATCCTCTTGCTGTTGATGCTGCTCGGCAATGCCGGCGTGGCGACTGCCATGTCTTCCCTGATTCTGACATTTATCGGAAAGGGTCAAGGGGGAGCTTTTTTTTAGAAATGACTCTGCTGCTCTTCGGACTGCTGATGTTGTGGGCTTTGGCCCAGAGCCAGTGGGTCGACAGGCGTATTTATAAAATCGTCAACAAGGCCCTGAAGAGATACACCGCCTTGCAGATTCGTGACTATGCCAGTCTCCTGCAACTCACCGAGGGTTATCGGGTTACCGAGTTTCAGGTAAAGGAGCGGGACTGGCTGGCTTATAAACAACTCAAGGAATCAAAATTACGCCAGGAAGGAGTGATCGTGCTGGCCATCAACCGGGCTGACGGGGTTTTTCTGGGCGCCCCGGATGGGGATACCGAGATCCAGCCGGAAGACACTATGATCCTTTACGGACGAACTGAAAATCTGACCCGGCTGGATGACCGCCGTAAGGGCTATACCGGTGACAGGGAGCATGCCGCGGCGGTTGATAAACAGAAAAGAGTAGTGGATGAAGAAAAGCAGGAGGACAGGGAGGCATTGGGGAAGAGTTAGGGCAAGAGCTGACCAAAGAGAAAAATGCTTGAAGAATATTCTTCAGCTGAAGAATCTTCTTCATTGATAGAGGGTGCCCGGAGATTGATGTTTTTTGAAATCTCCAATTATTTCGGGATGTTGTGCGAATGATGAGTTCTGGCACGGTAGTTGCCTTTGTTAAAACCGAAACAATAATTTCGGAGGCTAACCTTGATATTCAGTAGTATCCGTTTCCTGTTGATAATTCTGATCGCTCTGGCGATTCTTCCCGGCGCTGCCTGGAGTCAGGACTCTTCCGCAGCTGCGGCGCGGGAACTGTCCGACCTGGTCCGCCAGGCGCTCGCCGCCAATCCTGATCTGCAGGCCGGAGCGGCCCGCTGGCGGGTTTACGACAACAGGATTGCCGCCGCCGACAGTCTCGACGACCCTCGGCTTTCCCTGGCCCTGGCTAATTACCCGGTTGATACCCTGAGCGATAGCGAGACGCCGATGACCGGTAAGGTGGTGCGGCTTACCCAGAATTTTCCCTTCCCCGGCAAGCTGGCGGCCAAGGGTGAAATTGCCCGGCAGCAGGCGGTCTGGTACCGCCAGGCCTACCGGGAAACCCGCCTGGAATTGATTCGTCAAGTCAAGGAGGCCTGGTTCACCCTTTACCTGCAGAGCCGGTTGCTGGCGGTTACCGAGCAGAGCCTGGACTTGCTTGAGGATTTCATCACTCTCAGTGAAACCCGGTACGCCACCGGCAAGGGACAACAGGCGGAGATTCTTCGGGCTCAACTGGAGCGCTCGGCCCTGCTGGAGCGCCGCCTGGCCTTAAGCCAGCAGCGTGATACGGCGCGGGCGACCCTGAACACCCTGGTCAACCGACCGCCGGAAACCCCGGTAAAACTGCCCGGCGAGCTGGATCCTTCGCCCTTTCCCTACAGCCGGGAAGAGCTTCAGGAGAAGGCAGCGGCGCAGCGGCCCCTGGTCGGGGCATACCAGGGTTTGCTTGAACAGGCCGCCGCCCAGCGGAAACTTGCCTCTCTCAATAACTACCCGGATTTCTCCCTGGGGGCGGTTTACACGTTTCGTGAGGAGAACCGTACCGATCAGGGCACTGATTTTGCCGGCCTGGAATTTTCCGTCACTCTGCCGATTTTCCGGGAAAAGCGGCGGGAGGCGGTGAGCGAAGCGGCCCAGGGCGAGACCATGGTCCGGCACCAGCTTGATGATTTCCTTAACGAGACCCGCTTCGCCATCCACGACGTTTTCGGCCGGCTCGAAAAAAATCGGCAACTCCTGAAGCTCTATAAGGGCGGTATTATTCCCCAGGCCACCCAATCCTTCGAGGCTTCGGTTAGCGGCTATCAGGTTGGGCGTCAGCCCTTCACCACGCTGCTTGACAATCTTCTGGATCTCTACCGGTACGAAAACGAGTACCATCGGGTTCTGGTCGACCATGAACGCAATGTCGCCCGTCTCGAAGCGGAAGCGGCCCTGACCCTGGCCGAGTGGCCTGAATAGGGCGACTGCCCCGAGTTTCCGCCGAAAACCTTAATACCTTGACAGGAACCTTTCAATGATGAGTAATTTCTTTCGCCGCCGCCCGTTTGTCGACCTGATTCTGACGCTGTCTTTTTTTCTGTTGATCCCGTCGGGTGCCGGGTTTCGTGCCGTTTTGAACCACGAAGGCCACGGACACAGCCTGGCCGAGGCCGCCGAGTCGGACGAGGCGGACGAGACCACCCAGCTCTTCACGTGCAGCATGCACCCCTTCATCATCAGAGACGCCCCGGGCAAATGCCCGATCTGCTTCATGGATCTGGTCCCCGTTCGCGACCAGCAAGGGCGCCGCGAAGAGGGAGGCGATGGCACGATCATCACCATCGATCCCGCCACTCAGCAGAACATGGGGGTTCGTACCGCCCCCGTCGTCCGGCGCGATCTGCATCGCACCGTGCGGACCGTGGGGGTGGTCGCTTATCCGGAATCGGCCCAGTACACGGTTAATGCCAAGATCGAAGGCTGGATCGAGACCCTGCATGTCAGCCGGACCGGGGAGGCGGTCGCTTCGGGGCAGCCCCTGCTCGAAATTTACAGCCCCGAGCTGGTTTCGGCCCAGGAGGAGTTTCTGCTGGCGGTCCGCCAGAGCAAGGCCCAGGCCGACAGCCCCTTCCCGGAGATCGCGGCCGGAGCCCGCGGCCTGTTGAGCGCCTCCCGGCAGCGTCTGAGCTACTGGGACATCTCCCCGGAGCAGATCGCGGCCCTGGAAAAGAGCGGTGAAATCAACAAGACCCTGACCCTCTATGCGTCCCAGGCCGGCATCGTCACCAGTAAGGCGGTCAATGAAGGGGCTTTTGTCAAGGCGGGCCAGGAACTGCTGGAGTTGTCCGACCTTTCGCGGGTCTGGATCTATGCCGATATTTACGAGTATGAGCTGCCCTGGGTCAAGGAGGGGCAGCAGGTGACCATCGACTTCCCCTATCCCCGCGCCTCGCTGAGCGGTAAAATCGCCGCCATCTATCCATACATGGAGGCGAAAACCCGCACGGTGAAGGCCAGAATCGAAGTGGACAACCGGGACCGGGAACTGAAGCCGGAGATGTACGTCACTGTGAACATTGCCGGTCACGGAGTAGAGCAGGCCCTGACCATACCCGGCGAGGCGGTGCTGCGCTCCGGCCAGCATGAGACGGTCTTTGTCGCCCTGGGCGACGGCCGCTTCGACCCGCGCCCGGTCCGTCTCGGTCTGGAGTCCGACGACGGTCTGGTCCAGATTCTCGATGGGCTGCACGAAGGCGAAACGGTGGTGACCTCGGCCCAGTTCATGCTTGACTCGGAGAGCAGGCTGCGCGAGGCGGTGAACAAGATGATCCCGAAAGAGCTACCCCCGGACGCACCGGAAACTCCCCCCGCGGATACGGATCTGGAACATCTCTTTCATTAAACAAGCAGGCCCAAGAGACTTCTTATGCTCGAAAAAATAATCGAATGGTCGGTGCGCAACCGGCTGCTGGTGGTGATCCTTACCGCCTTCGCCATCGGGGCCGGCTATTACAGTCTGCGCCAGACCCCGGTGGACGCCATTCCCGACCTCTCCGACGTCCAGGTCATCATCTACACCGAATATTCCGGCCAGGCCCCGCAGGTGGTGGAGGACCAGGTCACCTATCCCCTGACCACCCAGATGCTGGCGGTGCCCGGGGCCAAGGTGGTGCGCGGCTACTCCTTTTTCGGGCTTTCCTTCGTCTACCTGATCTTCGAGGACGGCACCGACATCTACTGGGCCCGCTCCCGGGTCCTGGAATATCTCAACTACGCGGCGGGTCGGCTGCCCGCGGGGGTAACCCCCAGCCTGGGGCCGGACGCCACCGGGGTAGGCTGGGTATATGAATACGCCCTGGAGAGCGATCGGCACGATCTCCAAGAGCTCCGCGCCATTCAGGATTGGTACCTGCGCTATGAGCTGACTTCGGTGGCGGGGGTTTCGGAGGTCGCCTCCATCGGCGGCTATGTCAAGCAGTACCAGGTGACCGTCGATCCGACCCGCCTGCTCGCCTATCATATCACCATTCCCCAGATCCGCCGGGCCATCGAGCGCAGCAACAACGATGTCGGCGGCCGGCTCCTGGAGCTGAGCGAAACCGAGTTCATGGTGCGGGGGCTGGGTTACATCAGTTCCCTGAACGACCTGGAGCTGGTGGTGGTGGGTACCGACCAGCAAGGCACCCCGATCCTGCTCAGGGACCTGGCCGAGATCAGCTTCGGGCCCGAGCTCCGGCGGGGAATCAGCGAACTGGACGGCCGGGGTGAGGTGGTGGGCGGCATCGTCGTCATGCGTTACGGCGAGAACGCCCTGAAGACCATCGACCTGGTCAAGGAGAAGCTTGAATCCCTGAAGGCGGGGCTGCCCGAGGGCGTGACGATTACCCCGGTCTACGACCGCTCCGGCCTGATTAAGCGGGCCGTCGCCAACCTGACTGAAAAACTGATCGAAGAAAGCATTGTCGTCGCCCTGGTCACGGCGCTTTTTCTCTTTCATCTGCCGAGCGCCCTGGTAGCGATTTTCACCCTGCCGGTCGCCATTCTTCTGGCCTTCACGGTCATGCACGCCCAGGGGATCAACGCCAACATCATGAGCCTGGGCGGCATTGCCATCGCTATCGGCGCCATGATCGACGCGGCGATCATCATGATCGAGAATGCCCACAAGCATCTGGAGCGAGATCAGGGCAAGAAGCCGCACTGGGACATTATTCTCGAGGCCGCCAAGGAAGTGGGGCCGACCCTCTTTTTCTCTTTGCTGGTGATCACCGTCTCCTTCGTGCCGGTCTTTGCTTTAAACGAACAGTCCGGGCGGATGTTCAAGCCGCTGGCCTTCACCAAGACCTACGCCATGGCCGCCGCCGCCCTGCTCTCGGTAACCATTGTGCCGGTATTGATGGGCTGGTTCATCCGCGGCAAAATCAAGCCCGAAACGGCCAATCCCGTCAATCGGCTCCTGATCCGGATCTATCACCCGCTGGTCGACCTGGTCCTGAAGTGGCGCAAGACCACGATTCTATTAGCCGTGTTGGCCGTGGTTTCGGCTATCTACCCTTTAAGCCGGATGGGCTCGGAGTTCATGCCCCCCCTCTACGAGGGCGATCTGCTCTACATGCCGACCACCATGCCCGGCATCTCCATCACCAAGGCGCGGGAACTCCTTCAGCAGACCGACCGGATCATCGCTCAATTTCCCGAGGTGGAGCGGACCTTCGGCAAGGCGGGCCGGGCCGAGACCGCCACCGACCCCGCCCCGCTGTCGATGCTCGAGACCACCATCATGCTCAAGCCCGAATCGGAGTGGCGCCGGGTGGACCGGCCGCGCTTCTACTCGGAATGGCCCGAATGGACCGCTTTTCTAAAAGATCTGCTGCGGAAAATTCTGCCGGAGACCCGGCCGATCACGGTGTCCGAGTTGACCGATGAACTGAACCGGGCCATCCAGTTTCCCGGCTTGACCAACGCCTGGACCATGCCGATCAAGACCCGGATCGACATGCTTTCCACCGGGATCAAGACCCCGGTAGGCATCAAGATCATGGGCGACGATCTGGAGATCCTGAGCCGTCTGGGCGAAGAGATTGAGGGATTGGTCCGGCAGCTGCCCGGCACCCAGAGCGCCTTCGCCGAACGGGTGGTGGGCGGCAACTATCTCGATTTCACCATCGATCGAGAGGCCGTGGCCCGCTATGGCCTCACCGTCGGCGATGTCCAGGATATTATCCAGTCGGCCCTGGGCGGCATGAACGTCACCACCACCGTCGAAGGGCTGGAGCGCTATCCGGTCAACATCCGCTACCAGCGGGATTTCCGCGACGATCTCCCGGCCCTGCGCCGGCTGCTGGTGCCCCTCAAGAACGGCAGTCATATTCCGATTGCCCAGGTGGCCGAGATCAGCATCAGTAAAGGGCCGCCTTCGATCAAGAGCGAAAATTCCCGGCGCACCGCCTGGGTCTATGTGGACATTACCGACATCGATATCGGCACTTACGTCAAGCAGGCCCGGCGGGCGGTTGAGGACCAGATCAGCCTGCCGGCCGGCTACTCCATCGTCTGGAGCGGTCAATATCAGTACATGGAGGAGGCCCGCAAGCGTTTCATGGTGATTATTCCGCTCACCGTGCTGATCATCTTCATGATCATCTATGTCAATACCGGCTCGATAATCAAAACCGGTATCGTCTTCCTGGCCGTGCCTTTTTCGCTGGTCGGGGCCTTCTGGTTCCTGTACCTGCTGGATTACAACACCTCGGTGGCGGTCTGGGTCGGAGTAATCGCCCTGGCCGGGCTCGACGCTGAAACAGGGGTGGTTATGCTCCTCTATCTCGATCTGGCCCATAAGCAGCGGCGAAAAGAGGGGCGGCTCCAGACCAGGGGCGATCTGGTCGAGGCCATTCATCAGGGGGCGGTGCAGCGGATCCGGCCCAAGGTGATGACCATCTCGGTGATCATCGCCGGTCTGCTGCCGATCATGTGGAGCCATGGGGCCGGGGCCGACGTGATGAAGAGGATCGCCGCGCCGATGGTCGGCGGGGTGGTCACCTCCGGAATCATGGAACTGCTGGTCTATCCGGTGATCTATTTTATCTGGCGCGGCAGGGGGCTGGCGAAAAGCCTGGACCCCTCCGCTCCCGCTTCAACCGCAAGTGAAACCGAGGCGGCCCTTCCGGCTCCTCACTAACCGTCTTAACTTAATTTAATGGAGAACACTAAGATGAAGAAGACCTTGTTGACCCTCGCATTCCTGCTCGCCTTCGGCGCGGCCCTGCCGGTTTATGCCATGAACGGCCATGACGGCGGCGCCCACCAGGGTTCCGCCATGGATCACGGCTCGATGGCCGGCAGCCATGACGAGCTGACCGCCCTGGGCGAGCAGATTGTCGACGGCGTCAAGGGTGTCGCCCATCTGGGCGATGTCCGGGAAACCATGGCCGAAGCCGGCCAACCAATGACCCACCATCTGCAGATCGTCTTCACCGACCTCGCCTCCGAAAAGAGGATTGAATCTGGCACGGTGGCAGTGAAGGCGACCACCCCCGCCGGCGAGGAGCTGCCGCCTCAAACCTTGATGGGCATGGAGGGTCACTTCGGGGTCGATCTGACCCTGACCGAGGCCGGAACCTATGAGTTTGTTATCGGCACCAAATTACCGGACGGCAAGCTGCGGCAGTTCGAGTTCAGCGCCACGGTCAAATAGGCAGGCATCCCTGACTGAAGGTCGTTTTAACATTTTCATGAATCGGTAGTGTTCGGGAATGGGTCAGATCCAGGAGGCGACAAAGTTGTTTGCTCAACTTTCCGAGTTGACATATTATGTTGTAAAAACGAACTAATTTGTTGCTACCTATGTGTTAAATTTCATGTCTCCGTCACCCCGGCATGTTTTGAGCCGGGGTCCAGTATATAGTGAAAGCCTGGATTCCGGCTAAAAACATGCCGGAATGACGAAAGGCCTCTGGGTCTGTACGTATAACATATTGTTATTACGCATAAATCTCTAGCCCGGAAAGTTGAGTTGTTTATGCTGAAAGGTATATCATGGAGTT
The DNA here is from genome assembly GCA_024637225.1 of Desulfobacterales bacterium. GTDB lineage: Bacteria > Desulfobacterota > Desulfobulbia > Desulfobulbales > JAGXFP01 > JAGXFP01. The sequence goes on from JAGXFP010000007.1 coordinate 50,033, forward strand.
GCCGACATGGCAGATGGCCCGTTGCCGGACGCCCCGATAAGCGGCCATGAGTCAGGAGTCAGTATATTCAGTAGTCAGAGGGGCATGATTTAAAACTTTTCTCCTCTCTCCTGGCTCCTGGCTTCTGGCTCCTGAATTCTTCCGTTTGAAATTCGATCTCGTTAATCAGGTCGCCGGTTGTGCCATTGCGCATGGGTCGGAACCCGTCAATTCTTCGCTGAGCGGCTCAGTGATCCACAGACAAATGAGTTTCCCTTCGGGCGCCACCGTGTCACCGCAGAGAATCTCCACGCCCCCCTTGGGCAGGATGACGCAGAGGGGGATCATCTCGTCCTGGAGCTGGGCGGCGCTGTCAATCGTCTCGATTTTGGCCCGTCCCTGGGCAAAGGCCTGCAGAATGTCGTCCATCGCCGCCCGGCTGCCGAAGGCGGTACGCACCCCCACCTTGGAATTTACCTGCCTGAGCGGTTTTCTGCCGCCATATGCGCAAAAAAGCGCTTCTGATTTAAAATGGTGCGCGGCCACTTCACAGACCAGGCGGTTCACCGCTTGATCCTCGGTCACTGCCAGCACCCGCGTGAAGCCTTCCTCGGCGGCGTCCTTATAGACATGTTCATCCAGAGCGTTCGCGCAGACAAAGCGATCTTTGTCGCTCCGATGGGCAAGGATGCACATCCTGTCGTCGGTATTCAGGAAAGCCACCGGCACATGTTTTTGCACCTCCTCGGCGAGCAGGAAGGAGAGCGGGTTTCCGCCCACAAAGAGGATCCCGCCCTGGGTCCGGGGAATGGCGACCCCGAGAAGATGGGCGAGGGGTGAACCGAATATCGTCGCCACCGAACCGGACAGGAAGATGATGGCAAAGACCGCGTAAAACATGGTCTCAAGTTCCGCGGCCTTTTCTGGTACCGCCAGTAAGGCGTAAGAGGCAGCGGCCAAAGCGATGATTCCCCTTGGACTGATAAAACCGACATAGATTTGTTCCTTGAAAGCTATACCCGATCCCGCCAGGCCGAGAAAGACCGAGAGCGGTCGGATTACCCCGCCGAGCAGCAGGCTGATCATCACAATCGCACCCCAATTCATTGAACTGTTTCGCGGATCGGCGCTTGCTACCAGCAGGATGAACAGGGTGCTGATCATCAGCGTCGACAGCTGCTCCTTGAATTGACGTACGGAGTGCAGTCCCTCGGTTGCGAAACGGGAAAGAGTGAAACCCGTCACCGCGGCAGCCAGGGGCCCGGAGCCCTCCACGACTTTATTCGAGAGATAAAAGACAAACAGGGCGGCGGCAAAAGCGATAATGCCAGGCAGGGAGTCGTCTCCCAGGGACTTGGTCCACGGCAGGACATAACGACTGAGCAGGATCCCCGCGGCCAGGCCGACGGCGCCGCCGGTCAGGATACTCTTCAGGAGGACCAGGGCGGCCATGGTAGCGGGGCCGCTTTCGGGAACCGTGAGGATCTTCAAGGCCACGGCGCTTAGCATCACCCCGATTACATCCCCCCAGATCGATTCCCAGCGCAGCATCGACTCAAGGCTTGAGGTCAGGCTGATGCTTCGGAGCAGCGGCCCGATTACCGTCGGTCCGGTGACCACGATAATCGTCCCGAATACCAGAGCGATCCGCGGTGATAAATCGAGAAGGTGATATCCGAGCAGGCCGCCCATGATGCCGGTGACCGGCATGGTGATGGCAAGAAGACGAATAATGGCACTGGGGGCCTTGCGGAAACTCTGTTCCGACAGGGAGAGCCCGCCTTCGAAAAGGATGATCGCTACCGCCATTTCCACAATAATGAGGAGCCCGGGGCCGAGTTCGCCGGGGGCAAGCACACCCAGCCCGACCGGGCCGAGGATAACACCTGCCACAAGGTAAAACAGGATAGCGGGTAACCGAAGCCAGTGCGATATGGTATAAAGAAATACGCCGCAGGTTACGGCAATTATAATCGTATCAAGCGTATGCATAACAGTCGACTAGGTTGCCTGCTTCTTGTCGCCATCCTCCCTGGATGAATAGAGTTTTTGCCCGGTTATCAGCAAATCCCGAACAACCGGGAGTGAAAATAAACAGAAAGTTTCACGGACTCACTGGATTTCGGGGCTCGTTTTTTGCCTAGCGGTCCCGAGTTTCTTCGGTATGGCGTTGTAAGATATGGTCTGAAATGCAGGCCCTGGCTGCTCATGCTGTGTCTGCCATAGGTAAAGGCTACCTTGCCAAGCAAAAGGGGTCAATAATTTAGTATGATTTCCTAACGCATTAACAGTTATTATTAACTTTGTGAGTTAAAGACTCTTCGGGGAATTGTGCCATTTTTTTCGGGTTGTTGGAACATTAAATAGAGGGATTATATCAATTGGTGACCTCCATTTTGAACCACCTTGGAATTTTTACTGGACAAGCTTTCTTTTTAATGTAAAAAGGCCGTCTGAAATTAAATATTTGTTTCCGGATGCTTTTTATTGCGATCTGAATCCGTGCGAGTTCAAGAACGAATCAGATGCAAGGAGGGGTTGTGATTTTCAACACGGCTGATTTACAGCCGGATAAAGCTGAGTTGAGCAGCTTGTCTGCCCCTACGAAACTTATGCTCTGCGGGTATAAATAAGTAATTATCTGTTGATCAGAGTAAAATTACCCGATAGCCCTATGAATTCAGATTTACCGGACAGCGACAAAATAATGAAAAAGAGCGATGAATCGAAAACAACCCTTGGCTGGCGCGAGTGGCTGGCCTTGCCCGACCTGGGCATCCCGGCGGTGAAGGCCAAGGTGGATACCGGGGCCCGGACCTCAACCCTGCATGCCTTTTTTGTCGAACCCTTCGAGGAAGACGGCCGGCCCAAGGTGAGGTTTTACCTCCATCCCTTACAGAAGAGGCAGGATGTCGAACTGGCTTGCGTGGCCGATATAATCGATCGCAGGCTGGTGAGCGATTCCGGCGGCCACCGCGAACTGCGCTATATAATAAAAACCCCGATCAAGCTCGGCGGCAATACCGTCGAGGCGGAAATAACCCTGACCGACCGGGATGCCATGCGGTTCCGGATGCTGCTGGGGCGGACGGCGCTTGCCGGCCGGTTCGTGGTCGATCCCGCCCTTTCGTATCTGGCCGGACCGAAACCCGTAAAGCCTTATGGCGTAGGCAGGAAGAGGAGACAGAAATGAAAATCGGCATTCTTTCGCGAAATCCCGAGCTCTATTCGACCAACAGGCTCGCCGAGGCCGCCAGGGAGCGTGACCATGAAGTGAAGGTCATCGACCCCCTGCGCTGCTATATGAACATCACCTCGCACCGGCCCACGATCAGCTTGAAGGGCGAGCTTCTGGAGGGATACGACGCTGTGATCCCCCGGATCGGGGCCTCGATCACCTTTTACGGAACCGCCGTGGTCCGGCAGTTTGAAATGATGGGGGTCTACAGCGTCAACGAGTCGGTGGCGATTACCAGGTCACGGGACAAGCTCCGTTCCCTTCAGCTCCTGGCCCGCAAGGGGATCGGCCTGCCGGTTACCGGTTTTGCCCACTCGACGGTCTATACCCAGGATCTGATCAACATTGTCCGGGGAGCGCCCCTGGTGATCAAACTCCTGGAAGGAACCCAGGGGATCGGCGTGGTTCTCGCCGAGACCCAGAACGCCGCCGAGAGCGTCATCGAGGCATTCCGCGGCCTGAAAACCAATATCCTGGTCCAGGAGTTTATTAAGGAGGCCAACTCCAGCGATATTCGCTGTTTTGTCGTGGGCAGCAAGGTGATTGCCGCGATGAAGCGGGTGGGCAAGGAGGGGGATTTTCGCTCGAATGTCCATCGGGGCGGGACAGTTCACAAGGTGAAGATCACCCCGGAAGAGCGCTCGACCGCGGTCCGGGCGGCAAAAATCATGGGGCTGAACGTTGCCGGGGTCGACATCCTCCGCTCAAACCACGGCCCGGTGGTGATGGAGGTCAACTCCTCTCCCGGCCTGCGGGGAATTGAGACGGCAACCGGGATCAATGTCGCCAGAACCATTGTCGAATTTATCGAAAAAAACGCCAGACAGGGTAAAACCAATACCAAAGGGCGGGGCTAGGTGCCGAAAAGAGAACCGATTTATATTGGCGATACCCCGGTTAAGGCCGGGGAAAGGGCGAGCGTTGACCTGCCGATCGCCCGGCTCTATACCCATACGGAAATGAAGCTGCCGGTCCAGGTGATTCACGGCAAGAAAGAGGGCCCGGTCCTCTTTGTCAGCGCGGCGATCCACGGCGACGAGATCAACGGGGTCGAGATCATCAGGCGGCTGCTCAGGCTCAAGCTGCTCAATAATATCCGGGGAACCCTGATCGCGATCCCCATCGTCAATGTCTACGGCTTTATCAACCGCTCCCGCTACCTGCCGGATCGCCGGGACCTGAATCGCTCTTTCCCGGGCAACTATTCCGGCTCGCTGGCCTCCCTCCTGGCCAAGCTGTTCATGGACGAGATCGTCGCCAAATGCACCCACGGCATCGATCTCCACAGCGGCTCGAATCATCGCGCCAACCTCTCCCAGATCCGGGCCACCCTCAATAATCCGGAAATCGAGAGGATGGCCAATTCCTTCGGGGCGCCGGTCATCATCAACGCCCGCCTCCGTGACAGCTCCCTGCGCGAGGCGGTTGCCGGCAGCGGTATTCCGATGCTCCTTTATGAAGGCGGGGAAAGCCTGCGCTTCAACGAACGCCCGATAACCGTGGGGATGAACGGGATTGTTGCAGTGATGCGCGAGATCGGCATGCTCCCCAAAAAAACCAGGAAGAAACCGCCCCAGTCGGTGGTTGTCAAAGCGACCAGCTGGGTAAGGGCCAACAAAAGCGGGATTGTGCACAAGGCGGTGCCGCTCGGTTCGGTGGTCAAGAAAAATCAACAGATGGCAGGGATTATCGATCCCATCGGCGATCAGGAAGAGGCGGTTCTCGCCCCCTTCGAAGGGATCGTAATCGGCTGCCTGAACCTGCCCCTGGTCCACCGCGGCGACGCGCTCTTTCACCTGGCCTCGGTCGAAAGGCCGCAGGATCTGGCGGAGATCAGCAGTATGGTCCTGGATGAAAGTCTGAGCGATGCGGAAATCATGGGAGGGTTGACGAGCGAGGAGTGAGGGGGAGGAGACAGAAGCCAGAAGCCAGTAGCCAGAAGCCAGAAGCCGGAAGCCGGAAGCCGGAAGCAGAAGACAGAAGACAGGAGCCGGGAGCCGGAGAGAAGAGATCCCGGAAAAGCCCTTCACCCGCCCCCTGAATTTCTGTCTCCTCACTCCTGTCTTCTGACTCCTGGCTCCTGGCTTCTGTCTTTATTCCTTGTCGAAGCTATCGACGATTATTGCCCCCATCGAGGCGGGCATGGTTATTACAACCAACCGTTTGAGGGTAAATACGGTCTCGGTGAATATCGGGAACTTGTCCAATGCAATCAACACAAGGCCGACAACCAGGGCTGTGATCAAATAGGCAATGATTATCCGGTAGATAAAGACCGGCACCCGATATTTTATATCCCCTTGAAACACACTGCCGTAGGCAAACACTCCCAGGAAAAATACCGATAAAATGAAGAGCATCAGGAGATTGGCCGGCGGCAGGGTCTCGCCTATTCTCCATGCCTCTTCCGAAAATGAAATCGGTACCGCCAGGGCAAACGCCCCCACAAAGACCTGACTTACATCTTCTAAATTAAAGCTCTTTTTCATCATAGCCCTGCCTATGAAGTTGCGCTTAACGAGTTTTGCGGAATACCAAATCAGGCAATCGGTACCGCGGAGCCGGAATGGCTTGTGCGGCATGTGATTCAAAAAAAGATTTTCGCGCCCATTTGTCATAATATCAAGTGCTTAATAAAAATACCATTTTCCACCGGCAGGTTGGTGGAAAAGACATCACAAGATAACACCTGAAGCAAGAAACTTATATTCTGAATGATGTCTCCGACTTTCCCGCATAACCTGATAACCTGCCGGACCAAAGAGCTGATTCGCGTCAACGTCGCAGACGTTAATCTGGTCAGGTTAATTAACTGTGGATGAATTAAATATGCTGTCCCCCGAACTCTCTGAGGTGCCAATTCTACCATGATGTCATTGATAGATACATCCTCCATTTTAAGCAAAAAGAATGGAAGTGCTGATAGCAAAAGACTTTTAAAACCCACTGAACACAAAACTATGCACAGGATGAATCTCCAGTGCTTTCTAAATTCATCAATGACTCTTTGAATCCTATCTTTGAAGCTCAAATTTGACATTTATTTCCGAAAACTCCACCGGGTCGGACCGAGTTAACTGTTTTCAGGATAAATTCGCCAATAATGAAGGTTTTTAGTCCTTAGATGGGCCATTTCAGGCACAAAATCATCGTTGTAAGGCACGACCGGCTCCCTGAGTACACTGACACCTTTTCCAATGGTGACCCCACGCCCGGTTGCTCTTGCTCCAAGCAATTCTTTGAACCTGGTTACGAATTTCTCTCCGCCGACCGCAACACTCGTTGACCATTTCTCTTCCCGCTTTTTCCCCTCAGATGGCAAAAGATCATGCAACCAGCCCATGTGGTTTTCCCCCAGAGAGTTCGGATCATCCACCGATGCTAATTCCGTAAGCTTTTGACGATCGATGATGGCATAGCGTTGCCGAGGATTCTGGATTTCGTGGTAACCACAATCCGGCCACTCGGAAGGATGGTCAACAACCCCGGCACGCACCATATTCAAGTCGATATAGGTCATGCACTGGATGAAATGTTCTCCATCTTCAACTGCTGTGGCATGGTAACGGTCTTCCCAGAATGCTCCCTTGCGATTTTTCCGTTGATTGTATTCCTGCCCGGTACGGCTTGCAATCAATTGCAATGACCGGGGCAGGACATCACGATCACCGCTATCGACTGCCAAGAGATGGATATGGTTCGAGGTGACCATGAAATTCAGAACCTGCAAACCATAACGTTTTTTGGCTTCAAACAGCCAATGCTGCCACCGTTGCCGGTCACGACGAAATCTGAGCAGAAACTCCTGTTTATGACAGCGATGGGTGATATGCCAGATCTGCCCCGGAATATAATATCGATTCGCTCTTGGCATGTTCCCTTTAACGGTCCAGTTTCGGCACCAAAATCAGCCTTCTAAGGGTAATTTTGGGCTGATTTTAGGCATTTTATCATTTTATTTCAACAGGTTGACTAGGTCCGACCCCATCTTTTAGTTCCTAAGTAATGGAGATAATCCTGGATATCGTCGTTCGACAGTCGGTCCGGCGGCTTCAAGGTGTAGGCCGCCAGGCCGTATACTGCGTCGACATAGGCTTCCAGGGTTTTCGCGGCATACCGCTTCGTCTGCAGATACCTAGTGAATTCCTTCCTTAATTCAGTGCTCATCTTACTACCTCCTGTGGGTTGAATTTGGAATTGCTCCATCCACAAATAATGCCACTTGAAGGAAGTATCGATAAAGCGGGAAATTGCTCAATGAAATAGCAGGAAGGAAAATGAATCGAAATACGCCCGAATGGACGATTTGCAGGCCGTTAATCCGCGAAGCGGTTTAGTTCAACGATTCCCATAACCAGCGGGCCACCGACCATGACCGCCAGGCCGCAAACGTTCTTCCCGTCTGTGTTAATGGGCTGGTTAGTCATGCCCATATTTTTTAAGTGTTACGCTCAAACTTTCCTTGCCAGTTTTTGGATCAGTAGTAATGCCTATAATTGAAGTTTCATAGTCAAAATCTTTCCCGTGAATAGATTTAAGTGTATGTTCAAAGTATTTTGCTGCCATAATTGTATTTCTTGCTACCTCAGGATCAAATTTCTGTTCTAGTGCACTTAAATTGCCTTGCATATCACGAAGAAAGCCCAACCTAAAGTGGTCGGGGTTAGTGAGACAACCTGAGGTGTGAAATAAGCAATGCCCCGTGGTTGTTGATACTGTCGGCTTTCAGGCAGCCGTTTTTAGTTCCTCAAGACCCCGGGAAAATGCCTCATCGGGGGTCAATTTGGCA
>JAGXFP010000001.1 GCA_024637225.1 Desulfobacterales bacterium
ATATTGTCGAGCAGGATCACTTCCACCCGGCACTCCAGGCATTCCCCGACCTGTTCAATGTTCTCGCACTCTACTTCCACCTTCAGGGTATGGGGTGCCTGGGCTCTGACCTTTTCCACCGCCAGGATGAGCGAGCCGCAGGCCTCGATATGGTTGTCCTTGATCAGGATGCCGTCGGCTAAACTCATCCGGTGATTATGGCCGCCGCCGACCCGGACCGCGTATTTTTCAAGGGATCTGAGGCCGGGCGTAGTCTTGCGGGTATCCACCACTGAGACCGGCAGATCTTCGACTGTCTTTACATATTGATTAGTCAGGGTGGCGATGCCGCATAACCGTTGCACAAGGTTCAAGGCCACTCTTTCCGCTTTCAGGAGATCGAGGATCGGCCCGGTGGCGGTCAGGAGGGTGTCCCCCTTCTTTACCGTGGTCCCGTCGCCGATTCCCTCGCAGGCAATGTTTTCATTTTGGCACTTGAAAACCAGCGGGGCAATACTGGTCAGTCCCGCGCAAATGAATTCATCCTTGGCCACGAAAAAGGCCTTGTTGCGCTGATCCGGATCAAATATCGGTTCGCTGGTAATATCGCCCTGGCCTATGTCCTCTGCCAGAAATTGGCGGATGATGTTCTTCAGGTACCGGTTATCCATTCTTTTTCATCCTTATTAAGATAAGGGATATTTGCGCTATAGATGTTTGTTATTTTTGCGGGACCGTCTCTGTCAGCTTATGAAACCCCATGATAATTGGCAAGTTATTTTGAGGGTAGGGCCTGTATATGCTAAATTGGTGTACGGAATAGTGAGAGGTGAAAAGCAGTGAGCTCGCAGCGGAAGAAACAAAGAGTGCGGGCTTTGATTTTTGAAAGAGGGGGTTTTTAAGAAATTGCATAAGCCGGAAAGGTATGCTGCTAATTTTATCAGGAGGTTTGCAATGGCCGTAAAAGTGTTGATTCCGATGGCGGAAGGAAGTGAGGAGCTTGAGGCGGTTACCCTGGTTAATATCTTCAGGCGGGCCGGTTTTGAGGTGGTAATCGCCGCACCCGGCGAAGTAGTCCCGATTAAATGCGCCCGGGGTACGGTGATCGTTCCCAATGTGACCCTTGATCGGGCCTTGCGCGAAGAGTACGATCTGGTCGTTCTGCCCGGCGGCCAACCCGGAACCGATAATCTGATGGCGGACGAGCGGATAATTGATCTGGTTCGCGAGCGGGCAAGGCAGGATCTCTATGTGGCGGCGATTTGCGCGGCGCCGATGATCCTCGGCAAGGCCGGGATCCTTGAGGGTAAAAGAGCGACCAGCTATCCGGGCAGTCTGGACGGGATGGGCTTGAGCGGCATTGATTACCGGGAGGAGCAGGTGGTGGTCGACGGCAAGGTCATTACCTCGAGGGGCCCGGGAACGGCCATGGATTTCGCCTTGAAGCTGGTCGAGATCCTGGCCGGCCCCGAAGTCAGGAGACGGGTCGAGGAGGGTTTGCAACGGCCCTGAGGTGTGTTTACCTGAATCAGTGAGCGCCAGATTAACGGTGCATCTTCGCCCCGCAGGAAATGCCCTCCTCAAGGGAGGATTGAACTGAACCCTTGGGGTGCCGCGTTGGCAACTCGTTGATATAACATTAGTATTATCGACATCATTGCCGTCTTGCATCTACACCGTTCTCGAGTGCTCAAGGATTCAGGATTTACTCATCGGATTCAAGAACCCCAGAGCTTGACCAGATAGAGGCTCAGCAGCGGGAAATAGGTGATAATCGCCAGGGTGATGAGCAACAGGGCGAGAAATGGCAGGCTGGCCGAGTAGAGCTTGGTGACCGGCCGGTTGAACCGGTAGCTGGCCAGAAAGAGGTTGATTCCCACCGGCGGGGTGCAGTAGCCGATCTGGAGATTGGTCAGGAAAATGATGCCCAGGTGGACAAGGTCAACCCCGTAAAGCTGGGCAATCGGGACGATCAGGGGCACGATCAGGACAAGGGCAGAGAAGATGTCCAGCATGGTGCCCACGATCAGCAAGAAGATATTCAGCATCAGCAGGAAGGCATACTTGTTGTGCACGTATTGCCTGATCAGCTCGAAGAGCTGGGCCGGGATTTCCTGGTCGATCAGGTAGTTGGTGGAGGCCATCGAGGCGGCCAGCACCACCAGGATGCCGCCGAACAGGGTCATGCTCCTGACCATGATCGGCGCAAGCTGGTTTAACCTGATATCCCGATAGATGAAGACCTCGACAATCAGCACATAGAGGGCGGTAACCGCCGCCGCCTCTCCGACCACGAATATCCCGCCGTAGATCCCGCCCAGGATGATAAAAGGCAAGGGGATTTCCCAGGCGGCTTCCCGCAGCGCCTTTTTGATGTCCGGCCCGGAGAAGGCAAATTCCCGGTTGCGGACGTGTCTCCCCTTGTAAATGCTGTAGCCGGCCAGAAGGACCAGCATCAGGATGCCCGGCAGGATCCCGGCCAGGAAAAGCTGGTCGATTCTTGTTTCGGAAATAACTCCGTAGATGATCAGGGGCAGACTCGGCGGGAAGAGCAGGCCGAGACTGCCGGTGGTGGTGACCAGGCCGAGGGAGAACTTCTCCGGGTAATTATCCTTGAGCAGGGAAGGAAAAAGGATGCCGCCGAGGGCGAAAATCGTCACCCCCGAGGCGCCGGTGAAGGCGGTGAAGAGGGCGCAGATCAACAGGGCGATTACCGCCAGGCCGCCGGGCATCCAACCCAGCAGCACCTGGGAAATGTTCAGCATCCGCCGGGGGGCGTTGCTGTCAGAAAGCAGGGTGCCCGCGAAAATAAACAGCGGCAGGGATAGCAGCATGGGGGTTCCGGCCAGCCGGGACATCTCGATTATGATTACCGAGCTGTCCACTCCGATCGAGTGGAAGGCGAGCAGGGCGAAGGCGGCAATGATCACGAAGATCTGGGTGCCGAGCAAGGCCATGACGAGGAGCAGCATTTTCTGGAAAACCATGGGGCGGGTCCTGCCTCGGTTATGGATTTTCGCCGGATGACGATACTTTCCCGATTCCGGCGATGGTCCAGATCAGAAAATGGAGGCTAATCAGGCCGAATGAGACGGGGAAGATCAGATTGAGCTGCCAGGAGGCCAGGCCCAGGATAGTCTGGCCGGAGCCGAAAGCGGCTTCATTGGCGACAAAGACGATCGAGGCGTAGGTGAGCAGCAGGCAAACTGCCAGTGAAAAAAACTTGACCGCCACGGCGAGCCAGCGGGAGATACGTTTGGGCATAAGGTGGGAGAAGAGATCGATGGCAATGTGCTTGCCCGTCCTGGTGGCGACCGCCGCTCCGAGCAGGCCGGCCCAGAGAACCAGATAACGGAGGAGCGGATCGGCCCAGGCGATGCCCGTGGAGAACAGGGTTCTGAGCCCGATCTGCAGGCAGGAGAGAATTATCATCGCAAAAAGCAGCAGGCTCAGCAGTGTGTCTTCAAGTCTGTAGATGGTGCTCAGGATATGTCTGGGGGCAAATACGGACATGGATCAATCGCCTGACGGTTTCGCCTTTGCGCGGAATTCAGAGAGGACCCGCATGGTCTCGGCATGGATTTCTTCGGAAAATGCCGAACCGGCTGTTTTTTTCACGGTATTTTCCCGGTGGATCTCCAATTCCCGCAAGGTCTCCGGGGTCGGTTCGATCAGCTTGATACCGTTTTGCTTCAAGGCTTCCAGGGCCTCATCATTGCTTTTCCGGGTATCGGTCAGCAGCGCCGAAAAATGTTTTTCGGCAAGTTCGTTGATCAGAGTGACATATTCAGTCGGCAGGCGGTCCATGGACTTTTTGGAGAAGACCAGGGCTCCGTAGGCATAGCCGAACGGGGCATCGGTGATATAAGGTGTCTTGGTGAACCACTGCATGACGATGGTGCCATAAAAACTGTTGAATACCGTGTCGACCAGCCCGGTCTGCAGGGAGGAGAGGACGTCCGGGATCGACAACTGGATCGGGGAGATCCCGATATCTTCGAAAAAGGCCTGATTGACCGGATCATTGGAGGGGACCCAGCATTTACTATTTCGCAACAGATCGAGATTCTTGATCGGCATGGTCGACATGGTGTAGAAGAAACCGACTTCGGTCATGGCGATCAGGGCCAGGTTCTTTTCGGCAAAAGAGTTCCGGAACGAGGGGAGCAGGGCGGCCTTGACCTCGTCGACCTCCCGGAGGGAATCGAAGAGGACCGGAATTCCCAGAACCCGGAAATCCGGGACGAATTCGCTGATCCCGGTCATGGTGAAACCGCCGCCGTGCAGCTGGCCGATCTGCATTTTCCGGTACATCGCCCGGTCGTCGCCCATGACCCCGCCCGGGTAGATTTTAAAAGTTATCTCGCCATTGCTCTTTTCCGTAATTTCCCGGGAGAAGTTTTCGAAATGGTTGGCCCAGACACTGCCGGCCGGGGCCAGGGAGGCGATTTTGAACAGATATTTAGAGTTGCCGGCCTGGGCCGTAAACGGAATCAGTAGAATGGCAAGGGTAAGCAGTGTCGCCGCAGTTTTTCGGGGTAGTAAATTCTTCATGTTCTCCTTTAATTAAAAATATTGGTCGATTTCGGCAAGCAGTTTAACCGCCTGCTTTTGGGCGATGAGATTGCTCAGGGTTGTGTCCGGGACGGTGAAAATATCGAAGGCCAGCACTTCTGCGAGCAGATTTTCGAACAGTTGCCGGTCTTGAACCATTCTGGCGTAATGTTCGGCATAGGCGACCTGAACCGGCAGAAAGCGGCGGCCGCTTATTTCCAGAGCTTTGTCGAAATGGCGGCGGCTCGCCACGGGATCCCCGCCGTAAATCTCCGGTTTCAGGGCGTGGTAGATACCCAGAAAGAGATGAGCGCCGCCATTATAAAAAGTTTCGTCCAGTTCGACGACTCTTTTCATGATCAGTTCAACCTTGGGAAGATCGATAACCGCCGCCGGAGCGCCATGCTGATAATTTATCCATTGAGCCCAGCTGTAAGCCCCCCAGAACAAGGCCTCCACCTTTCTCCGGCCGGTGTCCCGGAGCTTCCGCGATATTTCCTCAAGGTTGTCGGACCGGTTGATTCCGCCGGATTCACGGAGCAGCCGCAGGCCGTATGCCCTGCCGGTCCGGCTTAGCACGGCTGAGCGCTCGGGACGACCGCATTCGGTGGTGACGATGACATAGGCGCTGTAGGCCTTAGTGGAATTGATCAGCAGGTTTAGATCGTCCGGATCCCTGGCCAGCAGGCTGTCAAGCAAGAGGAGATAGGACGAGGAACCGTCGCAAACCAACTCAAGGTCGTTCTGATGATTAAGACCTTCGACCAGATTCGATATCGTGGGAAAACCGCAGCCTGCCGCGAGAAAGAGCGTCAAACTGATGATGGAGACAAGACGGCGGCTGGATTTGAATGGTTCAATTAAAGTCATTTTAAGGGCAAGTAATTTAGGATTGATCGGTGGTTTACAAAAAGGGTACGTGGCAATTAACACCGTACCCTTAGGGTTTGCTTAGTCATTCCGAGTTTTTTTTGCGAGTTCAGCAAAACTTACCTGGAGTGTTTTGATCCCATCTTAATACAAAATATTCCGGGATCATAACAAAATTGTCCGCAAGTTTATCGGCTTCTCTCCGAGTCTTTATTCAACGTCTTTTAACATGTCATCGATCACCTTCAGACCACCCCGCCAGAAATCCGGGGAGTTAAGATCAATGCCGAAGGGGCGCAGAAGTTCGTAGGGGTCGGCGCTGCCGCCCCGGCTTAACAGTTCCAGGTATTTGGGGACGAATTTTTGCCGATCGTGCAGGTAGAGATTGTAGAGGGCCAGGACCAGGAGTTCTCCGAAGGCATAGGAGTAGACATAACCGGGGGTACTGATGAAATGGGGAATATATGACCACCATATCCCATAGCCGTCGCCAAGGGTGATGCTGTCGCCGAACATTTGGTGCTGCGTGGCCAGCCAGTGTCCGGAAAATTGTTCGGCGGAAAGTTCTCCCTTATCGCGGCGCTCGTTGTGGATCAGGTTTTCGAACCTGTTCATGGCGATCTGGCGGAAGACGGTGGCGAAGATCGATTCGAGCTTCTGGCATGTAAAGGCTTTTTTCTGGCTTTCGTCCTCAAGCGATTCCAGCTGGGCGCGGAAGAGGAGCAGTTCAGCGAAAACCGAGGCGGTTTCGGCCAGGACCAAAGTAGTCGAGCTGTTATAGTAACCCTGTTTCGCGGCCAGGTATTGATGGACGCCGTGACCCAATTCGTGGGCTACCGTCGAGACATCCCGCAGGGTTCCCGAGTAGTTGACCATTATGTATGGGTGCACCTCGGGGATGCATGGATGGGCGAAGGCGCCGCCCCTCTTGCCTTCGATAAGCGGGGCGTGGATCCAGCCTTCGTCAAAGAATCTGGCCCCGATCTCCGCCATTTCGGGAGAAAAATCATTAAAGGAGTCCAGAACCATCCGGCGGCATTCGGGCCAGGAGATCTTCTTTTCCGGAAGGTGGGGCAGGGGGGCGTAGCGGTCGTAGTCGGTCAGCTCTTTTAATCCGAGCAGGTCTTTTTTCAGCCTGTAGTAGCGCCGGACTATCTCGTAACGTTCGGTAACCTCGTTGACCAGGACCTCGACGGTTGCATTGTCCAGTTCATTGTAAAGATTCATGGCGTTCAGCCAGGAGTCGTATTTACGCAGACGGTCGTCGATCATTTTGTCGGCCAGGATGGTGTTGAAGATGTGGGTGAGGATGTGGAGCTGGCTGTTAAGGCCGTCGGTCAGTTCCCGGGCGGCCTGGGCCCTGATTTCCCGGACAGGTGAATAGAGATCGGTCAGTACCTCTTCTTCCGAGCGCTGCTCCTTGCCGAATTTCAGGTGGCCCATCACTTTGTCGAACAGGTTGTTCCAGCTGCTGCGGCCGACCGGGGCCTTTTCCAGTAAAAGGGTCTCCTCGGACCGGGAGAGTTGGTGGGGCGCATAGCGCCGGAGGCTGGTCAGATAATGGCGATAATGGTCCAGTTCATCCGCGGCCAGCATTTTCCCGGCAGTTTCTTCGGCAAGCTGATTCCATTCCAGTTCAAAAAAAACGGTTTCCCGGCTCACCCTGCTGTTGAATTCCTTGATTTTCTGAAGAAAGGCGGAGGCGGTCTGGTCTTTGGTTCGAGTGGCGAAGTTCAGAAAGGCAAAGGTGGAGATTCGCCCCTGGACGCTTTCCAGATCTTCAAGGGATTTCGTAAGGGTCAGCAGTTCATCCGCCGTCAATTCGGCTATTCTGCCGTCATAGTTGTTTTTCAGCTCCGCTGCTTGTATCTCGCAGTTATTAATGTCTTCCTCAAGCTTCAGATCATCGGGGCCGTCATAGAGGTCGGCCAGTTTCCAGATGATTTCGGCGGTTTCCAGGGAATCGTTTTTCATATTGAAATTCTAATCCTTTTCTTGCTTGGTTGGGGAAGCGGAGTCCGGGGCATCATGATTAATTGCGTCTCCTGCGTGCCTCCGCCCCCCGCTCGAACGCTCAACGGATTTCAGTTTTTAATTGTATAAACTAGTATTTTTCCCGGGACATGTCACTATTTTGCTGGTGATCCGGCAGTCGCGCAGGCCCGTGATTTTTCATAACCCTTCACCGGGGCAGTCGCCAAAGTAACCAAAACCGCCGGTCTGTAAGCGTTCAGCAGTGGTGCGGATTTGGACAAGCGGACCGGAGCCGCCTACCTTGTGTACGTAAACCGTGCTGATTGTCCGAATATGTGGTGCTGCTGAACGGTTACATTTTTTCAAATAAAGAGTTTGAGCCGACACCATAACGGTTGACGGGAAGTGAACCATCACCCTTACAAGATTATCATTGCAGGCGAATGGAAAGAAAGATATAGATTGAACGTTTACATGCCTTGTAACGGAAAACTGAATACTCAAAAGCGGCGCGGTTCCTATAATTCAATGGGATTCTTACCCTGAGTATCCATGAAAAACAGACGATGACCGAATATAACGAAGACAAGATAAAAACCCTGAGTTCGCTGGAGCATATCCGCCTTCGACCCGGCATGTACATCGGCCGGCTCGGCAACGGTTCGCATCCCGACGACGGCATCTATATCCTCCTTAAGGAGGTAGTGGATAATGCCGTGGACGAATTTATTATGGGGGAAGGGGAACGGATCGATATCGCGGTTGCTCCGAACGGCGACGTCGCGGTTAGAGACTATGGCCGCGGCATTCCCCTCGGCAAACTGGTCGAATGCGTTTCAGTGATCAATACCGGCGCCAAGTACAATACCGAGGTTTTTCAGTTTTCCGTCGGTCTGAACGGGGTCGGCACCAAGGCGGTCAATGCCCTCTCCACCCGTTTCAAGGTTATCGCCTTTCGGGAAGGGAAATTCGCCTCGGCCGAATTTGTCAATGGTGAGCTGGAGAAGGAAGACGCCGGCAAAACCGCCGAGAGGAACGGCACTCTGATTGAATTCAGCCCCGACCCCGCCCTGTTCGAGGATTTCTCCTTTAATTTTGATTTTATCCGTAAACGTTTATGGCGTTATGCCTATCTCAATGCCGGTCTGAAGCTCTTTCTCGATGGTGAGGAATTTTATTCGGCCAACGGCCTGCTCGACCTGCTCGACAATGAAATTGAGGGCACTCAGCTTTACGAGCCGGTTCATTACAAGGACAATACCCTGGAGCTGGCCTTCTCCCATACCGACTGTTACGGCGAATCTTACTTTTCTTTCGTGAACGGCACCTTCACCAACGAGGGAGGCACCCATCTTTCCGCATTTAGGGAAGGGATCCTGAAGGGGGTGAATGAATATTCCGGTAAAAAATTCGCCGGCGAAGACGTTCGCGACGGGGTGGTCGGCACAGTGGCCATCAAGATCAAAGATCCGATTTTTGAGTCCCAGACCAAGAACAAGCTTGGCAATACCGAGATCCGCGGCTGGATAGTCAACAAGGTCAAGGATGTTCTGACCGACTATTTCTACAAGCACACTGAGATGGCCGATGTCCTTATCCAGAAGATTCAGCATAATGCCAAGGTTCGCAAGGATCTTCAACAGGTGCGCAAAGAGGCAAAGGTCAAGGCCAGGAAGGTCGCCCTGAAGATTCCCCAGCTTAAGGACTGCAAGCATCATCCCGCCAAGAACAAGCCTTCCCGGGAAGACCGGGAGAACATGGTTTTTATCACCGAGGGCCAATCCGCATCCGGTTCGATCGTCAGCGCTCGCGATCCCATGACCCAGGCGGTTTTTTCGCTTAAGGGCAAACCGATGAACGTTTTCGGTCAGCAGATGACCCTCTTGTACAAGAACGATGAGATGTACAATATGATGCGGGCTCTGAATATTGAAGATTCTCTCGGCGGCTTGCGTTACGACAAGGTTATCATGGCCACCGATGCCGATGTCGACGGCCTGCACATCCGTAACCTGCTTCTCACCTTTTTCCTCCATTACTTTGAATCGCTGGTCAAGAAAGGGCATGTCTATATTCTGGAAACCCCGATCTTCAGAGTCCGAAACAAGCAGGAAACCATTTACTGTTACTCGAGCAAGGAACGGACGGCGGCCGAGAAGAAGCTGGGAGGCCGGGGCAAGAAAAAGCTGAAAGTCGAGATCACCCGGTTCAAGGGACTCGGTGAGATCTCCCCGAAAGAGTTCAAGCAGTTTATTGGTCCGGATATTCGTTTGCAGCAGGTCAACATCGATAAACTCAGCGATGTGCCGAAACTCCTGGAGTTCTACATGGGCAAGAACACCCCGAGTCGCAAGGAATATATCATGGAAAATTTAGTCGATAAACCATTGGCCTGATACGGAAACGGCAAATTAGATATGAATCCCCTCACCCACTACGGCGAACTGCATAAGCTTTTTGATACCAACTTTCTCGATTACACCTCCTATGTAATTCGGGAGCGGGCCATTCCCGATATCAGTGACGGCCTGAAACCGGTGCAGCGCCGGATACTCCAAACCCTCCACAATATGGACGACGGGCGGTTTCATAAAGTTGCCAATGTGGTCGGCGACTGCATGAAGCTGCATCCCCACGGCGATGCCTCCATTTTTTCGGCCTTGGTCAATCTGGCCAACAAGGAATATCTGATCGAGCGGCAGGGCAACTTCGGCAACATCTATACCGGCGACAACGCCTCGGCCGCCCGCTATATCGAGTGCCGCCTGACCCCGTTGGCCCGGGAAACCATGTTCAATCGGGATCTCACCACATTCGCCGACTCCTATGACGGCCGGATGCTTGAGCCCGTCACCCTGCCCGCCAAACTGCCGATGCTTCTGCTGCTCGGCGCCGACGGGATCGCTGTCGGTATGGCGACCAAGATCATGCCCCACAATTTTCAGGAATTGCTGGCGGCCCAGAAAAAGATCCTGCTGGGAGAGGAAGTCGAGATATATCCCGACTTCCCCAAGGGCGGCCTGGTTGACGTTAACGGCTACAACCAGGGGAATGGCCGGATAAAATGCCGGGCCAGGATTGAGGAGAAGGATGAGAAGACCATCACCATCAAGGAGATCCCCCATTCGACAACGACCGAGTCCCTGATCGAAAGTGTCGAGAAAGCGGCCCGGTCCGGCAAGATCAGAATTATGTCGATCAGCGATTACACGGCCGAAAATGTCGAGGTTGAGATTAAGCTGGCCCGGGGTATCTACGCGTCGGAAACCATCAGCGCTCTTTACGCCTTTACCGATTGTGAGGTAGCGATCAGCCCCAATTTGACCATCATCAGGGATGACCGGCCGGTCACCATCGGGGTCAACGAGGTTCTGGCCTACAACACAGCCAAGCTTAAAGACGATCTGGAGAAAGAACTCTTTATCGATCTCGAGCGCAACCGGGAGAAGCTCCACGCTCATCTTCTGGAAAAGATTTTTATCGAGGAGCGGCTTTATAAAGACATCGAGGAGTGTGAATCCTACGGGGCGGTGATCACAACAGTTGATCAATCCCTCCTGCCTTTCCGGGAGAAACTGGTCCGGGATGTGACCAGGGAAGACATCGAGCGGCTGCTTGAGATTAGGATAAAGCGCATTTCCAGATACGATATCGACAAGAAGAAGAAAGAGATCAAGGATGTCAGGGCCAATATAAAAGAGATCGAAAACAACCTCAAGGATATGGTCGGTTTTGCGATCGGCTATCTTGACAAGCTGCTTGCAAAGTATGGTGATGAATATTCGCGGCGGACCGAGATCAAGGCCTTCAGCGAAGTGGAAGTCCGCAAGGTCGCCCTGTCAAATCTGACAGTCGGTTATGATCGTGACAGCGGTTTCCTGGGGTTGCAGGTCAAGGCGGACGAGAAATGTTCCTTCTCCTGTTCCGAATATGACAAGATCCTAATGATCAACAGTGATGGTTCGTACAAGGTGATTAACCTTGCCGATAAGCTTTTCGTCGGCAACGATCTGGCCTGGGTCGGTAAAGTCGGCGACAAAATATTGTTCAATGTCGTCTATCGTGACGGTACGGAGAATCTTTGCTACATTAAGAGATTTAAGACCCCTAAATACATCCTCGACAAGGAATATCGACTCTTCCCCGCAAATAAACGCTCAACCATCCTTTTCCTGAAGTCCGGCCAAGAGGGCTGGGTACGTGTTCATTTTGCTCCCAACAAAAGGGCACGGCGCAATTACGAGGATTTCAATCTGGCCGATTTCCTGATTAAAGGAGCTCCGGCCAAGGGGAAAAGAGTTTCTTCCCGGGTGGTTAGGCGGGTTGCGGAGACTACTCCCAAAGAAGTGGAGAAGCCCGAGGACGAACTGCCTGGTTTATTCGACGGAGCGAACGACTAAATTGATTTAACGACTAAATTGATTTTAATTGTTGCACGTTCGAGAAGGGCTGGATGCACAGGAGATAGTTTATCCACGGCAATCATGGTTTGGGATGCCTGCCTGAAACGATGATTTTTTGTTGCGGTTGTTGCTCTTTGGTGTACAACCTTTGTAAGGTTCTTTAAAGTTAACAAAGCGTTGGGATAGCACTTTGCGACGTTATCAAATTTAAAGAGAAGGTAGACAAAATGGGATTCCGTTTAAGAAAGGCTCAACCGGAGGACGGATCATTTCTGGCCGATATGATCATGATGGCAGGCCGCAATCACATGTCCCGGGCTATCCTTGAATATCTGCTCGGCGGCAAGCCGAACGATTGCATGACTTTTCTGCAGATGTTGTTGATAACCCAGACCCCGCACCTCTTTCACCATTCCCGTTTTATGATAGCCGAAGACACAAACGGCCCGGTAGCGGCAATGGGGGGATATGATCCCGCCAGCATGGGTTATCAGGCTTTTCTTGCCGCCATTCCCGAAGTAAGTCCCATTCTTGGATGGTCCGGGGCCGAACAGGATCTGGTCAAGGAGCGTACTGACAAACTGGTGCCTTGCATGCCTGTCATAAGCGAAGGGGGCTGGGTTATCGACCGCGGGGCAACTTCACCAGATGCCCGCCGTCAGGGGGCGGCCGGCGCTTTACTGGACGGGATCGTCGCGGAAGGGAAGGAGCTTGGCTTTGAGTTTGCCCAGACCAATATTTATATCGGCAATGATCCCGGAATTAAACTGTTTGAAAAGAACGGATTCAGGGTTGCCGAAGAGAAAACTGATAACTTCTTTGAAAAGATGATTGGATCGCCCGGAATGGTCAGTCTAAAAAAAGATCTCTAGGCACGGGTTTTGTGAGAGGAGAACTTGTTCAAACCAAGTCATTCCCTCACCTTCCAGTAACGACCATGGCCGTCCAGGCTATTAATTACAGCGGCTTGATTTCTATAAGGATTGAGGCGGCGGATTTTTCTGCCGCCGCTTTTTTATTTAAAAGTGAAAACGGCCCTCCGATTCGGGAAACTCTCCGCCGGTCTTATGGTCTATCCTGAAAGATGGTCTGGATGTCTGCCTAAAGTTGGGGATCGATATTGCCTGGGCCGCCGCAATCCGGGGTATAGCAGGTAACATTTTTGAATTCGCAATCCTGCTGGCAGCCCGGGCAGGTATTGGGCGGGTTGGCGGCTGTCAGTAGAAACCCGCAACTCCCGCATTTCCAATAGGTAAGACCGCAATTGGGACATAGCGCGGCTGCGGCGGGTTCGGGTACGGGTTTCCCGCAATTCAGACAATTTTTCTCTTTCTGTTCGCCCACAATCTAACCTCCATTAATCGCGATTTGAAGATGATCCGGATATTGAATATGCTGATCCTCTTTATCCATGACGGCTATTAGCCGTTTGTTCTTATCGAACTACGTATTACTTTAATCATTGCTTCTTTGAACCCTGAACCGTTTTTAACGCTCACGGTTTCAGGTAAAAAACAGATCCCGGGTAAATCTTAAAATTATTGCCTTTCAATTGAGGGACAGTAGAAAAATATTCTGAAATGAAAAATTTGATTTGGATATGGTTAACTCGATTGTTTATCATGATCAATACCTAAATAAAATCAATCAGGCGGAGGTTGTTAATGAAATATGTCTGTAGTGCTTGTGGTTATGTCTACGATCCCGATATCGGTGATCCTGAAGGTGGAATCCCGCCGGGCACCTCTTTTGAAGACCTTCCCGATGATTGGGTCTGTCCGGTCTGCGGGGTCGGCAAGGACCAGTTCTTCCCTGAATAGTGACTCGTCTTTCCGGTGATTTCCGTTTTTGATATTCCCAGGTTCGCGAAAAGTCTAAATAAAAAGTCATTTCGAGTGTGACGAAGTAATTCAGCAGGATGTAACTATCTTGAAATACTTGATTGTTTAGTCGTTTTGCTCCTCATGATAGAGGCGGCAAATCAGTTTTTGGGAATCCGATCATTTTGAATGTCTACATGATGATCTGCTTCCAGCGCGGAAGGCTCATTACGATCGGCCCCGCGGGAAGGCTAAGTCGGGATAACAGGGAACAGAACTATGATGTTGATGGGGATGGCCCCGTAGCCGGCAAAAAGCGAAAAAGTTTTGCCTCGGCGGACTATTCTTCGTCTCTATGCTAATCGACTACTGTCTGTCCCCTGTTATGTACCATTTAAAGCGCAAATAATTCGAGTTGAGCCGCTCCCCGCGGCGCAACCTTTTTAATAATTTGATCAGCGTGGTCCCAGAATCTTTATGACGACTCGGCGATTTTCCCGCCGACCTTCTTCCGATGCGTTGTCCGCGACTGGATAGCTCTCACCCAGTCCGACTAAATGAATCCGGTTGAGATTCGCATTTTTTTCAGCAACCAAATAGCCGATAACACTGGCAACTCGCCTGTAACTCAACGCATAATTGTATGATTCCGAGCCTCTTTCATCGGTGTGGCCCATCAATACCGCGACGTATCTTTTGTCACTGTTCATCAGGTCGGCGATTTTGTCGAGGTTGGCCCGGGCGATGTTGCTTAGATCATGCCGGTCGAAGCCGAAATAGACCGTCTCCCTCACGCTTTCTGTCAGGTTGTTGCGGGCTTCAAACTCGGTTCGCAGCTTGGCTGCGGACTGACTGGCCTCCCGGGCCAAACGCAGTGCTACGGCGCTGTCTTCTCCCATCCCTTCCAGTTCCTTGATTTTGGCTGTCAGCTCCTGCCTTAGTTCAGCTATAGATTGGGATTGTCTTTCTTCTGAAGCACTGATACCGTATTGGACCGTCCTTTTTGTGGCGCACCCGGTAAATAGAAGCGAAAATAGAAAGAAGATTGAGATTGGAAGGAATAACGCTGTTCTGCTCATTTTTCTACTCCTCTTACTTTAAGGATAATATTCGACGGAGATCATAGTTGTTACTCCATGCAGCTCTGATATTTTTTTTCGCCAATTTGATGACCTCACCCAGCGCCACACTGATTATGGGACCGGCCGTTTCCGGCTTTACAAACAATATAACTGGAATTTCTCTTCAAACTCCTTATCTTCAGTCTCGTACAACGAGGGAAGGGAAGTCAACCGTAAAAAAGAAAACGAAATTACCCCCGGAGAATGAAAACCTGTTTTACCATTATCGCTGGGATTTCCTGTCCCGGGAGTTATAGTCAAAATAGACAGCGACAAGATGATCACGGCAAAAGTGATTTTTGAAATCGGTTTTTTACGTTTTCCGTGAATGGCGATTTTTGCCGACCAAATTTCCTTTAAAAATAATCGTAGGGAGAAAAAAATATGGAATTTGAATCGTTTGAACAGGCACTGCATTTATGCATGACCATGGAGGAGGGCAGCCCTGAACAGCAGGAGGCCATGAACTATTGCCTGCGACATGCTCCTGTCGATCTTAAGGCGATGCTCGAAAAACGCCTGTTTTCAGGAGATACCGATGACAGTCAAGACTGCGGCTGTGGTTGCGAAGAGTGAATAGGTGTTCCGTTATAACTATTATCCTACCAGAAATTTCGCTGACCATCTGGCCGTGATCAAACGCAAGGACCCTGTGGGCTTCCAAAGAATTATTGCGGTTATCGACCGATTGCTCGATAATCCAGAGGACTCGGACGGGATCATGAAAGGGGAGCATCGCGGCAGATTAAAAAAATACGTGGGCCGCAAGGACTATCGGTTAATCTACTACTATTGCGAACTCTGCCGAAAACCAAACGAGAAACTGACCATCGCCTGTGAGCATTGTGAAAGGATCGCGGAAGCCAGCGTTATCTTTTTCGAGATTTACCATAAAAACGATAAGAACAAGCTCAAGCATTCCGGGTTTTGATCAGGGATTTCAAAGCTTTCCCTGAATTTCTTGTGATGTTTGGCTGACCTGTTCTACGCTTAACGAAGCGTTATTAACGAAGCGTTGATATGGTCGGTTCAGGAGTCGCGTGTTTAGTACCCCGTAACCCCTAAACTATCGCATCTTGCTCGTTGTTTTACGTGCCAACCGCGTTGCGATTTCCGCGTTACAGAGCGCTGCGATGCGCCGGAAGTCGCGCCTTGTCGGCCCGCAAAATCCCTTCGCAATTTTGCGAAACTTTAAAGTTTACGAGGTACTAGTAAAACTCCGACATTTCATCCAGCGTTTCCGACATGGAGAACCGCTGACGCATCAGGGGTTCCTCTAGGATGATGGGAAATGATTTTTCAAAAGGAGCCCTGTCGTTTCTGTAAAAGATCCCGGTCGGAATATTGTCTCCCCATTCCAGGGATCTTTTGAAGGCCTCCACCCGATCGGTCGGGTCATAGTCGTCCTCGAGCCGGTAAACCCTTTCCTTGTACCAATGGAAGGTATTGACTTTGTTGAAGGTTATGCAGTTCTGGAGAATGTCGACCAGGGCGAACCCTTTGTGGTTTATGGCCTCTTTCATGATCTCCTGCAGGAAGGGGAGTTCGGGCCCCCCGGCAAAGGCCCGGGCCACGAAACCGCAATTCTGCGAAATAGCAAGGGCCAGCGGGTTGAATTGCGACGAAAGATCTCCGAAAGGCTGGGTCTTGGTGACGGTATCCTTCTCGGTGGTCGGTGAGGCCTGGCCTTTGGTGAGAGCGTAAATCTGGTTGTTGTGGACAAAAAGGGTGACGTTGGCGTTGCGGCGTATGGCATGGATAAGGTGGTTGCCCCCTTCGCCGTAACAATCGCCGTCGCCGCCAATCGCGAATACCAGCATATCGCTGTTGACCAGTTTCAGCCCCGTGGCTACCGGCAGGGTCCTGCCGTGCAAACCGTTAAAGGTGTTGCATTTCGTGTAATGGGGCAGTTTTGCCCCTTGGCCGATCCCGGAAACGATGGTGAACTGGTGAGGTTCGATATCCAGATCCACCAGGGCGTTTTTCAGGGTCTTCAGAATGGAGAAATTGCCGCAGCCCGGGCACCAGGCGGGTTCTTGTCCTTTATAATCCTCATAAGTACTCATTTATCTCTCCTGTCAATGAATCCAAGGTGAACGGACGGCCATCGTATTTGTTGATATTGACCTGACACTTGAAACTCGTTTCCGACCTTAAAAGACGGGCGAATTGGCCGGTGGCGTTATTTTCGATGCAGATGGCCTGCCTGGCACTGGTCAGAAGTTCGACATAATCAAACTTGTCGGTAAGGGGAAATGGAAAAACCTCGCTGAAGTGGAGCATGGCGAGAGAATGGTCAGCGGCCAGATTTTCCATGGCCTCTTTAACGACACCGAGGCAGGAGCCGAAACAGACCAGGATGTTTTCTGGATTTTCCGCGCCGTACAGGGCTGGGGGTTCTATTTCTTTTTGCAGTTGCGGAAGCTTCAGGAAAAGCCTTTTCCGTACCATTTTATTTCTGGTTTCGGCATCCTCGATTATATGACCGTCTTCATCGTGTTCATCGCTGTCGACGACCACCAGATTTTTTGACTCGCCGGGAATTGCCAAAGGAGTTATGCCGTTCTCGGTATAGGCATGGCGCCGGTAATTGTCCGTTTCAGCAAGTTTATCGCCGCGAAGACGAAAATCCTGCCACAACAACCTGTCCGTATCGAATTTGGCAAAGGTCCACTCCGAATCGGCCAGATATTGATCCGACTGGATGATAACCGGGATCTGATACTTTTCGGCCAGATGAAAAGCCTTGTTGGTTAGATGGAAGGCCTGTTCCGGGGTGCCGGGCGTAAAGACCGCTCTGGGGAATTCTCCATGCCCGGCGTAAAGGACGTAATTAAGATCGCCCTGTTCGGTTCTGGTCGGCAGGCCGGTAGCGGGACCGGGACGCTGAACTTCGGCGATCACCACCGGAA
The DNA here is from genome assembly GCA_024637225.1 of Desulfobacterales bacterium. Lineage (GTDB taxonomy): Bacteria > Desulfobacterota > Desulfobulbia > Desulfobulbales > JAGXFP01 > JAGXFP01. Next base: position 17,634 of record JAGXFP010000001.1, read on the forward strand.
TTTCGGTCATGGCGGCCAGGGACAAGCCTTCGTTCATCAGGGCGAAACCGCCACCGGAGGAACCGGTCATCGCCCGCACTCCTCCGAATGAAGCGCCCAAGGTCATGTTGATTGCGCTGATCTCATCCTCGGCCTGTTCGACAACGATCCGGTGTTTTTTTGCTTTGGAGCCCAGGTAATTCATGATGCCGGTCGAGGGTGTCATCGGGTAGGCCGCGTAGAATTTGCAGCCGCTGACCAGCGCCCCCAGCCCGATTGCCTGATTGCCGTTAATAAACATCTGGTCTTTTTTCTCAAGATCGGGCAACTCATGGGAGGATCGATCGGAGAAATTCTCTTTGACATGATCGAAACCCTTTTGGGCGGCCCTTATATTGGTTTCGATGACTTCATCGCTCTTATGGATGATATCGCCGATTACCTCACCGTAAATCTTGAGATTGAATCCCAGCAGGGCCAGCACCCCTCCCATAATCACCGAGTTCGCCATCACCTTGTGAACTTCCATTTCCTCGACGATCGAGGCTGCCGGGATATTGACGAATTCGGCGCCGGTAAATTCTTTTTTGCTCTCCTCCGAATCGTAAACAATAATTCCCGATTCAGAAAGATATTGGCGGTGCCTTTCGATTGTTTCCTGATCGAAGGCAATCAGGATATCCACACGGTCCCGCGATGAACTGATGGGGTGATCGGCCAGGCGGATCTGATAGAAGTTATGCCCCCCCCTGACCCGGGACATATAATCCTTATGGGTAAAGACCTGAAATCCCTTTCGCGAAAAATATTTGGCCAGGCTGCTGCCGACCACCACGAGCCCCTGCCCGGCCTGGCCGCCGATTCTGATTGTATATTCCACCTGCCACCTCCGCTCTCGTTAATAGTTTCGGATTCCGTTGGGTCAATCCGGGATCAATCTGTCGCCTTTTAATTCATGCTATCATTTTGCCAGCAAATTTTTAAAGGGCGGCAACCATTTTTCCAGGTCGCTTACGTAATTGAATCCGCAGATCTTGCTTATCTCATGGGTCCTGAGAATTTCGAATAACTTCAAACCTCCCGCCGCGGTTTCCTCGATGGGGCCGAAGGGGTTGAATTTAAGTTCATCGTTACGGAAGGAGACATAGTCGCAGATGAATAAGAGATCCTTGAACAGGTAAACGGTGAACCCCGGGGTGTGACCGTCTATATGAAACGCCTTGATGGCGTCGATCTCCGGGGAGTGTTCAAATAAGTTGTCGAAGGTAAAACCGCGGCATAGTTCAAAACCGGAGTCGGCCCGATTGATTCCCACCGCGCAACCGGCATGATCCTGGTAAAGATTTACCGCGCCGAGAAAGTGATGGTGGGTGAAGATTATTTTATCGGGTGCCGCGATTTTCGCTGAAAAAGTGGATGGGCAGTCGATCCATATGGTTTTTTTGCCGGTATTGATCCGATAGGCCGAATGTTCATGACCCAGGGGGGGCACGGAATTAAGTCTGGCAACTTCTTCGGTAATCGGGGTTGCAATCACCTCGAAGCGGCTGGAACATTCATCGGCGGTTATAAATCTCTCTTGCGGCGCTCCGCAGAACGGGCAGAAATCGGGATGGTAGCCGATCATGTTGTAGCCGCAGGTCAGACAGACGTATTGCTCGTCGCGCATGATACTCCTCGGAACAATCGTAAAAAGTTGATCCATCAAGTCCTTCTCATATAATCTATGGGGTAAGAGATCTGGTTGTCAAAAGAAAATAATTTTGCCGAGAGGCCGCGATCATGCGCAAAATTCTGCTTGCATACGGAATCTTTCCCACCATGGTGCTGTTTTTGGTTCTGCTTACCGGCTCCGGTTGTTCCGCCGAGGTGCAGCTGGACAAGATTGAATTGCCTGCCGGTTTTTCGATCGACATCTATGCCGATGATCTGCCCGGAGCGAGATCGATGGCCCTGAGCCCGGCCGGAGTTCTTTATGTCGGCACCCGTACCGAGGGCAGGGTTTACGCCGTAGAGGATCGCGACGGAGACCATCGGGCCGAAAAGAAGTTCGTCCTGGCCGAGGATCTCAATATGCCGAACGGGGTGGCGTTTCGGGACGGCGCCTTGTATGTCGCCGAAGTAAGTCGTGTTCTCCGCTATCCGGAAATTGAAAAAAATCTCAATAATCCCGGTAAACCGGAGGTAATTAACGATCAGTTTCCGGATGACCGTCTTCATGGCTGGAAGTTTATCGCGTTCGGACCGGACGGGCTTCTTTACGTACCGGTGGGAGCGCCCTGTAACATCTGCAATCCGCAAGATCCCTATGCAGCCATCCTCAGAATGAAAGCGGACGGTTCCGGGCTGGAAATTTATGCCCGGGGCGTGCGCAACACCGTGGGGTTCGACTGGCATCCGGTGACCGGGGAACTCTGGTTTACCGACAACGGCCGTGACATGATGGGTGATGATAAGCCCCCCGATGAACTAAATCGGGCTCCCGAGAAGGGGCTGCATTTCGGTTATCCCTTCTGGCATGGCGGCGACGTTGTCGACCCAGAATACGGCGATAAAAAACCGAAGGACTCTTTTATTCAGCCGGTCCTTAAGATGGACGCTCATGTAGCCGCACTGGGGATGAGGTTTTATACCGGCTCGATGTTTCCGAAAAGTTACCAGGGGCGGATTTTTATTGCCCAGCACGGCTCCTGGAACCGGACCATCCCGATTGGCTACAGGGTCATGGCGGTTGAACTCGATGGTAATAAGGTATTGAAATCAGAGGTTTTCGCCGGCGGCTGGCTGCAGGGGATGAAAGCCTGGGGGCGGCCGGTCGATGTGCTTGTCATGCCGGACGGCGCGCTGCTGGTCTCGGACGATAAGGCCGGGCTGGTTTACCGGATCTACTATGTCGAACCATGAGTTTGATTGACGGAATCAGTCTGGTGGATGGCGCCCCCGCCAAATCCAGTCTTGTCAGGTAGTGGGGTTTGCCGCCCGCCGGCCGGGAGCAAGGGAGATTATATCTCTTCAACAGATCCCGGCCTTGAAGAATTTCGGATGTGGTCGAGCGGCTGGGATTGCGGCATGCCATGGTGCTATTCAATCAAAAAACCGGCTTGACTCCGGATTGTTGTTTTAGCAGCATTCTTCCATGATGTAATTCTTTCCGTCCACACTGACGAAGTGTATTCCGGAAAGTTTGGGCAGCCCGGCCAGCTTCCATGCATTTTCAGGGTTAATGAATTCTTCGCTAACGCATTCCCTCGGTTGATGGACATTTTTGCATACCTGGTTCAAAATAGGAAAGGCATTGAATTTGCCATAGTAATCGCGCATGAATTGGATGATCGAGATTTGTTCGTCGCTCAGTGGCGCGAGGCCTTCACGTTCTGCCAGTTTCCGGGCAACATCCGGGCTCCAATCCTCTGAATTTGTAAGATAGCCTTCATCATCGAGATTGATCTTTTTTCCTTCCGATTCAATTATGGACATTTTTTACCCTCGCTCAATTTTTGTAGGTGATTGAAACTATTCCGGGTTTCCCCGCGATCTTTTCGGGAAAATTACTCTTGTCGATCTACAAGGGGAAACATCTTCCCAAAAGGTGGATCATAGGCAAAGTATTCCCGCGGATCTGTGGAGACCGCGGGAATTCAATCTAATAATATTTTCCAATTTATAGAGCTGAGATGTCAAATAAAAATCTGATTACCACTCAATTTCAGCCAGTTCCAAATGGCATTGTCGTAAATAATTGATATTATAAATTATTTTTGAGCTCAACACCGTCATTCCGGCATGTTTTTAGCCGGAATCCAGAAACTGGATACAACTACTGGAT
>JAGXFP010000008.1 GCA_024637225.1 Desulfobacterales bacterium
CCAGGAGCCAGGAGCCAGGAGCCAGGAGCCAGGAGCCAGGAGCCAGGAGCCAGGAGCCAGGAGCCAGGAGCCAGGAGCGGGGAAGAGAAACCCTGTTACACCGTTCTGCCGTTGTCACTCCAAGGGCATTTGCTTCGCGGCCCATATGTTTCTTACGAGCAGGCAAGCTGCTCAACTCAGTTTTATCCTTTCCAATTCACTGCATGTCTTGAGTTCAGTGTGATAAAATAACTCTTCATCCTTTGGATTTCTGCCTTACGAAGCTCTCCTGAAGAATTCCGAGAACGCCGGCAACAATCGAGGAGTTGATTTTAAAGCTTTTCTCCTGAATCCCGGCTTCTGGCTTCTGGCTTCCGAGTCCTGGCCCCTGAACGGTTGGTCTCCAGATCTTTAATTCAGTATTCAGCTTTGCCGGGCAAGTCGGGAATCCACATCTTCATCGAACTGCCCTTCATGGTATCACGAAACGGCCCGCAGCCGATACCTTCAATTATTCTTGCGGCTGACCAGGAATATCCCGTAGGTCGCCCTCAGGTTGGGCAGAAAGTTGACGATTTTGCCCCGGAGGTCATCGCTGTGGGTATTGATATCGACCTCCTTGAGGACCCGGCAGCCGGTTTCCTTGACGAAGCGGCGGAAATCCTTGATGGTGATTATTCTGATGTTGGGGGTGTTGTACCACTCGTAGGGGAGCTGCCGGCTTTTGGGAACATAACCGAAAAAGAGGATTTGCAGGCGGATCGTCCAGTAACTGAAGTTAGGGAACGAAACGATGATCTTCTCTCCGACCCGCAAGAGCTCCCGGATCAGCATCTCCGGGGCCAGGACCTGCTGCAGGGTCTGGCTCAGGATCACGTAGTCGAAGCTGTTGTCGGGATAATCCTGGACCTCCTCGGTGATATCGCCCTGGAGAACCTGTAGGCCCTTGTCGAAACATTTTTCGACCTTGACCTCGGAGCTTTCGATGCCGGTGCCGATAATCCGCTTCTCCTTCTTGAGATAGCAGAGCAGTTCTCCCTCGCCGCAACCCAGATCAAGAACCCTGCTGCCAGGTTTGATCCACGAGGCGATAACCTGCAGATCATAACGCATCGTTTTCTTCTTCATATATTCTTTTCAGAAATCTGTTGATCAGGGTGCTCTGCCGTTCGTTGGGGAGCAGAAAAGCGTCGTGGCCGCATTTCGACTCTATTTCGCAAAAACTGACATCCAGAGCGTTTTTTTTCATGGCCTTCACCATGTCCCGGGACTGATAGGTCGGGTAAAGCCAGTCGGAGGTGAAGGAAATCACCAGGAACTTTGCCTGTACCCCGGCAAAAGCCTTGACCTCGGAATCATGGCCGTGCTGCTGGCGGACATCGAAATAGTCGGCGGCCTTGGTTATGTAGAGAAAGGTGTTGGCGTCGAAGCGCTGGACGAATTTAGAGCCCTGGTAGCGCAGGTAGCTTTCGACCTGGAAGTTGGCATCGAAATCGAAGGAGAGGCTGTCCCGGTCCTGGAGGCGCCGGCCGAACTTGCTGCGCATGGCATCGTCGGAAAGATAGGTGACATGGCCGACCATCCTGGCCAGGGCGAGGCCCAGATCCGGCTTGGGGCCGTTGTAGTAGTCGCCCTTGTTGAAATTAGGGTCGGACATGATGGCCTGGCGGCCGATCTCGTTAAAGGCGATGGCCAGGGCGGAGTGACGGATGGTGCTGGCCAGCATGATCGCCGAGGCGACCATCTTCGGGTAGCTGATCGCCCATTCGACAACCTGCATGCCGCCGATGGAGCCGCCGATCACCGCCAGAAGTCTTGTGACGCCGAGATGATCGATCAGCGCTTTCTGTGCCTTGACCATGTCACCGATGGTTATCACCGGAAAATCGAGACCGTAGGGGCGGCCGGTGGCGGGATTGATCGTGGCCGGACCGGTGGTGCCCATGCAGCCGCCCAGTACGTTCGAGCAGATCACGAAATATTTGTCGGTGTCGATGCCCTTGCCGGGGCCGACCATAATGTCCCACCAGCCCGGTTTGGGGTCATCTTTGGAGTAGTAGCCCGCCACGTGGGAATCGCCGGACAGGGCGTGGGTTACCAGGATAACGTTGCTCTTGTCGGCGTTCAGGGTGCCCATGGTTTCATAGGCCAGCGTGATCGGCCCGAGCCGGGCGCCGCTATCCAGGATCAGCTCGTCCGGCGCCGCGGCAAAGGTGTGGGACTTTTTTTCGACGATTCCGACGGAATTGCCGCTCCGGTCATGTTCGATATATTCGCTCATCTCGATCGCGTTCAGATTGAGTCCAGGGCCTGGCCGAGGTCGGCGCAGATATCGTCAACCGCCTCGATGCCCACCGAAAGTCTGATCATCTCGGGGGTGATGGAGAGCATTTGCCGGGCCGATTCCGCGAAGGCCAGATATTGGGAGGAGTACGGGTGGATCACCAGGCTCCGGCAATCTCCGAGATTGGCCAGATTGTAGACCATCTTCAGGGAGTTGATGAATTTGAAGCACTTCTCCTGGTCGGCCAGGCCGAAGGAGAGGACTCCGCCGAAACCGAGATCGTTAAACTGGGCGACCGCCGTCCGGTGCGAAGGATTGTCGGGCTCACCCGGATAGCGGATCCATTTGACCTCCGGCCGGGAGGCCAGGAATTCGGCGACTTGCCGGGCGTTGGCCAGGTGGCGCTCCATGCGCAGGGCCATGGTGTCGAGGCCCAGCATGGTCAGGTACGAGTGGAGCGGAGCCTGGGTGGTTCCGAAGTTGATATGGTGCTCCCGCCAGACCTTGTCGAGGAAGGCCAGCGGCCCTTTGCGGTCGATAAAGGGCTGCAGGTCCGGAAAGCGGCCGCCCTGCCAATCGAACTTGCCGCTGTCGATCACCACCCCGCCCGTGGCGTCGCCGTGACCGCTGAGATACTTGGTGGTCGAGTGGATAATCACGTCGGCACCGAGTTCGATCGGCCTACAGAGATAGGGAGTGGCCAGGGTGCTGTCAACCACAAGGGGCAGGCCGTGGCGATGGGCGATGGCCGCTGCCCCGGCCAGGTCCGGCACATCAATCTTGGGATTGCCGATGGTCTCCAGGTAGATGAACCTGGTCCTCTCGTTGATCGTCTCTTCGATGGCGGCCAGGTCGGTGGATTCCACCAGTCGGGCCGTAATGGCGTATTTTTTGAAGATGTTGGCGAACAATACGTAGGTCGACATGAACAGGGAGTTGCCGCTGACGAATTCGTCGCCGGCCCGGAGCAGGGCCATGCAGGTGTTGGTAATGGCCGCCATTCCCGAGGAAGTCACCACCGCTCCGGCGCCTCCCTCCAGGGAGGCGAGTTTCTGTTCCAGAACCTTGTTGGTGGGATTGGAGAGCCGCATATAGATATGCTCGCCGGTTTTGCCGGCGAAGGTGTCACTGAGGCTTTCCGCGGTATGATGACGGTTGGCGGCGGCCTGGTGAATGGGAGGCAGGGTCGAGCCCTGCCAGTCGGCCGGGGTTTGGCCTTCGTGGAGGACCCTGGTTCGAAAATCCTGATATTTCACGGACGACATTGCATTTCTCCTGATGACAGGGGTCTAATCTTAGTGAGCCACTGATTGATGGCCTCGCAAAACTCTGATCGTCGCACCCCAAGAGTTCGGCTCAATCCTTCCTGGAGGAGGCGCTTCACGCGGAAAGTATAGCGAAGTTGCTGCTTCTAGCTATCCCCTGACTTTTCACGAATTCATCACGGATTGACCCGTTAGCATATCTATACAGGAAAAGAGGGGATTAAAGCAAGTCAGACAGTACTTCGCAGGCGCGGCAGATCTTCATTTTCTCCTGCCAGTTCTTTCTGGTTTTGCATTCGCAGATGGTGCCGTTGATGAACCAGCAGAGTTTGCCGGCCTGGAATTCCCAGGCGGGGCAGTGCTGACGGCGTTGGGGAGGGCATTTTTTCACGGTCCAGCAGGGTTTCATGGATTTTACATTGGCACGGGTCCTGGAGAGCAGGAAAAACATCTGGCGTTCCACATGGGAAGGGATCTTCCGCCAGCCTTGTTCGTAACTGTGCACTGCTTTAATTGAGATGCCCATGAGCTCGGCCACCTCTTTCTGGGTTTTGGCCAATACTTTACGGGCTTTGAGGAATTCTTCGCTATCCACCAGGAACACCGGATTTAATTTTTTCAATTTAAAAGATATTAGCGCTTGATAATATCATATCAAAAGCTGTGATAAGATCTTATCATAAAATACCACACAGTGGTATAAAAAATATTTCAACCGGGGATGCAGTTTTTTCTAACGGCTTGAAAAGTCGCCATCTTGACAGCGGCAACGGGCAACCTTAATTTTTCCCTGGCCGGGAACCATGAAAATATTTTTATTTTTTTACTTATGGCCGGCAGGAGTATATCGTTTATCAGGAGTATTTTTATAATCCGGAATCCGTGTCCTATTACCCAAGGCGCCGGTTCGGGATCAAGTTATGGAGGAAAACAGCGGATGCAGATAGATAAACTTACTCACAAATCCCAAGAAGCTTTGCAGGCGGCCCAGAGCCAGGCCTACGAACGCGGCCACCAGGAGATCCTCCCGGAGCATCTTCTCCAGGTCATGCTGGCCGATCCGGAAGGGGTGGTTATACCTATCCTGCAGAAGATCGGAGTGGCCCCTGCCGTCCTGCAAGGGGAGGTCGAGGAGTTGCTAAAGGCGGTGCCGACGGTCAGCGGCTCCGGTTTCGGGCAGGTGGTGCTGTCGGCCGCCGCCCATAAGCTATTGGACAGCGCTTTCAAAATAGCTTCGGGGATGCAGGATGAGTACGTCAGTATCGAGCATGTCCTGATCGCCATGACCGAGGCGGGGGATTCGGGCGTCGCCCGGCTTCTCAAGAGGCACGGGATCGATAAATCCCTGTGCCTAAAGGCGGTGGCCGAGGTCCGGGGGCATCAGCGGGTCACCGACCAGGATCCGGAAGACAAATACCAGGCTCTCGAAAAGTACGCCCGTAATCTTACCGACGTGGCCCGGCAGGGCAAGCTCGATCCGGTTATCGGCCGCGATGACGAAGTGCGGCGGGTCGTGCAGGTTCTTTCCCGGCGGACCAAGAACAATCCGGTCCTGATCGGCGAACCGGGGGTGGGCAAGACCGCGATTGTCGAAGGGCTGGCCCAGAGGATCGTCAACGGCGATATTCCGGAGACCCTTCGCAACAAGCAGGTGATGGCCCTCGATATTGGTTCCCTGGTCGCCGGCGCCAAATACCGGGGCGAGTTCGAGGACCGGCTCAAGGCGGTTTTAAAGGAGGTCCAGACCAGGGAGGGTGAGATCATCCTTTTCATCGACGAGATCCACACCCTGGTCGGAGCCGGCGCGGCCGAGGGCAGCATGGACGCCTCCAACATGTTGAAACCGGCCCTGGCCCGTGGCGATTTGCACTGTGTCGGCGCCACCACCCTCAATGAATATCGTAAATATATCGAGAAGGACGCCGCTCTGGAACGGCGCTTCCAGCAGATTCTGGTCCAGGAGCCTTCCGTGGAGGACACCGTCGCCATTCTCCGGGGCATCAAGGAAAAATATGAGGTCCACCACGGGGTGAGGATCCAGGATGCTGCGACGGTGGCGGCGGCCACTCTCTCCCACCGTTATATTACCGACCGGTTCCTGCCCGACAAGGCCATCGATCTGATCGACGAGGCGGCCTCGAAGCTCAGGATCGAGATTGACAGCATGCCGACCGAGATCGATGAGGTCGACCGGCAGCGGATCAAGCTGGAGATCGAAAGAGGCGCCCTGAAAAAGGAAAAGGACAAACTTTCCAAGGAGAGGCTTGCCAAGGTCGAGGCGGAACTGGCCGATATCAACGAAACCCTGAACAGCATGAAGGGGCACTGGCAGCTGGAGAAGGATATCATCCAGAAGATCAGGCAGATCAAGGCCGAACTGGACGAGGCCAGGATCAACGAGCAGCAGGCCTTGCGCAGCGGTGATCTGAGCCGGGCCGGCGAGATTACCCATGGCACCATTCCCAATCTGGAAAAGGCCCTGGCCGAAGAGAGCGCACACCTCGCCGAAATTCAGCAGGACCGCCAGATGCTGAACGAAGAGGTCAGCGAAGTCGATATCGCCAGCGTGGTCGCCAAATGGACCGGCATCCCGGTCGATCAGCTGCTGGCCGGCGAAAGGGATAAACTGATCCATGCCGAGGAAAAACTGGCCGAGCGGGTCGTCGGCCAGGGCGAGGCGATCAAGGCGGTCGCCAACGCGGTCAGGAGGGCTCGGGCCGGTCTCCAGGACCCGGATCGGCCCCTCGGCTCCTTTATCTTCCTCGGTCCCACCGGAGTCGGTAAGACCGAGTTGGCCCGGTCCCTGGCCGCCTTTCTGTTTAACACCGAAAACGCCATGGTCAGAATGGATATGTCCGAATTCATGGAGAAGCATTCGGTGGCCCGGCTGATTGGGGCGCCCCCGGGCTATGTCGGTTACGAGGAGGGGGGCTATCTCACCGAGACCGTCCGGCGGCGGCCCTATTCAGTGGTGCTTTTCGACGAGATCGAAAAGGCCCACCCCGACGTCTTCAATATTCTCCTGCAGATCCTCGATGACGGCAGGCTCACCGACGGCCAGGGGAGGACGGTGGATTTCAAGAACACTATCCTGATCATGACCTCCAACCTGGGCAGCCAGATGATCATGGAACTTGGGGAAGAGAATCGCAGGGAGGCGGCCGGCCGGGTCGACGAGATTCTCCACGCCAACTTCAAACCGGAATTTTTAAACCGGATTGACGAGACCATCATCTTCCATAGTCTGTCCAAGAAAGACCTGAGCCGGATCGTCGATATCCAGCTTGCCCTCCTCAAAAAAAGGCTGGCCGACCAGAAACTGGAGATCGAGCTGACCGACGAGGCCCGTGATTTTCTGATCGAGGTCGGGTATGATCCCTCCTTCGGTGCCCGGCCCCTGAAAAGAACGATCCAGCGTTATATTCAGGATCGTCTGGCCATGCAGCTTCTGGAAGGTGCCTTTGTCGAGGGCGACCGGATCCTGGTGGGCCGTGGGGACGGTGAATTGACCTTCGTTAAAAAATGATGGCCTCGCAAAAAAGTCAAACATTAAGGTCATTGCGAGCGCAGCGAAGCAATCCAGGGCAGCGAGTTGAAAATAGTTCCTGAAATTAAATCCCGGGCAAGATCCGCCCGATATACCTGGTAGATGATGAAAATATTAAAAAAAATATTCAGTAAAAGCGGCGGGGGCAGAGCGGAAAATCCGGATCTGGTAGAGGAGGTGGCTGAGTTGGCCGGCCGTCGGGCCGAGAACTATTTTCAGGAGCATCGCTTAAACTGTTCGGAGTCGGCGCTGCTGGTAATCAATACCGGCTTCGGCTGTGAACTGACCGCCGAGCAGGCCCTGCGTCTCGGCAGCGGTTTCGGCGGCGGGGTCGGCGGCTCCGGTTGTGTATGCGGCGCCCTTTCCGGAGGTGTTATGGGGCTGGGGCTTTTTCTGGGTCCCGCCTGCCCGGACGGTCTGGGCAAGAACCAGTTCAGAAAGCTGGTTGCCGGTTACCATGACTCTTTCCGGCAAGAATCCGGGGCCGTGTGCTGCCGCGACCTGATTGCTGATTTCAGAAAGGATCGCAAAGGCAAGGCCGCCTTCTGCCGGGGGCTCACCGGCCGCTGCACCGGCGAGGCGGTGCGGCTTATCCTCCGGCACAGGCCGGAACTGGCGGACAGGGTGAACTTCGATTTTCTCGGGGACCACGACACGACGGCGGCGGTCATTCTGGGGAAATTGATAAGTTCGCAAAAAGTCAAAGATTAAGTCATTGCGAGGGTAGCAAAGCAATACAGAAACGTAACCTAGGTGAAATACTGGATTGCTTCGTCGCTTTGCTCCTCGTAATGACGTAATCAGTTTTGCGACGCCATCAAAATCTGATGAGTTCGCAAAAAGTCGTGATTGCCTTAATGTCATTTCGACAAACGGGAGAAATCTTATACCGCAAGGGCATAAGTCTCGTACGAGCAGACAAACTGCTCAACTCGGCTTTAATAGTTCCATTGGTTAAAGAACAAGATTTCTCACATACGTTCGAAATGACAGTTTTTTACGAAATTAATCAAAATCCGACAAATCCGCCAAAAGTCACGGGATGGCTAAGCAAAAAATCCAGGGAGTTTCGCCGGCGGCGATGGCGGCTCAGGCGCGGCCGGCGGTGCGCGGGAAGGCAATGACGTCCCGGATATTGGTCATCCCGGTAACAAATTGCAAGAGCCTTTCGAAGCCCAGGCCGAAGCCGGCATGGGGAGCGGAGCCGTAACGCCGCAAGTCGAGGTACCATTGGTAAGCGGCCGGATCGATGTTTTGGGCGGCCATTCTCTTTTCCAGAACTTCGTAGCGATCCTCACGCTGGCTGCCGCCGATTATCTCACCGATCGAGGGGAACAGGACATCCATTGCCGCGACCGTTTTCCCCTCATCGTTCAGGCGCATATAAAACGGTTTGATCGAAGCGGGGTAATCGGTCACCACCGTCGGTCCGCCGAAAATCTCCTCGCTTAAAAATCGTTCGTGCTCCGCCTGGAGATCGCTTCCCCAGGAGATCGGATACTCGAACTTTTTCCCCGAGTTTTCCAGGATTTCCACGGCCTCGCTGTAAGTAGTTCTGGTAAAGGCCCGGCCGGTTACGGCTTCAAGCCGGTGGCGGAGACCCTTGTCGACGAATTTCGTGAACAGTTCCAGATCCTCATGGCAATTATCGAGGACGTCGGCGATCAGAAATTTAAGGAATTTCTCGGCCAGGTCGATATCTTCCCGCAGGTCGCAGAAGGCCATTTCCGGCTCGACCATCCAGAATTCGGCGAGGTGGCGGCTGGTGTGCGAATTTTCGGCCCGGAAGGTGGGCCCGAAGGTATAGACCCGGCCGAGGGCCATGGCGTAGGCCTCGGCTTCAAGCTGACCGCTGACAGTCAAGCCCGCTGGCCGTCCGAAGAAATAGGGGGCGCAGGGCGGCTCGCCTTCTCCCGCACCCGGGGTGGTGACGATGAACATCTCCCCGGCCCCTTCGCAATCGCTGGTGCTGATTACCGGGGTGTGGATCTGCACGAAGTCCTCTTCCTCGAAAAAGCGGTTAACCGCGGTGACGAGCTGGCCGCGGATCCGCATGACCGCCCCGATACTGTTGGTTCGCGGCCGCAGGTGGGGAATATCCCGCAGGAATTCGAAGGAATGCCGCTTCTTCTGCAGGGGATATGATTCGGCTGGAGCCCAGCCGTAAACCTCGACGCTTTCGGCCTGGAACTCGACATCCTGCCCCTTGGCGGGGGAGGCGGCCAGTCTGCCTGTAAAGCGGACCGCGCAGCCGGTGGTGAGTTTACGGACCAAGCTCTCGAAATTATCCATGTCGCCTTGGGCCACCACCTGTAAATTCTTGAGGCAGGAGCCGTCATTAATCTCGATGAAGGAGAGGTCCTTGGCGTCGCGCCTGGTCCGAACCCAGCCCTTGACTTCCATAATCTCAGCCGTTGGCGAGGTTTTCAGGATTTTCTTGATAAGCATTTGCCTTGCCGCCCTTTGCGACGAAACAAGCTAAACCGGCTTATTTCATCTAATTTTTTTAAAAAGCATGTTAACCGCCCTGAATCACATTGGCCTTGCCCCCATGACCGATTCGCGGTATTTTTTAAGCGATCCCGGCTCCTTTGACGAGCGCAACGATTGTAAGTTTAAGGGGGCCCCATGGCCTTTCCCATCACGATATTCAGAGCCGCTGGATCCAAGTTTAATTTAATGATAATTGTCTATTTGTCTCAACAACTTTCGTAGCCGAGGTGATAATAATGAAAGAACCGGCCCATCTCGATCCGGCAAAATGCGCCTTGCTGGTGGTGGATGTCCAGGAACGGCTGATGCCGGTGATCGACGGCGGGGAGGAAGTCACCAGGAATTCGGCCCTGTTATTGAAAGCCGCCCGGGTCATGAATATCCCGGTGGCGGCCACCACCCAATATAGTGCCCGGATTGGCGAGCTGCTCCCGGAAATTAAGGCGGAGCTCGGAGAGGTGGTTCCCTTCGACAAGATGCAGTTTGACTGCTTTGCCGATCAGGTGATCAGGGCAAGGGTCAAGAAGCTGGGCCAAGAGGTCAATACCCTGATTATCTGCGGGGTGGAAACCCATATCTGCATCTATCAGTCGGTGCTGGGCGCGCTGCGGGAGGGTTACAAGGTATGGGTCCCCGCCGACGCGGTTTCCTCCAGATCGCCGTGCAACCGCGAAACCGGTCTGGCCAGAATCCGGGAGCTGGGGGGCACGGTCGGCAGCACCGAGATGATCATCTATGACCTGCTCCACCGGGCCGGGACTTCGCAGTTTAAAGAGTTGCTGCCATATCTTAAATAGTCTCGGTCTGGAAAGGGCTTTGTCGGTGCCGAGCCCGGCCGTCACGGTCAAAACGAAAAAAGGCCGGTCTAAAAAAAGACCAGCCTTTTGATATTTCTGGAGGCGGCGATCGGAGTCGAACCGATGTATAAAGGTTTTGCAGACCTCTGCCTTAGCCACTTGGCTACGCCGCCGTCTAAAGTGAAGCGCGGCACAATTCTAAACATAGTTTTGGGCTTTTGACAAGAGTAAAGATGCAGAAAGGCGAGGCCGGACCCGAGATCAGTTTCGGAGCCTCCGGCGGCCTGTGATCCGGTCTCGGCCTGATCGAACCGGCGGCGGATAGGTTCTTTCGTAAATCAATCATCCTGGAGGGTGGCGATCCCTTCCATTTCAACTCATTGGATTCTGATTATGGAACAGTTAAGCACGCTGAGCGAAAACAATAAAAGCCGGCTCCGGGAGCTCGAAGAAATCCTGGGCTACAACTTCCGGGACCCGCGCCTGCTGCAGCTGGCCCTGATTCACCGCTCATACGCCTTCGAGCATGATGCCCGCCAGGATGTAGATAATGAACGGCTGGAATTTCTGGGCGATGCGGTTCTCGACCTGACCATCGGCTACGCCCTGTTTCAAGAATATCCTGAAATGCGGGAAGGGGAGCTGACCAAACTGCGGGCCATGCTGGTTAACGAGGCGCATCTGGCCGTGATGGCCGAGCATATTTCCCTCGGCCGCTTTCTCTATCTCGGCAAGGGCGAGGACAGCTCCAACGGTCGGAATAAGCCGTCGATCCTGTCCTGTACTTACGAGGCGGTGCTCGGCGCGATTTTTCATGATGGCGGCTATGGGTCGGTCTCCGATTTCGTCCAGCGTCATTTCGTGCCTCGCCTCGCCGGCCGGAGAGAGCAGCTGCATCTGGCCGATGCCAAGAGCGCCTTGCAGGAGCTGACCCAGGAAAAACATAACGAGGCTCCGGTCTACGTTCTTGAAAAGGCCGAAGGTCCCGACCATCGCAAGGTCTTCACGGTTTCCGTGCGGTTCCGGGGCACGGTCCTTGCCTACGGACAGGCAACCAGCAAGAAGGAAGCCGAGCAAAAGGGCGCCGCCGCGGCCCTGCTTAAATTAGCGGATTCTGATATCCCATCCCCCTCTTGAGCCGGCCGATGTCTCGTCCTTTGGTTATTCCTTTCTTTATCTCCCACCAGGGCTGTCCCCATCGCTGTGTGTTCTGCAATCAGCACGCGATTACCGGCCAATCGCCGGGTCCGACCCCGGATGGGGAGCAGCTCGGGGCTGAAATCTTCGCCGCCTTGGCCCGTCCCCGCCGGGCGGGGCGCGGGGAAGTGCAGGTCGCCTTTTACGGCGGCAGTTTCACCTGTCTGCCCGAGGCCCGGCAACGGGAGTTGCTCGGCTCGGTTCAGCCCTTTCTGGCCGAAGGGACCGTGGATGAGATCAGGCTTTCGACCAGGCCCGACTATATCAATGCCGGTATTGTCGATTTTCTCAAAAGATTTGGAGTCGGCACTGTCGAGCTGGGGATCCAGTCGATGAGCGACCAGGTATTGCGGGCCAGTGGCCGGGGCCATACGGTTGCCGATTCCGTCCGGGCGATCGAATGCGTGCGGGCTGGCGGACTTAAAGTCGGGGTGCAGCTGATGGTTGGTCTGCCCGGCGACCGCCCCGGCCTGCTCTTTAAGGGTGCCGAGGAGCTGGCCGGAATGCGGCCGAATCTGGCCAGGATCTATCCCGCCGTGGTGTTAAAGGGCAGCGGCCTTGAGAGGCGTTATCGGGTGGGCGAATATCAGCCGATGTCCCTGGCCAGGGCGGTGGCGGCCAGCGGCCGGATCAAGGAGATCTTCGACGCCTATGGGGTCAGGGTGGTGCGGCTCGGTTTGCAGGCGACCGATACCCTCAGGGATGATATTGTCGCCGGCCCCTATCATCCGGCATTCGGGGAATTGGTCCTGTCCAGAAACCTCTATTGCAAGGTTCGTCCGGCTCTGGAGGCGGTAAAAGGCTCCGGTCGTTTTGAGCTGCGGGTGGCGGCCGCCGATCAATCCGTGCTGCGCGGGCTGGCTAATCGAAACCTGAAAAGACTGGCCGACAGGGGGTTGCTTACCGATGTCGATCTGGTCTTCGAGGATCAGCGGGAAAGGGGAACGCTAGAGGTAGTGGCCGTTTGAGAGAACCTGAATCCGTGACGGCTTCGTGGTGAATTTCACTTATCAGTTTGTAATTTCATTAGATAATCGTTTTCCCTGGATTGCCAGGGTTCACCCCGCCGCCCTGCGGGGCGCCCGATAACGGCGCATCTGCGACGTTGGCAACTCGTTAATATACCATCAGTATTATCAACATCGTTGCCGCCTTGCATCTGCGCCGTTCTCGAACGCTCACGGATTCAGGGAAAAGAAAGCCGGCCTAGTCGCGGCTCTGGTTGATCATCTGCTTTTTGCTGTTCATGCCGGTCAGGGAAGTTTGGCCGAGGAGCGAAGCAAGGTAGATGATCAGCACTAAAATCAAAATGGCCGCCACGGTTTTGAAAGCCGCCTTCGGCTTGATAAAAGCAAGAATCAGCAAACCGGCGACAATAGCCAGGGCCAGGTAGGGGTGGGAGTAATAGAAATTTTTGCCGATAGAGATGATGCTGTAAAGTGTCATAGGTTTCCGGGCCTGGATAGATGATTTTCGGTTCTGATCGCCTTTGTCCGGAGGGCCGGTTGTCTTGACGGTTAGCCTAATGGTTCCGGGTGGAATCCGCTCATAAACACTAATTATAAACGATAAACCGCTTTTCGCATATGTTATCTCCGACTATCCTGACCGGCGACGATTCTTAGCGCGGCGGGGAGATTCAGGGCTCGACGGGATCATATCGCCAGCCGTCCGGGCCGTAGTCGAGCCAGAGATAATCGGCTTCCGCTATGGTTACGGTGTTGCGGGTTACCATTCCTTCCGCTTCGAAGAGCACGGTCTTGGGGTTCAGGCCCGCCTCGGCATTCAGCCGTCGCGGAATCCCGAGCTTCCAGGAATGGGTGTTGCCGGCCAGAACGACGATGCTGAGGGCGGGGTGCTCTTCCTGGAATTTGCTGAGATTTTTGGCCATCATAATATCGCCGAGAATTTTTGTTTCGCAAAAATTTTCGAAGGAATGTCCCCGCAGCATGCCCTTGAAAAGGTTAAGTCTGCGGATTACATCCTGATAGCCGGGCTCTATATCACAGATTATCCCCTCACCGAGACCTTCGAGCTGCTCGGGGGTCAAGGAGTCGAAGCCCTCCATCTCCACCTGGATGAGGATATCAAGCGAGATGTTGAGGCCGGTAAGTTTTATATGGTTGTCTCTGATGTATTCATATAGTGGCCGGTAGCGCTCCCATTCTCCCCAGTTTTTGTTGAATTCATTGACAAAGCGACGCTTGCTGATGTCCTCCGAACTCCACTGGTCAAGGATATACTGGCTTTCGGGGCGAAACGCCTCCACCGCCACCGCGAGTTCCCGGTTTTCCTCGTGCAGCGCTTTAAGGATCTCCATCTGGGAAAGTTGATGGGCGGGAACAGTGATATCGTCACCGAGAAAGACGATCCGGGCCTGGCGGAGGCCCTTGATCATTGCGGGAAAAGTTATGTTTTTACCACTGGCAAGTTCGAGGATTTTCGGGTCTGCAAAAGCCGTGACGCAGCTTGAAAGCAGAACTACCACGATCAAGCCAAGGCCGGTCCACTTTTTCATCTAATTCTCCACGGTGCGGAGTTTTTCCGTTACGCCATGGGTATCGCCATGGCTCAGTGAGGCGCAAAATAACGCTTCCGCCGAAGCTTGATCTCCGTGTTACCGGTACAATGAATCGGGATCGGATCTTTCGCACCGGCCGGTCAGAACAGGGTGATAACCTCGGTTACCCTGCGGATTGTCGAGCGCAGGAAGAAAGCCACTTTACCATTTCTCCGCGGTCCTTCGGGTGGCCTGGTTGTTCTCGGGGGTTTTTCGGTCGGCAGGATCAAGGTTCGTCGTTTGGATCCCGTTGAGATAATTCCTGCTAATTGCCATTTTTCCATGTTAATCACCATCTCTTGTTAGGTCATATCTGTTGGAAAAAGTGAACTTATAATTAAGTCTATCACAATTAATTTTTTGAAAACCACAAAGTTTAATGCGTCGCAAAAATCGCCAGCTTCCGCGTTGCTGCAAATTGTCTCGTCATTGCAGCGTACTGAAGTAAGCTTCATTCCTAGAAATTTGCGCGCCTAGGATCTGACGATTTTAATCCCGCCGTCCTACGTAATTCGGAGATATACCGATACGTGCGCTCACGAATTCAGGTAACAGATAAAAGAAGAGGAGTTGCGGCCAAGTGGGGGGCGGCTTGCCCAAGGTTCGGTTTTTGCGGTGGCGGAATTAGCCGACCTTGCGCCAGCTTCCGTCGATGAGCAGATGGTGCGGGGAAAAGCCGGCCTTGTAGTTCATGGATCCGGACTCTTCGATCCAGTAGCCGAGGTAGAGGTTGTGGATCTGGTGTTCCCGGCAGAAGTTGACCAGATTGACGATATTGAAAATGCCGGGACTGCGTTTGGTCGAGGCGGGGTCGAAAAAGAAGTAAATCGCGTTGAGCCAGGTGCGGCCGATATCGATTATCGAAACCCCGATCAATTTTTTCCCTGAATAATAGCGAAGCTCCATGGAGAACTCCGAAGAATTCAGGAAAAAACCGGCATAGTAATCCCTGGCCCGGTTGTTTTTGCCCGGGAAGCGATGATCGAAAAAGTTCTGGAGGAGATCCGTGGTTTCTTGATCCGGGTTCAGGGGGGTTTTTTTGATGGTCAGATCCAGGTTTTGCCTGGCGCAGCGTTTTTGTTTACGGTTCGGGGCGAATTCGAAAGGGTCCAGTTTGATCGGGATGCATCCCTGGCAATCCCGGCAGCCCATGGTGTAAATCGTGTCGCCGTATCGCCGGTAGCCCGCGGCCAGCAGAGTTCCCATGATCTCCGGCGGGATTGTATCGAGTCTTGCCATCCTGTAAACCGCCTGGTATCCCAGTCCGTAAGGACATTCGGTGGGAACGTCCTGCAGGTGACGGTCAATGGCCTTAAGTATTATTTTTTCATTTTCGGTTAATTTCGATGACATAAAAGGATGGTCCGGGTGATCATATTGATGGAGAGAGTTCGTCTGCTTGCGTCACAGAATCCGTATCCTTTTTGCGAGCGCCGCATTGTTTGCCTTTTAATTCAACTCTCCCGGCGCTGGCAACTTTGAAAATCGGCTGTTTGCAAAGTTAACCGTCGAAAAACTTATGGAACCGATTCGCGCGGATAAAATCCTTCCGAAGAAAGTTGTCCCCGTCCCTTTTAAGGATATATCTCTCCCGGAGAATGGGCAAGCGGGGAAGAAAGGTTCTGACTTTGGGCGGAGTGAGTAACGAATTCGGGCACCCCCCGGGAAGCCAGGGGCAGCCGGAACCAGCGGGATGGTGGAGTTAAATGGGCGAAGCTAGCGGTACTCGACAATATGACCAAGGCGAGGAGTTTGGGAGAAGTTCCTTAACAGGTACTCGGCCAGGAAAATTTTGTTGCCGGTGTCGATCGTGAGTTTGTACCAATCGATAAGGATCTCGATATCGGCTGAGGCTCCCGGGACCGGGCTTTGAGAATCTCGGTAAAAACAGAGGCGTTCGGCCAGAGCAGGCAGCTCCGTCAGGCAGTCGAATAGTTCCATGCTCTTGCCAGGGTCGCCGGCAAGAATGTCCCTGGCCCTTAGATATGGGCGACAGTGGCACAGGAGTTGGTCGCCCGGTCCGGAAGGGCTCTCCTGGACCCCGGTTTTTTCTGTAAATCCAGGCAGAGCCGAGAAGGCAATGATGAAAAAATCCCGTAAACGGTCTGCAGCCATGGTCAGCTTCATAACCGTTTCTGAAAAGTGAAAATCGAAGCAGGAACTCATCTCGCCGGGATTCTGGTGGTACAGGTGGCTGAGGCCGATCGAGTGGCGGGATGATTTCATCAGCTTCTCGAATTCCATGCCTTTCTTGGTAATTTCGGCGATATTGCATTCCGGCCAGGCGGGGCCAGGCGGAATCCCGGAGAGATCGGAAGGTTCACGTTTGGCGGGCGGGTCGGTTTGCCACATGGCCAGGCCCAGATAATCGGGGTCGGCATGGTTATCGGCCACCCAGCCGTAATGGTCGATGTCGTAGATTTCACGATCATTCAAAAAGGGGCGCAGCTCCTGGTCAAGATATTCGACCAGTTTTTCCCTACTTAGAAATTTCAATAAACTCACTGAATCCCCCCCCAGTGGTGATTTTGACAGCGTCGGAAAAAATCCGAAGACCAAGGTGCTTGACGATTATTAAAATTTACCTTTTGGAATTAAAAAAGATATGGGGGTAACCCCGTATTTCCGCCGGGATAAATGATCGAAAGTTTTCCTGATGGCCCGGCGGCTGGAGTTATAAATGGTATTGGGAGGCGGGATATCGCGGGATGCTCATTGGTTGTAAACCTGCGAATACTTCATTATTTCCCGGCGAATCTCGGCGCGTAATTCGTCCGGGGCCAAGACCTCGGCGTCGCTGCCCCAGGAAAGAATCCATCGTTTGACTCCGAGAAGATGGCGAGTCGGGAAGGAGAGAAGCAGGGCGCCGTCCTCTTCTTTGATCATGGTCTGCTCGGGGTGCTGGTCCCTTTCCATTATATAGGGCGCGATTTTCGGGGAAAAGCGGATTTTCACCTCTTGTTGCCGACCGCTCCCGAACAGGCCGAAACTGGAATCGGTGAAATCGTCCAGGTTGAAATCGGCCGGGATCGTGAACGCGGCCTTTAGGGCTATGGCCCTCTTGATTCGGGAAATCGCAAAGATTCTTATCCCGGCGCGCAGGTGGCAAAAGCCGATCAGATACCATTCGCCATTGAAACTGACCACATGGTAGGGATCGATTCTCCGTTCGGAATTTTCCGTGGCACCGGGTTTCAGGTAACTTATTTGCAGCCCCCGATAATGGTGGAGGGTCTTGGCCACGGTCTCCCAGATCATCGGGTCGATATCGGCCCGGGAATCGCCGAGAACCGAAATCCGATCATCGATCCAGGCCGGAGAGATGGTAATCCTCTCCGGCAGCGACTTCTCGATTCTGTCGAACACCGCCGCCAGTTTCCGGAAAATCGGGGTGTTGCGGTGCTGTTCCATGATCTTGCGGGTCAGGCAGATCGCCAGCAGATCGCTTTCGTTGATCTTTATTGCCGGCAGCTGGTAGTTTTCTTCGGTGTAATAGTAGCCATGCCGGCTCCGGTCGTAGCTGACCGGTGCGTCGCATTGATTTTTGAGGTAATCCATGTCGCGCATGATCGTCTTGGGGCTGACCTCATAGGCGGCGGCCATACTCCGGCAATTGGCCAACTGCCCGTTCTTCATGCCTTCCCTTACCTGCTGATCCACAAAAACGAGGCGCCTGAACTGGGTTTTGTGCTCGGCCATTCGATAATTCCTTCCCGAGAAAAAAATCCCTTTCCCCAAAAAAAATCAGGTATGGGACCTCGGTTGTCCCACCCCATAGTTTATGCTGATTCAATAACAAAGTCAAAAAGTCTTTCAAGTCTTATGGAGGCGTGATTATGGAGTTGAGCGAATACTGGCGGGTTCTGGCTGAAGAAAAGCGTAACATGACAATTGATGGGAGGCGGAAAAGAACAGTGGAGCAGGAGCCCCTGGACCGGCTGATTCCGGACGGACAGGCGATGTCTCTTGACGTATATCTGGCGGTGCCGACCTTTATCCGGCGGGGAATAACGATAAAGGCCTGAAGGTTGTGACCATGATCGACTTGGCTCTGGCCGGTGCAGCCTGACCCCTAAAATACCCCGGTCGTTTTTTGCGGCTTGTGTTGTTCCCCGGCGGTGATTAAAATATGGTATGTCTGATTTTAAGGAACAGTGGAATCTGGAAATGGCCATGCAGGTCCTGGGCAGCCGGAATGTGGATGGCGAGGTGTGGTCCGAGGCGGCCAAATGGTTGTTGCTCTATGGGCCGCCGCAGATAAGGGAAATTCTCGAACAGGCCTCGACCCATGCCTTTAGCGAGTATCTTCCCCACCTCCAACCCAAGGGCTATGGCGATACCGGCCAGGCCTATTATGATTTAGGCGAGATCGCGGCCGCCCTTGGCATCGATGAGGACCAAGTTGCCGCAAAGCTAGCCGAACTCCAAGTCGAGGAGGGATTCGAGGTTTTCGTCGAGGGCGACCGGGTTTATAAGCTTCATTAAAAGCGATCACAGAAAAGCGACCATAGGCGCCGCATCTTCGCACGATCGCTCCTGTTCGCATAGCTGGGTTATGGCGAACAGGAGCGCTTGCACGAATCTGCACCACCTGTGATCGCTTTTGCCGGTCATGTTATCTCTGTTTCTTTCCTCCGTCTCCAGAGTCCCGGCTTCAGAATCCCGGTTCCCGACCCCTGACTTCTGACTCCTCCTACTCCTCCCCCCTCACTCCCTGCCGGGCTAGTCCAGCAAGCGCTTCTCCCCCTCCAGTTTCCTGATCCAGCCGATCTCCTCGGTCACTTCGAGAACCCCCATGTATTGGTCCGAATCGCTATAGACCGGGAAGTAGCGGATCAGGACGGTGTCCTCCCGGAAATTGATCCAGAACTCCGCCTTGTCGAGGCTGCGGTTTTTAAAGCCCTCGACAATCCGCTTTACCGTGTCGACGCTTTTTTCGGGATGGCATTTATCCACCTTGCGGCCGATGACCGAGCGGGTCCGGGGGAAGATCTTCTTCTTGTCCAGCCGGTTGAAATAGGCGACGGTATCCTCGGCATCGACAAAGGTTAATTCAAACGGCAGGCTTTCCATGATCGCGTCCAGCTGTTCGTATGAAAGGCCCTTGATCAGGCGGGTGCGGTTCTCGCTGCCTCCCTCAACTTCGCCGAGCATTCCGGAAAATTTTTCCCACGCCCCGGCCCCGTAGGCTTCCCGGTTGAGCTGGTCGAATTCCGTCAGCATCTTCTCGCCATCGCCCTCCTGCATAACCTTGCGGGCCATGGGATAGAGAATATCGTTTTCCTTCCAGATATGTTCGGCCCGGATCACCAGATATTCAAGCCCTTCCTGTTTGAATTTGGCGATCTCTTCCGGATCTGCCTCGGCAAGGGTGTCAAGCCGGGCGGTCATATTCTGGAGAAGGCGGCGCTCGGCATCGTGCTCCATGAGCATTACTCCGAGGGGCCCGCCTTCTATCGGCACGCCTCTCTTATCCATCAGCGGGAAGAGAAAACCTTCTTCCTTGCGGTTGTGGATCTTGTCGCCGAATTCCAGAAGAAAGTCGATAGTCCGCTGCATCTGTAAGGGATCGTGGCTGCCGCGCTCGATTTTATCCAGATTGATTTTCAGGACCGACATGGCCCGCTCGATCATTTCATGTTCGGCGATCAGAAAATCGTCCCATCTTTGATATCCAGCCATTTCACACCTCCTTATCATTGTATTTAAGCAATTCTCTTGTCAGCAAATAGGCAATTGTTTACGCTGGCAAGGGTGTTTGCCTGTTTGCGTTGACCTTTTCATTAAGGCCATTATTGCATATAACCGGTCGGAGGACATTGATTTGAGTCAATAATGATGGCGTCGCAAAAAGTCGCCAGCTCCGGCGTTGCTGCAAATTGTCTTGTCATTGCAGCGTATTGAAGTACGCTTCACTCCTCGAAATTCGCGCGCCTTGGCTTAGCCATTCCATCTTTGACATTTTGCGAATTCATCGATTATATTCCGTTAAGAAGGGCCATTTTTAAAATATTCAGGCGTGGGGTCGAGAAAAGTGATGCAGGGTAAATATCTGTTAAGATCAATCATGATTGTGCTGCTGCTGACTGCGATAGGGGTCGGCAGCGGTTGTTCCCGGGAGGAAAAGTCGTCCCGGGGGAGTGAATCGGCTAAAAACCCTTCCTCTGCCGACGCCGGGGGGGAGGCATTCTCGGCGGCGCGATGGGGGCAACCCGCTCCCGATTTCGAACTGCTGGATATCGAGGGTAATCTCTGGAAACTGTCGGAGTTGAAGGGACAGGTGGTTTTTGTCAACTTCTGGGCGACCTGGTGCCCGCCCTGCCGGGAGGAGATGCCGGCGATGCAGGAATTGTACGAGACCATGCCTGATGACCGCTTCAAGATGCTCGCAATCCTCAATAATGATGATCCGAACCTGGCCGCAATCTTTGCCGAAAAAAACGGCTTTGAATTTCCGATTCTGGTCGATCCTGCTTCGGAGGTCGGCAATGCATACGGGATAACCGGGGTGCCCGAAACCTATATCGTCGATAAAGAGGGCATCCTCCGGCAAAAGTATCTCGGCCCCCGGGAATGGAACTCCCCGAAGGCTCGACAGATGCTGATGGACTATATCAACCGATAACCGATAACCGGAAACCGGCTAACTAATCATCAACCGTTTTCCAGTTCGTCGATCCGTTCCCGGAGCAAGGCCAGGCAGGAGCCGCAGCGTTCCATGCCCCCGGCGCTCTCTTTCTGCTCGTAGTACATCCGGTCCAGCTCGATGCCTTCCAGGGCCTTGCGCAGTTTGCCAAGTTGGGCGGCCGCTGAATGGGGACGCCATGAATCGATCGCTTCTATTGTTTCCTTTTCATTCTTCAGGTGCATGGGGTGTTACCTCTCCGGATAGTCTGATTATTCGGTTTGTTGCTTTTAGCGGGTAACCGGCCATATGTTTATGTTTGCAGCATCTTTTCAGCCTTTTCACGCCAGTTTGGAAAGTTCGCCAGGTGTTTTTCCATATCAACGGAAAAGCCTTCGGAAAAATGAAGTTCCGGGGGGCGGTCCCCTAAGTTCAGCCTGACCGCCCAGGCGTGCAGGGTGTGATTGCGGGCTCCCAGTTCCCGGTAATCCGCTCCGGTCAGTTCTTCAGCAATTCTTTTCAGATAATACCTGCCGTCATGATCGTAAATTTTATCGCCGACCAGGGGATGGCCGAGATGGGCCAGATGGGCACGGATCTGATGTTTCCGGCCGGTGAGCAATTCGGCGAGGAGCAGGGTGTGGTCCTCGCCGGCAGCTATTTTACGGAAGATGGTCCGACTCGGTTGACCGTGTTCCGTACTCCACATCCGGCAACGGACGGGACTGCCGTCCCTGGCGGCCAGGGCCTGGTCAACTTCGATCAGGGGGAGGTCGATCCGCCCCCTGACTACGGCCAGATAATATTTGCCGGTCATGATGCTCTTCAGGTTTTTCTGGTGGTCGCGGCAGGCCTTTTTGCTGCGGGCGCAGAGCAGCAGGCCGCTGGTCTCCCGATCCAGCCGGTGGAGTAGATGGATTTCCTGCCGGTAGCGCCGGCGCAGGATGTTTACCAAGGTGTTCTGGATAATCAGGCCGGTACGGCTGACCGGGGTTCCGGCCGGTTTACCGACCAAAAGGAGGTCCTGAGTTTCGAGGATTATTTCTACATCGTTCGATACCGGGGGCTCCCGGTGGTTGACGGCGTCATAGCTCAGCTGGTCGCCGGCCCGAAGCCGTTGATCCCGGCAGGCTTCGTGGCCGTTTACCTGAACCAGGCCCGTGGTGATGGCTGCCTGCCACAACTCGCGGTCATGGTAGGGGAAACGGCTGGTCAACAGGTCAAGCAGCAATCGGCCGTCTTCCGGCCCGGTGATTTCGCACCGTAAGGTAAGTCCCTGTTCCATGCTGGCGATGTTAATCCCGCACTAAGGGGCTTGGCAAGAAGTAAGTTCCGATGGCGTCGCAAAAAGTCGCCAGCTCCTGCGTTGCTGCAAATTGTCTCGTCATTGCAGCGTACTGAAGTACGCTTCATTCCTCGAAATTTGCGCGCCTTGGATCTGACGATTTTAGCTTAGCCATCCCCATCGAGACTGATTGTGCGTCGCAAAAAGTCGCCAGCTCCTGCGTTGCTGCAAAATGTCTTGTCATTGCAGCGTACTGAAGTAAGCTTCATTCCTCGAAATTCGCGCGCCTTGGATCTGACGATTTTGCTTAGCCATCCCCATCGAGACTGATTGGCGTCGCAAAAAGTCTCCAGCTCCCGCGTTGCTGCAAATTGTCTCGTCATTGCAGCGTACTGAAGTACGCGTTCAGGTGCTACTTGTCTTTCCAATACCACCATTTAAGTTTTGCTGGATCATGTCTTTGGTGGCTTGCAAAGTAAACAGCGTTCCTGAAAGCATACAGGACGCAGCGGTCGACGTGCGCGCCGGTGGTATCTTCCAGTTTGGCGTAGAGCTTTTCCGGACTGGCCCCTTTCAGTTCGCTGACGCGGCGAACCCCGATCGATTCGAGCATTGCCGCGAGTCTGGCACCGATTCCAGGGATGGACCTGAGATCTTCCGAGGGTTTTTCCGCCACTTTTCCTTTAACCTTCCCAGACAAGCCCCTTGTAGATCCAGCCCTTTACCCCGCTCTCATGTTGGATCTGCAGCCAGTCATCCTTTTCGCCAAGGACTTTGAAGCAAACCCCTTCGTGTGCCTTGAACACGATCTTGTTATCCTTGCCGGGACCGCTGCGGACATTGGCCCTGCCGGCGGTGTTTACGACTACCGTTCTGGTCTTGTTGACGCTGCTCTTTTGAATCCAGCCGCTCTTTCCTTGATAATCGGTAACCTTGAGGAAATCCTGCTGGCTTTCAAGGGCCGAGAGGGGATAGTAGCGCGGGACCTGCATGACTACGGTTGAGACGACCTCCGAAGGGGAACTTCTTATGTCGGCCCGGTTTAGGGAAACCGCCACCATCTCGGCATGGATATTTCCAGCTCCCATCACAATTAACAGTATGGTCCCAAGGAAGAGTCGCATCGGTATACCTCTTTTTATATGGTTATCGGCTTGATTTTCGTGGGCAGGGCGATAAGCAGGTCGGTAATCCACGTTTATTGAATTGTTCCTTTTCGCCAGGGTTCGGTTGCTTGCGATTAACATGATTATCTCTCCGGCCATGGTTCGGTTTCGAGAAGAGAAAGATTTTCCTTGGCTAGAACATAATGTCGGGGATTCAGCCGTAAAGCATTTTCAAAGTATTCACGTGCCGTATCGGTCTGGCCCAGCATCATAAAGATGTAACCCAGGTCATTATAGGCGGTTGCTTCGGTCCCCGTTTTTCGGAACAGGTTGAAAGCCTTTCGGTGTTGAGAATTCAAGGCGTATGCCGCTGCCAGATTGTTCAGGAGGCGAGGGGAGTCGGGTTCGAGTTCCAGGCCCCCCTGGAAAGCACTGACTGCTGCCGGATAATCTCCCATCAGAATATAATTAAAACCAAGATTGTTATAGGCGGAGGCATCCCGGGGTTTAAGTTCAACCACCTTGACAAGCAGTTGTTCCGCCTGGTCTTCCTGATCCATGCGACCGTAAGTTATGCCGAGTTCCGTTAGGATTTCCGGGTCGGCCGGATAAATTTGCCGGCCCTGTTTGAGATACATTTCCGCCTGGATGTAATCGCCTTCTTCCCGGTATAATCTGCCGGTGGCCAGCAAGGCCTGACGATTATGCCTGTCAATCGACAAGGCCTTGTCGAGATAGATATGGGCGGCTTGGTTTTCGCCGGTAAGGGTCAGGGTTTCGCCGAGAGCGGCATGGGCCTCAACCGAGTCCGGCTGCCGTTTCAGGGCCATCTGGAAATGGAGCACGGCCAGTTTGGCATTAGCCAGCCTTAAATATTTGTTGCCCCGGAAGAGTAATTCTTCGTAGGAGAGTTTCTCCAGGGATTCATTTTTATCTTCCCGGACGTTCTCCTCCAGGATGCTGCCCCGGGTCGGGCTGAACTTTTGCACCGATTCGCTGGTGGTGGCACAGCCCGAAGCCATGAGCACCATTAAAAACAGAGGCACTATACGGCACTTCACAAGGTTGGTCAGGCGCGGATTGATGTAAGAAAATTGGGTGATCTTCATGTTCTCCTTTTCAGATTCCGTTGGTCCACTCGTTAAGATTTCTCGGTTGAAATCGGATCGTGATATTTTCGCAAGTTAACGTGATCTGCTCGACGGATCCATCACATCCCTGCTTCAGCCGCCGCCTAAGGCGGGGAGCAGCTGGGTCATAACCCGGATGGCTGCCGGCCCGGCGAGGACAATGAGAATGGCCGGAAAGATGAAAAGAATCAGGGGAAAAATCAGTTTAACTCCCGATTTGGCCGCGATTTCCTCGGCGATCTGGCGCCGTTTGATGCGCATGGAGTCGGCATGAATGCGCAGGGCATTGGCCACGCTGGTACCCAGGCGGCTTGTCTGGGCCAGGATGTTCATCAGATTGCGAATGTCCGCCATGCCGGTGCGGGCAGCCATGTTCTTGAAACTTTCAGTGCGGGATTTGCCGGCCCTGATTTCCAGGTTGGTCAGGTAGAATTCGTCGCTGAGCTCCTTGTTCAAGGGACGTATTTCGTCTCCGACTCTCTTGAAGGTCATATCCAGGCCGAGTCCGGCTTCCACGCAGACCACCATCAGATCCAGTGCATCGGGTAACGATCTGTTCATGATCTGCTGCCTTTTCTGGGTGAGCTGCAGGATGAACAGATTGGGTGCGAAGAAACCGGCCAGGCCCAGAAGTACGGCAATGGTGATGGCCGTGGGAGTCAGGCTGTAATAGGCGCTGAATAAAATATAGGTCAGCGGAAAAGCGGCAGCAAGTATCACTTTCATGGCCAGATAAGTAGTGTAGGCTTTTTTTGAGCGCATCCCGGCCTGGATCAGGCGCAAACGGATTTTCTTCCGGGAAGAAAAGTCCGAGGGGGCAATTATTTTATGGACGGGCTCGATTATTCTGGCGGTCAAGCCGCTTTGCTTCTCATCATCGAAGAGTTTCGCCCCCGCCAGGTTAACCGTTTTTTGGCCGGGCAGCAGTTTGGCCATCCGTTCCGTCAAATGATTGCGGCGCTGGAACAGGAGGATCAGGCTGCCGGCAAGCAACCCTGCTGCCAGGAAAATGAAAATCTGTAAAATTATAAAGTCGCGGTTTTCAAGCAAACGGTACATGTAATTTATGGCATTATTCATGGTCCACCTTTGTTTCGCCGATCTCGGGAACGTTTAACGCCGTCCCGGGTTTTACCTTAACTTGCTCTGCGGATCCGGTTACTTATCTTTTTGGTCCTGTTTTGCTGTAAGAGGGTCCGATTGAATCGGTTAAATTTCTATCTTTACGATACTGTTGATAAATATCGCGCCGATTATCTGCATGATGATCCCTCCGGCCAGCATGTAGATCCCTATCTTTTCCGTCCACATCAGTGATATATATTCATAATTTACCAAGTATATGTATATGAACATGGCAATCGGCAGCATGATCAGAATCCGGGCGGACAGCCGGCCCTCGGCAGTAAGTGTCTTGACCTGGCGGCGGAATTGGAGACGTTCCCGAATGATATATCCGATCTTGTCGAGGATTTCGGCGACATTGCCGCCGGTTTCCCTCTGGATCAATATGGATATGGCGAAGAATCTCAGATCGGTACTAGGCACTCTCGCGCACATATTGGCAAAGGCGTCTTTAACCGAGAGCCCCATGTTGATCTCGTCCACAGTGGCCCTGAACTCCAGCTTAATAGGCGGCGGCATCTCTTCGGCGATCATCCCCAGGCCGGAGGTCAGGGCATGGCCGGAGCGCATCGCCCTGGCCAGCAGGTCGAGGGCCTCTGGCAACTGGTCCTGAAATTTCTCCAGAATCGACTTTTCATACATTTTCAGCAAGAAATAGGGAATGAAGAGAAAAATGAATCCCATAATAAGGGGAGTGACGCTCCCGGGCATAAACTGATAAGCGAGCATCGCCCCGGTCAAGGCGGCAAGCGCGCAGATGATGAAGAAAACCGAAGCAGGGATTGGCAGTCCCGTCTTGACCAGCATGCGGTCTACGGAGCTGATCCTGGGCAGCTTGAAGGCGATGGCTTCAAGCACCCCGGTATTTTTCAGGACCCTTTTTTTGTAAAGCTCCAGCTTTTCCTTGCCGTGTTTGCCTCCTGCCGAGATATAGAGAAGACGCTTCTTCATGGTCCGCTTCTCGGTGAATTTCGATTCCTCCCATAAAAAATAGGTAAAGAGAATCACCGCCGCGGCGAACAGGAATATGACCGCCAGAAAAAACAGATTGAATTGGTCCATGCTCTCTCCTCTATTCGTAAACCTTTTCCGGGGAGAAGAGGTCGTCCGGGATCTTGATGCCGGACAGTTCGAGCCTGTCGGCAAAATTGGGCCGGATGCCGGTAGCCCTGAAACGGCCCATTACCTGGCCTTTTTTGTCTATGCCCCGTTTCTCGAAAACAAAAATTTCCTGGAGGGTAATAATATTGCCCTCCATTCCCACCAGTTCCGAGACTGAAACAATCTTGCGGCTGCCGTCGGTCAAGCGGGCCACCTGGATAATCAGGTCGAGAGCCGATGAGACCATGAAACGCATGGCCCTTTCGGGAAGATTGATGCCGGTCTGCAGGATCATCGATTCAAGCCGGGTCAGGGAATCCCGCGGGGTGTTGGCGTGAATGGTGGTAAGCGACCCTTCATGGCCGGTGTTCATGGCCTGCAGCATGTCGAAGGATTCCGGGCCGCGGACCTCGCCGATAATGATCCGGTCCGGCCGCATCCGCAGGCTGTTCCTGACCAGATCCCGCTGGGTTATCTCACCGGAGCCTTCGATACTCGGTGGACGTACTTCCAGACGGACCACATGTTTTTGTTGTAACTGCAATTCGGCGGAGTCCTCGATGGTTACGATCCGCTCCTTGCTTGGAATAAACCCGGAGAGAACGTTCAGCAGGGTCGTTTTGCCTGAACCGGTTCCGCCGGAGATCATGACATTGAGCTTGGCCTGGACGCAATCGGCCAAAAATTCGGCAATTTCCGAATTGATGGCTTTGTAGTTGATCAAATCTTCCATTCTTAAGGGTTTGGCGCCGAAACGGCGAATGGAGAGGAGCGGCCCGTCGATCGCGGCCGGCGGAATTATGGCGTTGACCCTCGAACCGTCGGGGAGCCTGGCGTCCACCATCGGCGATGATTCATCAACCCGGCGGCCTACCCTGGAGATAATCCGGTCGATGATATTAAGGAGATGGGCATTGTCGGCAAAGCGGCAGTTGGCCTTTTCCAGAATACCCATGCGCTCGACATAAACATTCAGATAGGTGTTGCAGAGGATGTCGGAAATACTATCGTCTTTCAGGAGCGGTTCGAGGGGGCCCAGGCCCATGAGCTCGTCCAGGATCTCTTCCACCAGGGTCCTGCGTTCGCCGACGTTCAACAGGACTTTTTCGTCCTCCAGAAAACGCTCGACGATGCGGCTTACTTCCGGTTTAACTTCTTCATGGCTCATCTCGTCCAGAACCGCCAGATTGATCTCTTCGACAATTCGGCCATGGATTCGATGCTTTATCTTGTAAAACAGATCGTTCTTGTCGCTGGCGGACTCACTGACCCAGGTCTGGTTCGGGCTGTTCATTTCAAGTTTTACCATAATATCTTTTAGAGCCACGATTCCCTCCTATATCGATTTGCCAAAAGCTGTTTTTGCTCCCCGATAATCCTTGCTGCCGAGCTTGTTCCTCAGCTTGTCGGTAAAGCTCATGATGTTCTTTGAGATTAAGGAGCGGGGGTGTAACTGAACCACCGGTTCCCCTTCGTTAATTGACGACATGATGTCGCTGAAATCATTTGGAAACAGCCAGAATATCCGTTTCCCCAGATTTTTTTCAGCCTCCTCGATGGACAGGGTCGCTCCCTTTTCGTAGCGGTTGAGGATAAATTCTATCTTCTCCTCGCCAATGCCGTGTTTTCTGATCATCTGAGTGATGCGAACCGCGTTTCTGATCGCCGGCAGGGAGAGATCGATAACGATAAATACCTTGCTGGAGGCCCTGAACGCCTCCATGGTGGATCCGGTTATGGACATCGAGGGGCAGTCGACGATTATCCGGTCGTAGAGCTTGGTCAGCAGCCCGATTATCTTTTCGGTTTGGCCTGCCTCGATAATTTCATAATCCTCGGGGCTGACCGGGGCAGCCAGCAGCTCAAGGCCGCTTTTGTGTTTGATCATGGCGCCTTTCAGCAGCGAAACATCAAGACGGTGAAAGTTTTTGCAGATGTCGACGATCGTCGTTTCGGGCAGGATGTCGAGCAGCACCGAAGTGTCGCCGGACTGAAAACTGATGTCGCAGAGGGCCACGGCATTGCCGTTTCGGGCATTGCGGGCCAGGGTGACGGCCGTGTTCACCGATAGAATGGTGGAGCCGAGCCCCCCCTTGCTGCTGATAAAGCTGTAGACGGCGCCCCTGGCGATATGGCCTCTTTCGGTCATTTTAACGCGAATCTCTTCGACGGCATTGGTCAGTACTTTCGCGTTGAAGGGAGTTACCAGGTATTCGGTGGCCCCGGCCTTCATGACCGCGACGATGTGTTTGGGGTCTTTGACGGTAGAGATGACAAAAACCGCGGCCAAAGGGAAAACGTGACGTATCTTGGACAGCCGCCTGAAAATTTCTTCGGTTTCGGGGTCGTCGTCGAGGATGATTATATTCGGACTGCTTTTAACTGAAAGTTCCCCCTTTTCAGCCATGGCGCCATACCATTTCTGAACCCTGACATCGTTCAGGAATTCGAGATTTTTGGTGATGGTATTGACCAGCTCATGATCACTGATCTCAATGGATATGTTCATGGTTTGAGACATTTATTGTCCTTGCGGTAGATAAATAGTTTGGTTAAGTGCCCTTATTTCACCAAAAAAACCTTCAACATGCTGCCCGAGTTTTCATCTTCGTCTTCGGCAATTGGAACCATAGACAACCCTTCCAACCCCTTAAAGCTCGAGGGCACCGGAACTCCATCGACACTGAAGTAGCTGCCGTTTAATGCCGGATCGAATATTTGGCCGGGGCATCCACCGGCAGGTAGTTGCACGACCTCGCTAAGCTCTCCGCAGTCGTAACTTTCAGTGTTTTGGATCCAGGCCCTGGTCAGCAGAAGCTTGGATAAGCCGATATAAGTAAGGGTGTGTTCTGCGGAAGGATTACTGATCGCCTTCCAATCTTCGCAGGCCCCTGCGAAGATAACCGGCGCATTGAGCCGTAGTGTCGTCTGCCCGGGCGGGAAAGGATAGTTGTCGGAACATATCAGGTCGTTTCCATCACTGACATTTTCATTGTCAATAAAAGCGCTCAGAACCGTTGATACCGAGCCGTTTATTATCCCGATCTTGGGGTAACCGGCCTGGTTGATAACTTTGCGATAATCCGGCCAATACCCTGGGGCGTTTCCGAGGGTTTCCTCAAGATTCTTGGCTAATTGCCCGCTGGGGGCGACAAGGAGATTTCCAGCTAGAAACCTGTCGTCGTTGTAGGGCCGACAGCTTAAGTCACCGGCCGGGCATAGAGCATACGCTTCGAGGCGGGCAAGAAACTCATCAATAGTTTCCGTGGATCCCTGCAGCAGGATGCCATCCTGGCTCCAGACCCGGGTGAAATGATCGTCGTCACCAAAACTTTCGTCGTCATTGTTATGATACCACCTGGGCAAGGCGCCATTCGCACCGTAGGCAATCATCGGATCAAAGCCAACGGCCGGTTCACCGGGGCTACTGTTAAGCGGGGAGATGCCCGCCGGTACCGGGAATGCCCCGGGCGGTGCTAGATCCTCGGCGCTGATTCGGCCCAAGCCGCAAGGTATGTCTAAATCGTGGGGATAACAGCCGCCAAGGTCAACCGATTCATTTTCAATGCCATCGGTGGTAGTGAGGCCTTTGCCGAATATGACCTTATTGAATTTCTCCCGCCCCTCTTCGGTAGACATGTATTCGACAATGTCATTTGCGTTGGCTCCGAAAGTTAATGAGGTAAATGCCATGGTGTCATCCTGGTCATTGTCCAGGTTGTAGCTTATAATATCACAGGCTGTCAGACCCGGCAGCGAGCCGGGGTTT
This sequence comes from Desulfobacterales bacterium, assembly GCA_024637225.1. Classification (GTDB taxonomy): domain Bacteria; phylum Desulfobacterota; class Desulfobulbia; order Desulfobulbales; family JAGXFP01; genus JAGXFP01. The sequence goes on from JAGXFP010000008.1 coordinate 30,264, forward strand.
TCCAGCATTTCATCCGCGGGAATACAGGTGACAATGGCCAGGGGGATCACGGGAACGTCGGGATTCGCGATCGCAATGGCATCGGCGCTAACCGTGCTGTTATCGGTCAGGAAAAAGAAGATGTTTTCTACCTGTAAAGTTGCCTTGACCTTGATCGCGTTAGCCATGACCGCCGATTCTTCCGTGACTGGAGTAAAACGAGGGTCGGCAGTAAGATCCTTATCCCAGAGTCCCGGAGTAATTTCGAATTCGTAGGCATCGGCCACCCATCCTGAATTACTATCAATCTTGTTAATATCAGCAGCGGCTCTGGCAACATACCCGGCTCTGCCGTCCTGGCCGATGCTGCCGTCAAGCTGTTTGGCACCGGCCAGGGCGGCGGCATCCACGGCCCTTTGCAGCTGCACCTTGACGTTGTGAAGATGGCCCAGGTCAACGACCAGGGCGATGCAGAGAATGAAAACCACAATCAGGATTGCCACCAAGGGGGCCACTGCGCCTTTTTCCCTGCCGCTGGTTATCGTTTTCATCAAATGTTGCCTCTTTGCTTTGGCGGCTGTTGGTTCTAAGTCAAAGTTGATAAACGCAAAAACTGATTATTCCCGTGATTGCAGGGACCCGCTCACCTTTGTGCCTGTCGAACACTCTAGCCTGTAACAACCGGCATGTATTCAGGGTGGTGAGTCCCGGCTTCCCTATTAAATTAACTCCGGAAAGCCTTTCCCCGTTACTGTTCGATTCCCAGTTGAAAAACATTCACATCCACGGACTCCTTGCCGAAATCATCCGTATAAACTTCCATGACTTCTTCGGACACCAGGCCGGTCATTCCTTCGGGGGTCTTGGCGGCATGCCGGTAGTCCTTGTGGGCGATCTGCATTTCAAAGGCCTGACGGGTGGCCATGCCGAATTCATCATCCACATGGGGCGCACCACTGCAAGCGGCCAACATGAGAAATGCCGCCGGAATTATATACCTTGTTATCATGATCATTCTCCCTTCCTGGATTCGGCCTTTACAGGCTGATAACCGAATTCTCCTTCCATGCCGCCTATTTCGGCTGACCTGACCGGCATTCCGGAAAATTTGTGAGATTTGATGTTGGGTTCGTCGTCATCCGACCGCCGTCCTTCAAGCCTGCCCTCCAGATAAAATTCATAGCGATTGGGGATCTGGATATTTTGACCCGGAAACTCTATGGAGCCTTCCCGGCCGGGCTTGACCAGATGGGGGGTGACGGCGATCAGCAGATCCGTTTTCTCCTGGATGTAACTGGTACTGCGGAACAAAGTGCCAAGAATCGGGATATCGCCAAGATAAGGAAGCTTGGTCAGGACTTCACGCATGTTGTCCTGAAGCAGACCGGCCAGGGCCAGGGTCTGGCCATCCTGAAGCTGGACATTGGTATTCAATTTACGAGTGGTCAGGATAGGCACAGGTCCGGCGGAGGTGCTTACCGTTTCGGTAATGGTGCTGACCGATGGGGTCACTTGCAGGCTGATTTTGCCATTACTCATAACGACCGGTGTAAAGGCGAGCCCCACTCCGAATTCTTTGAATTCTATGGTGACCACGGCATTGTCGTCGACTCCAGCCGATTGTACTACGGGAATTGGATATTCACCGCCGGCCAGAAAGCTTGCCTCCTGGCCGGACTGGGTGACCAGCCGGGGTTCGGCCAGGGTGCGGGCCAGACCTTCCGACTCCAGGAATTGCAGGGCGGCGGTGAAGTGGTCGATCTCGACAAAGATGTTGGCGGGGTTATTGACGAAGTTGAAAAGTAAAGATCCGGTAGCCTGAAGAACATTATCACCGGTGAGCGGGTTTTCGCCAAAGGGAATACCGTTATTTGTGATGCTCAAGGGATTGACGCCGGCGGCGCCCCGCGAGAAATCGTTGCCCAGGTCGTTGCCTATGTTATTAAGACCCATGCCGACCTGGAGATCGCGGCCCGAGTTGCGGGTAACCTCGGCGAAGGTTACCTCCAGCATGACCTGCTGCAGATTGCCGACATTCAGAAGGTTGGTAATCCCCGCTCCGGAACGGCCGCTGCCGCCGGTGTCGCCCCGGCCTTCGGCCTTGACGGGCAGAAAGGTGCGGGTCAGGCGCAGAACCTGCTCAACCACTTCCGGCCCCGACACCGTGCCGCTCAGGACTACGCCGGATTCGGAGGCATAGACCTGGACATCTTCGTTCGGATACAGCTCATAGAGTTGCTCTTTAAGAGCGGTGATGTCCAGGGCGATGACTACATCCAGTACTGTTTTTTCCTGGCCCTCTTCCCAGAGAATCATACTGGTAAATCCGACTTCCTTGCCGTAGACATAAATTTCCCTGGGAGACAGGACGACCACGTCGGCGATGTCGGAATTGGCTACCGTGACCCGCTTGAACGGAGCGACGGTCTTTATGATGTCCGAACCTCCCAGTTTGAGCTGCAGGGTCTGTCTGTTCAATTCCGCCGCTGTCGCCCCGGCGCCGAAGATCAAACCGCAGACGGCCAGCAGTATCAGCACTTTGTAAAACAGTGGCGCTCGCTGATTTTTCATAATGGACTCCTGTTATTATTGGATGATAGCCTCTGATTCGATATCTTTGAAGCGGACATCTCTTCTGTCTGACCCCCTGATGATCTCAATCGTGTACGGAGCGGGAAGCGGAGAAGTGATTCTTGATTGAAGAACGGGAATCGGCTTCGGCTTTGGTTTCGGGTTGTTTTTTGCTTTCGGTTTCGGCGCGGCGGCGATTTTTACCGATTTATCTTCGAGCGGGTTGCGCAGCAGCAGGTGTATGCTGCCCGTCCTGGTTTTCAAAGCGAGGGTGATCGCTTCCTCGGGAGTAAGCTGGAGGGTGACGGTGCGGACGACTTTGGCTTTGCCCCCTTTTTCATCGGTATAGGTTTCCTGGGCGATGGCCAGAACCTTGACCTTTTCAAGAATGATGGAGGATTGATTGTTTATGTGGTTGGGATCGACGTGGACCACATCCACAAAGGTGTTGGGCAGGATGAAGCCCGCAACTCCGATAACTTCGTCGACCCGGATCGACATGGCCCTGCTCCCCTTTGGAATAGAAGCGACCAGCCCGGCCCCGGAACCGTCCTCCGCCAGTTCCGCTTTTCGCAGGGGGGTGCCTGCGCTCAATCGGGTAACCGCCACTCTGCCTATTAGCTCATCGGTGTCATGAAAGGCTCCTTTGGGAATATTGGCTTTCGGCCATTCAGCCAGACTCAATACCTGTCCATTCAGCATGGTGCCGACAGGGATGTCTTGGGAAGCGACCACGATTTTGGTAGTCGGCACCTGTTCCCTGACCACCGTCTGAACTTCAGGCTGTTGGCTCGTCATCCACTCGTTAGCCAGATATACGGCCAACACCCCGAAGATGATGGCGACGCCGAGTGCAATTAAAGCGCCATATTTTTTCATACCAGTTCTCCTTTTTGGGGCTTACGGTTTTATGTCGGTTGATCGTGTGCGCGCAAAACTGCTTTGCGGCCTGGACAACGAACCGTTCCATAATTCATTAAATATAAAATTGTTGTCCGGCGGGTTGGCCGATCCCCGTGGGTCAACTTGCCAGTCAATATAAATTACCCTTCCTCGTCATCGTACTCGTTAGGGTCTTCGTACTCGCCGGTGATGCTGTAGGACAAGGTGCTTTGATTCGTAAAACCCGGAACAAGTCCCGAGAGTAGCTGCGGGAAGAAATTGTCGACCGTCGCCGTCACCCTTAGGGATTTTTCTTCTACGTGTTCAACCTCGATAACGCTGTCATCATAAAGGGCGGAAAGGTACTCCGAGACCCGCTGTTCTACCGCGGTTTTGCGATCGACGCCTGGGGTGCATCCGGGTGCCGGTGCACCATCGAAACAGCTGAAGTTGTTGGCCCGGATACCGACACGCATTCCTTCCCGGGCGGCGTTTTCGACGAAGTGCCGCTGGTAAAAGATGAAGGAGAATTCGAGAATGGCAAAGACAATCAGGAACAGGGGAATGACGATAACGGCAAACTCCACAACCGTGGCCCCCCGCTCATTACCGGCACGTTTCACTTTATTGACTCCCCCTGGGATATTCATATTTACTTTTATACCGGTGTCGATTCTGTTTTTATTCAAAGGCGAAAACGGCAAATTCGCTGATTTCCGTAAGATCGCCGGAGACCGATGAGCCCGGGAGCAGTCTGAGCAAGTCCCAGAGGATGGGGTCCCAAACTTCCGCGGTCCGGACGGTTACCGTAACCTTTACGGCCTTCGGAGCATCTTCGGCGGCAAATTCGGGAACGTTGATAACCTCGCCGTCGTCCGGACCGGAAATGTTTACTTCAATAAAATTTCCGCTGCCGCAACATCCCCCCGTGCCATCTACCCGGGCCTCACTGTACAGCCCTTTCAGATAGTCCTTGATGGCGGTTTCAACCTGAGTATTGTCATGTCCTTTTGCCGACACCCTGGCGCCCTCGCGTGCCGCATTGGCAATGTAGTGGGACTGCATCCAGATGAAACCGAATTCAATAATGCCGAATAGTATGACCATCAGCAGAAGAAAGAGCACCGCAAATTCAACCGCGGCGGCGCCTTGGTTTCCGTGAATTCCTTTCAAATCAGGCCTCCCCAGCTGATGAAAACGAAGTAGCCGAAGGCTATGGCGGCAGCGTAGGGGTATTTGTCCGCCGATGCCGCCGCGGCGGCGGTTTGTCGCGGCGGGAAATGGTGGATGGCGACCAGCAACCAGGTGGAGGCCAGCCAGACCTCGAGCTTTCTTTTTAGATTTTTGGCCAGGGCCAGATGGACCACAGCCATGCCGCCACCGATCAAGCCGGTCAGCAAAAAAACCTGAAAGATATCCGCCGGTCCCATCAAGGTTCCCAGGGCGGCAAGGGCTTTGACGTCGCCGCCGCCCATGCCTCCCAAAAGATAAAAGGGCAGCAGCAGGGCGAGACCCGTCAGCATGCCGGCCAGGGCGGTTGCCCCGCCCGGCAGGCCGCCGGACCACAGATGGTAGCCGAAACCGACCAGCACCAGACTGAGGGTGGCCAGGTTAGGTATTCTTGACTGGAAGGTATCGGTTACGCAGATGACCAGAAAAAACAGCGAGGCAAAAAAAATGATCGGCTCCCGGTTGTGAACCAGCAGAAAGTAAGCCGCCAGAGCCAGGGCGCCGAGTCCGAAAAGGTAGCGCGGTATTCGTTGTTTGCTGTTCATCTTTATCTCACATCTCGCCATAGCTTGGCTGCTTTTTGAGCAATGGTTTGCTCTTCCCTGATTATTAAGGAGTTACTGTTGGGGTTATACCTGCACCAGTAAGTTCGTCACTTACCGATTGAAAGCCCACCTGGATCTGATCGCCAAGTGTACCGATAACGACAACGACGGCGGCGATAATCAGGGCGATCAGTACGCCATATTCAACCGCAGTGGCGCCTTCCTCGTCGTTCATGAAGCTTTTGATTAAATCGACTAGATAATTCATGATGCTCCTCCTTTTTTTTTGTGGTTCTTTTATAGACCAATGGATTGACCTGGCGCTTAAGCACCTACCCTTTTAAGAGTATCGAACAGTCTAGTTTTTTATGTCAAGTAGATTGTTGGTTATTTTATTCTTTTATTTATCAGGCGGAAATAACGTGGTTTTTTAAGGCATACAATGTTCGGAACGGATGGTGAAAGTAAAAAAAGTTCCAAATATTTGTATTACTCCCAGCATTTTGTCCCTAAGATTTGGATCGTAAATTGTATGTCTCGGTTACAAGGATGCTGGAAAGGGACAGGGTGACCATTCGTTAGGGGAGCGGAGGGAATATTGACCTTTTTACGAGTTGTTTTGTCAGGGAATGGATGTTTTTACTTAAAATAATGGCTACCAAAAAATACGAATCTACTGCGTTATGGCGTGGCGTATTTTTGCTTAGTCAGCCCGTGACTTCTTGCGCCTTTGTCAGAGATGGATTTGAGGCACTTGCTTGTAAGAACTCCAAATTCAAGTCATTGCGAGCGTAGCTAAGCAATCTTAAGTATGTATGTGAAAATACTGGATTGCTTTGTCGCTTTGCTCCTCGCAATGACGGGTGGGGCTAATCGCTGGATTATCCCGGTGGAGCGGCGCACAGATTTCTTGAATCTGCATACCGGGATGAAATTCGACATTCCCTTCGATCAGCTGGTTCTGTTCGCGACCAATTCTCGATCCGAGTAACTTGATTGATGAGACTTTCCTGCGACCCGCTACAAGATAAAGATAGGCGTCCCTGGCGACCTGAGTACGAGGAGATCTTCAAGGGAGTCTGCCGGGGAATGGGATCGAGTTCAGGCTGGATGTGTTTGATTTCTTCTCGATCTTTATCGCCGCCGCGGGGTCAGGCTGAACTCCTGTCATCCCCCGGGGACCTTATCGAGCAGATTGTCGACAGCGCCCATTACCCTTGCATCGCCCCGGAACTGAGCAGGTCGAATCTTAACGAGGCCTGGAAAAATTATTTGGTCGATTTTGGTAATGGAGACGGTTGGCGAGAGCAATCTTCCGATTCCAAGGAGGGAAAAGGGGCATGAAACGGTAAAGCAGAAGAAGGAATGTGCCAGGAACGGTGGTCTCGAAACCGCCCATGCCGGGCAAATAAGAACGCCCATGCTCTGATCTCCGGGCAACAACCATCCAAAAGAAAAGCTCGACAACCGGGGGGGTGGCTGGCGAGCTTTTCAGTAAAACTTTATATCATATTGTATATCAGAGTAGTATATCATTTCACAAGTACTATTTTAGCAAATAATTAATGATTATAGGTTAGGTTTCTCCTTATTTTGCCAACCGTAAATCCGGAAATTTTTCAGGAATCTTCAAGGTGTTGAAAGTGTTAAGAAATCGGCGATTACCGGGTGTCGCCGCCGCCCATATCGCTTCGGGCAAAAGTTGCCGGATATGCCGGGAACAATTCCTCACCGGTGGGGCCGTTTATGCTTCCTCTGGGGCCGTATTCGTAGTTGCCTGCTGTCTTTAAATACTTCAGGTTGTATCCATCACTTGTCTTCCGTGCAGAACCATCTTCCCGGATAACGAAAATTCCCAAGCAAAAAAAAGCGATTATTCCCAGCAGCAACAGATGTTTCATCATTCCCTCCTCTCCTTATATTTTCTCTCTCAGACAATATTCTAGAATAAAAGCTGAAATGAAGTCAAATCTAATTTGAGGCAGGGTTTCCCCTTATTTTGCAAATTGAAATTACCGATTGGTCTTCAAGTCGGTGAATTGTGTGGGGTTTGGCGGTGAACTGTCATTCAGGAAGGGATTTGTAAAGCATTAATGTCAGTCCGAATAGAACCGGTCATCAGCTGAGTTGCAGCACCGGAACTTGAAAGGAGACGGCGCGCAATGACGCAATGTGGATAGTTTAGCGGGTACTTTCGTGGGCGAAAATATTTCAGAAGCGCACGCAAAAGTAAGAGATCCTATAAAGCAGGAATGGTTCGCAGGGAAAATGGCTGAAAAGCGGTCCGGGCTGGATTGTTTCCCCTACGTGATAGCGGTCTGGAAAGCCGGTCATGATCACAGTGCAATTTAGTCTGGCGACAATCACGGGGAGTAGATCCCCCGGACAACAAAAAAGCACCTGGCTCAAAGTGAGCCGGGTGCTTGATTTTTCTGGTGGGCCATGAAGGACTTGAACCTTCAACCTGCTGATTAAGAGTCAGATGCTCTACCAATTGAGCTAATGGCCCGGCTATTTGTACGGCGAAAGTATCACAACGGGATTTCCCCGTCAAGCTTTAACCCCTCGTTATTTCCTGAATCCGTGACGGCTTCGTGGGGAATTTTGTTTTATTCGTTTGTTGTTACGTGATTAATCGTTTTTCACTGGTCGCCTTAATACAGCCCGCCGCCCTGCGGAGCGCCCGATAACGGCGCATCTGCAGTGTTGGCAACTTATTGATATACCATAAGTATTATCAACATAGTTGCCGCCTTGCATCTGCACCGTTCTCGAACGCTCACGAATTCGGGTATTTAAAACGGCTGTAAAATCCAGATCCCGCAGGGACAGGTGTCGGCGCAGAAACCGCAGGCGATGCACTTGTCGTCGTCGGCCACATAGCGGTACGAACCGTCCTCCAGTTTCTCGCGGAAGATTGCCTGGGTCGGGCAGATCGTCTCGCAGAGATGGCAGTCGCGGCAGGTCCCGCAGCTCAGGCAGCGCTCGGCCACTTCCTCCGGAGAGGCGGCCGCGATCGGCAGCGGTTCGTAATGGGTGTGGGTCAGTTCGCTTTGGGAGATCACGTCCTTGGCGAAGGGGGTGTATTCCTCGCCCTTGAACCGGGCGATCAGTGCGTCGGCGGTGTTCTTGCCGGCGCCCAGCGCGTTGGTGGCCAGGCCGGGGCGCTCGACGTCGCCGACGGCGGATACCTTGTCGTCGGTGGTGCGTCCGGTGGCATCGCATTTGACCCAGCCGGCGCCGCCCACCGTCATTACTTCGACGCTGTCGGGCAGGAACTTCAGGGCCGGAACGTCGCCGATCGAGATGATTACGGTCTGGGCCGGAATCAGGTGGCCGGCCGCGTCGATCAGACCTTCATCGGTGATTTCCTTGGTCTGGACCGGCCACTGGAAGGTGGCGCCCAGTTCCTCGGCCGCCTCCTTTTCCTTGCCGAAAGCCAGCGGTTTCTGGATATCGACCAGAGTCACTTCCTCGGCTCCGAGCCGGTAGGCCTCGCAGGCCACGTCGCAGCCGACATTACCGGCGCCGATAATCACCACTTGCCTGCCGACCTTGGGCGGATGCTCGCTCTTGGCATCTTTAAGGAAATCCAGGGCGGGGATGACCCGCTCGTGGCCGGGGAAGGGAATGGTCCGCGGCTGATGGGTGCCGACCGCCACGATCACGTGATCGTACTTCTTCTTCAGTTCGGCAAACTTCGTCTTGGTCATATTGACCCCGAAGTCGACCTTGATGTTCGGCATCGACATAAAGCGGGTGATTTCGGCGTCCCAGATCGCCCTGGGCAGTCGGTCCCAGGGAATGACCTGGGCCAGTTTGCCGCCGAGCTTGTCGCTCTTCTCGAAGATGTGGGCCTCGACTCCGGCCTTGGCCAGCTGCCAGGCGGCATTCATCCCGCCCGGGCCGCCGCCGATGATCGCCACCTTCTTGCCCATTGACTTGGCCGGCTTCGGGGTTTTGGCATCCCGGGCGGCGCGGCCGAGCATCTGCACATCGATCTTTTCATCGACCACCTGGCGCGAACAGTTCTCCATGCAGAGATTCGGACAGATGCTGCCGCATACCGCCGCCGGCAGCGGAGTGAAATCCATCAACAGCTCATAGGCCTCGGCTTCCTTGCCTTCCCGGAGGAGGCGCAGGCGGTCGATGGTCGGAATATGGACCGGGCAGTAATAGGCACAGGGAGCGGACTTATCGCGATTGGCCCAGAAAGGTTTCTTGCGGCGCAGGTCGCCGGTCTCGATCATGCCGATCGGGCTGCGGTCGAGTCCCGGAGCCAAGTCGCGGATCGGATCGCCGCCGCCGAAGCCGGGATTCCAGATCTTCTTCTTGAACTCGGCCATCGGCATCGGCCCCGAGAACATCAGGGCCCGATCCTGGGGCGAAATGGCGAGTAGCAGGCTCCAGCCGTTGCGAATGGAGAGTTTCTTTAATAATTCCCCACGGCCGATTTCCTCCAGAAAGACGGGAAGCCGGTCCAACAGCCACTGCCACTGGTCGTCGTCCGGCAGCACCGCCTTGACGTTGGTCTTGGCATAGCTCTCGTCGATCTTGCCGTGATAGTAGATCAAGCCGCCGACCATGCCTACGCAGGGTCGGTAGCCGAGGATGTTTTCGGGGTTTTTGGCCTCGATGCCGCAGACGACGCCGATGCCGCCGCAGTTGAATTCGGCAAAGGAGTCTCCGGTGGAGCCGAGAACCCAGAGTTCCGGGCGCTCGTATTCTGGATTCCACTTGGTCATGGTCAGGCCGCGGGCGCCGATCGAGCCCCCGATATAAGTGCGGCCCTGGGCGGTGGCGTTGCAGACCCCGTTGGTGGCGTCGCCTTTGACGGTGATGTCGGCGCCGATATTCAGATAGCCGACATCGTCGGAGGCGGGGCCGTTGCAGACGATCTTGGTGCCGGGCATGCCCATGCAGCCCAGGCGCTGGCCGCAGGGGCCTTCGGTTACCACGTTGACCGGCTTGCCGTTGCTCTTCAGGCGGCCGGCGACATTGTGCTGTCCGTATGTTTCAAGTTTCAGGTTGCTTGATTTTTGAAAGGCCTGCTGGACCAGCTCCTCGAACTCCTTCGAGCTGATTCGCCGGCCGTTTTCATCAAGCCCCTTTACGATGGCTGCTTTACTCATTTCATGCCCCTCTTAACAAACGTATCTGATATTCAAACGATCGGCGGCGGCCTTGTCATTGATGCCGAGGGCGTCGGACATGCCGATCGGCAGGCTCTGGGAACGACCCAGTGGCGCCATGACCTTTTTCATCTCGGTGCGGATGGCCATGAAGGTCTCGGCCACCCGTTCGGCGACCCGGTCCGGATCGAGGCGGCGGTAGATTTTCGGGTTCTGGCTGGTGATGCCTTTCGGGCAGATCCCCAAGTTGCAGACGTTGCAGCGGTTCCGTTCGCTGCCCAGACAACCGGCGGCGGACTGCATGATGTATTTGCCCATGTGGACGCCGCTGGCGCCCAGCATGATCAGGGCCATGCCGTTCCGGGTGGCGTTGCCGTTCTTGCCGACCCCGCCGGCCGCGAAGAGCGGAATCTCGTTCTGCTTGCCCTGGGCGCAGAGATCGAGGTAGCACTCGCGCAGGTTGGAGGCGATCGGATGGCCGGTGGCGTCCATGCTGATATTGTAGGCCGCGCCGGTGCCGCCGTCGATGCCGTCGATCATCAGGGCCGAGGCGTAGGGGTTTCGGACCAGGTTGTTCAGGACCGATTTGGCGGAGTTGGAGCCGGAGATCTTCGGGTAGACCGGCACCTTGAAGTCGAAGGCCATCGACATGGTCTGGATCATCTTCATCACCGACTCCTCAATGGAGTAGAGGGTCTGATGAACCGGCGGCGAGGGCAGATCAACCCCCTCGGGCACTCCACGCAGACGGGCGATCAGCTTGCTGACCTTGTACCACATCAGCAGGCCGCCGTCGCCGGGCTTAGCGCCCTGGCCGTACTTGATCTCGATGGCGGCTGGATCGCACTGCATCTCGGGAATGGCCCGGATGATTTCGTCCCAGCCGAAATAGCCGGAGGCGATCTGCAGGATGATGTATTTCAGAAAGGGGCTTCTCAGAACCCAGGGCGGGCAGCCGCCCTCGCCGGTGGCCATCACCACCGGAATGCCGAGGACTTCATTACAGTAGGCCACGCCCTGGAGCAGACCTAGCCACATATTCGGCGACAGGGCCCCAAAGGACATCGAACCGATAATGAACGGGAAGATCTCCCGGGTCGGCGGAATCCATTCGCCGGTGGTTTGCCGCCGCAGGTATTCTTCCGGCGGCAGGACCCGGCCGAGCAGGGTGTTCAGGGAAAACTCGTGCCGGCCGGCATCCAGGGCCGGGTCGGTAAGCATCGAGATCCGGTTGAAGGAAATTTGATCCAGCAGACTGGCGCCCGGTTCGTTGCGCCGCCCGCCCCGTTTGGGAGCCTCGCCCCCTTTGGTGTCAAGAAAGCTGTAACGGTCCCGGCCCCGGTTATGCTCGGGCCAGATTGCCTCATTGGGGCAGACCTGCGCGCAGGATCCGCAACCAATGCAGCGTCGGCCGATGTCGGTATTCTGCCGAATGCCGACAAAGGTCTTGAAGGAGCTGCCCCGCTCGGTCGAAGAGAGGACGATCTTCGGCATCCGCTTGCGCATGTATGCAAGCTTCAGGGTGTTGACCGGGCAGATCGCGGCGCATCGGCCGCAGAGGGTGCAGCGGTCTTCACAGTGGTTAACGATCCAGGGCAGATCGTGGGCGGTCAGGCTGCCTGGATCATTGGGAATGGATTGAATTGAGACCATATCTCTAACTCCTGTCTGTCTGGAGGAATAATAATCGTGTGTTCACGCATGGGCTGAAAGTCCTTGGAGCGGTCCCGGTCGGGGATCATGGCATCGACCCCGCACATTTCGGAAGCGATCGCCCATTCGCCCGGTTTGCCGCCTACCATGGCGGGCCGCAGCTTTTTGGCGTCCATGGCCAGCATGCAGGTTTCGTCAGCCAGGGTGGCGATCACCGCGTTGGGGCCGTCGATGATCAATCGGCGGCAGACGTCCCGCAGTCCCCTGAGAAATTCGCCCTGGGGATGAACCGCCAGTTCATTGTTCCTCAAGGGGGTGATTACGTGCTTATAGGCCTGCAACGGCAGCTTCAGCCGTCTTGTCACATAGTGGAGGATGTGGGCGAAAACCTCGGAGTCCGATTGATAGCCGATGTAGCCTGGAAAACCGGTGCCGGTCAGCCAGTCCTTGATCGGAATAAAGGCGGTGTTCTCGCCGTTGGTCATGGTGGCGACTCCCTCGATAAAGAAGGGGTGGCAGGCGTAGAGGTTGATGCCCCAGTTGGTGTTCTGGCGGCCCTGGGCCATGCAGACCCGGGATTTGATCCGGCCGCTTTGCAGGCCGAGGGCCTCACCGACTCCGAGGGGCCAGCCGACCTCCTTGATCATCGCCACGTCGGGCCAGAGCGAGAAGGCGGTAAGGTCGCCGTTATGCTCCTCGCCGTCCTTGCGCAGGGCCAGGCGGGTTATCATCATTTCGTTTTCGACCTGCTCCTGGCCGAGGGTTTTCCAGGCCTCCGGTTTCTTGTAGACCCGCAGGATATATTTATGCCGGTCGGTCGCTTCGACCTTGCTCATGTCGGTTTCGAACTCGTGGTCGTACCTGAGGACGAAGCCGCGGGCATCCATTATCGAGTTAAGTCTGCCCAGGGCCTCTTCACTGTGGACGATGCCGGAAAGAACCGGATCCTGGGAGTTGTACTTGTAGTCCGTAAACTCAAGCCCCCTAAGCAGCAGCCCGAGGCCGCTGCCGTCATAACCCTCCTGCATGGCCTCCATGGCCGTCAGGATGGAGAAGGGGGAAAAGGGCTCATTTGCGGTTTTCATGGCTAACCGGCACATTTTTCACTCCTTAGATTGATGATCTCCAGCGAAGTTCGATCAAGAAAATCCCTGGTAAAATATTGATAACCTACGGGCTGAAGGATTCCCCAGCCGGTGGGGTGGTCAACGGGATCAGAAAAAATACAACTGTGCAAATGAGTTGTCAAGGAAGAATCCCTAAATTCAAAAGGTTAGGGGGCAGATCAATAATGCTTGCGACCCCTGAACTTTAAATCGACCGGGTCGGCCGACGATAAATCAATCAGTTAAGCGGTAACGCCGGTCCGTTTCATATCTTTATCTTTACAACGACAATGTCGTCCCTACACGGGGTTGTTTTGAATTCAGCGGCTGAAGCGGTTTCCGGCCCTGACCCGGGAATCGTGACTCAGGCGCGGCCCTTCTCTCCTTGAGGCGAAGGGTAAAAAAGCCCCGCTCTCTCTCTACCACGAGAAGGCGGGGCTCGTTGAAAGCCAATTGTTGCGACCGGGTTGATGAGTCGTTTTTGCTCTTATTGACATACCATGTGGATGTTCGCAGCCACAAGAAACTCATTTGTCACGTCATTGCGAGGAGCGAAGCGACGAAGATTTTCATAGTTACAAAAAGTCAAAATGTGATGGTTAGCAAAAATCGTCAGAGCCAAGGCGCGCAAATTTCGAGGAATGAAGCGTACTTCAGTACGCTGCAATGACGAGACAATTTGCAGCAACGCAGGAGCTGGCGATTTTTGCGCCGCCATCCGGTTTAATTAATAGACGTTCAGGTAGTTAGCATGCTCCCAGTCGGTTACGGAGATCCGGAAGGAATCCCATTCCTTTTCCTTGCTGATGAGGTACTTCTCGAAGATATGGGCGCCGAGGGTGTCCTTGGCGAGTTTGCTTTTCTTCAGTTCGGTCAGGGCCTCCAGCAGTGAGCCGGGCATGGACTGGATCTTGGCGCGGCGCATCTGGTTGGGAGTCATGTCGAAGATGTTGACGTCGGTCGCGGCGGGAGGGGTCATCTTGTTTTTAATGCCGTCCAGTCCGGAGTTCAACATCATGGCGAAGGCCAGGTAAGGGTTGCAGGTCGGATCCGGGCAGCGGACCTCGACCCTGGTGCCCAGGCCGCGGGAAGCGGGAATTCTCATCAGGGCGCTGCGGTTCGAGGCGGACCAGGCTACATAGACCGGGGCCTCGTAACCGGGAACCAGGCGCTTGTAGGAGTTGACCAGCGGATTGGTGACCGCCGAGAAGGCCCGGGCGTTTTTGGTCACCCCGGCGATGTACTGGTAGGCGGTCTTGCTGAGCTGCAGCTTGTCCTTCGGGTCGAAGAAGACGTTGTTGCCCTTCAGGTCGAAGAGGGACTGGTTGGTGTGCATGCCGGAGCCGTTGATCCCGAAAACCGGTTTCGGCATGAAGGTGGCGTGCAGGCCGTATTTTTTGGCGATGGTCTTGACCACCCATTTAAAGGTAACGGTATTGTCGGCGCAGGTCAGGGCGTCGGCGTATTTGAAGTTGACCTCGTGCTGGCCCTCGGCGACTTCATGGTGGGAAGCCTCGATCTCGAAGCCCATCTGCTCCAGGGTTTCGATGATCTCGCGGCGGCAGTCGATGCCGGTATCTTCCGGGTCGACGCTGAAGTAGCCGGCCACGTCGTTGGTAACGGTGCTGGAGGTGCCGTCCACGTTGCGGTTGAACAGGAAGAACTCGGCCTCGGTGCCGACGTTCATGGTGAAGCCCATTTTCTTGGCATCGGCCAGAATCTTTTTCAGGTTGACGCGCGGGCAGCCGTCAAAGGGGGTGCCATCGGCCTTGTGGATGTCGCAGATGATCCGGGCGGCGGCCCTGCCTTCCTTGTTTCTCCAGGGCAGGATTACAAAAGTGTTATAATCGGGGACGAGGTACATGTCGGATTCCTCGATGCGGGCAAAGCCGTCGATGGAAGAGCCGTCGAACATCATCTTGCCGTCCAGGGCCTTCTCGATCTGGCTGAGCGGGATGGCGATGTTCTTCATGTGGCCCAGGACATCGACGAACTGAAGCCGGAAAAACTTGACGTTCTCGTCTTTGATCAATTTGAGGATTTCATTTTTGTTCATCGTGGTGCTCCTTTGTTTTTAGGGATGAAAGAGTAAACTTTGCCGGTTGCGGCCGACCGTAATTTTCAATGCAAGATGCGTACCCGGTTGTCTGTTCTTGGGCGAGTGCATGTGAAAATCATTATTTGTGTAACCGATTTCAGGCGAATATAGCAAAATCCAGGCATAATCAAACATTTTTTTATGCAACCTCGGTTGCCCTGATCATTTTTCGGTGATATGTTGGCAACTGATTGCCAGTATATCAGCTCGATTTGAGATTTCAACGATAAGTTGCCGCCTTTTGGGCAGGGAAGAGCGGCCGGGTTGTTCCTCCTGTCTCGGACAGCGGCACTTTTGCCGAAGTTCTTGACGACTTGTCGTTGGTTCTTGCTTCACAGGAGGCTCGATCCCGCTTGAGGCGGTTTTCTTCTCTTTCTGGATGGGGCTGCCCTGGTTTTGTCAAGGCTGTAATTAACGGCAATTTTGCCGGTACCGTTTTCTGGAAATGAACGAAAAAATCGAAAAAAAAGAATTGGCGATCCTGCGGTTCCTCGAAAAAAGCGCCGGGCCGATAACCAGCGCCCGCTTGACCGAGAGTTTGCGGGCCATGGGCTATGAGGTCAGCGAACGGACGGTCCGCTACTACTTCCAGGATCTCGACCGGCGGGGGCTTACCGAAAACCACGGCAAACGGGGCAGGGAGATCACCGGCCTTGGTCGGGAGGAGCTGGGGGCAGCCCGGGTGTACGACAAGGTCGGATTCCTCTCTGTCCGGATCGATCAGCTTACCTATGGGATGAATTTTGACCTGGCCCGGGAAAGGGGTACGGTTATTGCCAATATCAGCATTATCGAAGCCGATCTCCTCTACCGGCTGGTCGGCCAGATTCAGCGGGTTTACCGGCAGGGCTACGGGATGGGGGAGATGATGGCTCTGTTCGGATCCGGCGAGCGGGCCGGCGGCGTGGTGATTCCGGAGGGGATGGTCGGCATGGCCACGGTCTGCTCGATTACCCTGAACGGGGTGCTGCTCGGCCAGGGGATTCCGGCCCACTCCAGTTTCGGCGGCCTGATGGAGATTCGCGATCATAAGCCCTCCCGGTTCGTGGAGATTATCAAGTACGAGGGAACCAGTCTCGATCCCCTGGAGATTTTCATCAAGGGCGGCATGACCAACGTGCTGGGGGCGATCGAGACCGGCAACGGCCGGATCGGCGTCGGCTTTCGGGAGTTGCCGGCCGATAGCCGCGATCAGGTAATCAGGCTCGACAAGCGTTTGAAGAAAGCGGGGCTTGGCGGTTTGCTGACCGTCGGCTGGCCGGGCCAGCCGCTTTTGGAGGTGCCGGTCAGCGAGGGGCGGATCGGGGCGATCGTCATCGGCGGGCTCAACCCGGCCGCCACCCTTGAGGAGACCGGGGTGAACGCCGGTTCCAGAGCGCTGGCCGGTATGATAGAATATGAAAGGTTCTTTCGGTACACCGAGATGGATGACCGGATGCGCGAGCTTTGCCGGCTATAGAGAGGATTTATGGTAAACAGCAAACAAGATAAAGAACTGGCCGCCCTGACTTGTCTCTACGAGATCACCAAGGTGCTGGCCTCTTCGACCGATCTGCGCGATTGCCTGAAGAAGGCCATGGCGATTCTCTCCTCCAGCTTCGATTTCAAGAACGCCACGGTGACCATCGTCAATCCGAGGACCGGCCAGTCGGAGATCGAAGTGGCCCACGGCATGAGCGCCGAGGCCAGAAAGCGCGGGGTCTACAAGATGGGCGAGGGCATCACCGGCCGGGTGATCGCGGCCGGGGAGCCGATCATTGTGCCCCGGATCAGCGAGGAGCCCCTGTTCATCAATCGGACCAAGGCCCGGGGCGATATCAGCAGCAGAAATCTCTCCTTTCTCTGCGTGCCCATCAAGCATGGCAAGAGCACGATCGGTTCCCTGAGCGTCGATCTGGAGTACCGGGAAGGGGCGAATTTCGAGGAGGAGCTCCGCTTTCTTACCGTGATCGCCGGCCTGCTCGCCCAGGCGGTCAACCGGATCCAGGCGGTCAACCGGGAAAAGGAGGAGTTGCTCTACGAGAACACCCGGCTCAAGAAGCAGCTTTCCGAAAAGTATAGGATCGATTCGGTGATCTCAAGCAGCAGCCGGATGCAGGAGGTGCTGGAGATGATCGGCCGGGTTGCCGGGTCCAACGCCACCGTCCTCTTGCGCGGCGAATCCGGCACCGGCAAGACCTTGATCGCCAGGGCCATTCATCATAACAGCCGGCGGGCCGCCAAGCCCTTCGTGGTGGTGAACTGTACCGCCCTGCCCGAGACCCTTCTCGAAAACGAGCTGTTCGGCCACGAAAAGGGGGCCTTCACCGGCGCCAACGAGCTGAAGAAAGGGCGTTTCGAGGTTGCCGAGGGCGGCACCCTGTTCCTGGACGAAATCGGCGAGCTGCCCGGTCATATCCAGGCCAAGCTGCTCAGCGTCATCCAGGATCGGGAGTTCCAGCGGCTGGGCAGCTCCCGGACCATAAAATGCGATGTCCGCTTGATCGCCGCTACCAACAAGGATCTGGAGAAGGCGGTGGAGCAGGGGGTGTTCCGGGAGGATTTCTATTACCGGCTCAACGTTTTTCCGATCTATATCCCGCCCCTGCGGGATCGGCGCACCGACATCCTTCTCCTGGCTGAATACTTCCTCCATAAATATAATGAGGAGAATCGCAAAAAGGTCCGGCGCATCTCGACCTCGGCCATTGACCTTCTCATCCAGTATCATTGGCCCGGCAATGTCCGGGAGCTGCAGAACTGCATGGAACGGGCCCTGCTGATCTGCGACGAGGAGGCGATCAAGAGTTATCATCTGCCCCCCACCCTGCAGACTTCCGAGTCGGCCGCTCCGGACCGGAAGCCCCTGGCCCTGGGGACCATGGTCGAAAACTTCGAAAAGGAGCTGATCGTCGACGCCCTGAAGCGCTTCGAGGGCAACCAGACCAGGGCCGCCGCCCACCTGGAAACCAGCCTCCGGGTCTTTAATTATAAGGTTCATAAGTATGGGATTGATTTCTCGCAGTTCAAGATGGCTCGGAAGTGATGAAGGGGTGAGGGGTGAGGGGTGAGGGGTGAGGGGTGAGGAGCCAGGAGCCAGAAGCCAGAAGCCTGAAGCCTGGAGCCGGGAGCCGGGAGCCGGGAGCCAAAAGCCAGGGGGCGGGAGGCTTTGGGCTTGGGGGTTGGAGGCTGTCTGGACCGGAATCCTGGCGAATGCCGTCTCGTATTCAACCATCCTCGCTCTTCGTCTCGGGTAAAAATCCTGCTTTACCGGCCGCCCCTTCTTTTTCAGCCCGTTAAAAACCGGCGCTCCTGCTGTGGGCTTGGGAATCCTGGCACATCTTCCGGGTCGGGGCGGAGAGCCGGCAAGGCAGCTGCATCCGCTCCCCACCAAATGCGAATGAAGTTTTTCAACGGGTGCTGTCTTGATTGGTCCGTAAAAAGTCAACCCTTCCTTCGACAGGCTCAGGATGAGCGAGATAACTTATTAGTGGCTCTATATGGAACTCAGCTTCAACTTCTGGATTCCCGCTAAAAACGTGTGGGAATGACGGCCCCGAGTATTAACAGTCATTCCGGCATGTTGTAAGCCGGAATCCAGTACCCATCAACGGGGTACCGGAGAAGATCGAATTTTTATCCGAGTCTGATTCATAGCCATATGACTTATTGATTAACGCTCGTGATGAGCCTGTTGAATTGCGCACCGCTAATCTATGGCGTCCTCTCGCGACGCCGGTAATCCTGTTTAACAATATCGTGATATTTACCGTATTCTTATAACGATATTGTTATAAATATTCCACCCCCCTCTGCTCCCTCCCCGAAAAACAGTGCAATACCGGATAGATAAATAACCGCTGTCGCTGGCACGTTAATCGCTAAGCTTAAACCGAGGTCGAACTCGACGGGAGTTCGCGATTATCAATCGGTTATTAATCATCTTTGCGGAGGGATGAACAATGATCAATACGGGTGACACCGCCTTTATTCTGGCGGCGGCCGGTCTGGTGCTCTTGATGACGCCGGGACTGGCCTTGTTTTATGGAGGGATGGTGCGAAGCAAGAACGTGCTCGGCACCATCCTGCAAAGTTTTATCATGATATCGCTGATCACTATCGAGTGGGTCTATCTGGGTTACTCGATGTCCTTCGGCCCCGATGTCGGCGGCTTTGTCGGCGACCTTTCCTGGTTTGCCCTGAACGGGGTTACCACGGCGCCGAGCCCCGATTACGCGACTACCATTCCCCAGATCGTCTTCATGATCTACCAGTGCATGTTCGCGATCATCACCCCGGCCCTGATCACCGGCGCCTTTGCCGAACGGGTGCGCTTCGCGCCCTTTCTGGTTTTCAGCCTGGCCTGGGCGATCCTGGTCTACAACCCGGTCTGCCACTGGATCTGGGGCAGCGGAGGCTGGCTCGGCGCCCGCGGGGTGCTTGATTTCGCCGGCGGTCTCGTGGTGCATCTGACCTGCGGCATGGCGGCCCTGGCCGCGGTCATGGTGATCGGACCGCGCAAGAAATTCGGCACCGCCGCGGTGATGCCCCATAACCTGACCATGACCCTGCTCGGCACCGGTTTGCTCTGGTTCGGCTGGTTCGGCTTCAACGGCGGCAGCGCCCTGGCGGCAAACGAGATCGCCGCCGTCGCCTTTGTTTCGACCCATCTGGGCGGTATGGCCGGGATGGCGATGTGGACCATGATGGAATGGCTCAGGGACGGCAGGCCCACCACCCTAGGCGCCGCTTCCGGGGCCATCGCGGGGCTGGCGACCATCACCCCGGCAGCGGGTTTCGTCGGACCGAATTCCGCCATCGCCATCGGACTGCTGGCCGGATTGGCTTGCTATCTGGCCGTATCCTATAAAAACAAGATCGGCTTCGACGACAGCCTCGATGTCGTGGGGATCCACGGTCTGGGCGGCCTGCTCGGCACCGTCTGCCTGGGGATCTTCGCCTCGAAGGCGGTAAACCCGGGCGGGGCCGACGGTCTCCTGGCCGGTAATCCCGCTTTTCTCGGCACCCAGCTTTTCGGCATTGTCGTGGTGGGCGGGTATGCCTTTGTGGTCAGCTGGGTTTTATGTAAGCTTATAGACAGCCTGATGGGCTTGAGATTGTCCGCCGAATCGGAAACCATCGGCCTGGATCAGGCCGAACACAGCGAATCGGCCTATAACACCTAATCATTTTAAGGAGGAAACGAGATGGATTCCGGAGATACCGCTTTTATGTTGGTGGCGACCGCCATGGTCATGTTGATGACCCCTGGCCTGGCCCTTTTTTACGGGGGGATGGTGCGCGCCAAGAACGTCCTGGCCACCTTGATGCAGAGTTTTCTCTGTCTCGGTATCGTCTCGATCCTCTGGGTGGCCTTCGGCTACTCCCTGGCCTTCGGCCCCGATGTCGGCGGCTTCGTCGGCGACCTTTCCTGGGCCGGGCTTAAAGGGGTGGGGACCGGGATCGGACCTTATTCCGATACCATCCCCCATCTGCTCTTCGCCGCTTTCCAGCTGATGTTCGCGGTGATTACCCCGGCCCTGATTACCGGCGCCTTTGCCGAAAGGATCAAATTTTCCGCCTATCTGGCCTTCACCATTCTCTGGACCACCCTGGTCTATTTTCCGGTCTGTCACTGGGTCTGGGGCGGCGGCTGGATCTCTGGGCACGGCGGCCTCGATTTCGCCGGCGGCACCGTCATTCACATCAACTCCGGGGCCGCGGCCCTGGTGGCGGCGATCATGATCGGCAAGCGCAAGGGCTGGGGGAGAGAACCATTCCATCCCCATAACCTGGGCATGACCCTTTTGGGGGCCGGGATCCTCTGGTTCGGCTGGTTCGGTTTCAATGCCGGCAGCGCTTTGGCCGCGGACGGGATCGCCACTTCCGCTTTTTTAGCCACCCAGGTCGCCTCCGGCGCCGCCGCGGTCTCCTGGATCGTCATGGAGTGGCTGACCCAGGGCAAACCCACAACCCTGGGCGTGGCCTCCGGCGCCATTGCCGGTCTGGTCGCGATTACGCCGGGAGCCGGGTTCGTCGGGCCCAATTCGGCGATCGTTATCGGTCTGGTTGCCGGGGCGCTCTGTTACTTCGCGGTGCTCTCGAAAAGCAGACTCGGCTACGACGATGCCCTCGATGTTGTAGGGGTGCATGGGGTCGGCGGCCTCTGGGGGGCCTTGGCCACCGGCCTTTTCGCCTCGACCGCGGTCAATCCTGGCGGCGCCGACGGCCTGTTCTTCGGCAACCCGGCCCTGCTCGGGATTCAGGCCATGGACGCCTTTTCAACTATCGGCTACTCAATAGTAGTAACATTTGTTATTCTTAAATTGATCGATGTTACCATCGGCCTCCGGGTCAGCCGGGATGAGGAGATCCAGGGGCTGGATCTTACCCAGCACAGCGAGACCGGTTACAATATGTGACGTAATTCAGAAGCCAGAAGCCAGAAGTCAGAAGTCAGAAGCCAGAAGTCGGAGCCAGGGGCAGGAGAAAGGCTTGGAAGCAGTCCTGCCGGATCTGGCTGAAGGTGGACGAACAGCCCCAGCCGCAAGACTGGATTAATAATTAATTTACCGAATCAATTCATCAGCAATTCCACTTAAGGAGATTGTCATGAAAAAAATTGAAGCGATTATAAAGCCGTTCAAGCTCGACGACGTCAAGGAAGCCTTAAACAAGATCGGCATCAAGGGAATGACGGTTTCCGATGTCAAGGGCTACGGCCGCCAGAAAGGCCATAAGGAGATCTATCGCGGCGCCGAATACGAGGTCGATTTCATCCCCAAGACCAAGATCGAGATCATTATCGATGCCGGTCAGGTCGACCAAGTGGTCGAGACGATCCGGGAGGCCGCCAATACCGACAAGATCGGCGACGGCAAGATCTTCGTCCTGCCGATCGAGGAGGTGGTCAGGGTGCGGACCGGCGAGAAGGGTCACGATGCCATTTAAGGTAAATGGTTCTTGGGGCCGATAGCCTTGCTAAAACATGAGCTGCGGGCCGCCCGCGAGACCCTGCACAAGTTATGGGAAGAGGGGGTGAGCGGCCGGCAGTTGCTCGACAAACATTCCGAGGCGGTCGATACCTTTCTGGAAGATCGTTTCGCCGAACTGACCGAGGGCGGCGGGGAAATAACCCTGGTCGCCCTCGGCGGTTACGGCCGCGGAGAGCTTTTTCCCTATTCCGATATCGACCTGCTCCTCCTCCATTCCCGCTGGGTCAGGAAAAAGGTCCTCGAAAAGACCGTCGAGGGCATCCTCTATCCGCTCTGGGATGCCGGGCTTGAGGTCGGGCACAGCGTCCGGAGCGTCTCCCAGTGTCTGACCGACTGCAAGAACGATTTTCATCTCCAGGTCGCCATGCTCGACGCCCGGCGGATCACCGGTTCGGAGAAGCTCTTTGCCGATCTGGCCGGCGCCTATAAGAAGAAGTTCATCGAGGGGCATCGGCGCGATTTCCTGGAAAAGATGGAGAGCGAGCGGCAAAACCGCAAGCGTCTTTACGGCGGGCTCGGTTTCAAGCTTGAACCGAACATCAAGGAAGGGCGCGGCGGTTTCCGGGACATCCAGTCGATGTTGTGGACCGCTCGGGGGGTCTTCGGCCTGAAGGGGCTTGCTGCCATCGAGGAGTCGGGGATCTTCGGGCCCGAGGAACGGCGCGGCCTCGAAAGGAGTTTCGACAGCCTGGTGATGATCCGGAACCGCCTCCATTACCTGAGCGGCCGCAAGAACGACCAGCTTTTTTTCGAGCATCAGGAGGGCATCGCCAGGGCCCTGGGTTATAAGGATACCAAGGGGATGCTCGGGGTCGAGATCTTCATGCAGGAGGTTTACGGTCATCTCGATACCATCGCCGTGGCCGCCGACCTGTTCTTCGAGCACATCGAGGAGACCATCGGCCCGGTGAAAAGGGTAAAGGCCGCCGCCGTTCTCGAAAAGGGCCTTGCGGTGATCAACGGCCGGATCCATCTGACCGGGCCGGAGCTGCTTGCCGAAAAACCGCACCTGATCCTGAAGATATTCAGCCAGGCCGCCCGCCTGAACCTGCCCGTTCACTTCCGGACCCGGCAGCTGGTGGCCGGCAGCCTCGGGGTCGTCAACGACGATTTCCGCGGTTCCCGCCGGGCGGCCCGCGAGTTCATGGAGGTCCTGGGCGGTTCCGCGAATCCTCTGCCGCTGTTGGCAGGGATGCTTGAGACTGGGCTGCTCTCGGCCTATATTCCGGAATTTTCCCCCCTTGAATCGCTGGCTCAGCATGATGTCTTCCATATTCACACGGTCGATCGCCATCTGATTCAGGCAGTAGAGGAGCTGCGGCTCCTGGCCGAAGAACAGGCCCATGTATTTGCGGAGGTGAAAAATCCCGGCCTTCTTTATCTTGCCGGGCTGCTTCACGATATCGGCAAGGGCAGGGGCGGCAGTCATGACGAAGTCGGGGCCGAACTGGCCGAACGGATCGGCAGGCGGTTGGGCTTGAAGGAAAAGGAAGTGGCGGATCTGGAGTTTCTGGTCCGCCACCACCTCTTTCTGTCCCATATCGCCCAGCGCCGCGACTTGGAGGATGAAGAGGTGATCTTCCAGTGCGCCGAGACGATCAAGGAGCCGGACCGTCTGAACATGCTCTACCTGCTGTCGATTGCCGATGCCCGGGCCACCGGCCCCAATGCCTGGAGCGACTGGAAGGGTGCCCTGTTCCAGGAATTTTATCTGCGAGTCGCCCAGGTTCTCGATCAGTCCGAATGGGTCGGACCAGACCGGCAGCAGGCGGTCGGCTGGATGCGGGAGCAGGTCGCCGAAGCCCTGGGCGAGAAGGGTTATCCCGCATTGCTCGACAACCTGCCCGACGACTATCTGCTTAATTACACGGTACAGGAGGTGGTCGAGCATCTCGGCCTGGCCGGAAAACTCTCCGGCCGCAAACCCCTGCTGGTCCCGGCCGACCACGGCGACCACTGGTCGGTCCTGATCGTCTGCCGCGACCGGACCGGCCTGCTGTCCCGGATCTGCGGAACCCTGGCCCTGAATAATCTCAGCGTCCTCTCCGCGAAGATCCATACCTGGCAGGACGGCACTGTGGTCGATCTCATCGATGTCAAGCCGGTCTTCAACAATGAATTCCAGGATCAGGACTGGCGGGCACTCGGCAAGGATCTCAACCTGGTCCTGGCCAACCGCCTCGGTCTGACCCATCGCCTCGCCGCCAAAAGGACCGGGCGGCGCTCCGAACCGGCCCCGGAACATCGGCGCTATTCGACCACCGTCAAGATCGACAACAAATCCTCCCGCCTCTTCACCATCATCGAGGTCTACGCCGAAGACCAGCCCTCGCTGCTCTTCGATATCACCCGGACAATGGCCGACTTCGAGATCAATATCGCCAAGGCGATGATCTCGACCCGCCAAGGCCAGCTGATCGATGTCTTCTACGTTGTGGACGCCGCTGGCCGCAAGATCACCGAACGGAGCGACCTCGAAGAGATTAGGCAGGCCCTGATCTTTGCCGCCGAGAACAGCGGCGGCTGATCCAATCCTGATTGTCCGGCCCTGCCCTCCGGCCTGAGTGAACATCTTCCTTCCTCGCGGCAAAATCCGCTTCCTCTTTCGGTAAGCCTTGAAAACCGCCCCGGATTCATATTATAAGAGACAGGTCAGGGATTTCCCTGGAATCTTCGAGGGAGAGCTCGGGATTAAGCAGGTTCGCAAAAAGTCAGAAAAAGCTGTCATTTCGAACGGATGCCATGGCGCGCGAATTTGGAGAACTGAAGCGTACTTCAGTACGCTGCAATGACGAGACAATTTGCAGCAACGCCGGAGCTGGCGATTTATGCCCTTTAGGGTGCTTTTTGCGACACCATCAAAAATGAGGGAGAGAATGAAATTGATCAGAGCATTATTGTTTCTGCCGCTAGTCCTGTCCATCCACGCCACCGCCCGGGCTGATGCCACCTTCCTCTACGATATCGAAATAGAGCGGACGGGTACGGAAACCGAAGTTTACCTGAAGGCGGACGGGGCTATCAGGGACTACGGCAAGTTCCAGCTGAAGAAAAATGTTGAGGCGGACCGCCCCGAGCGCATGTATCTGGACCTCAGGAACGTCCGCCTTGCCGGCCCGATCCCCGCCAGAGAGGCCGGAACCGCCCTTGCCCGGGTCAGAACGGGAAAGAGAAGCGACGGGGTCAGGGTGGTATTCGATTCCAATCTTGACGAATTGTTTGATTACACGATCCGCGAACGGCCCGACGGCTTGCTCGTTACTATCCGGGAGCCCTTTGCCGACCCAATTCAGGCGGAGATATCCGCAACCGTGCCGGAAGTTATGGCCCCCGCTATGGAAACAATATATCCGGAACCGGAAGGCGCGGGCAACTTGAAGCTGGTGATAGCCGTCTCGGATGCGCCTGATTACGCCCGGGAATGGCTGAACGTGCAAGGGGTCGGCAAGAACGGCCTGGAACTTTTGAAGACGGCAAAAACGGACCAGGAGATCAACATCTCATTTCTGGTCACCGGGCTCAGCCCGGACCGGGCCGGAAATTCTTCCTATCAGACCTCATTTGCCGTGCTGGACCCATTCGGTAATCCGCGGGAGAACCGGCGCCATTACGCAAAGGCAACGGTCAAGGCCCCGAATCAGCCGGCCTTTATCATGGCCGAGCCGGAATTGGCTCTGGTCCTGGACAGCTTGGACCCTATCGGTGATTATACGATAATCGGCATAGTCGAAGACCTGATAAACAACAAGATATCCCGCACCAGCAAGAGGATAACATTGACCCGATAATCATGCAGGTTTGCAGCCCGTCTAGGCAGGAAGATCGATAAGGTCGTGTTTTTGGCCGGAAGAGGGACTAATGATAAAGCCAAAAGCGGGCCAGTCCCCTCTGTGTCCTCTCTGCGGAGAATAGCCGGCGCTATTCTCCGCATAATAAGCGGAGAATGTTCTTTGGCAATAGTCAAATGCGGACTTGAGAGCGTCATGCTTCTTCTTTGTCGTTTTTACTCTTTAGGTTGTTATCCAACCAGATAACGGCTTCAGGTTCCATATTACTGTAATCCATCCGAAATCAGCCCTCATCAATATCCTCCCCCGCCTTTAAAGTCATTGACTTTATTAGAAGCCAAAATTAACCTGTTGTTATACCTGACAAATTTGTTGTTAGCTCTGGTAGGGCGGTTCGAATATCGATTGCCGGCCCGGATACCGAATAGCCAGGAAGGGGGATCTCAGAAATAAGACGAAGACGGCCATAATGTCATTTCGACCAACGGGAGAAATTTTTATAGTATCATTGGTTAAAGCTGAGTTGAGCAGCTTGTCTGCTTTTATGCCCTTTAGGGTGCAAACGAAACTTATGCCCTGTGGGTGTAAACAACAAGATTTCTCACATCCGTTCGAAATGACAGCTTTTTTGACTTTTAGCGACGCCATCTTTTTTTGAGGAGTTCGATAGTGATTTGTGATACAAGCCTGGGTCGATCCCGGCAATACGCCGAGCACATTGTCAACACCGTGCGCGAACCCTTGATCGCTCTGGATCAGGATTTAAGGGTGGTCTCGGCCAGCCGCTCTTTCTATGAGGTGTTCAAGGTAGACTCGGCTGAAACCGTGGGCCGGTGCATCTACGATCTGGGCAATAAGCAGTGGGATATTCCCGGACTGCGGGAACTGCTGGAAACCATCCTGCCCGAAAAAACCAGCTTTGGCGACTACGAGGTGGAACACGATTTTGCCGCAATCGGCCGTCGGGTCATGCTGCTGAATGCCCGGCGGATTGAACAGGAACCCGGCCGGGAGAGGATCATCCTGCTGGCCATCGAGGACATCACCCGGCGCAAGGATATCGAAAACGGCCTGGAAAAGACCCGAAAAGAGCTGGCGGGTATCAAAAAATCAGCGGATGAGGCCTGTGAATTCGCGGAGAGCGTCATCAACACCGTGCGCGAACCCCTGATTTGCCTGGATCAGGACCTCCGAGTGGTCACCGTCAGCCGTTCCTTCTACGACTTCTTCCTGGTGAAGCCGGAAGAGACCGTGGGCCAGCTCATCTATGATCTGGGCAATAAGCAGTGGGATATTCCCGGACTCCGGGAACTGCTGGAGACCATTCTGCCCGAAAAGACCAGCTTCGACGACTACGAGGTGGAACACGATTTCGTCACCATCGGCCACCGGATCATGCTGCTGAATGCCCGGCGGATTGAACAGCTGTGGGGCAAGGCGCGGATCATCCTGCTGGCCTTCGAGGACATCACCGAGCGGCGGCATCTGGAGGAACTGCTGGAAGAGTCGGAAATGCGCTACCGGCGTATTTTTGAGACCGCCAGCGACGGCATCGTCCTGCTCGAAAAAAGCCAGGGCCATATCGTCCACGCCAATCAGGCTGTCGAGAAACTCCTTGGCTATACCGAAGCGGATTATCTCGGCAAGAAACTGGATGATATCGGCGTCCCTCTTGACTTGAGTGATTTCCCGTCAATCATGGCAGATCTGGACCGGAGCGGCATTCTTAACTACGAAGATGTGATGGTGAAAACCCGGGATGGGCGGGATATCGCCGCGGATATATATATGGTTGACCGGGCCAAGCTGGCTCAATGCAATATTCGCGATGTCAGTGAACGTCAGCAGGCAAAGCAAATACTCGAAGAAGAGCGGAAATTTATTGCCAACGCCCTCAACACCCTGTCCGACATCTTTTTTGTGGTTGATCCGGAGGGAAAATTTATCCGCTGGAATAAGACCATGAACGCAGTCACCGGCTATAGCGACCCGGAAATTATCCTGCTCCAGGCCGGTGATTGCTTCGCAAATATTGACGCCGGCCGAGTCGCGGCGGCCCTGGCGGCGGCGGCCAGGGAAGGCAGCGCCATTTTCCAGGCCCGCCTCAGCACTAAGGACGGAAGCGAAATCCCCTATGAATTCAACGCCGCGCTCCTCTGCGACGCGCGGGATTGGCCCATAGGGATCAGCAGTGTCGGCCGTGACATCAGCGAGCGGGAAAAGCTTGAAGGCCAACTCCGGCAAGCCCAGAAGATGGAGGCGGTCGGCACCCTGGCCGGGGGGATCGCCCATGATTTCAATAATATCCTCAGTGTGATCATGGGCTACGGCGGCATGGTCATGGAGAGCCTGCCCGCCGACAGCCCCGCCAGGAAAGATATGCGGCAGGTGCTCACCGCCGCCGACCGGGCCGAGAACCTGACCAAAAGGCTGCTGATTTTTACCCGGAAAGAGCCCGTTGAGGTGAAGCTCCTCGACATCAATGGGCTTGTCCGCGATCTGCGGAAGATGCTCGACCGGATGATCAGCGAGAGTATCGAATTTCACCTGGATCTTGCCGACCAGCCCTTAACGGTTCTGGCCGATGCCGGGATGATCGAGCAGGTGCTGATGAATCTGGTCACCAATGCCAGGGACGCCATGCCGGCGGGCGGACGGCTGGCCATCGCCACCAGCCTCATCATCGTTGATGATGCGGATGTCGCCGCTGACGAAGATGCCCGGCCCGGAAGATATGCGCGGATAACGGTTTCCGACACCGGCCATGGCATGGATGCGGAAACGCGGGCGAGGATCTTCGAGCCTTTTTTCACCACCAAAGGCGTTGCCGAGGGGACGGGGCTCGGCCTGGCGATCTCCTATGGGATAATCAAACAGCATGACGGATACATCAAGGTTTACAGCGAACCGGGACAGGGCACGGAATTCCACATCTACCTGCCGGTCAGCGAAACAGCGCCGGTCCCGGGCCGGGAAACCACGGTCAGCGCCCCGGTACGCGGCGGCAACGAGACGATCCTGGTGGCCGAAGACGACGCGGCCTTGCGGGAATTGAGCGGCAGAGTCCTGGAGTCCTTCGGTTACAAGGTTATCCCGGCGGTGGACGGCGAAGACGCGCTTACGAAATTCAAGGAAAACAGGGACCGGATCGGTCTCCTCCTCCTTGATATGGTGATGCCGAAGAAAAACGGCAAGGAGGTCGCGGAAGCGATCATGGAAATCAGCCCCGGGACAAAAGTCCTCTTCTCAAGCGGCTATACCATGGATATTATCACCCACCAAGAGCTGGAGGAGGCCGGTTTCGAGTTCATCCACAAACCATACCAGGCGAAAGAGCTGGCCCGGAAAGTGCGGCAGACGCTGGACCGATGGGAGGAGGAGAAAAATTAAACGGCAGGTCCGGCTTATCACAGATAGGTAAGCGTGTATCAATAATTAGGCAAGGTGTCGCCGGAACCCAGGCTCGGCTACTCCCTCCACCACCGCTCCGTCATCTTTGGAACCTATCGTTGTTCGGCAGCAACTACAACAAAAGTTCCCTGCAAAATCATCTCTGAAAGCTTAGTAAGTGTCTGTGCGGCTATGGTCTTTCTCCTCGGACTTCTGGAGATTACGGCCGACCCTGTAGGAGTCGAAGATGCCGATCAACCAGACCGCCAGCAGGACAAGCGAGGCGATATTGGCGATCCGCGCTTCGGGACTGTTTGCCTGCTTTGCTATCATTTCGGAAATAACGGCGACATCGGGAGAAACTTCTCCGTTCACGATCCTTGCGGCTATCTCCATCGCCCTTTCCACTACCACGGTAATTATCAGATAAAGCGAAGCGAGTGTCGCTAAGAGCAAAAGGGTGCCCGTTATGAACCTCTTTAAGTAGAAATGGCCGATTCCCGGTAGAACCAGGCCCGAGAGAAGGGCCGCTTTTACCGATTTTCTCATGACATATCCCGCTGGTGAATTTTTTCCATTCCCAATCCTTTTAAGCCGTCATCCCGGCATGTTTTAATCCGTAATGGCGCAGGCGCAACTGGTCCCGAGCCGGGAATTTGTGAAAAGCAATTCTTAATCGATTTTTCGGAATAATGAAAAAATGCAGGCTTGTCCAGTTATATTCCGCCCCTGTCGGTATGTCGGTGGTAGTGGGTCTGAACCCGCTCCGAAACCCGTCATTCCGGCGGATTTTAAGCCGGAATCCCTGAATTTTCACTTCGCTTCCGAATTCCGCTCCATTCCTTTTATCTGACAATAAGCCCAAAAAAGGGTTGAATGTCGAAGTCTCGAAGTGTATCTGTTAGGCAGCAATTTTAATAACCGTAACTTCTCCGTAATTACGGGCGGCATCGGTAAATCATTTCAGGAAGCCTTATGGGCCTTAAGATCGAGCACTATTCCTTCGGAAGAATGACAGTAAACGGCCGGGAGTACACCTCCGATCTGATCATCCATCCGGACGGCCGGATCGATGCCGACTGGTGGCGGAAACAGGAAACAGGGGCACAACCTGGTCCCGGAGGATATCAAGGGATTGCTTGACGAGAAGCCCGGCCGGCTGATCGTCGGCACCGGCAACAGCGGGGTGATGAAGGTGTCGGCGGAGATGCTGAAGGAATGCCGGGAACTCGGCATCGAGGTCGTGGCTTTCTCCACCAAAAAAGCAGTGGAACGCTTCAATAGTCTTGCCGATGGGAACGGTTCGGTCGCCGGTTGCTTTCATTTGACCTGTTGAAGAGGGAGTCAAGAAATACGAGGGTCGATGCTGTTTAAAGAAAATCATAAGAGCAATAGAAAAATAGATAACTACATTCCTTGTCCCTCCGAAATATTCTGGAAAGAGGCTCGTGGTGCACTTGCAATTTGAATTCACCCTAGTTAACTCATGGCAGACGGTTTGCAAGATCCCATTCGATTGAAGAAGCAACCGTTTTAGTGACCATCCGTCCCAAAACCTCGCCAAACAAAACATGCTTCCCGCAGTAGCATACAGTCTCGGGGCCTTGCCCGCTTACGACAGCAGTCGAATCGGTCCCCGTACCGGTAGCAATCTCATTTGAAACAGGGCTTCTTATTCCTGCTTCCAGCATTGCCGCCGTTTTCGCTTCCGTTACGATCATCAATGCCTCTACCATGGCAGGGTCGGTCAATATTGCAGAGGTTATAACGACAATGTTGATCGTACCTGTTTCTTCGGATTGCGCGGCCATCGACCGGTGCTCGGCAGGATCTCCGACCCGCCTTGGGTTGGACAAACCCGTTGTAACGAGAACGACAAGGTCAACACCCTGAACAGTCTCTTTCGTCATTCGAAACGAATCCATTGAAGCCGCGGTCATCATGCCGACGGTGGTCCCTTGCCACTCGCGGGAAGCACAATAATTTGCGAGTGTCTTCTCCGGCGACTCCGTGGCATTATGAGATTTCGGGACTTTCAGATTGACAATATGGCCAGCTTCGACAATTCCGCCGTTCAGCACGGCGGAACTGATTACCTGGTGAGGAACAGTGAATTCGACATGAATATGTTTCCGAGAATGGTCGAGGAGAGCGTGTTTCGTTAGTTGCTTATTCATTTTGATGAAAGTGTTTTGGGCGGCCAAATATTATAAGGGAACAACTTTAATTTTATTTTTGCTTTTGTTCCTAGTCGAAACTAGATTGTTACAATGAGTAATACAAGTTGAATTTTCAATTTGTTCTCAGTTTTCCATCATATAGCGACAGTTTGTATTATTACCGGAAAAGCTCTACAGGTTACAGAGAAATCAGTGAAAAGGAAGTGATGGATGAGCCGGGAAGAATACATACTTTTCGAGACCAAGCTTGGCGCCTGCGGGATAGCCTGGCGTGAATCGGGCGGGGAGGGCGGCCTGGCGGTGACGGCATTTCAACTTCCGGATGCATCCGATCGGCTGACGGCAAAGAGGATTGCTGATAAATCGCCGGCAGTTGAAGCGCGCAAAACCCCGCCTCTTATCGAAACGATAATCGGGAAAATTCAAGAACATTTTGCCGGTGTTCCGCAGGACTTCAGTGATATCGAGGTAGATCTCGGTGGAGCGGGCCCTTTTGCCAAAGCGGTTTATAGTGCTGCCCGTGAGATTTCGGCCGGCCGGACCATGACCTACGGAGAACTTGCCAAAGCTATCAAGCACCCCAAGGCCGCCCGGGCGGTCGGCAATGCGCTGGCCAGAAACCCGGTCCCGCTGATTATTCCGTGCCACCGGGTGCTGGCGGCCGGTAACCGTCCCGGCGGCTATTCCGCTCCGGGTGGCATTGCCACCAAAACAAATCTGCTGGCTATGGAAGGTACGTCTATTGGTGTAAATAGCCGCCCACCCTCCCCCGAACCGGATTAACCGTAAGCAGGCAGTCTCTGCGGAAAAGAAGGACTTATCATCAACAAAGAGGTGCCCCGCCCCTCTTCAAGTGATATCCTGTGGAGTAAGATCATTTAAGGGAGGTGTGTGATGAAATGCAGACTGATTTTATTTCTGGTTACAGCCTGGTTGGCCTGTGCTTCGAATGCCGTGGCCGACAAAGCTGTCTTTGCCGGGGGCTGTTTCTGGTGCATGGAGGCTGATTTCGAGCATCTTGCCGGGGTGACCGATGTAGTCTCCGGCTTTACCGGCGGAACCTTAAAAGATCCCACCTACAACGGCAACCACCAGGGGCACTATGAAGCGGTGGAAGTGACCTATGATCCGCAGCAGGTTAGCTATGAAGAGTTGCTGGATTATTATTGGGTAAATATCGACCCGTTTGATGACCGGGGGCAGTTCTGCGACAAGGGCACGAGTTATCTGAGCGCCATCTTCGTTGCCGACGAAAATCAAAGAAAACTCGCCGAGAAATCCAGAAGGGCGGTGGTCGAGCAATTCCCCGACCGAAAAGTTGTAACGCCAATCCTTGAGGCATCGACCTTCTACCCCATCAAAGGCGACGAAAGCTACCACCAGGATTTTTATAAAAAAAGCCCGATCCGCTACAAGGTTTATCGCTGGAATTGCGGACGGGACAAACGCTTACGTGACATCTGGGGGGACCGGGCAACCCATTAGCTCTCCAATCAGGCGGTGTTCGGCCCCGACAACTCAGGGTTCACCTCATAAGCATCGAGATTTTTGGGACATCCTAATAATATTAAGCTATTAAACATCATAATAAAACCGGCAAGGAAATCGGCAGAATGTACGGCAAAACATCGGAAAAACATCGGAAAAACCTTTCAGGTAAGCTGGTGACATGAAGAGAGACACAAACAGGCTGTATGAGCTGATAGATCCAGGCTCTCCAGCCGAAATCCTCGCCGAGATTAAAAATATTCTGCTCCTGATCGATCCGCCCCCGGATCGGGCGCCGATCGGAAGGGTATACGGGGATATCATGCGCTTTTTCAGCGGGGGATATCCCGGATATCGGGCCAGCAATACGAGATACCATAACCTGGAGCATACCTGTTCAAGCGCACTGGCGGCGGCGAGGCTTGTTCATGGTCTGCATGTCCAGGGAGAGGTTTTTTCGCCAAGGCTTGTTGAGCTTTGCCTGATCGGGACGCTTTTTCATGATACCGGCCTGATCCAGACCGAGGAGGAAGTGGAGGGTACCGGGGCCCGGTACACCATCGGCCACGAGGATCGCTCGCTCGCCGTCATGGCAAAATATCTGGCCAAACAGGGCTATTCCCCGGAGGACATCCGTGACTGCGGCCATATGATCAAGTCTACCGAGCTCTTCTTTCCCATGGAGGAGATCCCGTTCGACTCCGAGGAAGTCAGGACCATGGGCAAGGTTGTGGGAACCGCCGACCTGGTTGCTCAGATGGCGGACAGGAATTACCAGGAAAAACTGCCCCTGCTTTTCCTGGAGTTCCAGGAAGCCGGGATGGAAGGATTTGAGTCCCCCTTGGAGCTTTTCAGAAAGACCGAGGAATTCTATCGCAAGGTAGCCCGGAAAAGGATGACCGGTGTACTGGGGGGGATTTCCGCCGCGGCCCTCGATCATTTCCGGGCGAGATGGCAAATCGACAGGAATCTTTATGAGGAAGCTATCAAGTACAACATAAGACAGATGAAGGAAACGGTCATGGAGTCTCTCCTGCAGCTCTCCATCGTTTCGGGGGGGCGGAGAAAATAGCCCGGGTGCTTTATCGGGAAGGGGAGCAATGAGAATGAATTCGTATAAAGTCAAAAAACCCTTTTTCTGATAGGCACAGGATGGGCGGAGCAACCTATGGATTTAACGTTCGTGCTGAGCTTGTCGAAATACGCTCCCCTAATCTGGCGACTTTTTGCTTAGTCATCCCGATACTTTTTACGAGTTTGTCAATTGTGATGAGTTCGCAAAAAGGCGAAAATCAAGTCATTGGGAGCGTGACGAAGCAACCTGAAAAGATGTAACTAGCTGAAAATACTGGATTGCTCCTCGCAATGACGTTGATGTGCTGCACGGCTACAATCAATTACCGGAAAAGATATGCTGTACGGGTTGGATTCCGAAAGTGGCCGGATGATAGGTCTCGAGGATTTCCCTGACATACTTGCCGGTTTCCGGGTCGCGCTCGTCCAGGTTGATTATTTCCTTTTTCTGGTAACCGCCTTCACTGTCCTTTTCCAAAACGCAGACCAGCGGCCTTTTCGAAAATTCCCGGCTCGGCGAACTGACCACCAGGGCCAGGTGACCGGTGTCAAGGCGCAGCAGGGTGCCGACCGGGTATAGCCCGAGAATATTGATGAAAACCTTGATGAGGATGGGATCGAAGTGGATGCCGGCCCGGGCGAACATGTAGCCGAGGACGCGGTCCGGGCTCAGCAGGGATCTCCGGTAGGTGCGCGATGAGGTCAGGGTATCGTATTTATCGGCGATGGCGATGATCTTGCCGAACAGGGTCAGCGGTTTTTTCCAGTCGGCATGGGGATAGCCGGAGAGGTCGTATTTCAGATGGTGCTCAAAAAGGGGCACCAGGATTCTGGCCTTGCTGTCCGGGGTGGCCTTCAGTTTCAGCAACAGTCTGGCGCTGTTCAGGGAATGCTCCTGGATCATTTGCAGCTCGCGGTCGTCGAGCTTGCCCTTTTTGTGGAGAACCTCGGTGGGGATCTCGATTTTGCCAAGGTCATGAAAAAGGGCGCAGAGGCCAAGACTCACCAGGGTGCGGCGTGAGAGGTTGATCCGCCGGCCAATGCACATGGCCAGCATGGCGACATTGACCGAATGGGTGAAAGTGTAGTCGTCGAATACTCGCAGGGTGCTGATCGCCGAATAAACCGCGTCATCCTCGATGAGATTGGTCACCATGTCCTGGACGACCCGGACGGTTTTCCCTATGCCGATCTCGCTCTTGTTGTCTTTAATCTTCCGGGCAACCTCTTCCAGGGAGGCCTTGGTGTAGGTGTAGTCCCTCTTT
Source organism: Desulfobacterales bacterium (assembly GCA_024637225.1). Classification (GTDB taxonomy): domain Bacteria; phylum Desulfobacterota; class Desulfobulbia; order Desulfobulbales; family JAGXFP01; genus JAGXFP01. The sequence continues at coordinate 65,619 of JAGXFP010000008.1, forward strand.
GCCCTTTCCAGCCGTTCCGCCTGGTCAAGGGAGGAAGACTCCCGGTCATCCCGGGGGCCTTCCGATTTTTCGAGCAGTTCAACCCAGTAAATGTTTTTGGCGGCGAGCCCGTCGGTGAGCCAGGCGAGAGGTTCCGGTTTTTGCCCGGATTGGTCGAGGAGACGCAGGAAAGCCAGGATATCCCCCGCCGGCGCGTGCTTGACATCTTCAAGGAACCGCAGCCCCTCCAGGTCTCGGGCGGCGAAATAACGGATAATATTATCAAAAAGATTCTTTGAAGTTCTGCTGTAGGAGAGCTTTTCATCATCGACATACAACTGGTCATTGGAGATTTTAAAGGTCAATGCTCCGTTCCCCATGCAGCCGGTTATCGATTCGGAGAATTTTTCCAGTCCCATGGTCACCAGGGAATGGCTGTCGCTGTGAATCCTGGCGGTCTGGCTCAGGCTGTAGAAATGCCGCAGGAATTCTTCAAACTGGGAATAGGAGCTGTATTTCGCGGGATCGGTCATCGGGGGTTTTCTCCGGAGTCCGTTATGGCTCGGGCGCCGGCCAAGGCTTTCCTGATCACCCTGAATCTGCTTCTTGCCGCTTTGCGGAGAACATCCTTGGCCGCCGGAGTATCGAGCAATGCCAGGGCAGCGGCTGCCCCCTCCCGGAAAATCAATTTCCCCGAACCGATGAAACTGTTCCATCCCCGGTCGAGGAGCACTCCGCGCAGGAAGGGCAGCGCCCGGTCGGAACCGCAGCGGCCGAGGGCCTTATAACAGGCAAGGATGTGGCCCGGATCCTCCCGGGCAAAATCATCCTGCAAATAGTTCAGCAGCAATGTTTCCACCGCGCCGGATCTATGTTTTGCAAAAGCCGCCAGGAGAGAGGTGCGGATCCCCTGACTGGGGTCATCAATGAGTGCAAACAGCCTCTGGGCGTACTTGGGATCCCTTCCAATCAGTTCCTCGATCGCCTTCCGGCGCACCCTGTCGGAGGAGTGGTTGCACATCTTGAACAGGATTTCATTGACCCGGTCCCCTTGCAGGCGAATCAGGATGAGCAGAAGCTCTTCCCCCATCTCGGTGCCATGCTGCCTGGCAATTTTTTCCAGGGGGGCAAGGTCCCGCCGGCTCAGGTCCACCATCACTCCCAAGAGCATCTGCCTTATCCCGGCTGAGCCTTTCCGGATGAGGACCGGCGCCAGAAAGGGGATAACCTCCGGGGAAAAATAATGCAGGCTCCGTTCAAGGGCCGTTAACTTTTTAGTTTCACCTGCATTCAGCTTCAAGAGGTTGTCGCGGAAGAGTTGGAAAATTTCAGGCCGGGAAAGGTCCTGAAAAAACCGGTCGATGCAGATCTTCCGCCAATCCTCTTCGATTGAGGTTTCCGGCCCGGAGAGCTGACCCAGCTCCTGAAATAATTTGACCAGCAGATCGAATTTATCCAGGCCGATGCTTTCAACGGCCACTTCCGAGATGAACCCCAGAACCGCAGTGAATTCCTCCCGCCCGGTCTGGCTTTTAAGAATAATCAGTAACAGGTCAAAGAGGTCCTCGGTGATATCCCAGCTTTCCTCCTCCTCGATCATTTGCAGAAGTATCTTGAAATCATCCCTGGACAGCTCCAGTTGGGCAGCACTGATCGATGGGTCGGCAATACTTCTGGCATAAGGGTCTTTGCGGGCCGCTCCTTCCGGTTGCCGGGACTGGTCCGGGGCATTTTGCCCGGGGTCTTCCTCTTGATCCGCAGTCTCTTCCTGCCGGGGCGCGGGAGGGGGGAGTTGGGAGAAATCCATCAGCAACAGGTCCTGCCAGAAGATATCAACCGCCTTGAAATCTATATATTCAAGCTCTTCATCCATCAGGGCGGTGACAATGTCCCCCTCGAATTCCTCGGCGAACGACCTGTATTTATTGACTATTCTGAAAAAAGCGGCGAATTCCTCGGGGGTAAGGCCCTCCTGGAACTCGATCCATTTGATCCCGTCACGGTAGAGCAGGGTGATGAGCTCTTCGGCGGGGGCATCCGGCGAGATGACATGGATGGGGTGAGATTCGCAAAGAAAACGGTCTTTTTCCACAGTCAGCCGTAGATCGCCGTGGCTCGAGAAAAAATTGCCGAAGGCGGCAACCAGGTTTTCAAAGGCTTTCAGCGTAGAGGTGTGATCCTCCGGATAGAGGCCGTAGTTCTTCCAGGCCAGAAGGAAAATGTTGATCAGCTGCCTGGCATCCTGCAAACCCCTCTCCGACAGGGATGGGGAGGCTGGAATTATCGTTTGTTCTTTTGAGCGCACTTTTTCCACGTAGTCATGGGAATTTTAAATGATCCCGGTTCCCCTTTGTTTGCCGAATATATTCCCAAAACGGTGACAAGTTGCGGGATTGCTTCGCGGCGCTCGCCATGCCTTGTCTTCAGGCTTTTCACGAACGTGTCAGGTCTGAGCCGCACTTTTTTTAAACAAACTGGAAGGTTAAAGCTAAGTTGAGCAGCTCGTCTGCTCAAACGAAACTTATGCCCTGTGGGAATAAGAATGTAGCATAAACGATGAAAATAGCACAGTGGATATATTATCCTGCCATTGGGTTTTGACCAGCTTAAGCAGTTGCTGCCATGGAGAAATGATATCCTGTTCACAATAGGTTAAGGCCTCCTGAAATGGGATCCGCGGAACAATACTTTGGACTAAAAGTTTCCTGGGCGAAAGCCCGAAAACCAGGCTTTGAGGCGCCGTCATTCTTTACCGGCATCCTCCTCCCCGTCGGTCTGCAATTCATCGGTCAGATCGATTTCCTCCTCACGATTGGATTCCTCAAGATCATTGGGCATGACTTGCGAAGTTGTTTTGCCTTTGCCGGTCGGATACCAGATCACCGGCTTCGAGAAGGCCTGCCAGCCGTGGCGAAGGATCTTGATCAGAGTGAAGCTGATCCACAGCGCCCAGGCCAGCATGGCCAGCCGGTACCAGAAGAGCGGCACCGAGAGCAGCCAGGCCCGGGGCAGGGTGTTGCCGCTGTAATCCTGATACCAGCGGAGCAGCCCGGGGGTAGAGCCGTTGCCGACAATGTTCATGTCTGGATGGCCCAGCAGTCCCCGGCTGATTGCAACCAGCAGCGCCATGATTGCCAGCCCGGTCAAGACTCCGAGACAGACTTGCAGGAGGTTGAAGGTGCCCCTGTCCAAGTGCGGTTTCATCCTGCCGCGAAAGTGGAGGGCGATCAGCCAGCCTACCACCAGCAGCCCGCCGACAAGATTGCTCTGACTCAGGCCGATGCCGAGCAGCAGCCACTGGGCAAAACCGAGGGAGGTCAGGCCGCTTTTATGGAGGCCATAGGCGGTCAGCACGATAACCAGCAGCACCGACCAGAAGAGAATCGCCGGACCCATGGCGGGCCCGGACAGCAGCAGGGGCCAGCGGTTGGCCGGGATCTTGAGGTCGATATTGGCATTGGCGCTCGGCAGACCCAGATCGATTTCCGGGGTCTGGTAGGCGGCGGTCAAGCCGTTCTCCCGGCGCCAGTCAAGGTGAATCTCCTGCTCTCCCGGCCTGATGGGGACGGTAACCCGGTGGCCTTCCTGACGGATAGTCTGGACCCGGTTGTCAATCCTGATCTCCCGGAGTTGACTGTCCGGCGGCAGGGTAATGGTGTGCCGGCCGCCCTGGCTGCTGCGCAGGTTGAGTTCAAGTTTGACGTCGGTGGCCCGCTGGCCGGGGTTGACCTCCAGCCGGCTTTTGTCGATGGTGACGGTCTGGCCCGGAACCCCTTGGGGGCGGCTGATCATCAAGGTTAATTCCTCGCCCGGCCAGGGATGCCATGTCGGAACCCACTGGTTGCCGATCTGGTGGAGGATCACCGGAAGGCCTTCGTATTCCAGATGAAAAATCGGCGAAGCGTACACCTGCCAGATCTCGGTCCAGTCGTCGGTCCGGGCATGTCTCAGGAGCAGTTTCTCCTTTTTATCGATAATTGAGTGGAATTTGAGATATGTGCTCCGGGGGTCGAGATTGATCCGGGCCTTGCCGTCCCTGCCCAGGAGGTTGCCTGATACCACCGCCTCTCCGGGGAGCAGGGGGTATTCGACCACCACCCCCGAGCCGGGCGGACTGATCCGGGTAACCGTGGTCTCGATCCGCCAGTCCAGCCCCAGCCGCAGGTGTCTTTCGATCCGCACGAACGGCGGCAGAACTCCGCTCTCCAGGACGCGGCTGCCGGCCTCTTCTCCCTGCCTGACAATTCGCCTGAAGTGGAGGCGGTTGTCGATGGTGCCGTCCCGGTGCACCCCCTCGGTGGTCCAGCCGGACTGTTCGATCCGCAACCGGTGGGGTTTCAGGGGCAGGGGCAATTGCAGATGGTCACCGGGCGGAATCGGGCCGCTTAAGCGGACCGTGTGTCTGCCGGCGGGAACCATCAGCCAGAGGGATTGGCCGGTGGCATAGATGGCGGCGGCGGGGGTGTTGTCGATGCTTACCGAGCGGGCCAGCCAGTGCTGGGGATGGCCGGGCAAGGGGATTGCCACTTTGACCGCCGTGGCGACGCTTAATTCCAGGTCCAGCTGGTCGGGGGTGATCTCAAGCGCCATCGCCGGGATATCGGCGCAGATCGGGAAGCACTCCTCTTTCTCCAGAAGCCGTTCCCGCAATTCCTCGAAGAGAGCGGGGGAGGGAATCTCGGCAGCTCGTCCCCCAGCCGGAAGTAGCAGCGGCAGGAAGAGCAGGGGGACGAGCAAAAATGCTTTCCGGTTTGGAAAGCGCCAGCCCCCGGGGCGATCATAGCCGACCCCAAGGAGGGTCAATGCCAGTGCGATCATCAGGCCGATCCGCAGGAAGGCGAGAAACATCGATGTCCCGGGGCCGAGCATCAATAAGCCGATCTCCTGGCCGCGTTTGACCGGTCCCGACCAGCTCATATGTACCGTATTCCACCGCCAGGCCGGGATCCCCGGCCCGGTCTGATTGATCATGGCCGGATCGCGTTGGGCCACCTGTTTATCGAGAGGAGCGCTGGAGGCAGCATCGGTGGCGTAGCTCCCTTTCATTTTGGAGAGGCCGCGTTCCTCCAGGTCGGCCAGCCTCTCCGCCGAATGCATGACGATCCCGGCTTCCGGTTCCAGCTGTTTTTGCCCGGCGTCGGCGGGGGCTTGGGGCGCTTGGAATTCTCCCATGGCGACTCTCGGTTTTTCAAGCTGCGGAAAGATGCCGACCCGCAGGTGCTGGACCGAGAAGGGAATGGCGATGATAACCAGGAGCAGGAAGGCCAGGCCCTGGTAGATCTTGACCGACTGCCTGATCCGTCCTTCGGGTACAGTGCGGACCAGGGCGATGCCGATCAGGACGGCTAGCCAGATCCACCTGGGGGCGCCAGGTTCGTGATAGAGGAGGGCTAAAGTGATAAAGCCGAGCACGGCCACCGGCCTCGAGTAGAGCTTGGCCAGGGCAATGGTGAAGATCAGCAGAATGAAGATGTCGAGCAGAGTCCAGCGGTTCAGCCAGGTGGCGGGAATATTGTCGATGCCGGTGGCGTGGATCAGCCGATAGCCGGGGGGCAGGAAGAGGCGGGCGTCGACCTTCTGGAAATCCTGGTCCCAGCCGACCGCCGGGATCCGGCCGATGGTGCCGCGATACTCACTGTCGGCGGTGATCCCGACCACTCCGTTGCGCAGCTCGATCCCCGTTTTCTCGGAGCCTTCCATCCGGGTGATGAACTGTTCCTCGCCGTCAATCGCTACCCGGCCGAGGCTGAGGGGCGGCGCCATTTCCAGCCGCCAATCGGAGGTCTTCTTGCCGGAGATCCTGTCCTGGATCGTAAAGCCGCTGCCGTCGAAGCGGAGCCAGAGGGCGCGCTGCAGGCTCAGTTGGTCCGGGGCGGGATCGGGGTTGCCCCGCTGGATCACCTTGAAATGCATGGCCTCGCCGGCCGTCAGCTGGTAGGCCGGCAGATTTCGCCATTTCGGGGGCAGGGTGGTCTGCTGGGGGTCGATGGGGGGAACTCCCTCGATCTCGACAATCCGGTTATCCTGTTTGGCGAATACCCAGATTTCCCGGTCGGGCCAGTGCTCGTCGTCCGGTCTGACGAATTGCAATCTGTCCAGCGGCCCGATATGCCGGGCAGTCAGGTTCAAATGCCACTGGCCGGGGCGGAGCTGGAGGCGAAGCCGGCCGTCCTTCTCCAGGCGGGCGGGCAGTGAGCTGTCCAGGGAAAGGGGGATGAATTTATCCGGGGGAAAAGGCACGCCCAGCAGGACCTCCCGTGGGGAACCGGCCACATCAAGATCAAGTTCCAGCTCGATCCGGGCCGGGATCAGGTCGTCGATCATCCGGAAGGCCCGGATCCGCAAACTGTCTTCGATGGCCTTTTCCGCCTGTTTGCCGGCATGAAGCCAGACCCGGCCCGCCTGGTCCACACGGGGGAACTCGATGGGCTTATTGTTGATCCTGAGGGTGAACAGGCCGGTGGCGGGGTCGATCTGCAAGAACTCCGGCACTGATTTCCAGCTGAAGGAGCCGTTGATCCGGTAGTCGCCGGTCTCTAAGCGCAGGTGGGGAAGGCCGTGCCTCATGAGAATGAGAGCCGGTTTGTTGTTGACGGTAACCTTCTCCGGCCAGATCCGTTCGTTGCCGGGCAGCTGGATCCAGCTTTGATATTGAAGATGACCGCTCTGTCTGAAGGAGCCCCGGTCGCCGCTGATCTTCAGGTCGAGGGAGGTGGGCCAGTCGCAGCGGATCTTTTCGGGGTTATCGTAATTGGCGGAGCAGAGCAGTTCTTCCTGGTGATCGTGGAGGACCCAGTCGACCCAGGGCTTGAGCGGCTCAGGCACCTGGAATTTTTCGGCCGCTGAAACCGGGGTGAAGGCCAGAATGGAAAAGATCAGAAACAGAAAAAGACATTTCCCGGACATATCATCCTCATCGGATTCAGGTTCATGTTTTACAGCGTTCCGAAGATATTCACTGCCGATTCCCTTGATTATTACCCGGTTGAGCCGATGTTATCAATCCGTAAAGAAACTCCGGGACATTCATCGAAAAGCTCCCGGGGTTCTTCCTTGAATATATCCCAGAAGGGGAAGGTCCGGCACTGCTCGGGTCTGAACTCATAGATCGCGCAACGGCGGGCGCTTAGGTCAAAAAAGCAGCAGAGATATTCGCCATTTATAACCCGCTCCCGCAGGGAAAGTCTGCCTTGGACCCGGCGGGCATATTGTTTGAAGAACAAGGGAGTCGCCATTTTCATGGCCGCCGCCATTTTTTCCAGCTCTGCCGTGCTGGTCCAGACATAACCTGCCCGCCCCCGGCAGCAATGGCCGCCGCAGGACTTGCAGGCGTTGTGGTCAAAATGATAGGGAAAGTCGTGATTGTCCATGACCGCGCCTTTTACAACCACCCGATTTTCAGCAGCAAGGGCCAGAGCAGCTGGAGGGCGCCGAAGGCATAGAGGCCGGCCATCAGGTCGTCCATGACGATGCCCAGGCCGCCGTGGAAACGTTGATCGAAGAAGTTGACCGGGAACGGCTTGAGGATGTCGAAGAGGCGGAAAAGGATAAAGGCGAGCAGCCAGGCGATCGGGTGGGCCGGGATGGCGATCATCGCGATCAACATGCCGGCCACTTCGTCGATCACCACGCAGCCCGGATCGGGTTTATCCATGATCTTTTCGGCGGCCCCGGCGCTAATAATCGCGATCAGGCTGACGATCGCGATGGCGCTCGCGTAGCCCGATGGCGGCAGCTGGACAATCAGGTAGTGGACGGGCAGGGCCAGCAGGGTGCCCCAGGTGCCGGGCGCCTTCGGCAGGTTCCCGAGGCCGAAGCCGGTGGCGACGGCCATGTACAGTCGATCCATTAACTCTCCTCCGGGGTGAATTCGCTGGTCCGGCAACGGCTGACCGCCGCGTAGATATTTTTCAAGGGCAGGTCCATGGCCAGAGCGAGCCTGCGGCATTCTTCATACTCCGGGTAGAGCACCGGGCCGGCGGGGGTCTCCACCCGTTTGACCGCGACCCGGCCCAGCTCGGTCAGGACGCTGCCGATCTGGCGGGGCAGGGTCCACCTCTTTTCGGTCCGGTAGCGCAGGCCGATGGCGGTGGTTTCCGACAGGATGCAGCGCTGCGCCTCCCACCCCAGACCGGGGCGGCAGATCACCTGGAGCTGGAAGGCAGGTCGGCCTTTTTTCATCTGGATCGGGATCAGGGCCACATCGAGAACCCCGAGCGCAAAGAGTTTTTCGGTAAGGTGCGGAAAACCCTCCGGCGACCAGTCGTCGAGATTGCACTCGATAACTTCGATTTCCCGGGCTTCATCTATTTCAATGGCGGTGCCGAGCACTACCCGCAACAGGTTGGGGCGGCAGTCGCCGAGAACGTGGCTGCCCCGGCCGTAGCCGATCCGGTCGATGGTCATGGCCGGAAAGGGCCCGAAGGAGTCGGCGACGGCCTTGACGATAGCCGCACCGGTGGGCGTGACCAGTTCCTGCTCCAGGGCGACCCCGTAGACCGGGACCTCTTTAAGAATCTCACACACCGCCGGGGCCGGCAGCGGCAGCAGGCCGTGCCGGCAGGAGACCAGGCCGCTGCCCATCGGCAGCGGCGAGCAGATCACCCGTTTGATCCCGAGATGGTCGAGGCAGATCGCAAAACCGACGATGTCGATAATCGAATCGACCGCCCCCACCTCGTGAAAATGGACCTGGTCCAGTTGCTGGTTGTGAATCCGGGCCTCGGCTTCGGCCAGGGTGGTGAAGATGGCCAGGGCCGTTTTTTTTACCGATTCATGCAGAGAACCGGTGGTAAGCATTTCCCGGATCTCCAGCCAGTGGCGGTGGGGCTGGTCCCCGACGATCTCGACCCGGAAGGAGTTGGCGCTGATCGGTTGTCCGGATCTTCGTTTGACGTCAAGGTTGTAACCTGTGAGGTTCAGGGCGCTCAAGCCTTCCCGGAGTACCTCGGTCGGTACTCCGCAGTCAAGGAGGGCGCCGAGGGCCATGTCGCCGCTGATCCCGGCAAAACAGTCGAGGTAGATGGTTTCGGCAGTCATGGCGTCTCGCAATCCTCCCGGTCCGCCGGTAAGCCCTTGGCCCGTCGGCGCTGCCTGATTTTTTCAAGTAACCGGTGCCGGTAAAGCATGGCCGGCACCACCAGGGCGGCGGAGAGGCCGACCAGAATCGCCAGTTGCAGCCAGTTGCCGCTGTAGGCTTCGGCCCCGTTGGCGGAGAGCAGCAGGGTGCCGGGCATCCGGCCCACTCCGGCCACGAAGATGAAAACTGGCAGGGGCATGGCGCTCATCCCCAGCAGATAGGAAAGTGAATCCTTGGGAAAGCCCGGGAAGATGAAGAGAATGAAGGGAATCAGGTAATCGCCCCGGCAGACCAGGTGGTTGAAGCGCTGATAGATTCTGGTATGGCGGAATTTTTCGGTGAAGAAGGCGCCGAGCAGGCGGCCGCCGCCGAAGGCGATTATCGAGCCGACGGTCAGGCCGATGGTCGAATAGAGAAAACAGGGCCAGGTTCCGAACACGTAGCCGCCCACCAGGCCGCTGACCTCGCCGGGGATTGGGGCGAGAATGACCTGGAAGATCTGGATGGCGATGAAGAACAGTGGGGCATAAGGGCCGTAGGCGAGAATCTCGGCCCGCAGCAGGTCGCTTTCGGTTTTGAAATTCCTGAGCTGACCGAGGATGGTGCTTAAGTGGCCCTCCCGGTCGAGATAGAAGAACAGCAGGCCCAGAAAGACCAGCACCCCGAGGGCCTGGACATATTGCCGTCTGCTCAGGCCGGCCATCAGCCCAGAACGGTTCCGGGCTCAAGCTTGCGGCCCTGGAGGAACGGCCCGAGGGGCAACCGTTTGGAACCTTCGAGCTGAACTTCCCTGATCAGAAGAGAAGCCCGGCCGGTGGCGATCAGCAGGCCGTCCCGGTCGGCCCGGAGAACGGTGCCCGGTTCTATTTCGGTCGGCGGTGCCTCGACGATCTCGGGCCGGAAGAGCCGCAGCCGCTTGGTGTCCAGAAAAGTATAAGCAGTGGGCCAAGGGTCGAGGCCCCGGATTTTGCAGCTGAGCGCTCCGGCCGGTTCGGTCCAGTCGATTCTCCCCTCTTCCTTAGTAAGGGGGGGAGCAAGGCTCGCCCGGCTGTCGTCCTGGGCTTGGGGAGCAAGTTCGCCGTCCTGGAGTTTATCCAGCGCCTCGACCAACAGCCGTCCGCCGAGAGCGGCCAGTTTCACCGCCAGGCTGCCGGCGGTATCGTCTGCTTCGATGGGGATCGCGGCCGGCAGCAGGATGTCGCCGGTATCCATGCCCTCGTCCATCTGCATGATGGTGATGCCGGTCTCGCTGTCGCCGTTCAGGATCGCCCACTGGACCGGCGCCGCCCCCCGGTATCTGGGGAGCAGCGAACCGTGCACGTTGATGGTGCCCATGGGCGGCATATTCAGCAAGGGTCCCGGCAGGATCCGCCCGTAGGCGGTTACCGCGAAGAGGTCGGGATGGAAGCTTTGCAGCTCCTCCCGGAACTCTGCCGTTTTGATCGCGGCCGGCTGCAGGACCGGCAGGCCTGCTGCCAGGGCCAGTTCCTTGACCGGCGGCGGCGTCAGTTTGCGGCCGCGGCCCTTGGGTCGGTCGGGCTGGCTGACTACCGCGATCACCTGATGGCGGCTGTCGAGCAGCGCCCGGAGCGAGGGGACCGCAAATTCCGGGGTGCCCATGAAGACGATCCTCAGCGGTTTCCGATCCGTCATCTCGCGATCTCCCGGCCGTCGTCCGATTTTTCGGCGTCGAGGATTTTTTTGAGCTTCTTTTTGTAAAGGGCCCGTTTCAGGGAACTCAGGTGGTCGATGAACAGGATGCCGTTCAGGTGGTCGATCTCGTGCTGGAGGACCCGGGCCGGCCACTCTTCCGCTTCGAAACGCAGTTCGTTGCCTTCGAGATCCCGGGCCTCGACGACGATCCGGTAGGCCCGCTTGACCTCGGCGCACAGTTCCCGGACGCTCAAACAGCCTTCCTCGCCGAATTCCTCGCCTGCCATTTCGACGATTTTGGGATTGATCAGGGCGGTATAGTTGCCCTTTTCCTCGGAAGGGGCGGGGTCATAAACCAGGATCTGTTTCGAGATCCCGACCTGGGGCGCGGCCAGACCGACTCCCGGTGCCTCGTACATGGTTTCGGCCATGTCCGCGACCAGTTCGGCCAGTTCGGCATCGAATTCGATGACCGCAACCGCCTTTTTGCGCAGGATCGGATTAGGGTAGGTAAATATCGGTAATATTGGCATTTTATCAGTTCCGCGTAAAAATATTTGACTATAGCATGTTTTCCGGATCGACGTCCAGCGACAATTTGACGCCGGTGCTCCGGCCATCCCGGGCGGAGTCGAGGAGGGCGGCCGAGAAGCCGTGCAGGGTTTTCAGGTCGCCGCTCTTCAGGAGCAGCTGCCAGCGGTAGCGGCCATGCAGTTTGGCCAGCGGGGCCGGGGCGGGGCCCATCACCGTTACCGTCTTGTGGCGGCGGGTCATGCGCCTGGCCACTTCGGCCAGGGCGATGGCGCTTTTTTTGACCTGCTCCTCTCGCTCCCCTTCGATGCGGATGTTGATCAGCCTTGAAAAAGGCGGAAACTGCAGGGCGCGCCGCAGTTCGATCTCCCGTGCGAACAACCCCCGGTAGTCATGGAGCCGGGCGGTGCTGATCGAATAATGCTCCGGATTCAGGGACTGGATGATTACCCGGCCCGGTTTGTCGCCGCGCCCGGCCCGACCGGTCACCTGGGAAAGAAGCTGGAAGGTGCGCTCCCCGGCTCGGAAATCGGGGAGCCCCAGGCCGGCATCGGCCCAGACCACCCCGACCAGGGTGACGTGGGGGAAGTGATGCCCCTTGGTGATCATCTGGGTGCCGATCAGGATGTCGATTTCGCGGTCGTGGACCTTTTTCAAAATGGCCAGCAGATCCTTGCGGTTCAGGCTGGTATCCCGGTCGAGCCGGGCGAGGCGGGCCTTGGGGAAGAGTTTGGCCAGTTCGTCTTCCAGCCGTTCGGTGCCGAAGCCGATCGGCACCAGATTGGTCGATTGACACTGCGCGCAGATGGTTTCGCTTTTTATGTTATGGCCGCAGTAATGGCAGAGCAGCTTGCGGCTGCCCTTGTGCATGGTCAGCGAGATGTGGCAGCTCGGGCAGCGGACCGATTGGCCGCAGTCCCGGCAGAGCATCATGCTGGCGTAGCCCCGGCGGTTCAGGAAAATCAGGCTCTGGTCGCCGGCGGCCAGGTTTTTCCGGAGGGCGACGGTCAGTTCGTGGGAGAACAGGGGCGGCTGGCCGGAGACAGTCTTGATCTCCTGGAGATTGACGATTTTGACGGTGGGCAGCTCTTTTTCCTCGACCCGGCTGGCCATGGTCAGCATCTTGTACTTGTTATTCAGGGCGTGCTGGTAGCTGATCACCGAGGGGGTGGCCGAGCCGAGGATGACCGTGGCCCCGGCCTGGGTGGCGCGCAGGACTGCAAGGTCGCGGCCCTGGTAGCGGAAACCGTCTTCCTGTTTATAGGCCCCGTCATGTTCCTCGTCGACGATGATCAGGCCGGGATCGACCAGGGGCGCGAAGATCGCCGAGCGGGCGCCGATGACAATCCGGGCCTGGTCGGCGGCGATTCGCCGCCACTGGTCGAAGCGCTCGCCCTTGGAGAGGCCGCTGTGGAGCAGGGCGACTTGGTCCCCGAACCTGGAGAAGAAGTGGGCTTCGAGCTGGGTGGTCAGGGCGATTTCTGGGACCATGACCAATACGGCGCGGCCCGCCGCCAGGGTCGCCTTGGCGGCCTGCAGGTAGATTTCGGTCTTGCCGCTGCCGGTGACGCCGTGGAGCAGAAAGGGGCGGAATTCCCGGGAGGCGAGGGCGGGTTTCAGTTCGGCCATCACCTCCAGCTGTTCGGCGGTGAGGGTTTCCGGTTCGGCAAAGAAGCGGGGCGGTTCCCCGAAGGGATCGCGGTAGACCGGGAGCTCCTCCAGGCTAATAAGCCCCTTGGCGGCCAGGGATTTCAGGGCCTCGCGGGCCCCGCTGTAATGTTTGCCCAGCAGGGGGCGGGGGACCGGGGTCCGGGCTTCGCCGGCCAGTTCCCGCAGAAGTTCAAGGGTTTTCAGTTCCGATTTTTTCAGATTTTCGCGGTCCGGATCGGCAAACGGCTGAAGGGTGGCACATACCACCGTCCGCGGCTTGGCGGTTGCCCCGGTGATCACTTCCTCGATTCTGATTAGCCCCCGGTCCCGCCATTTTTCAAGAAGGGTCCGTTCCCGGTGGTTCCGCCAGATCCGGCGGCAGGCGGCGGGGGGCAGTCTGCCTTGGTCGAGAAGGGTGTTTAGCCAGGCGGGTGAATCCGCCTCCCGGTCGATTTCGCCGTTGCCGTCTGCGGTCAGGAAGATCTCTCTGCCGCTGGCCGGGGTGAGCCCGGCGGGCAGAGCGGTTTTGATTACCTCGCCGAGCGGATACTGGTAGTATTCGGCGATCCAGCGGAACAGCTCGATCATTGTGGCCGGGAACAGCGGTTCGGGGTCCAGGATCTCGCTGATTGCCTTGATCCTGTGGTTGGCCGGGTTGTTTGAGTGGCAAGCCAGAATGTAGCCGGTCACCTGCCGGCGGCCGAGGGGCACCAGCACCCGGCAGCCGGGCCGGAGGGTGATCCCGGCCGGGGCCTTGTATGTGAGGGAGTTTAATAGAGGGGCCGCCACCGCGACTTCCAGATATTTATCATTCCTGCTCATAGTCGGTGATGGGGCATGGCCTGCCGGTTTGGGGGGTGATAGTGCCATCAAAGATCGGCGGCGACTTCCTTGATATGCTTGCGGAATTCCTTGTTCAGGGTGGGATGCCGCAGGGCGAAGGCGATGATCGCCTTCAGGTAGCCGAGTTTATCGCCGGCGTCGAACCTGGTCCCTTCGAATTCGTAGGCGTAGATCGGTCTCTTCCTGGAAAGGGCGAGCAGGGCGTCGGTCAGCTGGATTTCACCGCCATGGCCGGGAGCGGTCTTGCCTAACAGGTCGAAAATCTCGGGCTGGAGGATATAGCGGCCGATAATGGCCATATCGGAATCGGTGGTGCCGGGCGGCGGTTTCTCGATCATCCGCTCGACCTGGATTACATGATCCTTGAGCTTTTTCCCTTCGACGATGCCGTATTGATCGGTCTGATCCTTGGGTACCCGCTGAACGGCCACGATCGATTCCTGCAGTTCATCGAAAAGGTTAAGCATCTGCAGGGTGCAGGGGGTGGTGTCGGAGAGGACCAGGTCATCGCCCAAAAGGACTACGAAAGGGTTGTTGCCGACTACATTGCGGGCCGACCAGATGGCATGACCGAGGCCAAGGGGTTTTTTCTGGCGGACCGAGACGATGTCGATCAGGTTCGAGATGTTGCAGATCTCCTCGCAGAGATCGTCCTTGTGTTTGCCTTTGAGGATCGTTTCCAGCTCGAAGTTGTAATCGAAATGGTTTTCGATGGCCGATTTGCCTTCGCTGGTGATCAGGATGACCTCCTCGATCCCCGAGGCGACCACTTCTTCGACGATAAACTGGATGGTGGGCCGGTCGACAATGGTCAGCATTTCCTTGGGGATTGCCTTGCTGGCCGGAAGAAAACGGGTGCCGAGTCCGGCCACCGGGATAACCGCTTTGCTGATTTTCATATTCCTTTTCCACTCAATTGGCTATGGTTGATAATATTGTTTGTCAATTCCATTTATTATGCCTAAATTCGGCGGGGAACGCCATCAGTTTTCTGTAGAAACTCACTATGTCGATTACCCATCCTCTTGAAGAACATACCCTGCGGCAAATCAGGGAACTCGCTGTGCCTGCAGCTGGCGGCTTACTGCTGGCCGGGGTTTCCGGCGGTGTGGATTCGGTTGCCCTGCTGCATCTCCTGGCCGCCGTCGCCGGGGAATTGAAGTTCGGGCTGTGCGTGGTCTATGTGGATCATGGTCTGCGCCCGGATGAATCCTCAGCCGAAGCGGAACTGGTTGAAAGACTGGCCGCTCGGCTGGGAGCCGTTTTCAGGACCGGCAGGGTGGCGGTGCGTGAATATGCCGAGGCGCGGGGATTGTCCATCGAGGCGGCGGCCCGGACCCTGCGCTATCGTTTTTTGGCGGAAACCGCCGGGGAGTTGGAGGCGGCGGCAATCGTTGTTGCCCATACCGCCGATGATCAGGCCGAAGAGATCCTGCTCCGTCTGATCAGGGGGACCGGACGGAGCGGCCTGGCCGGGATGGCCCCGCTAAACTATCGCCGGGTGATCCGCCCTCTTTTGGGGGTGACCAAGGCGCGCTTGCTCGATTATCTGCGCGAACGGAATATTGCTTTTCTGGAAGACAGCTCCAACGCCGAGCGCGATTTTTTGCGAAACCGGGTCCGACTCGATCTTTTGCCCTATCTGGAGAAGCACTTTAATCCGGCTATTCGCTTGAATCTGTTGCGGACCGCCGAGATTTTCAGAAGTGAAGACGAACTTCTCGATGATTTGAGCGGGGAACTTTATCGGCGGACGGTATCGGCTCCGGAGGAGGCTGAAATCCTCCGGTTGGACAGCGGGATTCTTGCCGCCGGTCATCAGGCTCTACAGCGAAGGGTTGTCGAGATGGTTCTGGTCGAGTTCGGCGTTCAGCCGTCGTTCCAACATATCGATAAATTGCTGGAGTTGGCGGCGAAAGAGGGCGCCGGCGGCGAGCTTCATCTGCCCGAAGGGTTGCGGGTGGTCAAAAGAGGCCCCCTTCTGGAATTCTCCTACCCGGCCGGGCGCCAGCGTCATCGCGCCGGTCTGGCGAGATGCGGAGAACTTTCCTATGAAAAGGTGATCGAGGGGGTGGGGCGCTGGCCCGTCGAGGAGCTCGGTCGTACCTTGCTGGTTGAGGTGCTGGAACAGGCGCCCGGGCCCGGGGAATTAATCCAGGCTGAGGCAGACTACCTGGATATGGCGGAGCTGAGTTTTCCTTTTAAGGTAAGGGCGCCCAGGCCGGGGGACCGCTTCCATCCCCTGGGCGGCCCCGGCAGCCGCAAGGTTGCCGATTTTTTGAGTGACCGCAAGGTTGCCCGGGAGAAGCGCGGCCGGGTCCCGGTTCTGACCTGCGGCGGGGAGATTGTCGCCCTGTTGGGAATGCGGATCGCTCACCGCTGCCGGGTGCTGGACAGCAGCCGAAAAGTACTTAAGGTTACCGTATTGCCAAGATAAAGAGCTTTACCTGCAAGTTATTTAATGGTAATTAAGTGGCCTGTCTGATCGGATCACCAAGGGCGAGTAGCTCAGCTGGATAGAGTGTTGGCCTCCGAAGCCAAAGGTCGTGGGTTCGAATCCCGCCTCGCCCACCAGTTATAAAGATAAAGGAATCAGCCTTGACCGGCCGATTCTTTTTTTTGGTTTAGGAGCGATCAGATTTTTATCCCTCGCTGGAATCCTCGTAGCGCCATACCCCTCTTGACAGTGACGGGTCTTTACCCGGCAAAATCCTCTGATCGCGAGAAACAACTCTTACCCTAACCCCGCTCCCAAAAGCTATCTCCGGGGGTTGGTCTTGATGTGCTGAAAAGACCATGACGAGGGTGAGTCGGAATTTGTGCTAGGTGGTTTGCACGGGTTTCGATGAAAGGGTCGTTGTTAATCCATCATCCTTTATTCTCCAGTTCGGCGATTATCCCCTCGGCCATTTCCGGATAAAGATCGCGGATGCAGTCGTTGCAGTAGCTGTGGGTGAATTCGGCCTCGGAGTGCTTGGTAATATAGGAGTCGATCCTGTTCCAGGTTCCCTGGTCGTCACGGATCTTCTTGCAGGACGAGCAGATCGGGATCAGTCCCCGCAGGGTCTTGACCTCGGAGAGCGCCTCCTTAAGTTCGCTCTGGCGGAGCTGGAGGCTGTGGACCAGGGCGATCACCAGTTCCCGCAGGTTCCGGACCGGATCACCGCCGACAAAATCCTTATAGACCCGGCATTCGGTGCACTGCTGATACTTCTCGGCGAATTTACCCTGGGGTTTGCCGCCGCACATGGTGCCGACCTGAAGCCAGCAGCGGCCGCATTCACTTTTGTAGGCAAGGCAGTCTTTTTTCCCGCACTGGGTTTTCCGGTAGCAGAAACTTTCCACCGGCTCCGAGACCTCGTTTATCCATGTGCGGATCGAATGCTCTCCTGAATCGAGCGAGAGGTCGATAAAGGTCTTGATATCGGCGATTAGTTTTTGCAGTTCGGCATCTCTGTTCTTGTTATTCATCTTCCTCCCCCCCGGAAGTGTGGAAAACGCATGCAGGTCATGTCCGATATCCGGACATTGAGGAGGCAAGGATAACCGGATTGTATTGCAAAGAAAAGGGGAAATTAAAAGGTTCGGGGCGGGTTGGATTTGATCCAGGAGAGCGGTGATGGCGCTGGCTTTCTGCTATCTCTTGAATCCCTGACGGCTTCCAGGGGGATTTTACTTTATACCCGCAGGGCATAAGTTTACGAGCAGACAAGCTGCTCGACTCAGCTTTATCCGTTTGTTGTTAGGTGAAATAATCGTTTTTTCCACTGAGTCACCTCGCTTCCGCCCGCCCCTTTGCGGGGCGCCTGAGAACGGCGTATCTGCTGGGCTTGGCAACTAGTTTATATACAATTGTTTTTATCAACATCGTTGCCGCCTTGCATCTGCACCGTTCTCGGGCGCTCACGGATTCAGGATAACGAACAAGGGTTTTCAGGATAATCCCATGATCTGTTCGGGGGTCGCTACCGGTCCGATGGCTGTTTTGAGGGAGAGCAGTTCCCCCTTCCAGCCCTCCAGGGTATGAAAAAACTCTTCCGGCATCTCCTTTTCTTTTGAAAATTCCGCGACCGACAGGTCTATTCTGCCGAGCAGCCTGTCGATATAGAGCGAAAACTGCCTGGTATAAGTCTCCTCGGGATAATCCTTGCCGATCATTTCCCTGAATAGTTTTTGCAGGTCGGGATATTTCGGGATGCGGCCGATGGGAGTCCGGATCGTCTCCACCTTGCCGAGGTGCATCAGGGCCATGATCCGCATCCAGACCCTGGTGTCGTTTTTGTCGCCGAGCAGGCCGTCGCGCTCGCCGGGAGCAAGGGGGCCGCGCGCGCTTTTGTGCAGCCAGTAGTTGACCTGGAAACCGCTGGGGATTTTATCTCGGGCAATTCTCGGATTTTCGCCGAAGGCCAGATAATGTTTGATGTACTGGCAGAGGGGGCCGGGGAAAAATGCCTCGTTGGCGAAGGGCGATCTCTTCTCGCTGCCGTCGGAGCCGATTTCGGTGGCGGTGGTAGAGGAGCGGATGATGGCGCCGTGCACTACCGTGTTTGTCCAGTCATGGGCCATGACAATGGCGGGCATGGTCGTGTAGTCGCGGCCGCCGTAGATGAGCACGCTTAACTTGACGCCGCCGTGGTCCTCGATCGCCGGGTCGTAATTTTCCAGGGCGTCCAGGGCAAAGGTGAAGCGGGCGTTTTTATGGGACGGCGGCCGGCCGGAATCCCTGGTCCACTCCCCCGCGTAATTCCGGCCGCGCTCCGGCAGTTCTTTGCCCATTCCCTGCCAGTATGGTTTGCCGGCGCTGATCAAAAGGTTCGAGAAGATCACTTCCTTTTCGCTGTTTTCCAGGACATTCATGGTTTCCGGATCTTCTTCCCGGTTGATCCCCTCGATGATTCCGAACATCCCTCTTTCCGGGTTGACGGCCCGGACCTCGCCCGATTCCGAATCTATGAAGATCTTGGCCAGGTCGTCGCCGATCAGGCGGGCGCCGGTCATTGCCGTGCCGGTCTTGCCGCAGCCGCTGGGGTAGGCGCCGGCGAAGTAGATGATCTCTCCTTCCAGGTCAAAACCGGTGATGAACATATGCTCGTCCAGCCTTTGCCCGAAGTGATTGCGCAGATTGTTCATGTTGGCGAAACGGTGGTTGATCTTCTTGGGGGCGATGGAGTTGCCGGCATACTGACAGTTGGCGCTGTATGAACGGAAGTTTTCCACGTCCATGTAGATCCGTCTTTTTTGCAAGTCGGCGGAAACCCTGCTTTCGGTCAACTTGCCGGCGCTGTGATAGTTGACGAACATATAGCCTTTCTCGGCGACATCCCGGGAAAATTCGCCAGGGCCGGCCATTCTGTAAAGCAGGGATTCGCTGTGAATAACATAGTAGGAGTCGGTGATCTGCATGGTCGGGTCGGTCGCCTTGCAGCCGATCGGGCCGCGGAAGATAAAAGAGACGATCATCTCCCGACCGGTCATGATACCCTCCATTATGTCGGCGATTTCCTCAAGACCGGCCCGGAGCTCTTTCTTGGTCTGGAGTGAGCTGATCGCGGTGGTGTCGTGGGCCAGATATCTAGTGTTGGCCATGTCGCGGCCCTGGTCGTTGGGGCCGTCGAAGTGGCAGTAATGATTCGGTATCGCCAGCAACTCTTCCTCGCCGCGCGCCAGGGCCTGTCGCCTGACGTAATCCAGATCTCCGGCCGAACCGGTATTGATGAAAATCGACGACGGCCTCATGCGAACCACTCCCCGGTGGATCGGTTCGAGAACCTCGAGGCTGCATCGCCTCAGCTTTCCGGCGTTTGCTTCGTCCATCAGGGCCGAAAGGCGGGAGTAGATGGTGTCGGTTTTGAGTGCTTCGCGGTTATCGGGATTTTCCGCACCCGGGTTTTCAGAAATAGTCATGCCTGTCCCCATTGGTTTTCAACTCCGGTAAGTTCCTGCCCGGATATCGGCGGCCGGTTTACTGTACGCTATAGTCCCGTGCCTCAAGGCAGGCTTTCATGGCTCGCTGATATTCCCGGCTCTGATCGGCGTGCTGTTCGGCCGTAACATTACCGGCCGGGCGGGTCGGGTCGAATCCGGTTTGCTCCGCCGACCAGCGGTGGCATTCATAACGGTCGGTTTCCTGCTGCTCTTCGCTTTGTCCCGTTTTGGGGTAAATGTATAAACGTTTTGATTGCGGAGGCTCTTCCGATACCTCGCTCTCCGGAGGCGGGTCGGTTACGACATAGATCCCGGGGTCCGAGCGCCAGACGTAATAGATGCCGTCAACGTAATAATACGGGATACCGCCGACCCAGATTGTCGTGTAATAAGGCGGCAAGTACCGGATCGTCATGCCGATCGGCGGTCTTACCACGCTGTATCCGCCCCAGACCGGGCTATACCAGACGCCGTCTCTGTAGTAATAGCGACCGCTGCGATATGGCCTGTAATGCGCGTTGGGCGGGAGCCTCTTGACCCGTAATCCCGGTCTGGGATAGCGGCGGTTATGATTGTATCGTTTATCGACTACGTAATCGCGTTTTTTATACCGGTCCCTACCACGGTCAAGATCCCCCTGGCGAGCCTGCAGGCCCCATGCCGGTGCGCTGATAATGGAAAACAAGACGGACACGGCCAAGACGGCGGTTATCAAGGATTTTAATTTCATAGTTATATTTCCATCGTTTTTTCTGGGCCAGGCGTCATCGTTATTCGACGATGTAGCCTTTCCCTTCCAGGCAGGCCGCCATGGCGCGGCGGTAATCCGCGGCCTGCCGCTCGATATTCGCCAGACGAGTGGCGGAGAGTTGATCATATTGGTGTTGAAGGCGGTCAACCCGTCCCTGGCGGGCGGCGTCCGAGGCGGAACCGAGAAGGGCTCCCGCGGCCGTGCCGATTAATGCTCCTTCGGCCCGGTTGCCCCTGGAGGACACCGCCGCCCCCATAATAGCCCCGGTAATTGCCCCTACCGCGGTATCAGTGCCGGGAGGAGGATTAGCCACCACAGACACCTTGTGATGGGGGGCAAGATAGGGAGCACCCGGCTCGAAGCCGGTCTGATCCCTTGCCCATAGGTAGCAGATGTATCTGTCGCGGTCCTGCTGGGCCGGGCTTTGTCCTTCGGCCGGGTAAAAATAGATCGTGACCGGCGGCGGCGGAGGAGGAGGTTCGTCGGCTACAACCCCGTATCCTGATGGACCCGGCGCGCATCCAGCCGACAAAGAAACCGCAACAACTAAAGCGGTGAAAAACAACTGCCGGCTCAACTTCTTCACTTTGTGGTTGTAATTGTTGTCTCCCATATTCAACCCCATTGGCTTTGTGCGAACTCCTCAAATCAGATGGCTAAGCAGAATATCATTTCAGTCTCCCGGGTGAAAAGGTCATCAGTTTTACTGGGCTTACGGAAACATTATTCAGTCCAGGTGCCGTCGACAAATCAAAAACGATGACATCTGAGCAGGGGAGGCGCCTCTTTAAGCTGTTTGGCGATGTCCTTTCTGAACTCCGGGGTATCCTCGTTGCCGTGAACTTTGCGGCGATGGAGGACAACGGCCTCCATGAGTTCTTTTCTGGTGGCGGCGAAGAGGGATACCGTGCAGTTCACGTCGCTGGGGTGGTCTCGGCAATCCATAAAATATCGTTTCATGATTTTCCCCTTTAAATGATATTAATATTTGCGGAAGAAGCTGCCGTCAGCGTCCCGCTCCCCTCGTGCCGGTGGCGGCCCCAAGGCAACTGCGGTACTTATCCGTAGTAAGTTCCGGGAAACGGCTGTGGAGATCCCAGCGGAAGGAGAGCTCCCTTGCCTGCAATTCGTTGTTCTGTCTCTGGATTTCACGCTGGAGGGCCAGGATCTCGTCCTTATCGGTATCGGGGTCGGTTAGCAGATTTGCGAAGAGGTGGATCTTTTCCCGGATGTTATGGCGCAGGGAGGCGGATTCGCTATAAAAAGCGGACATTTCATTATGGTAGGCGTCAAGGGTTTTCGCGCTTACCGTCAAGCCGCCCTGATCGCCGTAAGTGGCGACCGGGATTCCCGGGGTCTCCGCGTAAATCGGTGAAAATCCCCAAGCCGTTGAGGCAAGCAACCAGACCGCCGCAATTATCCGCTTCATGTCAAACCACCTATTTCAGGGGAGGTCGAAAGCCACTCAACCATGGGGGTGTAACTCCCGGGTTTGTCCCCGCCCAAAAAATACCTGTAATAACGTTATTACGAAAAGTTAAGAGATGTCAAATAATAGATTGAGGGGTCGATCCAAAAGACTTGACCCGACGGAAGCGGGGTCACGGTCTTCAGATAAAGGGAAGGGTTGGCGGTGAAAGTCTTTCTTTTTCAGAACAAGGAACAGGCCTCGATATAGCTAGAGTTTACCCCGATAAAATTGTTGGCCAGTCCGACCCGCCGCTTGACCCATTTGTCGTGCCGGCGGATAATCTCATGGAGGATCACGTCGTTTATCGGGATATATTTTTGATTAGACTTGCTCTTGAACAGACCGTGGAAGGTTCCCTTGATCTCGAAGAAGGAATTCACCCGGGCCTTGGTGATCAGATTAATGGTTTTCTTGCCCTCAAGGGCTTTTTCGGTAAGTTTTACCGCCCTTTCCTTTTCGCCGGAACTGCTCAGTTCGGCATAACCGTCATGGAAGAAGATTATATTGGGCTGCCTTATCTGGATGGAATCGAAGCTTTGGTATTTATCGATCCCATCGATGGAGAGAAGGACATTGTACATCAGCAGGGCATCGCCGAAGCTTTTATTGGCAGGGTCTTTCCAGTAGACATTCGTGCTGTTCAATAGATCGGTTGTCCGCAGCGTCTGATTGGGCAGATCGACCTCTCCGGTGTATATTTTGCCCGGGGTGAATACGGTCAACAGTCTTCTCTCTGTATTCATGGATCCCTCTGGAATTATGGTGATTAAATTATATGTTAATTAAGCTTAGCAGATTAGTGGGCAAAAAGACTATCGATTTCTTGCCCCGGTTTCCCGCGTTGCGGCGCATTTTTGCTCCTTCGGTAGATCATATCTATGGCCTTGTCAAAACTTATAGAGTAGAGAACGCCAATCTGGTACCCTTTAAGATGATAGGTACGAAAAATCAACCAGATTGCCGAAGGCGGCAAAAGCCGCAAAGTTAAGCAGAATGGCTCTAGTCGGATAAGGAGGGAAGCGGGTGGACAACGGTATCTTCATAGAGATGATCAACGGCACTCAGTTTAAGGCGAAATGGGCCAGGCAATTCAATCCCGCCGACCGGGAGATTACGGTTTACGTGGAAGGTCATCGGGAAAAGAAGATACTCAATCTTGCCCGGATCTGCTGCATTCGCATGGCGGAGCCGCCTTATCCGGATATGGAGCCCGGCGAGATGGATCCCCTCCAGGTTATCGAAATCGTCAGCGGCAAATCCTATTCGGTTCGCACTCTTAAGGAACATCGGGACCAGTATGGTTTTTTCGCGGTGCCGGTGGATAAGGATTTGTCGGAAAAGATGGTCTATTTTACCAATGGCTGTATCCGGAGCCGGAAAAGCTTCATGCCGGTCGGCAAGATTCTCGAAAACCAGGGGGCCGTGTCCCGGGAGGATCTCGAAAAGGCCCTGTCCGAACAGCGCCGCCTGAGGACAATGCGTGTCGGCGAGATTATCAGTGAGGACTATCAGCTTGAACACAATGTAATCGACGAGATCATTACCCAGGCTCAGCAGGAAGGTAAGGCCGGAAAATGGCTCCGGGTCGGCGATATTCTGGTTGGGGCCGGCCTGGTGACCAAGGAACAGGTGGAAGCGGCCCTGGCCAGCCAGAAAGAGGGCAAGAAGAAAAAGATCGGCCAGTTGCTGGTCGATCGCGGCCTGGTCACCGAGGAGCAGGTCCTGGCGGCGCTGGCCACCAAATTCCATCTGCCCTTCGTCGATCTCGCCACGATCGATCCCGACCCCAAGGCTCTGTCGGCCTTCTCATCCGATCTGGTCATGCAGCTCAAGGTTTTCCCGGTGGCCGACCGAGGCGATTATCTGGAGGTGGCGACTTCTAGGCCGACCGAGGCGAGCATCAGCGATAATCTCCGGTTTCACACCAATCGGCAGATTAAGCTGGTTACCGCCACCCCGGAACAGATCCAACATGCTATTTCCCGGTACTATCTTTCCGACGATGACATGCTTAGGCAACTGGTCGACGATCTTGGTAAAGACGATTTCCAGCAAGTAGAGACAAGGGAGGAGGCTGTCAAGGAATCCGATTCGGGGACCATCCGGTTGGGAAACCGGATCCTGATTGATGCCTATCAGCAGAGGGCATCCGATATCCATCTTGAACCAGGAGGTCCGGGATTGCCGATGGGGATCAGATACAGGATCGACGGGATCTGCAAGACCATCCATATGCTGCAGCCCCGCTTCACCAAACCCCTGATTTCCAGGTTGAAGATCATGGCCTCCCTGGATATCGCCGAACACCGCAAGCCCCAGAGTGGCAAGATCCTCCTGGTGATTCAGGGCAAGAGGGTCGAATACCGGCTGGAGATCACCCCGACTGTGGGCGGCAACGAGGACGCGGTTCTCCGGGTGCTGACCTATTCCGCGCCGATGACCCTCGATGAGATCGATCTGTCGCCGGCCAATCTCCAAAAGCTGAAAACAATCATCGCCAAACCATACGGGATCGTGCTCTGTGTGGGCCCGACCGGTTCCGGCAAGACCACCTCTCTTCACGCCGCCCTCGCTTATATCAACAAGCCGGAGCGCAAGATCTGGACCGTGGAAGACCCGGTGGAGATTGCCCAGCCGGGACTGAGGCAGGTCGAAATCAGGGAGAAAACGGGACTGACCTACATGGAAGCGCTGCGCTCTCTGCTGCGGGCCGACCCCGATGTGGTGATGATCGGCGAGATGCGGGACCGGCAGGCGGCCCATACCGCGATCGAAACCTCCCTGACCGGCCATCTGGTTTTCAGCACCCTGCACACCAACAGCGCCGCGGAAACCGTCACCCGCCTGATCGAGATGGGGGAGGAAATCTTCAACCTGGCCGACACCCTGCTGGGCGTCGTCGCCCAGCGGCTGGCTCGTAGGTTATGCCGCCACTGCCGGGAGGCATATCACCCGAGCCGGGAGGAATATGACCGCTTGCGCGAATACTACGGGGAGAAGATGTTCAAGGTCCACGGCCTCCCCGACTACAATGAAGCGTTCACCCTGAAGCGGGGGCGCGGCTGCGATGAATGCGGCGACAGCGGCTACCGGGGCCGGCTCGCCGTCCACGAACTGATGGTTTGCACGGAAGCGGTGCGCGAGGCCATTAAGGCGGGTGGCGCGGTACGGGCCATTCAGGAGGTCGCGGTGGCCGAAGGCATGCGGACCCTGAGAATGGACGGGGTGGAGAAGATCCTGGCCGGGCTCACCGATCTGGAACAGATCAGACGGGTCTGCCTCTGAGGCGGGAGCCGGTTGTCTGGATTAAGCCGGCTGGTTGCGTTATTCTAAACCTGGATCCGTTATCGGGCGCCCCGCAGGGCGGCGGGTGCACCACGGATCACTGTCTAATTTGACGTAAAAGCAACTATAATATCGTGAATCAATGCACTAAGCTGTCACGGATTCAGGGTCTAATCCACATAACCCCGGCCGATGGCGGACAGCGGCAGGTCGAGCTTCAGCTCCGGCACCTGTTTGGCGACCCAGGCGGTGAAGGTGTTGCTGTTGGGGCCGGGAAAGGCCTTGTAGGTGTTCTTCCATGGGTAGTTTCGGGCGGCCCGGTCAACGGCGTCGATCAGTTCGTCGACCCCATCGCCCCGGTGCTCTATTAGGACGCGCGGTTTTTCATCGTACCAGATCCGATCCGGGACGTCCCGGGCGATCCGCAGGACCGGCTTGCCGCGGTGCCGGCGCCAGCCGACCACGTCGTAGACCGTATAGAAGTCCTCGTCACTATGTTTGGCGGCGATCCAGGTATGGATGGCGAACCAGCCCCGCCAGCTCCAGGCATCGGCGCCGTAGACCTGGAGGACCGCTTCCTCGGTGGTCGAAGGGTCGGGGGCGATGCCGGCCGATTTACGGCTGGCGGTGCGCCAGTCGTTATTGGAGCAGCCCGTGACCAGCAGGGCCAGAAGGATGAAGGTCGGAATTGTTTTTCGGGTTATTATCATTTCGGTAAACGCGTAAAAAGTTTCGTGATCGCTAAGCAAAAACTTCGATATACGCCCCGCAGGAAGTGCCCTTGGGGTGCGCCCCGCAGGAAGTGTCCTCCTCAAGGGAGGATTGAACAGAACCCTTGGGGTGCGACACGATGCAGTAGATTGGACTTTTTTCGAACCATCATCTCTGGATCACCCGTAAACTCCAAGGGCGAGGTAATGCAACAAAATAACAATTCTTGCTGATATTATGCTAAGCGGTTTGCTGAAAATCATCCGGGGCATCGAGATTACCCCGGCGCTGGCTGAAAGCCCGGATAAAAAAAGCCCACGGGCGGGCCGGGGAGCTTTCGTCGAAAGACAGGCTTAAGATGAGCGAGGAAACTTATTGATTAACGTTCGTGCCGAGCTTGTCGAAGTGCGCTCCATTGGTTTTTGGCGATTGTTTGCGAAACTTGGAAAATCGTCTTATGTCCGTCTTTTCCGGCAGGCGTTTGCAATCCCTCCCTGGATATGGCGGGCTTAGCGATTCAGCCCTGGGGCAACCTTGATTTCTACTCTGCGGTTCATCTGTCGGCCGGCTGCGGTGTCATTGGTGGCGACCGGCATGGTTTCCCCGTAGCCGATTACTTCGATCCTGGCATAGGGGATGCCCCGCTGAACCAGGAGATTCCTGACGTTGGCGGCTCGGCGTTCGGAAAGTTCCTGATTGTATGCTTCGGTGCCGGTACTGTCGGTGTGGCCCTCTACTCTGACCACGGTCTGAGGGTATTGGATGATTACTCCGGCGATTCTGTCCAGCTCTTTGTATAGCCCAGGTTTAACAATGGTCGAGTCGGTTGCGAAGGTCAGATCTCCCTTCAGAATGACGGCGAGGAGGTCGCCCTCCCGCCGGACTGCCGCCGCCTCGGAGGCCTCCAGTGCAGCTCTCATGTCGCGCTCCTGATTGTCCATCATCTTGCCTACGCCGGCTCCGGTGGCCCCTCCGAGTGCCGCCCCGATTGCCGCCCCCCACAAGGTCGCGTCGGTGTCGTGGCCAATGGCTTGTCCAAGGATTGCTCCAGCCGCGGCCCCCCCCGCTGCCCCGTAAGTTCCGCCTTTTTGAGTTTTGGTCTCCAGGGGGGCGCAGGCCGCCAGTAAAAGAGATGTGATAATGGCCAATGTGATAAGTTTTTTCATGTCTGACACCTTTGATGGCGTCGCAAAAAGTCGCCAGCTCCCGCGTTGCTGCAAATTGTCTTGTTATAGCAGCGTGTTAAAGTACGCTTCTCCTCGAAATTCGCGCATCTTGGATCTGACGATTTTAGCCTAGCCGTCCTATTGTTTTACCCACAGGGCATAAGTTTCGAGCAGGTAAGCTGCTCAACTCTGCTTCAACGTTTGGTTAATCCATTACCCTTGATATGGATAAATATTAAAATGGATTATATATCATTATACTTGTGCTCATGGTGGTGAACAAAAACAATTAAAATGAAAAATTTAAATTGAATATCCCATGAACCTTTGTTCCCGGTCCCGGGGAAAGCAAAGTACGATGGGCGGCGAATTTTTTCGGGCAGTCCGTCGGGGGTTTGGAGTCAACCGCCAACCGAACGGGATGGGATGCAGGCGAAAAAAAGTCCGGTAAAGTAAATGTTATCCCGCGGCTCCGCTGGCTCTTTCAATGAAAACGGGAGAGTTCCGTTACCGTTAGTCATAAGCCGCCAATATTGATAACATAGCCGAATAGACAGAGGATAACGGGCAGGGTTTATGAACGAAACTTTTGATATATGGCGGCTGTTGGCGGGGCTCGGTATTTTCCTGTTCGGGATGCACCTGCTGGAAAATTCCGTAAAGGCCCTGTCCGGCAGGGCTTTCCGGAAGATGATCTCCCAATACACCCGAGGCAGGCTGCGGGCGATCGGCAGCGGCGTGTTTGTGACCGGCGTAGTCCAGTCCAGTTCGGCGGTTTCCCTGATGGTCCTGGCCTTTGTCGGGGCCGGGGTGATGAGTATGGAGAATGCCATCGCGGTAATGATGGGCTCCAATATCGGCACCACCTTTGCCGCCTGGGTGGTCGCTTATTTCGGCTTCAAAATCTCGATCGACAGCTTTGCCTTCCCGTTCCTGGGGATTGCCGGCATTGCCCTGGCCTTTTCCAGACCGGGCTCCAGACCCTTTAACCTGTGCGGCTTTCTGATTGGTTTCGGTTTCCTGTTCCTCGGTCTGAACTACATGAAGGTGAGCTTCGAGGGCTTTTCCCAAGGCTTCGATCCCGCCGCGATCAGGGACTACGGACTCTGGTTTTATCTGTTGGCGGGCGCGCTTCTTACCGCCGTGATGCAGGCGAGTTCGGCGACCATCGCCATCGCCCTGACCGCCCTGAACAGCCAGTTGATCTCTTTTGAGATGGGGGCGGCGATGGTAATCGGCGCCAATGTCGGCACCACGATCACCGTCCTGCTCGGGTCCCTCGGCAGGGGGCGGACCAAGAAAATCGTCGGCTTCAGCCATCTGATCTTTAATCTGGTGACCGGAGTGATCGCCTTTACCGGTCTCGGTCTCCTGATCCGGCTGGTCGGGCTCTTTGTCGACATAACCAGGAACAGCGTGATCGGCCTCGCCCTTTTCCACTCGATCTTCAATATTCTCGGTGTAATGATTTTCTTCCCGTTTATCGGTCTGCTGGGCCGGAGCCTGGTGCGGATTTACCCGCACCGCCGGACGATTCTGACCGTCTACCTGGATCGGACCCCGGTCGAGGTGACCGACGCGGCCACGGCCTCGTTGACCAAGGAAATCACCCATCTCTTCGAGGAGTGCCAGCTCTACAATCTGCGGGTTCTGGAGATCGCCGACCGGCAGGTGTTCGAGGAGAATCTGCCCTTCGAGAAAAACATCGGCCGCAAATTAAGCCTCGAAGACCTTTACGCCAATATCAAGCTCCTCCATGCCGAAATCTTTGCCTATTATGCCAAGCTCCAGGCCCAGCAACTGGAGGAGGCCGAAGTCAATTACCTGGAAAAAGTGGTCTTCGCCTCCAGAAATATCATGAATTCGATCAAGAATTTCAAGGGGATCCGGGCCGATTTCGAGGAGTTCGACGGGGCGGAGAACAGCTATCTGAATCAGCAGTATCGCCGGTTCCACGAGAGGCTGCTGGGTCTGTACCGCGAGATAAAAACCCTTCGTGGCCTGGAGAAAGATGAAGAACGCTACCGGCGGCTTATGAAGCTTTTTATCCATATCGAAAGAGAGGACCGAGAGTTTATCGCCGAGACCATGGCCGCGGTCGCCGAGAACCGGATCCGCGAAATGGAGATCGCTTCGCTGCTTCTGGTCAACCGGCTCTTCACCCAGAGTTGCCGGCTCCAGATTTTCGGCATGAAAGACCTGCTGCTCTCCCCGGAGCAGATCGCCGATTTCGACCGGGCCCTGGACATGAAGGAGATGATCGATGAGGAGCAGGGCCGGGAGGGTGGGGGAGTAGGTGACGGCGAAACGTCAGGCGGATGATTTTCCCGGAGCCGGTTGCGGGATGGATCGGGCTGTGTTATAGATTCGGTCGGCATGGGGGCCTTAACCGCATGCCCCTCCATGGCCAAAGAGTTCGGCCATGTTTATTTATATGGGAGTCATCTTCGGGTGGCTCCTTTTTTTTGTGGAAGCTCTCAGGAACTGCCCCGGGGGCGGGTGATCTTGCTGATCGTCCTGTAGCTGTCGTAGTTCCAGAAAAAGGAGATCCCGGTCGAGAAAAGGCTTTTGGTCCGGATGAAGGTCTTCAGGCCGCGCTTAAGGGAAGGCAGGGGCGAGGAGACGGTTTGGTAGGCGTCAATCAGCCCCTGGTAGAGCTCATCGGGACCCATGTGCTTGGGTTGGAAGACCGGTTCGAAGATATTGTAGGCCTCCCAATCCTCGGGGTAGTTGTCGAGGAGCAGCCGATTCTCCTTGGCCAGCTGGTGATAGAGGGCGGTCCCGGGCAGGGGGGTCTGGATGCTGAGCTGGACGGCGTCGACCTCGGCCTCCATGATGAAATCGAGGGTTCGTTTGAAGGTGTCGGCGTCGTCATGATCGGTGCCGAAGATAAAGCCGCCGACGATGGCGATGCCGTGGTCGTGGATTTTGTTGATGGCTTCCTTGAAGTTTCGGGTGGTGGGCCGCATGTTGACCTTTTTGCCCATGTTGCCGAGAATTTCCTGTTCGATCGACTCAAAGCCGATCAGGAAGGCCTTGGCGCCGCTGTCGGCCGCCGCCTTCAAGAGGCCGTCATGTTCGACGATATTCAGGCAGGTCTGGCCGCCCCATTCCTTGTTGCACCCCTTTAACCGGTCGAACAAACGGAAGGCCCGGTCGATGGAGTTCTTGCCCGAGCCGATGATATTGTCGTCAATAATGAAAATACGTTTGCCGGGGATAGCGTTGATCTCGGCGATGACGTTGTCGATGGCGCGCATCCGGTACTGGCCGCCGTTAAACAGGGTCACCGAACAGAACTTGCAGTTGTGGGGGCAGCCCCGGGAGGTCTGGACGGTCTGGACGAAATATTTGTTTGACAAGAGATCCCGGCGCGGCGCGGGCAGATTGGTGATATTCGGGCGTTTTGCGACCTGGTAGAATTTTTGCATCCGACCCGCGCTAAAATCCTCGAGCAGCCGGGGCCAGAGTTCCTCGCCTTCACCGATCACCACCGCGTCGGCGTAGCACCCCGCCTCTTCACTCATCATCGAGGGGTGGATGCCGCCCAGCACCACCGGTATTCCGCGTCTGCGGAATTCGCTGCTGATTTCGTAGGATCTCGGGGCCAGGGGCGTCATGCAGGTGATCCCGACCAGGTCGACCTTGGCGTCGTAGTCGATGTCTTCGAATGCCTCGTCGATGATTTTGACCTCGTAGCCGGCGGGGGTGTGGCTGGCGATCAGACCCAGATTGAGGGGCGGCAGGGCCAGGACCCGGATGTTTTCGAGAAGCTTGGTACGGTAAGCCGGGCTGATCAGCAGTATCTTCTTCATGGTGGGTTTCCTGTCACTTTAAGGCCTCGGCCAGTTCCATATATAATTTTTCTTCGTCGGCGGCGATTTCACGAAGGATCGCGGCCATTGCTGCAAAGCTGTCGTCAACTCCGGCTCTCCCCTTGCAATTGCGGGCTGCCCGGACCGCGAATTCCCGCCAGCGGTCGCCGATCGCGGTCATTTTCCGGGAATATTCGATAAACCCGGGCTCTTCGAGATGGGCGGCCGCCTCCTGTAAAAAGGCGGCATAGATGAAACGGAAGCCGGCGCCGCCGGTGCCGATCTCCTCCTGCATTCTGATCAGCTGGCCCAGATGAAGCAGGGAGTTTTCCTCTCCCAGTTTGGCGGGCCATCTCTCCAGCCGCCCGGCCAGGAAACGGATTCCGGAAACGCCGATGATCGGCAGGGGATATTTCAGCATGGCTTTGGTGGCGGCCCTGATCCCGTTCTTGATCGCCTTCGGAAAATCAAGCCGGGCGGGGACTTTGTTCAGGCTGTACATTTTGCCCCTTGGAGCGAGGGCGCCCTTGGCGAAGCGGGCTCTTCGGAGATCGTCAGCCGGGCAGATCACCGACTCCGGGAAGACCGGATCGCTGATCAGGTAGTTGTCGCCTTCCTTGCCGAACACCACCAGGTTATGCATGTTGAAGTGGAAGCGGTAGGCGTCGGGGAAGTAGGGGAGCCACCAGGCTCCGGTCTGCAGGCCGACCGGTACGCCCGCGGCGATGGTCTCGTCAAGAACTCGCATGGCGAGCTGCTGGTCGCGGAAGCGGCGGGCCGTGATCTCGATGCCGAGCTCCCGGGTGACCCTTTTGAAAACCGAACCGGCGGCGATCCGGAAAGTGGTCAGCGGCAGCTTGTTCAACCTGATAAAGGGGATGTAGCCGAAAAAGAGGCCCGCCCCGATCCCGAAGACCATGGCCTCGCTGATTTCCACCCCGTAATGGGAGATCAGCCCGGCGGTGGCCCCGTTTTCGCAATGGGCGGACTGGCGGTGTTCGAAGTCTATTTTCATCCTATTGCCGATCCCGGCCCGGAATTCTGGGCTCGTCAACCAGGCTGATGTCCTGAAGCTGTGCCACGGTAACCTTGAGCAGGCTCGCATAGCGTTCGAGCAGATCCTGGTTGAGTTTTTTGAAGATTCGCGGCTTCAAGTGCCGTCTGACCCGCCAGCGCATCAGTCCCATATATTGGGCGAGCAGGGTGATATCCATCTGGTTCCGGGTCATGTGATAGGCAAGGGGCGAGGCTTCGCCGTTAAGCACCCGGCGGCGGGTGGCCGCGATCTCCGCGGCAATCACTTCCCAGGCCTGGTAGTTGGAGATATTTTTCGGCTCCCAGCCGGCGCTTGGCACCGTGACGTAGCGGCCGTCCTCGTCCACAGCGTAGGCGACTTCTTTCAGGCCGTCGGCTATTCCTTGATCCTGGGGAACTTCTTCCTTGCGCATATTCTCTTTCAGGGCGGCCGTAAGGCGGCTGGTCGTTTGAAGGCGGACAGTGCATTCTCATCATTAAGCGAGCAGTCAATATATTCAATGAAGGCGGAAATTGCCATCCTGAATCTCCGCGGCCGGTTATTTTGTTTAGGCGGAGATGCTTACGACGGGAAGCGGTCATGGGAGCGGGATAAGAGACCTTGCAATTCGGGGGGGCGGGTATTATCTTGTTTTCCTCCTCCTGAATCCGTGACGGCTTCGTGAGGAATTTAACTTTATTAGTAGGTAATTGCATCAAATAATCGTTTTCCCCTGGGTCGCCATGGTCCACCCCGCCGCCCTGCGGGGCGCTCGATAACGGCGCATCTGCCGCGTTGGCAACTCGTTGATATACCATTAGTATTATCAACATCGTTGTCGCCTTGCATCTGCACCGTTCTCGAACGCTCACGGATTCAGGCTCTTGTAATCCAGTAAAAAGCTAAAAATTCTAAGGAGATAAAGATGAGCGAGCAGAACGATTTAACCGCGGTTTTCGATACCGGTAAAGGCAAGATCAGGGTCAAGCTCTTTGCCGATCAGGTCCCTTACACGGTGGCCAACTTCGTTAACCTGGCCAATCGCGGTTTTTACAACGGCCTGAACTTCCACCGGGTCATTGCTGATTTCATGGTCCAGGGCGGCTGTCCCGACGGTACCGGCATGGGTGGACCCGGTTATACCTTTGCCGACGAATTCGATCCCGAGTTGCGGCACGACCGGCCCGGCATTCTCTCCATGGCCAATGCCGGCCCCGGTACCAACGGCAGCCAGTTCTTCATCACCCATGTGCCGACCGCCTGGCTGGACGGCAAGCATGCGGTCTTCGGCGCGGTCGAAGCGGACACCGATCAGGAGGTGGTCAATGCGATTGCCAAGGGCGACTCTCTTAATTCGGTTACCATCGAGGGCGATACGGCGCCTCTTCTGGAGAAATGTGCAGATAAGATTGCCGAATGGAATAAGGTGCTGGGTTAGGTCTGAGCCATGCAGCTGAAACAGGCCATCCGGAAACCGTTCATAAAAAGCCCGGGCTGATCTCGGCCCGGGAGCTGTAGGGCCGAGATCAGCTTGCCGGATGATCCGCCGGTCTAAGAAAGTTCAAACGGGCGCTGGGGGCAACCCGCCTCCAGTCCGATCTTTTTTGCCGATCACCGTCCGGTCCGGTTTTTGATGGTGATGCTTTCCAGGATCTGCCGCTGTTTGCGGCGGGCGCTCTTTCCCTTGGCGACTGTGATCTTGCGGCCGTCCCGGTCGAGTCCGGTCACATACATGGCGGTGGAGATGGTGCCGGGGGTGGGGGTGAAGTCCTGAAACTGCCTGACTTCAAGTCCTAGTTTCTCCACCTTTTGGGCCAGGCTCTTCATATTCCCTTCGGAGCAGCCGGGGTGGGAGGCGATGAAATAGGGCACGAAGTGCAGGGGCCGGGACCCTGCCAGCTGCCGGCAAAGTTTGAGGAAATCCTCGAGCAGCCGGCCGCCCGGCTTGTGCATTAAGCGCAGCACCTCGTCCTCGGTGTGTTCCGGGGCGATCTTCATTGCCCCGGGCAGATGCCGTTCGATCAATCGTTTCAGCAGTTTCGGGGTCTTGAGCAGCAGTTCCATGCGCAGGCCGGAAGAGATATGAAGATGCTTGACTCCGGCGACCTTTTCGCATCGGTCGAGCAGGGCCAGGAAGCGCTCTTCGTCGATTTCCAGATTTTTGCAGAGGTTCGGGAAAAAACAGTCGTGTTTCCGGCACTTCTCGATCCGGCACGAGGTGGCGAACAGGTTGGCCGTGGGACCGCCGAGGTCGCTGATCGTTCCCCGGAAATGGCCGGTTTCGGCGATTTTCCTGACCTCTTCGACAATTGATTCCAGTGAGCGGCTGGTTACCACCGCCCCCTGATGGCGGGTGATGGCGCAGAACGCGCAGTTGCCGGAGCAGCCCCGGACGATGGTCACTGAGTCCCTGACCATGCGCCAGGCCGGGATATCGCCAGCATCGGGATGGGGAGCGCGCTGGAATGGCAGGTCGTAGAGGCGGTCCAGTGCCGGTGTTTCGAGTGGCGGCGCGGGCCGGTTCTGCCAGACGTGCATGGCCTGTTGTTTCTGGCAGAGAGGCTGGCCGGACATGGCCCGGGCCTCTTTATCGATGGCCAGTTCGGCGGCCATGAAGGCGGCGGGGTTTTCCTCTATTTCCGACCAGGAAGGTAGGAGCAGAGGGGCTTCGCTGCGCGCGCGCTCCCGGTATTCCTTTTCGGTTAACCGTTCGCAGGTGCCGGGAATTTCGGACAGGGGCTGGTCGGCGGCCAGGCGCTCGGCGATGGTCAGGATGGCCTGCTCGGCCATGCCGTAGACCAGCAGGTCCGCCTTGGCATCGGTAAGGACCGAGGCCCGGAGCCTGGCCTGCTGATAATCGTAATGGACAAAGCGCCGCAGGGATGCCTCCAGGCCTCCCAGGATGATCGGCACTCCCGGGCACGCTTCCCTGGCCAGGGCGCCGTAGCGGCTGGCGGCCCGATCGGGCCGGCGTCTTTCCCGGCGGGATTTAACTCTGCCGAAATAGGGGTTGCCCCCGGGCGAATAGGAGTCCTGATCGCGCACTTTGCCGCTGCCGGTATAGTTGGCGACGATCGAGTCGAGATTGCCGCCGGTGATGCCGAAGAACAGCCGCGGCTCCCCGAATTGCCGGAAATCGCGGATGTCATGATGGCGGGGCTGGGCCAGGATCGCAACCTTGTAGCCGTGGACATCAAGCCAGCGGCCGATCAGGGCGACGCCGAAAGAGGGATGGTCGACATAGGCATCGCCGGTGACCAGCACCACATCGGGACGGTCCCAGCCCCGGGCGAGCATCTCCCGGCGACTGGCGGGTAAAAAGTTGTTGTTCATTGCGGGCGGTTGGTCCAGGGAAGATTTTTCCGGCTGTTCCCGGGGCGGGATCAGCTGGTCAGATATGGCTGTACAGGCCGGCGGTCTGCTTCTCTTTTTTACTGCGGTACATCAGTTTATCGGCCTTGATCATCAGGTCGTCAATCGAATATGAGCGGCGGTGATCGCAGAAAACCGTGCCGGTACTAAGCATGACTTTGTAGTTCCGGCCCGGCCGCTTATTTGCCTTGGCGATGTTTTTTCCCAGCCGGTCCATGACCTTATTCTCGGTTTTTGTGGTCTTATTGTCAGCCACCAGTACGATAAACTCGTCGCCGCCGACCCGGCCGATAAGATCCGCCTCCCGGAAGGTATTTTTGAGAATCGCCGCGGTCTCCATCAGAGCAAGGTCACCGATCTGGTGGCCCAGGTTGTCGTTGATCCACTTCATGTTGTCGAAGTCGGCGAAGAGCAGGAAGATGTTTTCCTTGTTGCGGTAAGCGATCTTCAACTGCCGGGCGGCCATGCCCATGAATCCGCGCCGGTTGAAGAGGTCGGTTAATTCGTCGGTGATCGATACCCGGTGGAGCTGGGCTTCGTAACTCTTCCGTTCGGTAATGTCGTGCATGAACAGGTTGAATTCCTTACGGTCTCCGACCCTGGTCAGGGATACCGCCAGTTCGACCGGTACCTCCAGCTCGTCCTTGTAAAGGATGGTGGTTTCGATTCTTTTGCCGAAGTTAAGACCGTGGCCGCCCTTCAGGACCTTCTCAAGCAGACCCTGATGTTTTTCCCGGTACCGTGCCGGCATGATCGAAAAGATCGGTTTGCCGATAATATCGTCCCGGCCCCAGCCGCAGAGCAGTTCGGCCTGGCTGGGCCATTCGACGATCAGGCCGCGGTCGTTGACCACGACTATGGCGTGGGTGGCTGATTCGAGAATCGTCTTAAGCCGGACTCGATCTCTTTCGAGCCGGACCATTTTCCTGGCCTGGACCTTAAGGTCTTTTTCGAGTTCGATTATCTTTTCTTCAAGATCACTGTAGCTGGGCTTGCTGACCACTGGCAATTCCCCGGGGATGGTGGTGATTTAACCTTTCCCTGTCTCTGGTAATATCCTGTTGCCTGAATCTTTATCGTCGCTGTTAACTCCCTGTCGTTTCAATCCTATAGGTCTGCAGGACATTGGTCAAGCATATATATTCCCGAATCTGCGAATGTTCGAGAACGAGTTGGATGCCGGGGGCGAGGATGTCGATCAAGTCGAGGGTGTACTCAACAAGTTTCCGGCAAGGGGCGCGGCGGGTTATCTTCTATCCTGGAAGGGGCGGGGTGGTTTTTCCGCGGGCAAGGAAACCGGCAAGCAAGTAATTACAGGTCGATAAGCGCGGGAGCCCCCAAGCGCCTTGCGGATTCAGGTTGTTATTCTCCGGCCGACAGGCGGTATGTTCTTTCCAGGCCGGCCAGTAAAACGAAACGCCCCAGGGGAACGACCTCGCAGGGCATGCTTTCGACGAACAGGCGGTTGTCGCAGAGACCGCCGGACAGGTAGATCTTGTCGGGGGAGCCGGCAAAGCGGTAGGCGTTTACGGCAATGCCCTTGACGAAGCTGGCCACCGCCTCGGCCTCGTCGGTGCCGGAGGTAATGGCGTCGAAGATGTTACTGATCCCCAAAACGCCGCAGGTCACCGAAAAAGTTTTGGCCGGGATCGACAGCTTATTGAAATCGAGGCCGTAATAGTTCTCCAGCAGTTCGATGGTAAAACCCATCGAGGCTCCGCATTCGGCGTTCCAGCCCATATCCTGCACTTTGCCGTCCCGGTAGTTGATGTATTTGATGTCGCGGCTGCCGCAGTCGAGAAGCAGGTAGCGCTCTTCCTCGATCAGGGACTCTCCGCCCCGGGCCAGGGCGATAAGTTCGTTGACATAGACCTCACTGAACCGCTTGCCGTTATGGCCGGTGGCGAGGTCGACCTTGAGGTCGCGCTTCAGTTCCTTGGTCGCCTTGATATAGGGGTGGGAGGACGGGTCGTCCAGATCGAGAAATTTGGAATAGGAGGTGCCGAAATCAGCGAGAATCATCTTTCCACCCCGGAAAGTTCCAGAAAGGCCTGGATCTTCGCTTTGGCGCTGCTGCCGGTATTGACGTCGATGTCGAGATAAAGGGCGTGGGGATGCTTTTTGGCCAGAAGCCGGGCCAGGGCCGTTTTGGCGCAGAATGACTGGGCGAAAAATACGGTGGGGATCTCGGGATTGAATCGCGCCTCCAGAACGGAATCGGCCGGGGTTTTGTTTTCCATGCATCTGGTCCAGCCGTAGACATGGGTGGTATCAGGAAAAAGGGCAAGGATCGAGAAGTCCCGAGGCGGCACTCCCCAGAAGCCCGCGGTCGGCCGGCAGGGGGGCGGGGAATTTTCCGGCAGCGCCGGCGATTTCACCCTTTCGGTAATGGCCATAAATTTTTCGGTCATATCCATTTCGGCCTGGCAGAGCGGGGTGCCGAACGGTTTGCGGTCGTCATTAATGGTGCGGAGGATCGGAATCGCCAGGCTATCTTCCAAAACGGCGGCCACATGCAGGGCTCCGTCGCATTTGCCCGGGCCCACATCGAGAATGATTGCCTCAAGATCAAGATGCATGGCGTTCAAGACGACGGTTCGCAGGATCGCGCAGTAAACCCGGGGCAAGAGGGCAACAGTGCTTTCCATGTCCTCGACGACCAGCATGGCGTCGAGATCGAGGATTTCCACGCCGCGGCGATGCAGGATCCGGATGTGGCGCAGGGGAGGAATCCCGACGATCCCGACCTTTTTCAGGCCGGGGGCGCTCAGTATCCTGTCGATTTCCTTGTCCGGTGTTATCGCGTTCATAGATCAGATCGGCTTGTTGCTCTGACTGTTGATCATCAGCAGGCCGAGGCTGCCGGTCAGGAGATGTACCGACCATGAGGCCACGGCGGGATTGATCCCGTAGGCACCGATCATCGATTGGGCCGTACTCCACCAGCCCCAGGCAAGAAAGGCCAGGATGCAGCTCATCGGCACTGCCAGGGAGAGATCCTGCCGCCAGCGCCGGCTGGAGATCAACAGCACCGGCAGCCCCAGCAGGACCAGGGGGATGCCCAGGAATATATAGGAAATGCGGCGGTGAAGTTCCTCCCAGTCGGTAGAATCGGTGTCGTCATTCTCCAGCGCCTCATGCAGGTGTTCGGAGATCGATTTTTCCTCACCTTTGTATTCGGGGATAAAAAACTCGCCAGGTTGATCCGGCAGCGCAATCTTTCTGGCGGTGAATTCGGTGATTTTATAACGGTTGTTTTCGGTAGCGATTTTCATCCTGCCATCTTCCAACTGCCAGAAATTGTCTTGCCAAAGGGCTTTTTTGGCGGTGATCTGCAAGGCCAGAGTGAAGTCCGCGTCCCAGACCAGATAATTGAAATCGGTAAAAATGGTCTTGCCTTTCGGTGATCTCTCGAAGGAATAAATTCCTTCCTTGCCGTTATAAAAGACCCGCCCGTGGCGGACGATCCCCTGGGCCTGGGTTTGTTTGACTTCCTCATACCAGATCCGGTTGGTTTCCCTGATGGTGTTCGGAACTATCCATTCGCCGGAAAGCAGGGCCAGCAGCGTGAAAAAGAGGGTAGCCATCAGGATGGGGGCGAAAATTTCCCTGATGCTCAGGCCCCCTGTTTCAAGGGCCATTATTTCCCGGTTCTGATTCATGACCCCCAAAGTAATCACTCCGGCCAGTAACAGGCAGACCGGCAGCAGCTGATCGATAATCAGCGGAATTTTCAGAAACAGGTATCGGGCCGCCATTCCGCTCGACTTGCCGGCTTCGGCAAAGTTGTCGATCTTTTCGAAAAAATCAACCAGCAGGTATATGGTGACCAGGGAACTGATCACCAGAATCAGGTTGCGGGTGAACTGGGAGAATATATAACGATAAAGCAGATTCATTTGATCAGCTTAGCCAGGGTTTGTTTTGAAAACTCAGCAAGGTGAGTCAGGTGATCGACTGCTTTGTCGAATATCCTGACCGAATTTTCCCGGGCGGCGATGCGGATGATCAGCAGAGTCAGCACGGCGAAAATAAGGTTAGGGCTCCACATAATCGGCCAGATCGGCAGCCCCGCGGTCTCGGCTGTCGATTTGGCGAAAGTGAGCAGGATGTAGTAGATGAAGAAGAAAAAGAGCCCCAGGGGCAAACCCACCTTGCTGCGGCCCGGTTTGGACTGGAGGGCCAGGGGCAGGGCGAGAATAGTCAGGATCAGGCACCCTGCCGGCAGGGCGAAGCGTTGGTGGAACTCGATCAGCAAGCCGGTGGCCATTTTAGTAAGCTCTGGCTGGCGGAGGGGATCTTTCGCGGCTTCGAGTTTTAATTCCTCAGCCTTGGCGAGAAGCGCGCGAGGGGACATATCCTTTTTGTCCCACTCCCGTGCCGGCGCTTCGGAGGTCACCGGCAGCGTCAGGTTGTACCTGTCGAAACGGATGATCTGGCTGGCCTCCGCCCCGTCGCGATGGATGCTGCCGTTACGCAGGATCAGGCCGACAGTCATTTCGTCGAGATCGGCCTCAAGGCTGCCGCTTTTGGAGATGATGGTCAGGGGATTGTCCGGATCACGATGGTCCGAGATAAATACCCCTCGCCACCGGCCGCTCTCCCGGTCAATCCGATCAACATAGACGACCACATCCTTGATGTTGTCGCTGAACTCCCGGGCCTGCACGCCTTGTTCGATCTTTTCACGGGCCAGCTGAAAAAAAGTCTGTTTCAGGGCGATGCTGCCGTTCGGAATCAACAGGCTTGAGGTCAGGGCGGTGAGGCCGGTAGTAAAGCAGGCCACCATGACGACCGGGACCAGAACCCGGTAGAGACTGATCCCCGAGGCCTTCAGGGCCAGCATTTCATGATCGCCGGCCATCCTGGTGAAAGCGACGATCACTCCGAGGGTGCTGGCCATCGGAATTGAAAAGAGCATCAGATTAGGCAGCAGGTAAACACTGATCCGGCCGAAGTCGGCGAGGCCGATCCCGAAACCGAAGATAACATCCAGCAGTGAAGAGAGCTTGCCCAGAAAGAGGATCGCGTTTATGATCAAAAAACTGGCGAAGAACGGCCCGAGTATCTCCGCGGCCAGATATGTGTATAGCAGGATGGGCATTTATTTATCAGTTTTTTCCTATAGGGTCCAGGCTTCAGGCCGAGAGCAGATAGCGCCGCGAGACATAGTAACCGGCCAGCACCAGGGCCACACCGATTATATTGCTGAGACCGGCGTAAACAAGGGCGGTTTTCCATTCCCCGACCCGGAACAGCTGGGCGGTCTCCCTGGTGAAGGTCGAAAAGGTGGTGAAGCCCCCCAGGAAGCCGGTAAAGATAAAGAGCCGCCACTCGTTGGTGAGCCGCGATCCTTCGAACAGGCTCCAGAAAAGGCCGATCAGGAAGGAACCCAGCAGGTTGGCGGAGAGGGTGCCGGCCGGAAAAGAGGGCCCGGTCAGCCGCTGCACCACAAGAAAAAGAATGTATCGACTGGCGGCGCCGATCGAACCGCCGGCCATGACAGCCACTAATTTCAGCATAGATAATCCATAGGCGGCCAAAGGGAAAACCGCATTTCTGATTTTAAGTGTCGGCGTCGTAAAAAGCACCCAAAAGGGCAAGCAATCCGATTTACTGGGTCGCGGCGCATTTCTGCGGAGCCATCCCGAATGTTTTTTTGCGAGTTTAGCATAAATAAAAGGGCAACTTACTATTTAAGGAATTTTTATACAAAAGGATATTTCATCGAAATCTCTTTAGCCTGAATCCGTTATCGGGCGCCTCGCAGGGCGGCGGGTCCAGTCACCACGGATCACTGTCTATATTTAAAGTAAAAACAATCATATATCGTGAATCAATGCGCTAAGCCGTCGGATTCAGGTTTAGGCGATTCCCAGCTATCTCAACCGGACTAATCAATCATGCAGCCCCTTGTCGAATTATATGAAATTAGGGCCGAACAACCAAGCCTGAATGACAACACCGGCGATCTCGACCGTTTAAGGCGGGTGGTTGCCGAACAGCTTTCCGGTCGCGAGCCGGTGGTACCCTATGGCTGTCTGGCCAGGGTTGCCAAGACTTTCCGGCATGCCGGCTTTGTCGGCGGGGCGGTGGTCAACAATCTGCCGTCCGGCCCGGAGCTGGTTGATTTTGTTGCGAACCCCGCGCAACCTCTGGTCGGCATGGCCCTTGATCTGGGGACCACCCATCTGGAGGCGGTCCTGTTGGAAATGGCTTCCGGACGCCGCCTGGCCGAAGCCAACTGCGAAAACGGCCAGATCGAATTCGGAGCCGATGTC
Source organism: Desulfobacterales bacterium (assembly GCA_024637225.1). Lineage (GTDB taxonomy): Bacteria > Desulfobacterota > Desulfobulbia > Desulfobulbales > JAGXFP01 > JAGXFP01. Next base: position 107,146 of record JAGXFP010000008.1, read on the forward strand.
CTTAGCCGGATCCATTACGGTGCCGAACCGGGGGGGCTGGCTGCCCTGCACTCCGCGATAATCTCCAGCGTGAACGATTTGGCTGCCGAGCTGGCGGGGCGGGCCGGATTAGGGGACGGAGAGATCAGGGCCCTGACTGTTTCCGGTAATACGGCCATGGTCCATTTTTTCCTGAATCTTGACCCCTATCATCTGATCAGGGAACCCTATATCCCCATGGTTAACATGCCCGATCCTTTCCCGGCCGGAGAACTCGGTCTGGCCGTTGATCCGGGCGCCCCGGTCTGGGTGATGCCCGGAATCGGCAGTTATTTCGGCGGCGACCTGGTTGCGGGTGTGGTGGCCAGCGGCCTGGGCCGCGGGGGGCAGGTGTCCATGCTGATTGACGTCGGCACCAACGCCGAAGTGATAGTCGGCAACAACGAATGGCTGATCGCCTGTGCCGGGGCGGCCGGGCCTGCCCTGGAAGGCGGCGTGGCCAGGATGGGAATGCGGGCCGGGCCGGGAGCCGTGGAACACGTTGAGATCGATCCGGAAAGCGGTGCCTTGACTTATCAAACCATCGGCGGCGGCAGGCCGAAGGGAATCTGCGGTTCGGGGATCATCGATCTGGTCGCCGGACTCTATCTCGGCAGGTTCATCGATCTTCGCGGGAAATTCCGTCCCGACCGGCTACCGGACCGCTTTGTCGAGACCGAGGAGGGCTTGGCCTTTGTCCTGGCCGATGCCGCCGAATCGGCCGACAGCCGTCCGGTCCTGTTCGGCCAGGTTGACCTGGACGCGGTGATGCGCTCCAAGGCGGCGATGTACTCGATCCTGACCACCCTGGTAAATCAGGTGGGGATCGGTTTCGACGAGCTTGAACATATTTACGTGGCCGGGGCCTTCGGAGGGCATATCTCCCCCCGCCAGGCCATTATCCTGGGGATGTTGCCTGACCTTCCTCTGGAGGTTTTCACTTCGATCGGCAATAGTTCATTGGCCGGGGCCGAGCTGGCCCTCCTTGATGAAGAGGCCCGGCGGGAATGCCGGGAGCTGGTTAAAAAAATAACCTATCTTGAATTAAATGTTAACCAGGAGTTCATGATCCGTTTTTCCGGCTCCCGCTTTATACCCCACACCGATCACACCCTTTTCCCTTCCGTCCCCTTTTTCAACGATTGATCCGGGCCCGGTTTCAAGGGTGAAAAGGACCCCTGGCGATTGTTCAACTTTCTTGCATCGGCGCGATTAACTGTGGTAGATTCGAGTTTTGAGCCGGAGCTCCGTTCTGCAAAGTCAGGCCGGCCCGGATTTTTCTAAAAAGTTCTGTCGGTGGTGGGTTTGAAGAATAACGGATGTGTCTGCAATAAAAATCGCTCCCTTTCCAAGCGCACCGCCAAGGAGCGTCTTCAGGACTTCTGGGATCTTTTTGATAAAGATGACGATGTTCTGTTGGTGATCACCGCCGATCCCGATGCCCTGGCCAGTGCCATGGCGGTCAGGCGTCTTTTGCGATATCGGATTAAAAGCGTTACCGTCGCCTATCCCAATGAGATACGCCGCCTTAGTAATATAGCCATGGTCGACCTCCTCAAGATTCGGGCCGAACGACTGCAGAACTGTAAATTGGACGATTTTTCCAAAAAAATCATGCTCGACTCCCAACCAAGCCATCTGCCTGTTTTCGAGAGCATTGAGTTTGACGCAGTGATCGATCATCATCCCCCTACCAAGGGTTGGGAAGCCCGGTATGTAGATATCAGAAAGGACTACGGGGCCACGGCCTCGATGATGGTCGAATATCTGCGGGCCGCCTCGATGAAGCCGTCGGTGCCGATGGCAACCGCCATGTTCTACGCCATCAAGGTGGATACCAATAACTTCGAGAAAAAGACCATCGCCGCTGATGCCATCTCTTTCCGCTACCTTTACAATATCGCCAACCACAATCTGGTTCGCAAGATCGAACTTTCCGAGCTCCGTAAATCCGAACTCAATTATTTCCAGACCGCCCTTAATGAATACAAGATCAGCAAGGGCCGGCTCTACATCCATATGGGGCGGGTCAGAAGCCCGGATATTCTGGTGATAATCGCCGATTTCTTTAATCGGGTTCATGATATCTCCTGGGTTCTGGTTTCCGGGATCCACGGCGAGCGGCTGGTCGTGATTTTCCGTTGCGACGGCTACAAGAAAAATGCCGGTAAACTGGCCAACAATATTTTCGGCAAGATCGGTTCGGCCGGCGGCCATCGCGAGGCGGCCAGGGCCGAGGTTCCCCTCAAGGATCTGGAGATTGAGGCAAATGATTTTACCACCAAGACCCTGATGCGGCTGTCCACCAAACATATTAAAAAGATGGATCCCGAATGAAACTTAAACACGGAACCCTGGCCATGGTGCTGGCCGGAGGCCGGGTCGACGAACTGAACGTCCTGACCTATTATCGGCCCAAGTCGGCAGTGCCTTTCGGCGGTTTTGCCCGGATCATCGATTTTCCCATGAGTAATCTGATGAACTCCGGTCTTGAGAGGGTTGCCATCCTCAGCCAGTATCGCAACTTTTCCTTGATCAACCATATCGGCTCCGGCGCGGCCTGGGACATGATCGGCCGCAATCGCGGCGTTTCGATCCTGCCGCCGTTCCAGGGTTCGGAGGAATCGAGCTGGTATCGGGGCACTGCCGATGCGGTCCGTCAGAATCTCGATTTTATTCAGTACCACGATCCGGAGGTAATCCTTATCCTGTCGGGCGACCATGTCTACAAGATGGACTACCGGGAGATCATCGCCTATCATCGATACAAGGATGCCGACCTGACCGTGGCCTGCCTTGAAGTACCCTTCGACAAGGCCCACCGTTTCGGAGTGGCCGAGATCGACGGCGAGGACGGCGAGATCGGCGGACGGATATTGCGCTACAGCGAAAAACCGGCGGAGCCGGAATTTAACTGGGCCTCGATGACCATCTACTGTTTTCGGCCCCAAGCCCTCTATGCAGCCTTGGCCGCCTGCTCTTCGGACGACAACGAGGTCGAATTCGGCCGGGATGTTATCCCGAAAATGATGGACGAGGGACGTCGGGTCTACGGCTTCAAATTCAGTGACTACTGGGGCTACACCCGAACCGTCGCCGAATACTGGCAGACCAATATGGATCTGCTCGGGCCCGAACCCGCAATCAGAATTGAGGAGTGGGGAATCAGAACCAATCTCGAGCATCGGGCGATCCGTGACTATCAGCCGTTAAAGGTCGGACCCGAGGGCGCCGTCCACGACAGCCTTGTCTATAACGGTTGCGTGATTAACGGAATCGTGGAGCACTCCATTCTCTTTCCCGGCGTCCAGGTCGGCCGGGGGTCGGTGGTGAAGGACTCAATCCTGTTCTTCGATAACGTAATCGGCGAGAATGTCTCGATCCGGAAAACGATCAGCGACGTAGAGGTTACCTTCGGCGACGGCTGCAAGGTCGGCGGCGCTGGGGGCAGCGGGGATTTGCCGACCTTGATCGGCGGCAGCAATACGATTCCGGCCTCCCTCTCCATTGCCGGAAACTGCACTCTTTATCCGCGGCTGTCCCCTGACCGTTTGCATGGAGATCTTGTCGGCGGGGAGGTGGTCAAATGAAGATTTCCCCTACTTATTATCAGGATGAAACCGTGGTTCTACTCCTGGCCGGCGGAGTCGGCAGCCGCCTGAACGTGCTGGTCCAGGCCAGGGCCAAACCGGCGGTGCCCTTCGGCGGTCTGTACCGGATCATCGATTTCAGCCTCAGCAACGTGATGAACTCCGGCCTGAATCAGGTCGGGGTCCTGACCCAGTATAAGCCGCTATCTCTGATGCGCCACATCGGCACCGGCGAGGCCTGGGATCTTACCGGGCGCAGCCGGGGAGTGAAGATTCTGCCGCCCCGGACCGGCTCCAGGGATTCCGACTGGTACAAGGGCACCGCCGACGCGGTCCGCCAGAACATCGATTTTCTGAAGGCCCATCCCTCCCGGCAGGTGGTGATCCTTTCCGGCGATCATATTTACCGGATGGATCTGGAGAAGATGATCGAATTTCACCGCCGGAAGGAGGCCGACGTGACCGTCGCCATGATGGTGGTGCCTTTGGACCAGATCCATCATTTCGGGACCGGGATCACCGACGATGAAGGCCGGATCGTCGAATGGGAGGAAAAACCGCAGAAACCCCGCACTAATCTGGCCTCAATGGGTATTTATGTTTTCGATACCGAATATCTGCTGACGACCCTGGCGCGGAACCGGCTGGAAGTAGATTTCGGGAAACACATCATTCCCCGGGCCATCGAACAGGATAATATCTTCGCTTATCCCTTCGAAGAATACTGGCGTGATGTCGGCACCGTCCAGGCCTTCTGGGAAGCCAACATGGATATTGTCCGGCCCGATTCCGGCATTTCCCCCCAGGAGTGGAAAATCAGGTCCAATACCGAAACGGATAAACGGATTGCCGATCGCTGTCCGGCCCGATTCGGACCCGGTTGCAAGGTGAGCGGCTCGGCGATCTCGGCGGGTTGCATGATTGAGGGCGAGGTGGTCAATTCCGTCCTGTCGCCGGGAGTGGTGGTGGAGGCCGGCGCCTCGGTGCGCGATTCCATTATTTTTCCGGATTGCGTTATCGGGGCGGACGCGGTTGTCGATCTGGCCATTCTTGACAAGCGAGTCCGGGTCGACAGCGGAGCCCTGGTCGGTTATGGGGAGGATCGCCTGCTGGCCAATTACCTGTATCCTGAGCATCTTTATACCGGTATTTCCCTGGTCGGCAAGGAAGCGACGGTTGGCGCCGCCAGCGTGATCGGCCGCAACTGCATCGTGCAGCCTTCCGTTTCGCTGATTAGCGGGCAGATCGTCGATAGCGGCGAGACTGTCTGAGCAATATCTCTGGATCCATGACCGCCCTTGCGGTTTGCCTTTTTCGATCAGCAAGTACTAGTTAAGAACTTCTCCGTGATCACTGTGGAGAATTGCTCCGCTGCCTTTCAGAGCTTTTGGAAACGGGCCGTTTCGTTGCGGTGACAGCCTCGTTGTCCCCATGGATCTGACCCTTGCCGCATACCACGGATCGGGATAAAATTTATTCGCTTTCCATACAGGGTCCTGCCTCTGCCTTCGGCCTTTCAGTGATTCCATTTCCTGCCACCTTGGCTTTCCGCCGTTTGGCATCGCAAAACCCAAAGCCCGCATTTCCTCCTCTCTCTAACTATCTGCCCAACCTTAAGAAGAGGGTTTGGCGCTTGCTTCTTCGCGCTAAACGGTCCAGGAGATTCCATTTTATGCGCCTCCACAGAATAAGGGTTAACCCCCATGTCTTAACGGTAATGATATGTGATAACATGATGTTATGGTTCCAAAAAAAATAATAAACCCGCCGGATAAAAATCGAGGGATGACCTGGTGTTGATAGGAAGGTGATGCCGGTTTCCCGAACTAGCAAGGATTAGGCAGGTGTCTGAATGAAGATAAAGTGTTATGAGTTTTTCGGGTGTCGGAAGAGCAAGTGCGTCATGTTTGATCAAAATGAAAAGCGCGGCTGTTGGCTGGTTGAAGATGCCTTGGCATACTGTATCGGGATCGACAAGGATTCAATCCGCAATCGGGATACCATCTTTTTTTGCAGAAATTGTTTGTATTATGAGCATATGCAGAAAAATCGCCCCGATTTGTTTGTGGAGGATTTGTCCGTGCATGATCGGAAAAGGTCGCGCCCCTCCGAAAAAGAAGATAACAAATGATTTTCTAAGTCGGCAGCGATATTTTAAATCAGGAGGAAGTTCTGTAACGATCTTGATTCCGACTATATCGCCGAGTCAGTGATCTCCCTCAATACTCCTCGTTTGTGTTACCACACGGTTAGATGATTTCTCCGCAAACCGGAAAAATCTTGCCGCGTCCCACTGCTTTACCCTCCATATTTTCACCGGTTCAAATCATTAAATCACTGTATGAATTTTCCTTCAATCTGGAAATTAATGGTAACTCTTTGTTCTATTGGCATAGTTTAGGGGAAGCCACGACACCACGTTTTTTGCAGTGTAAAAAAAACATACACTCTCCATATTGCCATTCCAAGCAGAAAGACAAAATAGTTTAATCATTTCGGCCTGATAAATTCTATTTTCGTGGCTTGGCATGATTCTGGCTCTTTATGACGTAAATGTCTGAAAAAGGCAAACCGTTCGCAAGGACGGGACGCAAAGCCTCCGGCCTTTCATTTCCGATGAAATATAAGGTAGCGGGGCTACCGGACGGATCAACCCAGCTTTTGCCGGGTGTTGTTCCGTACGGCTCATCCCTTGGGGGGAAGAGAACGGAACAATGCCGTTCCGTTCCTGATTTAACGAGAATGGGAAGGGTAAGAGCTGATGAAGTGCGTTACGAAACGGAGTTTTCTGTTTTTGGGGGATATCCTTTTGTCCGGGCCGGTCTTGGCCAACAAGCCTAGTCTGGAAGTTAACCTGAACGGTTTTCCCGGCAGTCCGCATTACAATCCTGACATCTATTGCAAAAACCCGGTTTCACCTGTTCTGACCTGTTGCTTGATCAGTTCGGGAAGCCGCTCCTGTGCTATTTCCTCTTCGTTCCTGAAGACGGGTCGGGTAGTGGAATCATGATGGAATCCGGCCCCGTGAAGGACAAAAAAGCCGAAACCATCACCGCGCCGCAGGCCGCCGATCCCTGCTCGGCTCCGTGCTACCAAGATCCGGCGGTCGGCCAGATCCCTGCCTACCCAAATGGCGATAAGGTTTATACCCGTCTCCTTTCCGCTGCCCTGCTTATCGGCAATCCGCACTCGACCCTGACTTTTTCAATTTCTGATCCCATCACAACGTTCGATAGGCGAATCAACAGACCGGAGACCTTCGGCCCAGTGGCGGCCAAAAATTCCGTCCCTTCAAGAAGTCCATTCCCTTTGCCGATTCAGGCTGACTCTTTGTCAATGCATCGGTTTACCGCAGGGGGTAAAGGTTGGGTTTGAGATTGAAGGATGTTCTCCTTACGCGCTTTCCGGGGCGACCGCCTCGATTACCCCGGGCTGCCGTGGAGATATTGCTGCGGGGTGAGCACCGGGAGGCTGATTCGAACCGGAAGGGGAGGGATTTGTTTATGGCTCATCCAGCCCTCGGCTTCAGATTAGGTTTGGCGCTGCTGCTCCTCTTCGCCCTGCTGCTGGGCATGACCGCTTCGGTCCAGGCGGCGGAAAAATTCTGCTCCGAATACGGCGGCGTCATCGACGGTGATGTGTTCGGTCCTTCTCCGGTCCAGGTCACCATCGACCAGACCTGCACGTTCAAGAACTGGCCGCGGTCGAATCCGCTGACCGCCACCATCAACTTCCAGACCAATGACCCTTCCATCTATCTGATCATCTTCGACAACGTCTGGTACGACGGCAACATGGCCTGCTCCAACATTGACCACAAGCTCTGGGTGGTTAATTCCGAGGAGGGCTCCTTCGCCGGCGCCTGTCAGGATATCATGATCCCCGCCGAGACCATCGCGAAGAAGAGCCCGGCCTTTTATGCCGCCGTCGGGGTGCCCTTCACCTATACCCTCACCCTGCCGGCGATGACCTATCCCGCCGGTGAACCGTCGCCAAACGATCTGGGCAGCATCGAGGTCCGGGACGATCTCGCCGCAACCGGCGCCGATCTCACCATGCAGGGTTTGACCGCCTATTACCGGGAGAGCGGCACAGCTGTGGACATCGTCAATCTCGGCGACAACAAGAATCTTCACTTCACCCTTCCCAATCTCCCGGCCGGGGAGCAGATCGTGGTCGAGGTGACGGCGGTCCTCGATGACACGCCGGCCAACCAGCCGGGATTGTCGTTCACCAACACCGCCACCTGGCAATTTTCCAGGTGGATCGATCTCAACGAGAACGGCTTAAGGGAGGATAACGAATTCTTTAACCCCCTTCCGGGCGAGTCGGGGATCTCGGAGCCGATGGTGATCGTCGAGCCCGAACTGGTGGTCACCAAGACGAGCGACGAAACGGCCCTGAACCTCGGAGTCATAGCGACCTTCACCGTCGACGTCCAGAACATCGGCGGCGGCGAGGCCTGGAATGCCACGATCAGCGACGAGCTCCCTGACCTGCCCGCCGCCCCCGCTACCGGCATGTGCGATTACGACCCCAGCCCTGGCCTGACCGCGGAGATCTTCGCGGCCGACGGGATCACTCCTGTCTCCGGGGTTCTCCAGCCGGATACGGACTTCACCCTTGCCTACAGCGGTTGCGAACTCAGCCTGACCATGCTGTCGGAAAAGGGGGTGATCGGACCCTCGGAGCGGTTGCGGATCACCTATCAATCCCAGCTCGATCTCGATACCGATCCCGGCGCCGACGGCATAGAACTTACCAACGTCGCCGGCGTCACCCGGTGGTTCAATGGCGGGAGCGGCAATCCCGACCGCCTGCAATACGACAGAACCCTTACCGACGGCACCCCAGCCATCGTCGATCACCAGGACAGCCAGACCGTGACGACGGCCCTGGCCGGCTATTACTTCCAGAAAATCGTCCGGAATCTGACCAGTCAGGCGAACCCGGCCGACACCGCCGCGCCGGGGGATACCCTGCGTTACAAGCTGCGCCTCTTCAATATCAGCGAGACGATCAACGCACTGACGATCAGCGACCCGCTAGGCCTGGCCAGCTTTGATCTGAACAGCTTTGCCATGGTCACTCCACCGCCCGCCGGGGCCGAATTTGATTTTGATCCCACCACCGGGCTGTTGGAGGTCTACGGCAGTCCCGACCCGTTTAACCTCACCCCCCCGGCCGAACTCGTGGTCGAGTTTGACATCACCCTGAAATCGACCCTCACCAGCTCCACCGTGGTCTCAAACCAGGCGGAGCTCACCGCCGGCTCTCTCAGCGCGGCCAGCGATGATCCCTACGTCAACGGCATCGCCCCGCCCGGCGAGCCGGCCGATCCCACCCGAGTGGTGATCCAGACCCCCGGCCCGCCGGCAAAGATGACCAGCCGGTCGAGTGCTACGATCGGCGAGCAGTTCGCCTACACCGTTACCGTGCCCGCGGATCCCACCGCGGCCAACCTCTATGATGTGCGTATCCTGGATAACCTTGAAGACTCCGCGGCCGACCTGCGCTTTGTCGGGGCAAGGGTGGTTTCCGGCCACGGCTGGGCGTTGTCCAATACCGGCGGCGACACCGCTCCGGTTATCGAGGATACGATCACCGGCATCGATATCCCCTCCGGCAGCCAGGCGGTTATCGAAATCACCGTGGAGCTGCTGAACACCCCCGTGAACCGAAGCGGCCTGATCTTCGCCAACACCGCTTCGTACACCTACAACCGGGTAAACGGAGTCGACGATCCGGTGGTTGGGGGCAGTGTGACCAGCCCCGCAATGACCGTGGTCGAACCGGAGGTCGCGGCGGTCGCCAAGACGGTGAGCTTCGTCAGCCCGGCGGACAAAACGGCCAGCGATCCCGCCACGGTGGGCGACGTTCTCGAATATACGGTGACCGTTCCCAACAGCGGCGGCGCCACCGCCTTTGACCTCAACCTGGTCGACACCCTGCCGGCGACCCTAGCGCTGGTCCCCGGTTCCGCTAGCGCCATCATCGACGGGGTCGCGGTTCCCGGCTTTATCGGAGAACCAACCGCCCTGCCCGATACCGGTCTGGTGTGGGGCCGCGAAAACGGGGACTCCACCCTCGACATCCCCGCCGGTAAGACGCTGGCGCTGACCTATCAGGTCACGGTCTTATCGGCGGCGGAGCCCTCCATCGTCAACCGGGTTTATGTAGATTGGAGCTCGCGGCCCGACGCCGATACCCAGGAGCGCACCGGCGAGGGCTGCCCGGCCTGGATCACCCCGAATGACTACTGCCGGGGGCCGGCCACGGTCTCGGTCAGCACTTTAGACAACACTTCGATCGGCAAAGCGGTGTTCGAGGACAGCTATGCCGAGACTCCGGCCGCCGCCACCGATCCGGCCGTCCGGGTCGGCGATACGGTTACCTACGATCTGATCCTGAACCTGCAGGAATACACGACCCGGAATGTCGCGGTCGAGGATGCACTGCCCCCGGGCCTGGCGCTCGATAGCTTCAGCATCATCGCCGGCCCCGACTTCAGTTACCCGACTCCGCTTCCGATTGAACCGGCCGCCGGCGCCACCACCGCATTGCGCTGGGAGTTCGGCGACATCGTCAACCAGCCGAGCAGCGACGCCACCCCGATTGACCCCCTGGTGATCCGTTATGTCGCAAGGGTTGTCAGCGAGCCGCCCTCGGCCGGGGTAGCCTACGACACTTCCATTTCGCGTGACAACCTGGCGAAGCTCTCCTATACGGGCGGCGACCCTATTCTCTATCCCGACCGCCTGACGGCGACGGCGCGGGTGGAGGTGCGACAGCCGCGGATGGCGCCGCTCACCAAGACGGATTACGGCGCCAATCGGGTCGGCACGGGCAGCGCCGACGATCCCTACCAGGTGGAGATCATCGCCGACACCATGAAATTCCGGCTCGAGACCTGTAACACCGGCCTGGCGCCGGCCTACAATCTGCTGCTCGGCGATCAGCTGGACGGTGAATTGAATGAAGCGAGCATCACCGGCCCGGTCGTAAAGATCGGTCCGGGAAGCGATCCGGCCGGAGCCGCCGTCGTCCCGGCCGCCGATTACACTTACACCCTGAGCGGCGGGCGGATGAGCTTCGCCTTCAGCGACGCCCGGCCGATCGATCCGAACGAATGCGTCTTTGTCGAATACGAGATCGGCTTCGCCGCCGACATTCCCCCCGATACTCTCTGGCGGAACAGCGGACAGGTGGACGAGTATTACTCACTGCCGGGCCAAGCCGGCCGCATCTACGAAGCGAGCGAGCCCGCCGCGGTGTACATGAAGAACGTGCTGGCCCTTAATGTGCCGACCAAAGTCATTGCCTTGCCCGTCGCGCCGGAAAACACGGTGACCATCGGGGAAGAGGTCCATTACACCATCACGGTGCCGGGTGCGCCGGTCAACGCGGCCCTGAGCAACGTGGAGGTCTTCGACAGCCTCGATCCCGCCCTGGACTACCTGGGGGCCACGATCGCCGACTCCCTTGTCCTGATCGACAACACGGCGGCCGGCAGCCGGGAGGTGAGCCTCACCATCGCCGAGATTCCAGCCGGCCGGCAAGCGGTAATCACCTTGCGGGCGCGGGTGGCGAACGACGCCACTCCGGCTACCGACGCCGGGGACCTCTTCACCAACCAGGCCTCATATGTTTACGACGGGGTGACCTGGGAGAGCGCGGCCACGGAACAGCTGACAATCGTCGAGCCCCTGGTCGATGTGGAGAAAACGGTCACGCCGGAAACCGCCCCGCAGGCGGGCGACCTTCTGACTTATACGGTGGTGCTCACTGCCGCGCCGGGTCCGACCGCCTATGACCTCGAACTTGCCGACACCCTGAGCCCTGGCCTTACCTACGTACCGCTCTCGGCGAACCTTGGCGAACCGACGATCACCGGCAATGCGGTAAGCGGCCAGACCCTGGCCTGGAGCGCCGGCCTAGATATCGCGCCAGGAACGCCGGTCACTGTCACCTATCAGGTGCGGGTAAACGGCGACGTGGCGATCGGCCAACCCTTGACCAACATCGCTACGGCCCGCTGGACCAGTCTGGATGGCGACTACCCCCATGAACGCAGCGGCACCGGAACCGCGCCGAACGATTACCTCGCCTCGGCCACCACCACCCTGGTCATCGGCGACGAAACGACCTTCGCAAAGGTGCGGGCCGACGACACCTATAATGGCGGCGTTGGCGATGTCCGCATCGGTGACCTGATCGAATACGAATTACGCCTGGGGCTCCAGGAAGGCAGCCATCCGGAGATCGTCGTCAGCGACACGCTGCCGACGGGACTACGGTACATGGAGATGGTCGGCGCCACCTATTTCGGGACGAACCCGGCCACCCCGCCCACCCCGAGCCTCAGCGGGCAAACCCTCACCTGGAACCTGGGCACGGTGGAAAACCCCGCTGACGGCGACCCGGGAAACGACTTCCTGGTCCTTCGCTACCGGGTCCGGGTGCTGAACGACGATATCCTGACCCAGAGCCCGATCAGCCAGACGCTGACCAACAACGCGACCCTTGCCTATACCGTGGGCGTGACCGGGGTGACGCGACCTGATGGGGCGGGGGTCACCGTGCTCCAGCCGATGCTGGAGGTGAGCAAGAGCGCAGCCCCGGCCAATGGCGACAGCGTGGTCGATGCCGGCGAGATCATCACCTATACCATCGATCTCGTAAATAACGGCGCGGCACCCGCCTATGACACCAGACTGCTGGACACCCTGCCGGTCGGGTTGCGCCAGGACGGGGTGTCGACCAGCGGTATTATACTGGTCGACAACTCCACCTCGGCCGAAACCGCGCTGGCAATTTTCGACCCGGTCTACAGCCCCGCCACCGGCGGTGCCGTCTGGAACTTCGACACCGCCACTCCGGACGCCTACACCATTCCGCCGGATCACACCCTGCAGGTAAGCTACACGGTGAGAGTCGACAGCGACGTCGCCGCCGGCCTCACCCTGACCAATACCGCCCAGGCCGCCAATTACTACTCCTTCGACAACGACGAGGTGCCGGTAAACGGCAGCGCCGATCACCGCGAGGAGTACGCCAGCGCCCCGGCCCAGGCGGCGGTAACAACCTCTACCCCGGGCGCCCTGAGCAAGGCGGCGACCCGAACCGCCGCCGCCATCGGTGAAGAGTTCACCTACCTGATCACCGTGCCGGCGGCGCCGGTCGCGACGGCGCTGCATGATGTGCGGATCTACGACAATCTGGCCGGGGCCGGGGCCGATCTGCGCTTTATCGGCGCGGAGGTCGTTTCCACCGACAGCTGGTCGGGGACCCTGGCCGGCAGCGTCAATGCGGGTCTGGTCGAGATCAGGGCCGACGGCGGCGCCATTGCCATCGCCCCTGGCGAGCAGCTAGATATCATGGTGACGGTCGCGCTCCTCGACACGGAGCTCAACATGACCCCGGGGCTCAGCTTCACCAACCGCGCCTGGTACACCTATAGTAACGGCACCACCACTCTGGGCGGCGATGCCGTGACCGGCGACACCTCGGACAGCATGACCGTCGCCCATCCCGCCATGACCCTGAGCAAGAGCGGACCGGTCCCGGCCCTGATGCGGATCGGGACGCCGGCCAACTTCACCCTCGATGCCCAAAACAGCGGAGAAAGCGAAGCCTGGCAGGTGACGCTTACCGACTGGCTGCCCGACCCGGCGCCGGGCGGGATGTGCGAGGCCGGGGTGAACAACATCACCGCGACCATCTACCAGGCGGACGGAACGACCCCGGTCCTGGCGCTGAACCTGGGGGAGCACTATGACACCGCTTTTACCCTCTCAGCCACCGCATCCCGCTGCGAGTTGGTCCTGACCACCAAGGGTGCGGCCATAGTCGCCCCCGGGCAGCGTCTGATTGTGACCTTTGAGGCCGCCCTCGATAAGGACAACATTGACGCCACCACCCTGACCAACATCGCCGGCGTCAGCCAATGGCACAGCGCCGACCCGGCCGGCGAGATCCACCACGCCTATGACGCTGCCCTCACCGACGGCACGGTGGGAACGGTCGATCACCAGGATGCCTATCAAGTCACGGTGCAAGGGGCGATCCTCAGCGCCGAGAAGACGGTGACCAGGCTGGTTGCCGATCAGGCGGGCACGCTTACCGAGCTGCCGGGGAGCACGGCAAACCCGGGCGACCGGCTGCGCTACGCGATCACCATCCGGAACACCACTGATATTCCCCTGAGCGATTTTTCGCTGCGCGATGAACTCGACGGCCTGAACGATGTGCCGATGTTCCAGGCGACCTCGGTCGGAAACGTCGAAGTCCCCGCCGGAGTCACCTACACCACAAGCGATAACGTTTTATTCGTCCACGGCCTCGATATCGGACCGAACGAAAGCCTGAGTGTGGTTTTTGAAGCCCTTCTGGTACCGGTGATCGACAGCACCACCGTTGTCCTGAATCAGGGGGGGCTCGAACTTGGCGGGGTTCTCCTCGGGCTGACCGACGATCCGACTCTGCCGGGCGCTGTGGACCCCACCGCGACACTGATCGAATCCGCGCCGGCCTTCGAGGTGTGGAAGACCTCAGAGGATATGAGCGGCGACCCGGATCTGCTCCTGGCCGGCGACACCCTCCGTTATACGATCACGGTAAAAAATATCGGCAATGAAAACGCCGTCAACACCATGCTGCTCGATCAGATCCCGGCCAACACGAGCTACCTGCCCGGCAGCACCACCTTAAACGGCAGTCCGGTTGCCGACCCGGCGGCCGGCATCTCGCCGCTGGGGGAAGGTCTGCCGATCAATGCGCCGGATGACGGGACGGCCGGGGCGATGGGGGCCGGCTCCAACCAGGCCACGGTCACTTTCGATGTCGTAATCAATAGTGATGCGGTCGACGGGGCGATAATCGCCAACCAGGGCTTCGTCAACAGTGATGGCTCCGGCGGTGGACCGCAACCCGAAGAGCCGTCCGACGATCCGGCGACCCCGGTCCCGGATGATCCGACCCGGAATGTCGTGGGCGACCTGCCGCTGGTCGACGCCCATAAGACCGTGCAGATCCTGGTCGACCGGGGGTCAAACGGGTTCGTCGATCCCGGCGACGTGCTGCGCTACACCATCGCCATCAGCAACGGAGGGGCGGCGCCTGCCCATGGGGTGGTCTTCATCGACCCGGTACCCGCCGACACCACTTATGTAGCCGACTCGGTCCACTTGAACGATCTTGCCGTCGGCCCGTCGGACGGCGGGATTTCCCCGCTGATCGCGGGCATCGCGGTGAGTTCTGCCGACCTGACCCCGTCGCTGCCCGGCCCGGGCGACGGGATCCTCCCGCCCGGCTCAACCGCGGTGATTTATTTCGACGTCGAGGTAAACGCCGGGGTCGCCCCGGCCACCGTGATCAGCAACCAGGGCACCGTGAAAACCAACGAAAGGCCCGACGAGCCGACCGATGTCGACGGCATCGACTCCAACGGCGACCAACCCACCCGAATCATAGTCGGCGATCTCCAGCTCCTCTCGGTGACCAAGGAGGTCACGGTCATCGGCGGCGCCGAGGCGGGCGGCCAGTTGGAGTACCTGATCCGGGCGACCAACATCGGCAGCCTGCCCGCCACCCGGGTGACGGTGATCGACGATCTGGCTCCCCTGGCCGGGCAGGCCTCCTACATTGCCGGTTCGGGACGCCTGAACGGCGCCGCGGCCGGGATCGCTTATACGGCTGAGCTGCTCACCGCGGACTACGGGGTCATTTACGGGGAGCTGCCTCCGGGCGCCAGCGCCGTGGTCCGTTTCCGGGTTCAAATCGAGGCAGTCCTGCCGATCGGGACGACCATCGCCAACACCGGGGTCGTGAGCTGGAGCGACCCGGCTCAAAGCGCCTCCGCCACAGTATCCCTCGACCTGGGAGGCACGCCGGGCAGCGCCATCCTGGCCGGCCGCATCTGGCATGACGCCAACCTGGATAAGCTTTCCGACCCCGAGGAACGCCGCTTTGAGGGCTGGTCGGTCGAACTCTACGGGAGCGACCGCCTGCTGGCCACGGTGGCAAGCGACGGTGACGGCGGCTACCGGCTTAGTGGCCTGATCCCCAACCAGGACGGCTCGAAACCCTACGAACTGCGTTTCCGCGCTCCCGGCGCCGGAGCCGAGACGCCGTCACTAGGCACCGCGGATTCGCCCTTCATTAACGGCCCCCAGCGGATCGACGCAATTACCGTCGCGTCGGGGGAGAATCTAACGAACCTCAATCTACCGCTCTGGCCGAACGGTACGGTCTATAATTCGGTTGTCCGCGTCCCGGTTGCCGGGGCCCGGCTGACGATGCTGAACGGCTCAACCGGCGCGCCTCTGGCGGCCGGCTGTTTCGACGATCCGGCCCAGCAGGACCAGGTCACCACCGGCTCCGGTTTCTACAAGTTTGATCTGAACTTCAGCGATACTGCTTCCTGCCCGGCGGGCGGCGGTTATCTCATCGCAGTGACCCCGCCGGCCACCGGTTTTGAGGCCGGGCAGTCCCGGATCATTCCGCCCGGCAGCGACGCAGCCACAACCTCCTTTTCCGTGCCCGCCTGCCCCGGCAACGGTGGTGATGCGGTCCCGGCTACCGCCGGCTTCTGCGAGGTGGTCGATTCCGCCGCAATACCGCCCCTGACGGTGCCGCCTGGCAGTCCGGGCACCGATTACCATCTTCATCTCCTGCTCAGCGACGGCACCATGCCGGGACAGAGCCAGATCTTCAACAACCTGATTCCCATCGACCCGGAGTTGAACGGGGCGGTGGCCATCGCCAAGACTTCCTCCCTGATCAACGTGAGCAGGGGGAGCCTGGTGCCCTACACCATCACCGTCACCAATGTTTATGGTGCGCCGCTCTATGAGATGGGCATCGTCGATCGCTTTCCGGCCGGCTTTAAATACCTGGCCGGTTCGGCCCGCCTGGACGGAAAGCTGAGCGAACCCCAGGTTAACGGCCGCGAACTGGTCTGGGACGGTCTGGCCCTGCAGGCCAATGACACCATCAGCCTGGAGCTGCTGCTGGTGGTCGGGGCCGGGGTTTTCGAAGGCGAATACGTCAACCGGGCCCAGGTGTTCAACACGGCCACCACCACCGCCGCCTCCGGGGAAGCGGCCGCCACCGTGCGGGTCGTGCCCGATCCCGACTTCGACTGCACCGATGTGATCGGCAAGGTCTTCGACGACCGCAATCTGAACGGCCGGCAGGACCGAGGCGATCACGGCCTGGCCGGGGTCAGGGTCGTGACGGCCCGCGGCCTGATCGCCACCACCGACTCGAACGGCCGCTTCCACCTCACCTGCGCGGCGGTGCCCGATCGGGATCGGGGCAGCAATTTCATTCTCAAGGTGGACGAGCGCAGCCTGCCGAGCGGCTACCGCTTGACCACGGAAAATCCCAGGGTGCAGCGGGCGACCCGCGGCAAAATGATCCGCTTCAACTTCGGCGCCGCCATCCACCGCGTAGTGCGAATCGATATCGCTGACGGGGTGTTCGAGCCCGATTCCAGCGAACTGCGGCTCCAGTGGCAACCGAAAATCACCCGGCTGATCGAGGAATTGAGGAAGGCGCCGTCGGTCCTCCACCTCTCCTACCTTGCCGATCTTGAACCCGAAGGGTTGGTGCGCGAGCGGGTCGACTCCCTGAAAAAGACGATTACCGATCAGTGGCAAAAGGCGGACGGGGGCTACCTGCTGGCCGTCGAAAAGGATATTTTCTGGCGCCGCGGCGCGTCGCGGCATGGCCGGAAATAAAGGAATGCTGAAACCAATGACCGCTCCTCCAGCCATAAAGATGCACGCCGCGCCGATGAAGCGCTGGCTCGTCATCTTGTCTTTCTGCGCGGTCACGGCGGCGGGGACGGAGGCTTTTCCGGCCGGGGAAGGATTGGTAAGGGAAACCGATAACGGCGGGGCGGCGGCCGAGACGCACCTGCCGGCCGATCAGCCCTTTACCGCCTGGCTCCATGATCCGGCCATATTCGAGGAACAGGAGGGCGATCGCCGGGAGATGCGCCAGGTGGTCGAAGAGGATATCAAAACAATCAAGCTCGACAACCTGGTGCCGCCGATCCGTTTCGCCCAGGGCAAAGCGGATATTTCCGGGGAATACCTTGAGATGCTGCGCGAGGTATTGGACAAGATGCGCGGCCGGGACAATGTGCGGCTCCACTTTATCGGCCATGCCGATTCCCTGCCGCTGAGCGCCGCCTTGAGCGAGCGATACGGCGACAATGTCGGGCTGTCCCGTGAACGGGCCGGGATCACCGCCGAATATTGTCAAGGCGCCCTGGCCCTGCCCCCCGAGGCCATCTCCTACGAAGGCCTCGGCGACAGCCGGCCGGTCGCCGCCAATGCCAGCGAGAACGGGCGGCGCCTCAACCGCCGCGTAGAAGTGCAGGTCTGGTACGACGAAATAACCGAAAAGCTGGTCGAGCGGGAAGTGCTCGTTCCCCGCGAGGTCAACCGGGTCAAGATCTGCCGCACCGAAACGGTCTGCAAAATTCGCTACAAGGAAGGAAACGCCCATCGGGCCAGGGTTAAAAACCTGATCGCCCCCCTCCACTACGACCGGGGTTCAGTGGAAGTGCCGGAAGAATTTCTCCAGCAGATCAGGCAGACCCTGGAAAATCTCGGCAGCAAACAAAACGTGGTCGTCAAGTTCACCGCCCATACCGACAATCTCCCCTTGGAAGGGAGGGAAAAGCGCATTTACGGCAACCACCTGGGTCTCTCCAGGGCTAATGGCCGCCGGGTGGCCCTGGCCGTCCAGGATGGACTGGGGCTCCCGAATGGCGTCGTTGAGAGCGAGGGCATGGGCGCGACCCGGCCGATCGCCGCCAACGACACCCAGCAGGGCCGGGCTCTGAACCGGCGGATCGAAGTGGATTTCTGGTACGACGACCCGCTCCAGGAACTGCCCGATGAGCCCCAGCTCTGTCCGGAAGAAGCCGGGGCCGAAACGGTCACCCGGGTTTACGCGCCTCCGTCGGGCGATATCGAGCCTATCTACTTCGCCGACGGTAAACCGGTTGTACCTCCCGGCTACACCGAAAAGCTGCGCCGGGTCATGGCCGAAATCAGCACCAAGACCAAGGTCCGCCTGCGATTTATCGGTTATACCAGCAACCGGCGGCTGAACCGCCGGACGGCAAGGGTATACGGAGATGACATCGGCTGGTCCATGGCCCGCGCCCGGCGGGCTCTGGAGGCGGTCAGCGAAGAGATGGGACTTTCGGAGGAGCAAACGGAATTCGACGGCCGCGGCTATGTCCGCTCCGACGATGTGGTCAATACGGGCTTTATCGAAGCGGACAGTTCCCATGTTCAAGTCCAGGTGATCTACGACGAGCTGGTCGCCCTCAATGAATACGAGGGGGTGGAGATCACTCGCCTGAAGCGTGAGGTGGTGACCGCCGACCCCTTTGCCTTAAACCTGATGCGCATCACGGTGGACGGCGTGCCCCTGGATGACCCGAACAAATGCAGCTCGGATGTGCAGCGCTGCACCGACCTGGCCCTGGAAGAGGCCGCGATCCGCTTCAAACACGACAGCCTCAAGCTTACGCCGCGGCTAAACGTGACCGCCTGGCCGCGCAGTATCGGCTTCCGGGACATTGAGGAGGGCTCGTTTAATGAAAATCCGGTCCGCTTCCGCCTCTACACCAACTACCGCAGCTTTATCGAGCGGGCGGAGGTGCGGATTTTCGCGGAGGGGCAGTCCAGCCGCGATACACCCCTCGCGATAATCACCATGGACGATGACGGCATGGCCCGCTGGCGGCCGGGGTTCGAGTCCTCCTCCGCTCCGGGGCGCAATCTGCAATATCTGGTCCGGGTCTATGATGGGTCGGACCGTTTCGATGAGACAGTTCCCCAGCCCCTGTGGCTGGTCGACCGGACCGATCCGGCTCCGGCCGGGGGTGATCCCGGCATGGAACTGCTGGCCGGTTACGGCGAGAGCCGCCTCGCCGGGCGGAATATCCCGCTCCAAGGCGGCACGATCCGGGTTTCCGGCACCGGAATTCCCCGGGGCCATGGGGTATGGCTGGCCGGTTACAGCGTTCCCGTCGATGACGAAGGGAGTTTCGTGGCCGAGGAAATCCTGCCGGAAGGGCTGCATACCGTCGAGGTTGCCGTACTGGACAGCGCCGGCAACGGCGAACTGTTCCTGCGAGATCTGGCCCTGAAAAAGAGCGACTGGTTCACGGTGGGGATCGCCGACCTGACCCTGGCCGCCAACAAGACCAACGGCCCCGCCGACCTGCTCGCCCCGGATCGACCCCAATACAGCGATGAGATGAGCGCCCATGGCCGCCTGGCCTTTTATTCGAAAGGCAAATTCGAAAACGGCTGGTCGCTGACCGCCAGCGCCGATACCCGGGAAGGACCCCTGGACGAGATTTTCTCCAATTTCCTCGACAAATCACCCGACGCCCTGTTCCGGAGAATGGATCCGGATTACCACTATCCGACCTTCGGCGATGAGGGCAGTGTTGTCGAAGATGCCCCGACCCGGGGGAAGTTTTATGCCAAGGCCCGAAAAGACGAGACCTACGGGCTCTGGGGCAACTTCAGGATCGGCTATACCGACAATGACCTGGCCCACGTGGACCGCGGCCTCTACGGCGCCAACCTGCACTACCAGCCCCTTGCCGCTACCGGTTTCGGCGCACCGCGCCTTTCCCTGGACGGCTTTGCCGCCGATCCGGGCACCGTGGCGGGGCGCGACGAGTTCCGCGGCACCGGGGGCTCGCTCTATTTCATGAGCCGCCAGGACGTCCTCGAGGGCTCCGAAAGGCTGCGGGTCGAAGTTCGCGACAAGGACTCAAACCTGGTGGTGGGAGTCAGGAACCTGAGGCCGGCGCTAGATTACGATATCGACTACCTTCAGGGCCGCATCCTGCTGGCCGAGCCCCTGTCGACTACGGCGGCGGACGCCATGCTGGTGGACAGCTCCTCCGTCGGCGGCAATCCCGTTTACCTGGTGGCCCGCTACGAGTTCAGCCCGGGTTTTGACGACCCCGACTCCATGGCCACCGGCGGCCGGGTTCATTACTGGCTCAACGATCATGTCAAGATCGGCCTGACCTCTAGCCGCCAGGAAGAGGCGGAGACCGACAACGACCTGGATGGCGCCGATCTGCGCCTGCGGATGTCCGCGGGAACCTGGATCAATTTCGAAACCGGCCGCAGCAAGGGGCCCGGCAGGCCGGAAACCACCTCCCCGGACGGCGGTTACAACTTCACTGCCGCCGCCGGACCGACCGGCGGCGAAGTCGAGGCCGCGGCCCACCGGGTTGACGGCAGTATCAGCTTCAAGGATTTTTTCGACAACACCCAAGGCCGACTCACCTACTACTACCAGGATACCGAAGCGGGTTATTCTTCGCCGGGTCAGCTCACCGCCCTGGAAACGACCATCTACGGCGCCGCGGCGGCGCTGCCTCTATCGGTCCGGACCAGCCTGCGGCTCAAAGCCGACCGCAGCGACCAGCCGGAGGGGCTTGAAACGGAAGCGGCCGAACTGAATCTCGATCATCGGATAGGCGACCACTGGACGCTGAGCCCGGGAGTACGCAGCGACAGCCGCACAGTAAACGCTCCGCTCGCACCGTTATTAAACCGGGCGGAAGGAAAAAGAACGGATGCGGCGCTGCGGCTCCACTACGACTCACTGACCCTTTGGAATGGTTACGGCTTCGTGCAGGAGTCGCTCCGGACCACCGGCAACCGCGAGGAAAACGGCAGGATCGGGGTCGGCGGCGCTTACCGGCTGACCGAGCGGTTTAAAGTCGACGGCGAGATCTCCGAAGGCGATCTCGGGGAAAGCGGCCGGCTCGGAACGGAGTACCTCTATTCCGACCGGACCACCCTCTATCTTAATTACGCCCTGGAGAACGAACGCACCGACAACGGTCTACGCGCCCGCAAAGGCAACCTGGCTTCCGGATTCCGGACCCGCTACTCGGACAGCGCCAGTGTCTACCTGGAGGAGCGCTATAGCCACGGCGATCTGCCCACCGGTCTGATGCATGGTGCCGGGGTGGAATTGGCGCCCACCGACCGCCTCAATCTTGGCGCCAATCTCGATTTCGGTACCCTTGAGGACCACCGGACCGGCGCCGAAATCAAGAGAACCGCGGCCGGGCTGAGGGGCGGATACGGCTTCGATACCCTGAAAATCGCCAGCGCGGTGGAATACCGGCTCGACGACACCGAACAGCCGGATGCGATCAGCGCCAGGCGCACCACCTGGCTGCTGAAAAACAGTCTCCGCTACCAGTTGTCCCCGGACTGGCGGCTCCTCGGCAAACTGAACTTTAGCCGGAGCGAAAGTTCCCTGGGCCGGTTTTATGACGGCAACTTTACCGAGGCGGTGCTGGGCTATGCCTATCGGCCCGTCCGCCATGACCGCCTGAACGTCCTGCTCAAGTACACCTATTTCTACAACCTGCCGGCGCCGGAACAGGCAAGAATTAACAACGCTGGGGCCGGCGTCGTCCAGCGCAGCCATATCGGAGCCCTGGATGTCATGTACGACCTGACCGCGCGCTGGACCCTGGGCGGCAAATACGCCTATCGCCATGGCGAGATCAGCCGGGACCGGCTCGATCCGGAGTACTTCCTCAGCCGGGCATCTCTCTATGTGCTGCGGGCGGACTACCACTTTCTCCACAAATGGGACGGCCTGGTCGAGGGGCGTCTGCTCGACCTGCCCGATGCCGGGGACCTGCTGAGCGGCGTCTTGGTCGGCCTGTACCGACATCTGGGCAAACATATAAAAATGGGGATCGGTTACAACTTCAGCAATTTCTCCGATGATCTGACCGACTTCTCCTACGACCACCAGGGGCTGTTCGTTAACCTGATCGGCAAGATCTAGGCGAGGGACCTTCCGGGTTCCCGAAGCATAGCGCTGGTGCAAAAGATGAAAGGTGAGGGGAAAACCAGCCAGAGGCCCGGTTCTGCCGGGCGCTTCGGCCTTCCCCCCTTGCGGATGAGAACCAATTAAGATGAGGTGGCAAAGATGTTGAGGGTGATTGCGATTCTGGTAACTATTCTGGTCCTGATCTTGAGCTATTCCGCCCATGCGGAAGAGGTCTCCAGGGCGCAGGTCAAGGGGCTGGACGAACAGGTGCAGGAGATCAAGAGCGATGTTCTCGCCATTGCCGCGGAACTGAACGAACTGGAAGAAAAGCTGCTCTATCCCTCCCACACCCAGGTTGCGGTCTTCGTCTCCCTGGCCGAAGGGGAGGAGTTCAGCGTCGATTCCGTCGGGATCAGCCTGAACGGCGAGGAGGTGATCCATCACCTCTACACCTTCAAGGAACTCGAAGCCCTGCGGCGGGGGGGCGTCCAGCGCATCTATACCGGCAATATCCGGACCGGCGCCCACCAGCTGGAGGCGACCCTGATCGGCAGATCGGCAGGGGGCACCGATTTCCGGACCACGGAGAATTTCACCATTCAAAAAGAGGCGGGGCCCGGGATCGTTGAAATAATTCTGGCCCAACGGGCGATCACCTTCAAGGACAGGTAATTCATGTTTCGGCTCCTGGTTCTCCTGACATACCTGCTTTGCGCCGTCTCCGCGACGGCCGCCGGGGTCAATACCCCGAAAAAGCCGGCGGATCCCTTTTTCGGCGAGGCCCTCTATTACGCATACCAGGAGGAATGGTTCGCGGCGATCGCCAGGCTCGACACCGAACTGGGGCAGTTTTACGAACTCGACGAGCCCGAACTCGACTCGCTTTTCCACCACCTGGGCGAGGCCGAATTTGACGTGGGGGACTTTGAACTGGCCTACCGGATGCATCACCGCGGCGGCCGCGCCATCAAGGCGGTTATCGAGGGTAATGTCGGGGAAGAGGTGCGCAACGCGGCGATTTTCCGTCTGGCCCGGATCTTTTTCCAGAAAGAGCAGCCGGGAAACGCCCTCCTCACGGTGGAGCGGGTCAGCGGAACCGTTCCGGAAAAGATCCGCGATGACCTGGCCTTCCTGCGGGCGCAGATCCTTATGGCCAACGGCGATTTCCCCGGGGCGGCCGCCATCCTCGCCGAACTCCGGGAGGCCGGGGGGCTGGAAGGCTTTGCCTCCTACAATCTCGGGATCGCTTTAATCAGGAGCGGCAAGATCGCCGAGGGGCGCCGATATCTCGACCTTACCGGCCGGATTGTCAGCGACGAACCCGTTGTCCAGGCGATCAGGGACAAGGCAAATCTGGTCCTCGGCTATAAATTGATGGAGGAAAATGATTTCGAGGGCGCCAAAGAGGTTTTCGACCGGGTGCGGCTGAGCGGCCCCTTCTCCAACCGGGCCTTGCTGGGCTCGGGATGGGCGGATATTTCCCGGGGTGATTTCGAGAAATCCCTGACCCCCTGGAGTATCCTGATCGAACGGGAGATTACGGACCCGGCGGTCCAGGAAGGCATGCTCGCGGTTCCCTACGCCTATGGCAAGCTTGGCATGTTCAGCAACGCCGCCATCAGGTATGGCGAGGCCCTGGCCTCGTTCAACTCCGAAATCGACAAGCTCGGCGCATCGATCAGGTCCATCCGCGAAGGCAAATTCCTCCGCGCCCTGGTCCGGGAAGAGGTCAAGCAGGACGCCGACTGGGTGGTCAAGCTGCGCGAACTGCCGGAGACCCCCGAGACCTACTACCTGCTTAACCTGATGTCCTCGCACTCTTTCCAGGAATCGCTGAAGAACTATCTCGACCTCGACGAGCTCCGCCGGAAGCTGGAAGTCTGGGACCGGGACCTGAACGCCTTTGAGGAGATTATCGCCCTGCGCGAGGCCTATTATACCCCCCTGCTTCCCGAGATTGACGACAAATTCCGGCGACTCGATTCGAAAATGCGCCTGCGCCTCGAGCAGCGAGACAATATCGGAAACCGTCTGCGGGCGATGCTGGTCGCGCCGCGGCCCGATTATCTGGCCACCATGGAGGAGCGCCTTTTCGGGGAGCGAATCGTCCGGCTGGAACAAATCATGGCCACCCGATCTACCGGGGAGCCCGGGGAATTGACCGAGCGGTTCGGCCGTCTGCGGGGAGTCCTGGACTGGAATATCTACTCCCAATACGATCAGCGCTTTACCGAGGCCCACCAGAGCCTCCGGGATCTGAACCTGGTTGCCGACCTGCTGCCGGCACAATACTTCAGCTTTGTCCGGACCCGGCAGGGCGCGGTGCAAAGCTACCAGGGCTACGACGACACGATCCGCCGGCTGCGGATCAGGATCAAGGCGGCCAAGGGCGAGGTGCGGGAGCTGATGGCCCGCCAGGGGCATATGCTCGAAGTGATGGCCCTGAACGAACTGACCGGGCGCCGCACCCGGCTGGAAGAGTTCCAGGTCAAGGCACGCTTTGCCATGGCGGACAGTTACGACCGCGCCATCGGCGCCCAGGGGCGCAAGGGGGAGGGGCAATGAAGCGGCTCCGGCTTCTCGTCATCGCGGCGCTGCCGCTAATCCTCCAGGCCTGCTCGTCACCGGGCACCAGGGGAACCATTGCCGAGTTGCGGGACCGGCGGATCGATATCAAGGAAGAGCGGATCGAGGGCGGGCTCGTTAAGGCCATGGAAAGTTATCAACGTTTTCTGGAGGAAACCCCGGACTCGGCCCTGTCACCCGAAGCGATCCGCCGCCTGGCGGACCTGAAGGTCGAGAAGGAATACGGCCTGATCACCGATCAAGAGCCGGCGATCCCCGCCCCCGAACCGGCCCCGCGGCCGGTTACCGGGCCAGCGGGACGGGAGGAACCCTTAACCCGGACCGCCGGGGAATCCGAGGCTGATTTTGCCAAAAGAATGAACCGCGGCGAACCATTGCCGGCCAGGATTGAAGCCGGAGCCGAGACCGGGGTCGAACTGCCGGGAGAGGGCGATGATCTCGAAAAGGCCGGGCCGCTTGAAGCCATCGTCCTCTACCGGAAACTGCTCGATAAATACCCGATGTACGAGCGTAACGACCAGGTGCTGTATCAGATGTCCCGGGCCTACGCGGAACTGGGGCGGAATAAGGAGGCCATGCAGGTCATGGACCGGCTGGTGGACGAATTTCCCCGGTCTCGCTACATGGATGAAGTGCAGTTCCGGCGGGCCGAATATTTCTTCACCTACCGCCGATACCTGGAAGCGGAAGAGGCCTATAAAAGCATCGTCGATATGGGCGTCGGTTCTTACTACTATCAGCTCGCCCTGTTCAAACTGGGCTGGTCGTTCTATAAGCAGGAACTCTATGAAGAGGCCTTGGACAGGTTTATCGCCATGCTCGACTACAAGGTTTCGACCGGATACGACTTCGAACAGGATGAAGACGAAACCGAACGAAACCGGATGAACGACACCTTCCGGGTCATCAGCCTGGGTTTTTCATACTTGGGCGGCGCCGATTCCCTGGTCAATTATTTCTCCCGGCACGGCAAGCGCGGCTACGAGGATATAGTCTACAGCAATCTCGGCGAATATTATGTCGACAAGCGCCGTTACAGTGACGCGACCTCCACCCTCAACGCCTTCGTCAGCCGGAATCCCTA
Organism: Desulfobacterales bacterium; assembly: GCA_024637225.1. GTDB lineage: Bacteria > Desulfobacterota > Desulfobulbia > Desulfobulbales > JAGXFP01 > JAGXFP01. The sequence continues at coordinate 133,282 of JAGXFP010000008.1, forward strand.
CCACGAAAAGGCGCCGAACTTCCATATGCGGATTATCGAAGTCAACCGGGCCGGCGGCTTCCCCAGCCTGGTTATCGAAACCAAGAAGGCATTCGCGAAAAGTTACGGCCTGGAAAGCAGCTACTGGCAATACTTCGAGCCGGACGACCGGCCGGAAGTCCTGGGCTTCCTGAAAATAAACCTCAGGGATCTGGCCAATCATTACCATTCCCTCTATCAGAACGAACAACGCGCCGAGGACAAACCGGCGAACTTCGCCGAGGCGCTGCACTGGTACCGGGAACTGCTCGTCACCTTCCCCGGGGATAGCGAATCACCGGCGATAAACTATCAGCTCGCCGATCTGCTGCTCGAAAACAACGCCTATGCCGAAGCGGCCGAAGAATACGAAAAGACCGCCTATGGCTATCCTCGCCACGACAAATCCTCCGCGGCCGGCTACGCGGCTGTTTACGCCTACCGTGAGCATCTCGGCGTTGTCCCGCCGGAAGAAAAGGAGCGGGTCAGCCGCGGGGTTATCCGCAGCTCCTTGCAGTTTGCGAAGACCTTTCCCGGCCACGACAAGGCCGCGATTGTCCTCGGGGCGGCGGTGGATGACCTCTACGCCATGGGCGATCACGAGCAGGCGCTGAGTGCGGCCCGGACCTTGATCGGGGATTTTCCCGGGGGCGATACGGATATCCTCCGTAACGCCTGGCTGGTCGCCGCCCATTCCTCTTTCGAGCTGCTTCTCTACGGCGACTCCGAAGCTGCTTACCTGAAGGTCCTGGAGCTCCTTCCTGATGGGGATCAGACCCGCGCCGCCCTGATCGATAACCTGGCGGTATCGATTTACAAGCAGGGGGAAGAGGCCGATAAGCTCGAAGATTACCGGGCAGCGGCGGACCATTTCCTTCGGGTGGGAGTTTTGGCGCCGACCTCTAAATTCAGGCCGACGGCCGAATACGACGCCGCCGCCGCCCTGATCCAACTCGAGGACTGGGCCGCGGCACTCACCGTGCTGATCCGTTTCCGCGAGATCTTTCCCGAACACGAATTGCAGCCCGAGGTGACCAAGAAGATCGCTTTCGCCTACCGGGAGGATGGCCGGTTTGCCCTGGCCGCCGGGGAATATGAACGCATCGAGGAGGAATCGGATGACGAAGAGGTCCGCCAGGGGGCGCTGCTGCTCGCGGCCGAGCTGTACGAAAAGGCCGGGGCCGGCGATCTGGCCCTGGAGGTTCTGCGCCGTTATGTGGGATATTTCCCGAAACCCGTAGAGATTAATCTGGAAACGCGCAGCAAAATCGCGGAACTTCTGAAGGCTCGAGATGATCAAAAGGGATACCTGGCCGAACTCGGGAAGATCGTTGCCATCGATAAGTCCGCCGGCGCGGAACGCACGGGCCAAACCCGCTACCTCGCCGGGAAGGCCGCCCTGGTGCTGGCTGAACTGACTTTTGAACGGTTTGTGGAAATCCAGCTGGTCATACCGATCAAGGACAATCTTGACAAGAAAAAAACGCTGATGAAGGAAGCGACCCGGGAATTCGGTGCTCTTCTTGATTACGAAATTGCCGAGGTCACTGCTGCCTCGACCTTCTATCTGGCCGAAATTTACGCCCACTTCAGCAAGGCATTGATAAAGTCCGAACGACCGACCGAACTAAGCCCCCTGGAAATGGAGCAGTACGAATTGGCCATTGAAGAGCAGGCGTATCCGTTCGAGGACAGGGCGATCATCGTCCATCAGAACAACCTTGAACTGATCTCCATGGGGATCTACAATGCCTGGATCGATAAAAGTCTGCGGAAATTGGCGGTATTCATGCCTGCCCGCTACGACAAACCGGAAAAAGAGAACGACCCCATCGTTTCTCCGGTGACTTTCTTGTTTGAAATCGATCGCCCGCTAGTTTCGGAGGTGTTGGAATCCGAAGAGGAAGCCGCGTCGCCGGAGCTTGTTGCGGAAGCCGCGCCGCCAGAACCGGTTGTGGAAGCCGCGCCGCCGGAACCGGTTGTGGAAGCCGCGCCGCCGGAACCGGTTGTGGAAGCCGCGCCGCTGGAACCGGTTGCGGAAGCCGCACCGCCGGAACCAATTGCGGTAGCCGCGCCGCCGGAGCCGGTTGCGGATGCCGCACCGCCGGAACCAATTGGGGGAGCCGAGCCTTCGCTAAATGAAATGGATTCGACAACTGTTCCGGAGGCTGCGCTGGAGGAGCCGGGCGGCGATGATAAGGTCATCCCGCCGGATCTTGCGGGCCAGGAACTTGAAGATGCATCGGAGACCGGGAGCTAGGCTATGAAATTCTTTAAGACTAAGCTTTTTACTGGGGTGGTCGCCCCACAAAAAAGGGGCGGAGGATTGCTGTCCCTGGCCCTGGCTTTGACCCTGCTTTCCGGCTGCGCGAAGACGGCTTATGAAGGGGCCTCCGTGGAGCAGTTCCAGGCTGAGCGGGAAAAGGCTTCCGTTCAGAGGCTGGAGGGAGGCCGGCAAGGTTTTGTGATCAGGGAAATATCGAACATGACCGGGGAATCTCTGGACGATTACGAGCGGGCCGTTGTCCTGATGGACGATCACAACTACGAAAAAGCCATCGAGCTGCTTGAAAAGGTGATTGGGCAGTCACCGGGGGTTACGGCGCCCTATGTCAACCTTGCCATGGCCTATGCCAGGATCGGCAAAACGGAACCGGCTGAACGACATCTCAAAACCGCCCTGGCTCTGTTTCCCGATCATCCCGCGGTCAGTAATGAATACGGACTGTTGCTTCGCAGAAACGGCCGCTTTACCGAAGCCCGCGAGATCTACGAGAAGGCGCTCGACAGTTTTCCGGAATATCTTCCGATTCACCTGAATCTCGGGATTCTCTGTGATCTCTATCTAAACGACCTGGTATGCGCTCTTAAGCAATATGAGATATACAGTGAGGCCAGTCCCGAGGACGACCAGGTTGAGATCTGGATTGCCGAGCTGCATCTGCGACTCGGCCGTTAGTTTATTTGCGCAAGGAGGTTATAATGTTTCGAAAATCTTTTCTCTGTTTCTGTCTCTGCCTGGTCCTGTTGCCGGCCTTGACGGTTGCGGCCGAGGAGAAGGAATCCGTCCCCAAGGAATTATCGGGAATGTCCATCGTCGGCAACGATGAAACCCCGAAAGCTCTTTATATTGTTCCCTGGAAGAGCTCGGAAATTGGAGTTGAGACCACTTTGAATATGCTGTTGAACGAGGGTGATGTCCCGGTAGATCGGGATGTTTTTATGCGGCAGCTTGAATTCTACGAGGTCAGCACCGGAAAATGAACATCCCTGGCCAGCAGAGACCAAGAGCTGGAAAAAGTAACGCGGCTGACAGAAACTCGCATCGGTTCTTTCAGGCGAGGTCGGGCAAAATGGAGGGGTTTCGATCCCGGAGATATAATAATTTTTGAAGTAGGAGGAACAAGATGGAAATCATTTATTCAATGGTAGCGTTTTTTCAGAAGGGCGGGGTATTCATGTATCCCATTCTAATCATCTTTGCTTTTGGCATGTCCATTGCCGTTGAACGCTGGCTCCACCTGAATCGGGTCAGGAGTCAGAACCGCAGGCTGTGGGCCGAGGTGCTTCCCATGCTGAACGACAGTGATTTTGACAGTGCCCGGGAGCTGGTTAACGAGGACAAATCCACCATCGCCCAGATGCTGAGCATGGGTCTGGCCCGACAGGGAGCGGTCAGGCGTCGCGAAGACATCGAAATCGCCATGGAAGAGGGCATGATGGAGATTCTTCCGCAGCTGGAGAGGCGCACCCCGTATGTGGGGCTGTTTGCCAATATCGCCACCCTGCTCGGGCTGCTCGGCACCATCATGGGGTTGATCGCGGCCTTCACCGCGGTCGCCGAAGCCAACCCGGCCGAGAAGGCCGACATGCTTTCCGCCAGCATCTCGACCGCCATGAACACCACGGCTTTTGGGCTGATCGTCGCGATTCCGCTGCTGCTCTTCCATGCCAAGCTGACTTCGACCACCGGCCAGATCGTGGACAGCCTCGAGATGGCTTCGGTCAAGGCCTTGAATGTCATCTCCAATACCGCTGTGCGCAGAAACAAAGAGAGCTGAGCATATGAGACGACGCCACAGAAAACCGAGAGAATCACCTGAACTGGATATCACCACCTTTCTCAATCTGATGGTCATACTCATCCCATTTCTCCTGATCAGCGCAGTGTTTTCGCGGGTGGCTATACTGGAATTGAGTGTGCCGACCGATGCAGGCGGGGATGCCTTGAACAACCCGAACTTCAGCATCGAGGTGATCGTCCGGAGTTCAGGTCTGGAACTGGCAAACGGATCACAAGTCGTTGCCGCAATTCCTAAAAAAGATGGCCAGTACAACCTGGAGCGGTTATCCGAAATGCTCAGGCGCCTCAAAGCCGATTATCCTCAAAAGGAAGAGGCGACCGTCTTAATGGAACCGGAGATCGAATATGATTATCTGGTTCAGGTCATGGACACGGTGCGGGAGGCGGCAATCCCGGATGAGGAAAGCGGCGAGGTTCAAAAAATGGCACTCTTCCCCAGTATATCCATTGGAGATGCCCCATGAAGAACAGCCGACGCATAAAGAGAATGTCACGTAACCGGAAGAAGATGACCGGTCTGAACCTGACTTCCCTGATGGACGTTTTTACCATCCTGGTTTTTTTCCTGCTCTTCAACTCCGCCTCTGGTGAGGTGCTGGAAGCTCCCAAGGAGATAGAATTGCCTGATTCCGTAGTCGAACTCAAGCCGAGTGAGACGATTGTGATTGTGGTATCCCAGGAGATGATCCTGGTGCATGGCAAGCTGGTGGCCTCCACACCCGAGGTGCTTAACTCCAGGAGCGGAACCGTCCCGGAGATTACCGAGCGGCTGCAACACCTGGAGCGAAACCTGATCGGGATCAACCAGCAAGCGGCGGTTGAAGCTAAGGAAATTACCCTTCTTGCCGATAAAACCATTCCCTTCAGGATACTAAAAAAAATAATGTCGACTTGTACGGCTGCCGGATACGAGAAGATTTCCCTGGCGGTCAATCAAGAGGCGAGAGAGAGCTAGAGTGGCTTCCGATAATTCATCCATTTTATTACAAGAATTAGAGCCCCTGAACGCGCAGATCGACCAGGTTTGCCAAAAAAACGAGGGTCTTGAAGCTCAGCTGCGTTCCGTCGAGGCGAAACTTGAAGCATTTTCGGCCGAGAATCAACGGCTCGACGCCTTGCGAAATGTCTGCGATGCCCTTGCCCGGCTGGACGAACTGGAGGCGGCCGGGCTCTTTTGGGATGGAATTCCCGGGGGTGAGGATAGCGCGGCGGCGCATATCGAAAAGACCCGGGAGCGGATCCATCGAGCCGAGGGGGAATACCGTAAGGATCTGGATATCCGGGATTCCCTCAAGGCGCGGATCGACGAGACTCTTGACGAACTGGACGAACTGCACAGGCAGGTGCATGATGCCTATGTCCGTGAAGAGGTGCGCCGGGAAGAATTCATCGTTGAACGGGAGATTTCGCCAACCCCCGATCGTTCGATAATCATGCCCTGGAGCAATGACCGGGAGAGCGAAAGAGTGTTCCGCCGCTCTTTACTCATTGCCCTTTTCCTCAGTTTCTTCTTCGGGATCATCATCCCCCTGGTCAATGTGCCCCTGCCGGATCCCATGGCCGTTGTCGAGGTGCCCGAACGACTTGCCAAGCTCCTTAAGAAAGAGCCGCCCATACCTGAGCCGATCCCGGCACCCGTTAAGGTAGAGGAGGAAGCAGAGCCTGATCCGGAAAAACCGAAGGAGAGTGAAGATAAGGAAAAGCCCAAGGAAAGCGAAGAGAAGGCAGAGCCGGAGCCGACCCCGGAAAAAAGTCAGATAGCCCGGGAAAAAGCGGAAAAAACCGGAGTATTGGCCTTCAAAGGCAGTTTCGCGGATCTGATGGACGAAACTCCCGTTGCGAAACTCGGCACCGAGGCCCGGTTAAGCGATGTCTCCCCACGGGCGGAGGGCCAGGCCCGGGCCCAGAGGTCATTGGTGGCCATGGCCCAAAAAGGATCCAGCGGTGGGATCGGCAGTGGGGCCGTCAGCCGCAACGTCGGCAGCGGCGGCGCGGCCGACCAGATCGGCGGGGTCGGCTTTGCCCGGGTGGGAAGTTCCCTGCAGGGGCTGGAGGAACAGGCGGGACGGCCGGTGAGCGAAGGTCCCGGCCCGGCCCGGACCGACGAGGAAATCCAGATCGTCTTTGACCGCTACAAGGCGCTGCTCTACCGGATCTACAATAAGGAATTGCGGATAGATCCGACCCTGCGCGGCAAACTGCTGTTGCGCCTCACCATCGAACCGGACGGAACGGTGTCACTGTGCGATGTCGAGTCGAGCGATCTGGACTCGCGGAAGCTGGTCTCCCAGATTGTCGACAGGGTAAAAAAGTTCAACTTCGGTCCCAAGGACGGGGTGCCTAAAACCACCATCCTTTACCCGATCGACTTCCTGCCTGCCTGAAGAAAGGCGGTCGCGGACGGATTATGATGTTTGACAGGGGCAGTTGAGCCCGGGAATTCAGCCGGGACGGGATGGATTAGGGCTTCAGGATTAGCACCTAATATCGAAAATCGCCACTCTATCTCAAGCCGGCAATAAAAGGGCCGACGGCCGCCGGACCCTGTTCGTCGATGAGGCGGATGGTCCTGGTTCCGATCACGGCGATATCGGCCTGCCCCGCCAGGGAATCGACGTCTTCCCGGTTGCTGATCCCGAAACCTACGGCCAGGGGCAGGTCCGTTGCGCTCCGGCAACGGCCCATGTAATCGCGGAAGTCCCGGTCTAATTCGGTTTTCCCGCCGGTTACCCCGCGGCGGGCCACGCAGTAGATAAAGCCGTCGCCGTTCTTTGCCAGTTCCCGCATGCGCTCTTCAGTGCTGGTCGGGGCAAAGATCATGATCGGGGCGATTTCGTATTTTTCTGCCAGGGCCAGAAACTCCTCGCCTTCCTCGGGCGGCAGGTCCGGAACGATAAAACCTTTGATCCTGATCTCCGCCGCCTTCCGGAAGAATTTTTCCACTCCGTATTTGAAGAGGATATTGTAATAGGTCATGAACAGGAAGGGGATCCGGTGGGCGGCGGTGATCCCGGCGGCGAAATCGAGGCAGTCCCCGACTTTGGCCCCGGCCGCCAGGGATTTCTGGTTGGCCTTGAGGATCACCGGACCATCGGCCATCGGTTCGGAAAAGGGGATCTGCAGCTCGATCAGGTCAACGCCGTTATCGACCATCTGTCTGATCACTTCCTGGTTTACCTCAAAGGAGGGATAACCCAGAACCAGATGGGTCATCAGCAAAATGTCCTTTTCGGCTTTCTGCTTGCGGAGATATTCAGTCAGCTGCATATGCACGGCCTTTGTTGATGATGAATTGTTTCCAGGATGGATCGTCAAAGGCGTCGGCGATGGTGAAGATGTCCTTGTCGCCCCGGCCCGACATGTTGATGATCAGCGCTTCATCGCGCTCCATTGCCGGAGCCTCCTTGAAGGCCTGGACAAATGCGTGGGCGGACTCCAGGGCCGGGATAATGCCTTCCCGCCGCATGGTCAATTCCAGGGCCGCCATCACTTCCCGGTCGGTCGCGGCCGTGAAGCGGACCCGCTCTTTTTCCCAGAGATCGCTGAGGATGGGAGAGACCCCGACATAATCGAGGCCCGCGGCCACCGAATGGGTATCGCGCATCTGACCGTCGGAGTTCTGCAGGAACATGGTCTTGTAACCCTGGGCTACTCCGGCCGAGCCGTCTCCTCCCGCCAGCCGGGCCGCGTGCTGGCCGGTGTCGACCCCGTGCCCCCCCGCCTCGACTCCGATCAATTCCACTCCCGGATCATCGAGAAAGCCCTGGAAAATACCCATGGCGTTGGAGCCCCCGCCCACGCAGGCAAAAACCCGGGCCGGCAGGCGGCCGTGAGCCGCAAGGATCTGCCGTCGGGCCTCCAGGCCGATTATGGACTGAAACCAGGCCACCATTTCGGGGAAGGGATGCGGGCCGCAGACGGTGCCAAATACATAGTGGGTGTCGTCCATGGAAGTGACCCAGTCGCGAAAGGCCTCGTTGATGGCGTCTTTCAAGGTTCGGGAGCCGCTGGTCACCGGGATGACGGTGGCACCCATTTTCTCCATCCAGAAGACGTTGGGGCGCTGGCGCAGCACATCGTCCTCGCCCATGTAGATCGTGCATTCCAGGCCGAATTTGGCCGCCATGGTCGCGGTGGCGACTCCGTGCTGGCCGGCTCCGGTCTCGGCGATTACCCTTTTCTTGCCCATTCGCCTGACCAGCAATCCCTGGCCCATGACGTTGTTGGCCTTGTGGGCCCCGGTATGGTTAAGATCTTCACGTTTGATATAGATCCTTGCGCCGCCGAAATGATCGCTCAGGTTGGCGGCGTAGGTCAGGGGCGTGGGGCGACAGGAGTAGGAGGCCATCAGCTGCACATATTCATTCCAGAAATCGGGATCGTGCCTGACCTCCGCGAAGGCTCTACCCAGCTCGCGAAACGTCTCATAGAGAACTTCGGGGATAAATGCGCCGCCCCACTGTCCGTAATAACCTTGCTTGTTCATCTGTTATCAACCTCGATGGCGTCGCAAAAAGCACCCTGAAGGGCATAAATCGCCAGCTCCTGCGTTGCTGCAAATTGTCTCGTCATTGCAGCGTACTGAAGTACGCTTCATTCCTCGAAATTTGCGCGCCTTGGATCTGACGATTTTTGCTTAACCATCTCATTTTTGTACCCACAGGGCATTAGTTTCGTACGAGCAGGCAAGTTGCTCAACTCAGCTTTAACTTTTTGCGAACTTGTCGATTTGGTCCGTAAGTGATTTAGACTGTTCGGGAATTGCCTATTTTAGCGTTTTTTCATGGGTTTTTCAAATACCATTTTTACGGAGGGCCGACTGCCCTGGCCTGATTCCCTTTTTCTTACCGGTTGAGAACCTCTGCCAGGTCATTGATGCTGCGGCCGAACTCTTCCCTGATCAGGTTCATGTCGAGGCGGAATGCCAGCTGAGCGGGATGGTTTTTTAAGGGAGATACAAATTCGACGCCCTGGCCGCCGTCCGATTCTGGCCGGGAAACCATGAACAGGCGGGGGTAGATGTTGTTTTCCGGGACATTTTCCGAAAATCCGATGCCCTCATAGGCTTGGCCGGCAAATCCGGTGCTGCCGGGCCGGGCCGGGTGATAGCCGCAGAAAATCTTTTTATCGTCGCCGATGATCAGGGCGCCGGTTACTCCGTAAAATTCGGGGTGGAAGAGACTGAAATAATCCGCCAGAACCTGACGGGCCTGATCGGCTGACTGGGCGGCAAGTGCGGGAGCCAAGGCCAATTCCAGAGCTTCAGTGTCCAGGTTGAGACGGTTAAGCACGGGTTCATTATACAGATATTCGGTCCCGAGCAAGCTAGATGGCGGTGAAATCGCCAACTGCCGCCAGCATAGCCAACCGCTGAGCAGGATCAGGACGAGTACCAGCGGCAGCAGCCATTTTTTGACCAGCCGCTGTTTTTTGGCAAGTTTGCGAAGCGAGGTGGCGTCGCGGCCCAGGAACAGGTAGCCCTGGATGTTGCCGTGGGGATCTTTCAACATGGTGGTACTGGTCGAGACAAAGAACCAATCTTTTTCGGGATGATTGATCTTGAGGGTTTTTTCGCGGATTGCGCCCTTGGCTTCAAGCTCGGCCATGAACTGTTTAAAGGAGGCCTGGTTATCGTAAATGTCATCGATTAAATTGCCGCTCATCTGCTGCCAGGACCGGCCGTACAGTTTTTCGGCGGCCTGATTCCAGGAGCGGACCGTGTGGCCGGCATCGGTCATGATGACCGCATCGGGCATCTGGTCGCAGAAGGCCCGGAAGCCTTGGGCGACGTTGGTGGTTTCGTGGAGACGGGTTGCGAGGTTACGGGCCAGCTGTCTGGCGAATTCGGGAAATTGGTGCCAGATCCTTTCGACCTCGGTATTGGGTAGACAGAGAAATCTGGTATCCTCGGTTGCGGAGATCACCGAGGCGATCCGCACGGTACCGAGCAGGAAGGACAACTCCCCGAAAAAGGCGCCGGGCTCGTTGATCTCATGGATCTTCTTGCCGCCCTTGATGACCTCGAGGCTGCCTTCAATCAGGATATAAAGGGAGTCGGCCCGGTCTCCCTCGGTGAGAATGGTAAAACCGGTCGGGCAGTTTCTCACGTATTGGCGCAGTTCCGGGTGGTCGAAGATTTCCATCATGGTTCAATCCGTTTTCGGACCCGGCGGCAGGCTTCGGCAAAGTCCTCGGGGTAATGGCCGTTGACCCAGCGCTGCTGGGCCTCGCTGAAAGTGCCCGGCGATTCAGGCAGTTTCGGTAAAAATGAGTAGAGCAGTCTTTGGTCCCGGTCGGGTGCATCGAATCTTTTCGAAAATTCAATAGTAGTCACCATCCTCGCCCCCATAGCGTCCAGGATTTTCATCGCTACCAGCATGGCCCGGTCCAGGGATGTACGGGTGGCGGAGTCCGCCTCGATGATATTGCCGATCTCGCCGAGGCAGATCAGCTGCAGCTCCCATTGGGAGGTCTGGGCCTTGGGGACGAATAGCATGACGTTGTCGTCCTGGTGGACAATCAGGCTGGCCGGTCCGGATTTTCGGCCGTCGGTCCTGGTATTGGCCCGGATTGCGGCCAGGTAGGAGGCGAAGAAATCCCGGCCGGTTGTTTCCCGGAAACGCTCGGCGCAGTCGGCCGCCAGATCGCCGCATCCGTAAGCGGGCTGGAGGCTCCCGTCGACCGTGGCTGTTTCCGCAGGGATCAGGGCGAACTGCTGGTGAATCTGCTGGTGGGAGGCATGGAGGCGGTAGAGGGTCGGAGCGAAATCGAATCCGTAGTTCCAGCCCCAGAGGGTGTTATTGAATCGTAGGGGCGGGGCGGGTTTTTCCCAGAATCGCTTAATGATCAAGCTCCGCAGGCTTTCAAGTTCCTTGTCGGTCAGCGACCTGCGCCGAGGCGGTGGATCGAGCCCCAGCTGGTCAGCCATGCGCAGAAAAGTTCGCTGGTAATAGAGGCGGCGCAGCCCGGAGATATCTTCCTCGCTCAGCTCGCCGACCGAATATCTGCTCGAGTCATCCGCCATGTTCGAGGCGTAGTGGCCCCAGGCGATGTAGCTGTTGCGCCGCAGGTACTCGAAGACGTGGCCGTCGGCGTCTGCTGACCCCGCTTCCCCGACGATTTCGCTGCCGCCCTGAGCACCCGGTCTCAGGACCATGGCTTGCTTGTAGGGCAAGGGCAGGCTGGGATTGTTGGCCACGGCCTCGAAAAGAGGATGGTTGTGGATGAGCGGGCGAAGCTCGTCTTCTCGGTTAGTTTCGTAGAAAAGGCCGAGGGGGCGGTTTTCTCGATCAACCACAAAGGAACAGGATATCCCGGCCAATCGTATCAGGTCGGCCGGAGCGTTTGAGGTGATGGCGGCAGTCAGCAGCATCGGCTCCGGCAGTTTCCGGAAGGCCCGACTTATTTGATCGGGATCATCGCTGCCGATTATTCCGGCGAGGCTGGTTGAAAGAGAAATGGTCGGCCGGGGCGGCAGCTTTATGGAAGAGGGATCGGCGGCACGCTTGTCGGCCCACTCTTTTTTTATGAAAGTGGCGCCGCGGAAGGAAAAGGGATTAGGGATCTCGAAGATCCAGGCTGCCTCCGCGACGTCGAGATCACCGGCCGGAAAATTTCGGCGGTTGTCTATCGGCTCGCCATGCCCCGTTCGGCCATTCTTGATGCGGCCGAGCTCTTCGATGCAGTCGTTTTCCCGTTGATTGGCGACCTTGAAGAAGGGTTTGTGCATTCCAACGATGAAGCGGTTTTCCGGGCTGACCCAGTTGCGGAGCTTCATGGTTTAGCGCTCTCCCTTATTAGAAATATTGGCGTCGCTTATGGAACGGTCACTGATTCAGGTCATGGATAGAAATAGTCATGACTGATCACCCCTTTATTTTAGGGGATGGCGCCCTGAAAAACAAGTTAAAAGGGCGGTGGCCACTCCCCTGAATCTTTGACGGTTAAATTGTCCCGTCGCAGTGCAGGGCGTCCGCCGACGGATTTTAGAAATCCGTTCAGCGCTCGGGGAGCGGCTCCGAAAGAAGTTCGAGCAGCTCCTCCCGGTTCAATCTCTTGATCACAGCGGCATCATCCTGTCTGACCAGGTGATTGGCCAGGTTCTTCTTTTTGGCGATCATCTGGTTGATTTTCTCTTCGAGGGTGCCGATGGTGATCAGCTTGAAGACCTGCACCACGTTTTTCTGGCCCATCCGGTGGACCCTGGCGGTGGCCTGGTCCTCGCGGGCCGCGTTCCACCAGCGGTCGTAATGGATGACGGCCTGGGCGGCGGTCAGGTCCACGCCGACTCCTCCGGCCAAAAGGCTGGCGGAAAATACCCGGCAGGAGTCGTCGGTGTTGAACCGCTTGATCATCTGATGCCTGACCCCCATGGGCATGTTGCCCCGCAAACCGCAGAAAGAGATCTTGCTGGCGGTAAGATGATTTTCGATCAAATCCAGCATCCTCGTGTAATGACTGAAGATCACCACCTTGATCCCCGATTCAAGGCACTCGTTCAAGAGCTCCACGAAGAGGTCCCATTTACCGCTCTTGTAGCGGGTCGGGTCGGTACAATCCTTGAGGAGGCAGGGATGATCGCAGATCTGCTTGAGGTAGTTGATCACGGCCAGTAGCTCCATGTAGGGCAGCTTGCTTTCATTCTGATCCGCCGACAGCATTTTCAGAATGGTTCTGACCCGGCCGCTGGTCAGCTCCCGGTAGAGTGTGATCTGGTCGTCGCTTAATTCGCAGTGCCTGATGTCCTCGATTATCTCGGGCAGCTCGGTCAGGACCTGTTCCCTGGAGCGCCGCAGCATGAAAGGATTGATCAGCCGGGCCAGGGATTCCTTGGCGTCATTCCTGTCGTCGGTTTCAAGGGGGTCGATATATTTTGTTTTGAAATCCCGGTTGCTGCCCAGGTAGCCCGGCAGGCAGATATCAAAAATTGACTTCAGATCGTGGACCGAATTTTCGAGAGGGGTGCCGGTCATGCCGATAATGATCCGGCCGTTCAGTTGGGCGGCGGCCTTGTAAACGTCGGTTTTCCGGTTCTTCAGATTCTGGATCTCATCGAAGATGATCACCCCGAAACCTTGCTCGGCCAAGGTTTGGGCGTCCCTTCTGATTATTCCATAAGTGGAGATGTAGATGTTGTTGCCGTTGGCCTTGTCCAGGTCCCGGCGGCTGCCGTGATACACATAATGGGACAGCTCCGGAAAGAATTTCTCGATTTTTTCCACCCAGTGCGGGACGACGGTGGCCGGGCAGACGATCAGAAAGCGGGCCGTTTTGTTTTTGGCCAGGATCGCTTGTAAGAGAGCGAGGGCCTGATGGGTCTTGCCCAGCCCCATGTCGTCTGCCAGGATGCCGGCCAAACCGTTCCTGTATAGATGATAAAGCCAGGAAACCCCGTGACGCTGGTAGTCGCGCAGGTGTTTCGGCATCTTCCCGGGCAGATCCTCTTCCTGCCAGCGCTCGATATCGAGCAGATTTCGCAGCTGGTCTCGTCCCCCGGTAATGTTCACGGGCAGCTCCAGATCGGGGATCAGGGCGGAGAGCCTGATCATTTCCCGCCTGGTAAGGCGCACTCCTTTTACCTTGTCCTCTTCGTCCCGCCACAATCGTTCTTCGCCGAGATTGTGAAACCAGTCCAGGGGGCTGTCCGTTAGTTTCAGCCATTTTTTGCCGCCCGCCATATACTTTTTTTTCTCTATCCTGGAGGAGAGCAGTTCGGCCAGAGAGATGTGGCGGGCGCCGAGGCCGTAATGGCCGGAGAGGTAACACCAGTCGTCGTCGGCGGCAAAGGAACCGACTTCAAGCCGGTCCGGCATTTCGATCAGATCCAGATCCTTGAGATCGGGATCGACCTCGTTTTCAGGGGCGGTGATGGCCTGGTGATACTGACTCAATAATTCCGGGACCTTGTTGGCGTGAATGGTCAGCGGACGATCCCTGCGGTTTTCCGGGATGGTGTGTTCGGTATCCTGTTCCAGGACCGGTAGAAAGCCTTCGTTTTCCAGATAGTAATAACGGCCGTATTGGCGGTCCTTCAGGTCATGACGGTTGACCATCCTGCCGTCGGCCAGCTGGATCAGGGATGAGACCACCATGTCGCCATTTCCGGCCAGGTCCATTTTGGTCAGAGCCCTGGCCGTGGGCAGCAGACAAGAGCTGCTGCCGCTCTCGTCAAGAACATCGATCAGCTCGGGGGTCTTGGCTCTGGGAATGATCATCCGGAATATCTCGCGCTCTTCGGCGGGTGAGACGGCAACCAGGCTGAAAAGCCCGTCCTTACCGGGGCCGGTGATCGCCAGGTTGTCGGGGGCGATATCCAGGCAGAGATTCGCGGCCAGCCACATCCAGATCGACTCGTCCCGCTTCTGGGTAGGTGAGCGTTTACCGAAGGAATTGAGTTCGATTTCGGCCGTGGTCCTGTTAATATCCACCAAGGTGTTGCGCAGGTCAATAACCTCGGGCGGAATCTCCTCGCCGAGCTCATGGTCAAGCCATTTCTGCCGGCGGCCGAACAGGGCGGCGGCCACCGCCATGGTCTCCCGGTCGAGCCGCCAGATCACCCAGGGACGTCCGTCGATACCGGGGATCGTTAATAGCCAGTCGCCGTCTTCGCTTGTGCTGGTGACCTCGAGCATCTGGTCTCGGCCGAACAATTCATAGAGAATCTGGCCGACCACGTACCAGGGGCTTTTGCTGAATAAGAAGGGCAACGGCGCCTCGCTCTCCAGCCGATTGCCGGGGCTCTCCTTCATCTTCAGGATAAGGGCCGCGATATGCGGGCAGTGGCCGGCCCGGTTTTCGGCGCTAGGCGGGCATAGTTCGCAGTCGGCGGTGACGATTTGCCGTTCCGGCGGAATTTCCGGGTGGTTGGCAAGAGAGAGGTAGGCGATGCCTGTCCGGGAGCCCTCCTTGAATAGCGCGCCTGCCGCGGTTCTGAAAAACATGAAAAATTGCATGCGCTCCTCCAGGAGCATTTCCCGGCCGTTTTGCCGGATTACCTCATCGTCCGGGGAAGAAAGAAACGAAGAGCTTGCACCCGTGTTTCGGTGGGGCTCGCAGTCACGGAGATTATCCGGATTAAAGCCGCCGACCGGATTTTCCTGTTCATGGAGGATGAAGACATAATCGAAGATGTGGGCCAGGAAGAGTCCCAGATTCATCTCTCGCAGTCCTTCGGTCTTGAGCAGCGTGCTTATTCTGGTCTCAAGGAGTTCGCCCAGGGTGGAGATGCCTGCCAGGTCAATGGCCTTGTGCATCGACGAGGGGAGGAGCATGTTCCTGGTCGAGGTGGAGAGAAGTTCGCCGGAAAGGGCGACCCGGCAGCCGTTGAGCCGAAAAATCGCGTCGGCGACGGTCTTTTCGTGGGTCGCGGGTTGAAAATCCTTGATCCCGGTTCTGGTCAGTTCAGGGTGGCCGAGGGCGGTGCAGCCCGTGGCAATCACCCGGTTTTCCAAGTCTACTCCGCCGTTTTTTCGTGAACTTATCCGTCCGGTCAGAGCGGCGCGAAAGGCCTCTTTTACGGTGGTAAAGCCCATTTTGTTCAAGCGTTCATTGTTGCGCGGGGGCAGGGGCAGAACATGGACCGGGGAATTCAGAAACTGTTGCCGGGCGGACAGCTGACTGCCCTTATTGCCGGGTTTTTTTCTCATAAGCGACTTTGGCTAATACTCTCTGGTTTTTTGACTGGTCTGCATGGCGAAACACCTAATTTTACTGCTGAAGAGTATGCCATGCAAGGTAAAATCTTTTTTTGTTGTTTGTTGCCCGCTCCGGAATCGGCGGAGAGGAGCGGGCGGGAAAAAAGAAGATTTATTTACGGCTTGAATATCCGGGCAGGAACGAAAGCGCCGGAGGTGCAAAAATGTTCGTCAATCGGGATTTTTGGGGCTATGGTATGGCCTGGCCTCAAAATCTTCAGGTACACGTGCGGCAACGCAGGAGCCTGGCGACATTTAGCGACGCCATTAATCCATGAGGATCCATGCCTTTATATCTTCATACGAGTAACCGGCTTGAAAAGCTGGCCGCCGTTTTCGCGGAACTGGTCGCGGCCGACCCCTTGCCTCCCCTGATCCCGGAAACGGTAATCCTTCAGAGCGGCGGCATGGCCCGCTGGCTTAACATGCGGCTGGCCGAGCGGTTCGGGGTCAGCGCCAATATCGTCTTTCCGTTCCCGAACGGTTTTATCGGCGAGTTGTTCACCACCCTGCTGCCCGAGTCGGCCTCGGCCAGAAAACTGGATAAACGGATGCTCCAGTGGCAGTTGATGCGGGTTCTGCCGGAACTGCTCGGCAGACCGGAATTCCAGGTTCTGGAGGACTATCTGGCCGGGGATCGCGATCTGAAAAGATATCAGCTGGCCGGACGGCTCGCCGATCTTTTTGACCAGTACACGATATTCCGGCCGGAGATGATTCTCGACTGGGAGGAGGGGGGGGGCGGCGACTCCTGGCAGGCCCTGCTCTGGCGGGAGCTGATCACCAGGGAGGACTGCCTGGCCGGAGTTGCCAACCGGGCCCGGCTCCAAAAACAATCTCTGGAAATACTGCATCGGTCGGCCCCGGCGGCCGCGCCCTCCCGGCTGACGGTCTTCGGCCTTTCCACCATTCCCCCCTATTATCTGAAGATATTTGCCGCCCTGGCCAGGAATTCCGACGTCCATATCTTTTTCTTGAACCCTTGCCGGGAATATTGGGGCGATATCGTCTCCGAGAAGACCATGGCGCGGGTGAGCGGCAGGAACCCCACCGGTGCGGATCTCTACCTGACCCAGGGCAACCCCCTTCTGGCCTCCACCGGTCTGCAGGGCCGTGAACTGTTGAGTCTGCTGCTGGAGTTCGATTTCGCCGGCGAACTTGAACTGTTTGTCGAGTCCGGGGCGGAACAGGGGGCTGACTGCATGTTGACGGCGGTTCAGGGTGATATCCTTGACCTGCGGGACGGCTCACCCCGCCCCGGCCGGGAGCTCGCCGGGGACGACCGTTCGATCATGGTCCACTCCTGTCACAGCCCGATGCGCGAACTGGAAGTCCTTCACGACCAGCTGCTCGCCATGTTCGAGGAGTTCGCCGATCTCGGTCCCCATGAGATTATTGTGATGACCCCCGATATCGAAGCGTACGGGCCGCTGATCGACGCGGTCTTCGGGAGCAGGAAGGTGGTCGACGGCCATAATCTTCCCTTTTCGATCGCCGATCGCACTCTCAAGCGGGAGGGCACCCTGTTCAACGCCTTTCTGCATCTTCTGGAGCTGGCCGGAAGCCGCATGGAAGTCAGCCGGGTCATGGCGGCGCTGGAAAAGGAGCCGGTGCGGAGCCGCTTCGCTTTGTCCCTGAAGGATCTCGAGTTAATCGAAAAATGGATTACCGGGGTAAACATCAGGTGGGGAATCGACGGCGAGGACCGCCGCAGGCTCGGTTTGCCGGCAACGGTGGAGAATACCTGGCGCTTCGGCATCGACCGGTTGCTGCTCGGCTATGCCATGCTCGGCCGCAATCGCCGCGATTTCGCCGGGATTCTGCCCTTTGACGATCTGGAGGGCGGCCAGGTCGAGACCCTGGGCCGCTTCCTTGACTTCGCTACCGGACTCTTCACCCATGTCCGGCGACTCAACGGGAAAAGATCCCTGGCCGACTGGGCCGACATCCTGCTCGCCATCTTCAGGGGATTTCTGGAAGTGGCCGATGAACAGGAGGGCGAGTGGCAATTTATCGTCGGGGCCATTACCGGCCTGCGGGAGGTGGAGGCCAGCAGCGATTTCGGCGGCAAGGTTGAATTCGACGTGGTCATGGCCGAACTTCAGGAGATTGGCCGGAGCGACAGCTTGACCTCGGGTTTTCTGGCCGGGGGCATTACCTTTTGTGAGATGCTGCCGATGCGGGCGGTGCCGTTCAAGGTCGTCTGTCTGCTGGGGATGAATGATCATGCCTTTCCGAGACCGACCATCCCGCCGGCCTTCGATCTGATCAGCGCCAATCCGCGGGCCGGTGATCGTTCCCGGCGCAAGGACGACCGTTATCTCTTTCTCGAATCGATCCTCTCGGCCCGGCAATGCCTCTATCTCAGCTATGTCGGCCAGTCCGTCCGGGACGGCGGCAGTCTGCCTCCTTCGGTGCTGGTCAGTGAGCTTGTTGAATATCTGGCCGGCCGTTTCGAGGTGGGAAAGGAGAGAATCCTGACCACCCACCCCTTGCAGCCTTTCAGTCCCGAATATTTTACCAGCCCCGGCAGACTTTTCAGCTATTCGGCGAGCAATTGCGCGGCGGCCCGCACCCTGGCCGAGCCCCGCCGGGAAAGGCCTCTGATTACCGAGCCTCTGCCGGAGCCGCCTGAAGAATTCAGGGAGGTTCCCCTCGACGAGCTGGTCCGGTTTTTTGCCAATCCGGCCCGCTATTTCTGCCGGAAGCGGCTGGGAGTTTTCCCGAATGACGCGGACGCTGAACTGGCCGGCACTGAAAATTTCAACCTCGATTATCTGGATTGTTACCGGCTGGGTGAAATCATCATGGATGAACGACTGGGAGGAGAGGCGGAACGGGATCACTTTACGGTCGCCAGCCGGCAGGGGGTCATGCCCCACGGCAGTGTGGCCCGGGCCGCGTTTGGCCAATTGTCCGCCGAAGTCGATGAACTGATCGGCAGGCTCGGCATGGTCGGGAAAGGCGATTTTGAGCTGTTGCGCGGCGAGCTGGAGATCGACTCCTATCTCCTTTCCGGCCAGCTGGAAACCTCGCCCGAATCGGGTCAGCTCATTTATCGTTATGCCAAATTGAAGGCCTCCGATTTAATCAGGGGCTGGCTGCGCCATCTCTATCTGGACCGCCTGGCCCCGGCGGACTGGTCCCGGACCACCCGGGTAATCGGGAAAGACCGATCCATCTCCTTTCACCCCCTGGAAGGGGATGACGATCTGCTGGCCGAGCTCCTCGCCCTTTATCGCCAGGGGCTGGCGGCGCCCCTGCGGTTTTTCCCGGAAGCTTCCCTGGCCTTTGCCGAGGCAAAGAGAAAGGGGCTTGCCGATGCGGCGGCCCTTTTCAAGGCGGGCCGGGTATGGCGCGGCAATGATTACGCATGGGCGGAGGCGGATGACCGCTACTGCCGGCTCTGCTACAATGATCAGGATCCCCTGGATCGCGAATTTGCCGGGATCGCCCTGGCTTTTTTTGAACCGCTGCTGGCCGGGAGCGACTACTGATGGGCCGGGAGTTTTCCATATTGACGGCGCCCTTGTCCGGGGTGATGCTGATCGATGCCGGGGCCGGGACCGGCAAGACCTACACGATCTCCTCGCTGGTTGTCAGACTGCTTGTCGAAAAGGATTTCGCGATCAGCGAGATTCTGGTGGTCACCTTCACCGAGGCGGCGGCGGCTGACCTCAAGACCAGGGTCAGGGCCAAGCTTATCGAGGCGATCGCCGCCTTTAACGGTGAAAACGGCGACGATGCTTATCTGGGCGAACTCTCGACCAGGGTGACGGATCGGGCGGCGGCCGCCCGGCGGCTGACCGCGGCCCTGCGTAACTTTGACGAGGCGGCGATCTTTACGATCCATGGTTTCTGTCGGCGGGTGTTGAGTGAGCACAGTCTGGAAAGCGGGGTTTTTTTCGACTCGGAGCTTATTGTCGACCAGCACGATCTCCTGAAGGAGATTGCCGAGGATTTCTTCAGGGAAAATCTTTATAACGCTCCGGCTTTGGTTGCCTCCCGCTTTTTCAAGGAGTTTGTTCCGGCCAATCTCCTTAAGAAGGCGGGCAACATTCATGCCCGGGAAGAGATCCGGATCATTCCCGAGCTTGACGGCAAGCAATGTCTGGAGGAGCTGACAACATTCGAGCCTGAGTACCGCCGGCTTTTTCAAGAGCTTGGCGAACTTTGGGCCTCCAAACGGCAAGTGGTCGCGGAGCTTCTGAACAGCGAGGCGCTCAATAAAAAGAAATATCCGCCCAAATCGGTTACCGGTTGGCTGGCGGACATGGACGGCCTGACTTCGCGGCCCGAGCCCCCGGTTCATCTGTTTAAGCACTTCAGTAAATTCACCTCTTCGGCTCTGGCCGGGTCCGGAAAGAGTGGCCAAACCCTGCCGGTCGATGAATTCTTCGAGTGCTGTGAAATATTTAATGCCGCCAAGCAGAAACTTGCCGCCGCCCTCGATGATTACGGGAAGTACCTTGAAGGGAAGTTTTATCGTTTTATGCGAAGCGAGCTTAAGGTCCGCAAGGAGGCCGCGGGCACGCACTCCTTCGACGATCTGCTGACCGATCTCCACCGAGCCCTGCAGGGCAGACGCGGCCCCGTCCTGGCCGAACTCCTCCGGAGCCGCTATCCGGCGGCGATGATTGACGAATTCCAGGACACCGATCCCGTCCAGTACGAGATTTTTTCGAAAATCTTCCAGGCCCCCGGCTCGCTGCTCTATCTGATCGGCGATCCGAAACAGGCGATTTACAGCTTCCGGGGTGCGGATATCTTCGCCTATATCCAGGCGGTTGGCGAGATCCCCGACCGCTATACCCTGGAGGAGAACTGGCGGTCGGTGCCCGGTCTGATAACGGCGGTCAACGCCGTTTTCGGGGGCGGCGCGGCCCCCTTTGTTTTTGACGAGATCGTTTTTGATCCGGCCCGGCCGGCGGACAAGGAGCAGCTTTTTTTGAAGATTGACCGGCAGCCGGTAGATCCTTTTCGGATCTGGGTTTTCGGTCGTGACCCCGAGAATCGGGCAGCGGCTAAATTGATCACGCGGGAAGATGCGTCCCAGCGGATCCTGACCCGGCAGACCGCTGAGGTTTGCCGGCTGCTTCGTCTGGGCCGGGAGGGCCGGGCCGTGATCGGGGAGCGCCCCCTGATTGCCGGCGATCTGGCCATTCTGGTCCGCACCAATCATGAGGCCCGGCAGGTTCAGGAATCCCTCGGCCGGGCGGGTATCGCCAGCGGCATCAACAGTTCCGAAAGTCTCTTCGCCTCCCGTGAGGCGGTGGAGTTGCGAACCGTGCTGCAGGCCCTGGTCGATGCCGGTGATACCAGAATGGTCCGGGCGGCCCTGGCGACCCGGATCATCGGAGCCGAGGGCCGTCTGCTTGACGTGTTCGGCACGGATGACGGGTTTCTGGTGGGATGGCTGGGCAAATTTACCGAATATCGGGATCTTTGGGGCGAAGCCGGTTTCGCGGCGATGTTCGGACTTTTTCTGGAGCAGGAAGAGGTCCGGCCCCGGCTTCTGCGTCTGCCGGATGGCGAACGATCCCTGACTAATGTCCTGCACCTCTTCGAAGTATTGCATCTGGCCGGCGAGGAACATGATCTGGGCATGGCCGGGCTGGTCAAGTATCTGGGCGAGAGAATCGCCGCTCTCGACGAGAATCCTGGCGAGGAACAGCAACTGCGCCTGGAAAGTGATGCCGATCTGGTCCAGATCGTCACGATTCATAAAGCGAAAGGGTTGCAGTATCCCGTGGTCTTCTGCCCTTTCTGCTGGGGTGGCGGCCGGCTGGCCAATAGTAGAGCCAAAGACCAATCCTATCTCTTTCACGATCCCGATAAAGACAACGAGCTGAAACTGGATATCGGTTCAGCCGATGTCGAGCGCAGTCGTCAACATGCCCTCCGGGAAGAGCTCGCCGAAAACCTGCGGCTCCTCTACGTGGCTCTGACCAGGGCGATAAACTGTTGTTATCTGACCTGGGGTCCTTTCAACGGGGCCGGTACTTCCGCCGCGGCCTATTTACTTCATGGCGGATCTTCGCAATCCGGCCGGAAAGAGGCGGCGGCAACCGGCGATTATCTGAAAAATCTCAGTGATGGTGATCTCGCCTCGGACCTTAAGGCTCTGGCGGCTCGGGCAGGGGATGGGATCAGCCTTGATTTTGTCGATGCGCCCGATCCGGCCTCAGGGGGGCCGCTCTTGATGGCTGGCGCTCAGGATGAGTTGATCTGTCGCCGCTTCACCGGCAGACCGGCAATGAATTGGCGGATCAGCAGTTTTTCGGCCCTTAGCCGCAAAGTAAAGAGCGTGCCCATCTTCCGCCGGGAGGAGCAGGAGGTAGTTGCGGCGGACTCTTCCTATGGGGATATCCTCTCCTTTCCCCGAGGAGCCGCGCCGGGCTCATTCCTGCATGGCATTCTGGAAGATCTCGACTTTGCCGCCTCCGCGCCGGCCGGCCGGCCGGCCTTCCTGCGTGAACGGCTGACGACCGCGGGTTATGATCCCGCCTGGGAGTCCGCCCTGTCGAGCATGATCGACAAGCTGCTTAATACCCCCCTGGATCGCGAGGGGGGAGAGCTGATCCTGGCCGGGGTTGAAAAAAAAGCGCGTTTGAACGAACTGGAATTTTATTTTCCGCTGACCACTTTCAATCCCGCCGGTCTTGGCGCTTTGCTGGAGGATTGGCTCGGCTCGAACTGGCCGGCCGAGAAAATTCGCGGCTTTATGAAAGGCTACATCGATCTGGTTTTTTGCCACGACGAGAAATTCTATATAGTCGACTGGAAATCGAATTTTCTAGGGAATAAAACGGAGGACTACCGGCCCGGGCAATTACGGGAAGCGATGGCGGCGGAGCATTATTTTCTCCAGTACCTGATCTATACCGTCGCCCTGCACCGCTATCTGAGGTTCCGCCTGCCGGGATACGATTATGAGACAAATTTTGGCGGAGTCTTCTATGTTTTTCTCCGGGGACTGGGCGGCCGCGACGGTGGGGATACCGGAGTTTTTCGCGACAGGCCGAAATTTTCCCTGGTCAGCGATCTTTCTGATTTGTTCGGCCGCTGAACCTTATCCCTTCAGATACTCAAACCGGGGATCGGAGGCGCTGAGTGCCCCTCCTCGTGCCCGCTAAAAAGGAAGTCAGGATTGACATAAGCTTTTGAAAAAGCTATAAAAGCTAGTGCCGAGGCAAGAGTGGAACCTGCGGGATGGCCGGGTTGTTTTACGGTGCCTGTGGCTGCGGAATTGACCAGGAAGCGGTTTTCACAGGAAAGATGGAAAGAGAGACAATATTTTCCGATATATTGGGGAAGATCGAAACCGGGGTTATCGTTCTTGACCAAATGAACCGGCGGATCTTTTTCCGCAACCGGCAAGCCGATAAAATATGGGAATTTATCCGGGCCACATTCGACTATGAAGAGTTGAGCGCAATGATGTTCAACGAACTTGGCCAGATCAAGAATGCCGATGTGATGTGCAGCGACCGTTCCCGGATCAACTGCGATCACCGCTCATTTGCCTACCGGGTCTGCCATATCGAGGGGACCGCACAGTATGTAGCGGTTATCATTGATGATGTTACCGACCAGAATCGTCTGGAGGCTATCGATGAGGCCTCGGAAATGATGAATAATATTAGTAACGTGTTTTCCGGCATTCGCCACGAAATCGGCAACCCGCTCAATTCGATGAAAATGGCCTTGACCGTCCTGAAGATGAATCTGGAGAAATTTTCCAAGGAGGAGATCAAGGTCTATATGGATCGGATGACCGATGACGCCGCCAAGATGGAATCTCTGTTGAAATCATTTAAAAATTTCAATATGTTTGAGAAACCGAATACGGTTCGGGTTGATCTGGCCATCTTCTTCAAGAGTCTGACCCAGTTGCTGGGAGCGGATGTAAGGAAGAAGAGAATCAATATTTCCATCGACATATTGCCGGAAGGCCGTTGGGTCACGGTTGATACCCGCGCCCTGCAGCATGTGGCCATGAATATTCTGGCTAATGCCCTTGATGCGGTGAACGGGGTGAAAAATCCTACTCTCAAGATTCGGGGAGAAGCGGTGGGCGAGAAGGTTTTTCTGTCCATCATCGATAACGGATGCGGGATGCCGGATGAACTGATCAAGAATGCCTTTAAGCCCTTTTTCACTACCAAGCTTCACGGCACCGGCCTGGGCCTGGTCATTTCCAAAAAGATGCTTGGTCAGATGAACTGCGACATCAATGTGCAGAGCGAGAAAGGAGTGGGAACCACGATTACCCTGACCATGCCGAAGGCCAAAACGCCCCAAAGCGATAAGATCGGTTCCGAGGTCGTTTACCATCAATAGGAAAAGGGGATGGACGCTATGGAGCAAAGATGCTGTTCCAGTTCCCGGCTTGACAATGATTTGGCGCTAAACTAATCTCCTTTGAGTTTGATTAGTTTGTTGTAATGACCAGACAAAATGTTGCAAGGCTGGAGCTGGCGGTTTTTTTTGCGACGCCATGCACCTGGTTTTTATATAAAAATATGCAGGAAAAATGGGGATGGACGAATGGCTTTTAAAACTTTGAGAAAAACCCTGGGCATCAGGGCTAAATTCATAACCGCAATGGCGCTCCTGGGCATTCTGGCCCTAGTCGGGATCGGTTATGGCGCTTATACTTTCAGCATGCAGAATTCAATGAGAGAGGCGGATACCAAAGCCAAGATTATGGAGGCCTATGTCAAGGCCGGGCGGGCTTATTTCATGAAAGAGCAGCGTCCCCTGGTTAACGCCCTGGTGGAGGCTGATCGTTTCTATCCCGAACTTCAGTCGGGCTTTGGGATTACCAGGCGGATTCTCGATCAGGTTCAGGAAAAATCCTTGCAGGGTTTTATGTTCAAGCAGGCTTCCCTGGTTCCCCATCATCCCCCCAACAAGGCCGATCTGTTCGAACAAAATATCATCAAGCGCTTCCAGACGGAAAAAAACTCGGAACTGACCGGGGTCGTGGAGAAAGAAGGCAAACCGTTTTACTATCGTTCCCGGCCGATCACAATGGCCGGGGAGGGCTGCCTCCAATGTCACAAAGACCCGGCCGAGGCCCCCAAGGATCTTCTCGAGTTATACGGGACCGATGGCTTCGACAAGAATTTTAAATCGGGTGACATTTTTGCCGCCTATATGATTTATGTCCCCTTGGGTCCCGCAATCGAGGCGGCAAAGACCCAGGCCGCCATCCTTTTCGGCGGTGGCGCCCTGATGACCATTTTCGGTCTTCTGATTATCTATTTCTTCCTGGATATCCGTATCGTAAAACCGCTGATGGAGTTGAGCGCCCGGACCCAGGAAGTCAGTGTCGGCCGCAATCTGGACAAGAGTTTATTGTCCGGCAAGATGAAGGACGAAGTTGAAACACTGGCCAGGTCGATCGACCGGCTGCGGATCAGTCTTGTCAAGATGCTGAAGCGTCGGAAAAATGATTAGCCGCATATTATATAGCCCGCTGCTCTTCGTCCTGCTGGCGACGGTTCTTCCCGGCGGCGATACCGCTTCCGCGGCTGACGACTGTCAAGCCCTTTATGACGGCATTAGCAAGGAAAGGGTGCTGATGAAGAAAAAGGCCTTGGTCGAGGATGCCCTGCAGAGTTGTCCGGATCATCCCGATATCGTCTATCAGGGCGGCTATATCCAGGAACGCTTGCGCAAATATGGAGAGGCCCTCGCCGCTTATCAGCGGACCATCGATCTGGATCCCGCTTATGCCAAGGCCTATTTCAGTATCGGCGACATCAGAGCCACGATGAATGATTACGAGGAGGCGGTTGCCGCTTATCGTGGCGGCCTGCGCTATGATTCCGGCAATGCCCGGGCGGAGAGTTCCCTGGGGGAGGCTTTGGCCAAGATCCCTGAAGCGGCAACGCCGCCGCCGGCTTCCGTCCTTAAGGAAAAGCCAGCGGACCCGGCCCCGGTGGAGGTGGTTAAAAAGGACAAGGGAAAAGTCGCCATATCGGAAAAGGTTGCCAGCAGTAGTACGCCCCGGCATCTTGTAAAGCCGATCACCCGCCTGGCGATTCCCTTTGCGGGTAAGAGCACCGAGCTTAGCCGGGAAGCCGGGGATGTCTTGAGTGTCGTGGTCGGGCAGGCCATGAACCGGGATGATATGCGGGATAGCCGCTTCGAGTTGAGGGGGTATTCAGATGAGGGCGGCTCTGCGGATAATAATGTCGAAATTGCCCGGAAACGGGCGGAAGCGGTCAAAAAACACTTGCTCGATGGCTCCGGGATTAATGCCCAGCGTTTAAAGCTGGCTGCTCATGGCCGGCAACAGGCCAAGGCGCCCAAAGGTAAGCCGGCGAACAGCGTTGTTTTTACCGAGATAAAGTAGATGCCGGGTGAGGTTTGTAACCTGAATCCTTTGGAAGGTAGATCACGAGTTACCTAGAGAGCCGATGGTCCCGTGATCGGGCACTGAAACAGGATGGGTGCAATTTATCCGCCGCGGCCCCGGATAGTTAATAAAGAATTGCAGTTTGATGGTGCCAAACTGCTCATCCAAAAATAGTCACGGATTTCTGGCTAAGTTAAATGCTCGCTGACCGCTTCCCTGAATTCGACTTCCAGCGATTTGTCGTCTATTTCCCTGCAAAGCATTTCGACCAGTTCATTTAATCTTGCTTCGCTGCATTCCCCCTTTTTCGCCCATTCCTTGACCGTGTCTTTCATGATCATTTCGCCGATGGGGCCGATCGCCATAGCGAAGGCATTCTGGAAATCCTGAAAAACCGAAGCCAGCGGCCCGACATGGAGAATCTTGTTGATATCGACTTCCTGTTTTACCGGGCTTTCCGGGGCGGGTTCCGGTTCCTGGGTCTCGGCGGCGGAGGCGGAGACCTTTCCTTTTCTCAAGGCGGCGGCCGCGTCTTTTAACTCGTTAGCCAGCATGCCGGTCGTCATATGCAGTTTTTTTCTGTTGACGTCTGTCTCGCAGAAGGTGATCAGCGAGGCATCCCGATCGATCGGCCTGACCAGGATCACCGCTTCGTCATATTTAAACTCGATATTGGCGGCATGCATTTTGGTGCTTTCATTTACCTTGATGATCCGGTCAATGACGGTGCCCACCTCGTAAACCTTGTTTTGAAATATCTTGGGTAAATCCGAAGTGACAGCGGTTATCCCGTTGACATGAATGTATGATCCCATCACCGCCGGCACTTCTTTTATTTCCTGCAGAATATTTTCCATTACACACGGTCCTCGTTTTTCGTATTGAGCTTTGGCAGCTTAGGCGCGGTTAGTTGGGCCTGAGGGCGACGATAGATGGTTTTAAGATATTGCTGATCGGTTCCGGATCGGTATCCTCTTCCAGGCCGATTCCTACCACGATCTGCGAGCCGATGATGATCAGAATTTTTTCTCCGTTGGAATGATTAACAACAATGTGCCGTGGCCCGGTGAAGCCCAGTATCTTTTTGATCTTTACCGCCACCCCGGTGGTGGCGGCGACAAAGCTGCCGAACTCTTTGACCGGAATATTGTTGTGGCGCAGGACGCCGCCGCCGCCCGAGATAATAATCATGCGGTTGACCCCTTTGGCGTTCAGGATTGCATTGGTCAGCATGTCGAGGGGGGTAGCCTCTTTAACGGGTTGCCGGACCGCTTCCGCATCAAGAGAGGATGTGTCCAGTTCGGCCGCATCGGCGCTGAAGGCAAGATCTTCTTCCGCGATGATTTCAGCCGCATCTGTTTCGGCCTGATCATCTTTGAGATCGGAATCGTTTTTCTCGCTGTCTTGCGGTCTATTCTGTTCATCCTTCATCCGGGCGCTTTCAATCAGGAGAAAGCCCAGCGGCACCTCGATCTCTCGATCCTCGGCTTTAACCTTACAGGCATTTTCGATGACGATTTCGGGGTTTTCCCAATTGATTATTTCGAAGGCGGCATCCTGTCCGCTGAATTTGCCGGTCTTTGCCGCGAGAAGTTCCCCCTGGCTGAAGTACATGTCGCCGGTGCCCCTGGCGGCTTTGATGTGCAGGGTGCAGGTTTTTTTGTCGAGCTCAAGAAGCTGCATGAAAGAGGGCAGGGAGATGCCGGCCACATGCCCCTGGGTGCTCCCTTTTTTGAGGCCTTCATTGATCATGTTAAGGAGGGAGTCGAAATCGATTGGTTTTTCAATGTACTGAAAAGCGCCCATGTTATTGAGCCGGGATTCCATCTCCGGGGTGCCGTAAGCGGTCATGGCGATAACCGGTATTTCCGAATCCACCTGGCTGATGTGGGCGATCAGTTCGAAGCCGTCCATTTCCGGCATGTTCAGGTCGGTGACCACCAGATCGATTTTTTGTGAATCAATTATTTCACTGGCTTCCTTGCCGTTGCCGGCGGTTTCCACGGAGAAATCGTTTTTATTGGCCTTCAGCATGTCAGCCAGGCTGAGAAGGAAATTTTTTTCGTCATCTACCAGTAATATTTTTTTCATCCATAAGCCTCGATGTTGCGAAAAATTTGCATCCAGCAACTGCTCGCCCTGAAAGGGTTTCACAGCAAACTGTCATAAATGAGCTACGGCAACCTGTCGCTTTTTTTAACAATTGTCCCGGGTGTCGTCAAGTGCGTCGGTCTCGCATAAGCTTTGATGCAAAAGTCGCCCATGGCTTATTGCGAACTCACCAAGTGACAAAGCTCGGAAAAGTAAAATAAGTCATGGAGAGCCTAGCGAAGCAATCCAGAAACAATTGACGGTGGTAAACACTGAATTGCATTGTCGCTTCGCTACTCGCAATGACGGGGTAAACAGTATTTTGTGAACTTATCAAGCATGATGAACTCGTAAAAAGTTACGGAATGGCTAAGCAAAAAATTCCGATACACAAGAAGTAACGCTTGAACGTAATCCTATTTCATGGTGGCGGCGCACACCTGGCTCAAATCGGTATCGCCGTTCATGACTTTCAAAATTCCGTCCTGTTTAAGAGTGCGCATCCCCGCTTCCAGTGCGGAGTATCTAATGTCGGCCACCGGGGCGTTACTTTCGATTTTTGCCCGCATCTGGTCATCGGTGATTAGTAATTCGTGAATCGCCAGCCGTCCCTTGTAACCGCTTTTCAGGCAGTGCCCGCAGCCCCTGGCTCTAAAGAGCGTCATTTTATCCGGTATTTCAAGGGGGAAAACGGGGTGGTCCCCGTACTCCTTTCTGAGATTGTTGGTCTCCTCCTCGTCGGGACTGTATTTCTGACGACAATGGGGGCAGAGCCTCTTGATCAGTCGTTGGGCCAAGACCCCAAGCAGGGAGTCGGCAAAGTTAAAGGGATCGATGCCCATGCCGAGGAGTCTGGTAACGGTTTCCGGGGCCGAATTGGTGTGCAGGGTCGAGAAAACAAGATGCCCGGTCAGGGCGGCCTCGATCACGGTATTGGCCGTCTCTGGATCACGGGTCTCACCGACCATGATGATGTCGGGGTCGGCCCGCAGAAAGGCCCGCAGAACCCTGGCGAAATCAAGACCTATTTTCGGCAGCACCTGGACCTGTCTGAGTCCGTCCTGAACGATTTCGACGGGATCCTCGGCAGTCCAGATCTTCTTTTCCGGCCGGTTTATGAAACCGAGTCCGGCATGGAGGGTGGTGGTCTTTCCGGAGCCAGTCGGTCCGACAACCAGAACCAGCCCGTAGGGTCGTGTAATGAGGGTTTTGAAATTTTCGAAATTATCCTCCTGCAAACCCATTTTTTTCAGGGGCAGGGCATCTCCGCCAGCCAGAATACGCATGACCACGTCTTCATTGCCACCGACGGTGGGCAGGGTGGCGACGCGGAGTTCGATATTCTTGCCCCGGCGGGTTCGAAATTTAATTTTGCCGTCCTGGGGCAATCTTTTTTCGGCAATATCGAGTCTGGAGAGAATCTTGATTCTTGAAACCAGGGCGCGTTTGTAATTGTAAGGAACGGTCTGGAAGTTGGAGCACTCACCGTCAACCCTGAATCTGACCAGCGCCCCGCGCTTGCCCATCTGGGACTCTATATGGATATCGGAAACGTTGCGGTTGTAGGCCTCTTCGATTACCCGGTTGCAGACTTTAACCACGACCCCCGCTTCTGAAGTATCGTCATCGTAGTCGTCTTCCTCCTCGTAATCCTCCTCGACCAGTTCCAGTTCGCCGAATAGGTCATCCGCGTCATCAAGCAGCGAATCACCTTTGCCGTGAAAATGATCGGTAAACTTGCTGATGTCTTCATTGAAAGATACGACAAATTCAAGCACATTGCCCTTGAGCATTGAGCGCAGGTTGGCGAGCATTGTCTGGTTGCGCGGATCGACAGCGGCAATCTTGATCTTATTACCGTCCTGATTGACGGGGATGCAGTGGTTCGAGCGCCAGAAGTTTTCCTTGAGATTCTGCAGGCATTTGGGCGGCGGCCCCACTTCTAATTCATTGTATTCCACAAAGGGGCAGTCGAAAAACTCGGCGATGGAGTCGCCGATATCCACTTTTTCAAGTTCGAAATCGTTAATCAGAATTTTTTCGATATCTTTATGGCGCTGATCGGCCAGCTGTTTGGCCTGGTCGAATTGCTCTTCGGTGAGATACTTTTCCTTGAAAAGGTGATAGAACCTTTCAAATTTATTAAGCATCTCCGTAATGATGGTTACCCGCTGCCGGGCATTACGGAATTCCGGATCTATGGTGGTGATTGATTTAAGGGTCCTGATCGCCAGCTGCATGTTGCCGGTGGCCTCGTGAATTGAGGCAAGCTGATCGAGCACGTCCAGGCGGTCTTCCTTGGAGAGATCCTTGTCTTCAAGCGCGTGGTTGAGATGCTTCACCCCTTCCTGGGGATTGTCGTTGGCGATCTCGCATTGGGCAATTTTGGCTTGGACCGCGCCGGGTCGGAATCCCCGATCGTGCAGAACTTTTAGTTCGTCAATTGCATCCGAGTAAAAGCCTGCTTCGATCAGGCCCAGACAATTGTCAAAGCGATGTTCCGGTTCCAGGCCGATTGGTGCGGAGGTCTGCTCCGGTGATGTGGTTGAGTCGGAGACGTCGAGTCTTTTTTCCAGCTGGGGGCGGGCCGGATGGTTGGCGGGCAGCTTTTCGAGGATCGCACGGTAGATTTCCTCGGCGTTTTCCTTCAGGCCATGTTCAAGATAGAGATCGGCCTCTGCAAGTTTCGCGTTGAGAGCGTTATTATCTGAACTGCTCATGGATCACCATCTGGGCATGGTCGGCCTTGCACCAAATATGGCAAGGACCGAGTTGGATGAATCTCTGTTTGGCTGACAAGTTGAACGATGGAGCACGTCGGTTAGTCAATGGAAACAACAGGTATGGTACTTCCGTATACGGTAAGGGTACCGGCGATATTGTCGGATTCGGAGAATGATCCCGGTGACCATAGGGCATCCTCGGCCACGGAAATCGCTTCCGTGGGCGCATCGACTAAAAAGACCTTCCCGGTCTCCCCGGAATAAAGGATGACCAGATAGACCTTTTTTTTGGTAGAACCGGAAAATGATGCCGGGGGGTTGGCAATCTCCAGCTCCATATCGTTCAGGACCGAGTGATCAAGTTCAGCCAGTTCACCGCTGAAAAGGGCTTGGAGGTTCTTCCACGGTAACGACTTCAGTTTTTTGAGGTTAAAGAAGGATAAATCCTTGAAGGAACGCAAGGGGAAGGTGGCCGGGCTTTCATAGGCCACCTGTTCCGGTGCAATCCCGACCAGCTGCCCACCCCATGAGGTTTTTAACAGCCAGTCCCAACGGCATCTGGTGGCATGGCCGGCAACGGAAGCAGCGGCTTTTGCAGCGGCGGAAGCTCCCGGTGAGTTTATGGCCGCTCCGGAAATGGAGTTTTTAAGTTTTTCCAAGGTCTTGCGAATCAGCACCCCGATCTCTTGGGGGTCCTGGCCGTCGCCCTGTTCAAGGGACCGGGCCAGGGTGATGCACTTGTTCACCATCGCTTCCGGAGAGGCCACGGCGGATACGGCGGCCGGCGGTGCTTCCGGGGAGGGCGCGGCTGATACCCTGGCCGGCATCGCTGCCGGTTGCCGGGGGGCGGGCTGGATTACCGCCGGATATTCACCGGTAAGGTCGAATTGATGCTGGGTGGGTGTGCCACCCACGGCAATAGTCAGGGCGTCCAGTTGTTTTTCAAGGATTTTTCTGATCTTCTGACTTCTGATGTGAAGTTTTTCATAACCGGAGGTTTTCCCGAAAAGTTTTTCCATTTTACCGATCCGGGCAGCGCACTTTTCGATAAGTCCCAGTTGTGATTCCAGCCAGCTGTTAAGGGTCCCCAAGCCGGTATAGGAATTGTATCCCGAAGAAAAGGTTTTCTTGAACAGTTCCTCCTGGTTTGCCAGTTTGTCCTTGAGACTTTTGGTGGCGGCTTGGAGTTTTGCCATGGAGGGCCGGCTGGCGAAAAGAGTTTCCATCGGAGTCAGCAGCTTGATTGATTCGGCGATGCCGGTGGTGAATCCTGTCAGGACTTTGACCGTCTCCCGGGGGACCGTTTCGCCTTTCGGGGTCGGTTGACTGGTCTTCGGCGGCTCTACTTCCATTTCGAGACCTAAATCGAAAGAGGGCTCCTCGTCCATTGGCGGGATTGATTCGACGGGGCTGGCAGCCTGGAGATCATCTTTTAATCGTTGGCTGGCAACCGCGTCGGAAGTCAGTAAATCACGCAGAGTTTCTAAGGTTGTTTCAAGGTTTTTGTCGGCCGCCGCGCCGGGAGTTTCGCTCTTTTTGATGACACCAAGGGCTTTTTTTAATTGACTGGGAGCCGAAATAGACGAATTTTCAGGTGATTCAAGCATTGAGGAAAGAACTTTGTCCATCTGGTCGGTTACTTGGCCGATCAGGGATGATTTGCTCCATCCCTTGACCTTGACCAGTTGGCCCAGGATATCCTTGGCCTTCAAGAGGTTTTCGCTGTTTACCTCCCAATCGATGGTGAGCAACATCTCTTCAAGCCGGGTGAACAGTTTCGCGCTATCTGCTGTCGCGGTTGGCCGGGGAGCGCTCTTTACTGCCGGTTCAGGCGTTGTTTGGGGAGTGGGGGCTTTCTGCTTGGGAGGTGCAGAGGCTTTCTGGGGCGGGGGGGGAGTGATGTCTAGTTTCGGGGCCTCTCCCAATTCCAGTTCGGGCTGAGGGAGTGGGGGGGCGGTTTCCGGCCTCTTGACGATATACTGGTCGAAAAGGTTGTTGGCGGCTTCGTCAATGCCCTTGAATAATTCGTCCTTGTCCGTCATCCGGTGCTCTCCCGCGTAAAAACCATTTTTCAATAACGTAATTAATTTGCAAAAGTCCGGCTTTTGTAAAAGATGCTCTGATTTCGGCTCTAGTCGATGGAGGTCAAGAGATGTTTCTCGGCCACGTAACGTACCGTCTTTTTGGTGATCTCGGTAAGGGTCTCGAAAACGCCGACCCCGGTGGTGGCGATTGCCTCGTAGTATGATGTGTTTAGCTGGGAGTTCAGGTCATTTTCCAGTTCAGCGATGGTTAAAGTCGGAACCGGGGTGTCGCAGAGATCCCGTTTGTTGTATTGGAGGACAACCGGCATTTTGTTCAGATCGAGGTTGTTCTTCTCGAGATTGCGGCGCAGATCTTCCAGCCCTTCGATGTTTCGTTCCTGCCGGACTTTAAGGGGGTCGGCCACATAGACCAGACCGTCGCAGCCCTTCAGGACCAGGCTGCGGGTGGCTTCATACATGACTTGGCCGGGTACGGTGTAAAGCTGGATTCTGATGTCGAATCCGGAGATTTTGCCCAGATTCAGCGGCAGCAGATCGAAGAATAGGGTCCGGTCACCCTTGGTGTCGATGGTCAGCATCTTGCCGCGGTCTTTTTCATCCATTGCCTTATGGATGTACAGAAGGTTGGTCGTCTTGCCGCACCTGCCCGGGCCATAGTAGACCACTTTGCAGTGTACTTCCTTCTTGCTTAAGTCTATGAGAGCCATTTCTATCCTTCGAATATTTGAGCTAGAGAGTCTGCAAGTTCAGCTACTCTGCATCTGATCAGGCCTAGAGAAACGTCATCGCCGAAGATGGTGATTAAAATAAGTTCGACCCCGACTCTGCCGAAATGGATATTGCCGTTTTTCCCTTTGTGGAAGAGCAAGGAAAAGTCATCCTCCCCGATCAGTTTGGCGATTTGCGAGGTTGCCGCCAGGCTGGCCGCGGCAAGAGCTGCTAGCGAAATAGCGTCTATGTCCAGGTCCTGCTGGTCGTGACCGCAGTTGGCCAGGACGTTGCCGGCGGAATCGATCAGGAGAGCCGTTTTGACCCCCGCCTTTATAAGGGAATTTACAATTAAACTCCCCGCCTTTTCCTGGGCTTGAGCGGTAATTACAAAGTCTGCCACCGATATCTCCTCAACTGTTCCTGGTGAAAATAAGTTTTTTTTGTTAAAAATCCAAGGTCGACCGATACCGTAAAAATAAATTTCTGCGTAATTGGGCTGAGCTGTACCGGATCTGTTTGCACAGTAAAAACTTGTCCGCAGATTTATAACAGCTTCAATAAACGTAAATTACAGCTAAAGTAAATGTAAATTTTAAGAATCAAAAAATTACCGGTGTTGACTCTCTTTGTCAAGTGATATCAAAATGGTAAGGCTTGCACTCATCCTGTAGAAAACATCGGAACGGCCCCGGCAAACCGGCCTTTAATTCAAAGAAGGAGATCCGTTTGGCTGAATCGTTCGAACTGGTCAGTATCGACAACCATTTTGGTGACTTGATATCCCGCCTGTCCCATACAACCAACCCCGATATCTTTCTGGCGGCGGCCCTTGCCAGTAAGGCAACACGGGACGGGCACGCCTGTCTGAGCCTGTCCGTCTGGGCGGGGCGGGAGGTTCGGGCCGCGGATGGCGGCTCTTACCAGTGCCCCGGGTTGCCGGATTGGCTGGCGGAGCTTGCTGCCTGTCCCTCCGTTGGTGATGGCATTGTCGCGACCCCCTTGGTTCTGGAAGATGATCGCCTCTACCTGCATCGCTACTGGGAGTATGAAAGCGATGTGGCCCGTTTTATCGACGAGAGAAGTCGGGAGCCCAATGCCGAAGTTGCCATGCCCACCCTGGCCGAAAACGTCGCGAGACTCTTTCCGGATCCGGTAGCGGGGTGTGACTGGCAGCGGTTGGCGGCGCTGGCCGTTGTCCTGAGGAGATTCGTGGTAATCACCGGCGGACCGGGGACCGGCAAGACCACCACTGTTGCGAAAATCATCGCCCTGCTTGTGGAACAGTCCGGTGAAGATGCTAAGCTGAGAATAGCGCTGGCCGCCCCCACCGGCAAAGCGGTGATGCGCCTTCAAGCGGTGATGGCGGTGCTCAGGAAAAAACTTTCCTGCGCCGAGGCGGTTAAAGAGCGGATCCCGGCCAAGGTTTTCACCCTGCATCGTCTCTTGGGGCCGCGTCGCGATTCTCCCTTTTTTATCCATGACGAAAACAACCGGCTTCCCTATGATCTGGTGGTTGTCGATGAGGCTTCCATGGTCGACCTGCCGTTAATGGCCAAGTTGGTGAGGGCTCTGCGGGCTGACACCAGGCTCGTCCTGCTCGGTGATCGTAACCAACTGGCTTCGGTCCAGCCCGGCTCCGTCCTGGGCGATATCTGCCATCGACAGGTGCTGCCCGAATTCTCCGAAGAGTTTCTCGAGCTTGCCGCACCGCTCACCGAGGTCAGTGATCTGATCCCGGCTGGCGGCCGGGGCGATTCGCTGGTCGAATTGCAGGTCAGCCACCGTTTCGGGATGGAGAGCGGGATCGGTCTGCTCGGTCGGGCTATTAACCTGGGCGATACCGATGCCGCCCTGGAACTCTTCCGGGATATGCGCTGCTCCGATATTGTCTGGCGGGAGATTGGCAGCGAAAGAGAGTTGCAGCGCAAGCTGGCCGAGAGATTCGCCGCTTTTCCGCCGGCCTGGTTCGGAGTTGAGGAGCCGGAGCAGGCTGTTCGCACCCTGGGCCGAGCCCAGATGCTATGTGCGGTCCGGCATGGCGGTTTCGGGGTAAACGGAGTTAATCTGTACATTGAAAAAATTCTGGCCGAGAAATGGCCCGTGACGCCCGGGGTGTCGGCCTATCAGGGGCGGCCGGTGATGATTGTGGAAAATAACTACGATGTAAAACTGTTCAACGGTGATACCGGCCTTGTTCTGGCGGACCCTGATACCGGGAAAGCCCTGTCGGCCTTTTTCCCGGACGGGGATGGCGGGGTGCGGAAAATTCCCCTGGCCATGCTGCCCGCCCATGAAACCGCCTATGCGATGACGGTCCACAAGTGCCAGGGTTCCGAGTTTGACGAAGTCGTGGTGATTCTGCCGGACCGCCGTTCTCCGGTGCTGACCAGGGAACTGCTCTACACGGCATTGACCAGAGCCCGGCAAACGGTTGAGGTGTGGAGCAGCGCTGAGGTCTTTGCCGATACGGTCCAGGCGGTGGTCGGCCGTCATGGCGGTCTAGGGGAAAAGCTTTCCCCGGGTCTTACGGGGCGCTGAATTCTTTTTTATTGTTGATCGACCGGTTGAATTATGATAATTTGCGACGTTGAGTAAAGTTGTTGAGCAACCGAAACGAGATTTTTCCCGCCTCTAACGGCGCTTGAAATTCCGGTTTATCCCTGATATCGCTTGAGTCGGGGCCTTTTAAAAACAAAGCTATCATTTTCTTCAGCTGTTTTGACAAGAGGGTGTTCGTTTTATCCGCTTTTCGAATACCCCCGGGGTGGATAACTACGCGGTAAGTGTGATCCCCCTGAACCCGGATTTCTCCCCCGTTAGTCGAAAGGAAACCCTGAAACGCCGTGATGCAAAAAAAATCGAAGGCGTACGCAAACGGATCGAATCGGCGGAAAATCATGGATAATCAGGAAAACAATAGAGAGGTGTTCGTTTGAAAAAGAAGATCCTGGTGGCAAATCGCGGCGAGATTGCCATTCGCATAATACGGGCAATTCAGGAGTTGGGCTATACTGCCGTGGCGGTTTACGAAACCCCGGACAATGACGCTCTCCATATCCGGGTAGCCGATGAGGCAGTCTGGCTCGGCGACGGTCCCCGCACCGATTATCTTAATATAGAAAAGGTCATCAAGGCGGCCCGGAAGGTCGGCGCCGACGCGATCCATCCCGGTTACGGCTTTTTGGCGGAAAACCCCGATTTCGCCAAGGCCTGTGAGGATACGGGGATCACCTTTATCGGTCCCTCCTCCGAAGTGATCAGTAATCTCGGTGATAAGGTCACGGCTCGGCGCATCATGGCCGAGGCCAATATTCCCATGGTTCCCGGCACCCAGAATTTAAAAGCGGGTGACCAGGGGGTCGATGAGGCGGTTGCCTTCGGGGCCAAATACGGTTATCCGATCATGCTTAAGGCTACCGCCGGCGGCGGCGGCCGCGGAATCCGCCGGGTCGAGAACGAGGACCAGCTGCGCACCGAGGTCCATGTGGCGAGGGCCGAGGCCAAGGCCGCCTTCAATAATGACAATGTCTATATTGAAAAGGTGGTCCTGACCCCCAAGCATGTCGAAGTCCAGATTCTGGCCGATGCCAAGGGCAAGACCGTTCATCTCGGTTCCCGGGACTGTTCGATCCAGCGCCGCAACCAGAAACTGGTGGAGATCGCCCCTTCCCTGATTGAAGACCGGAAACTGGTCGACAAGATCTGCGATACCGCGGTCCAGGCGGCCAAGGCGGCTAACTATTTCAACGCCGGTACCGTCGAATTCCTGGTCGACAAGGACATGAACTACTATTTCATGGAGATTAACACCCGGGTCCAGGTCGAGCATACGGTTACCGAGATGGTGACCGGCATCGATATCGTCAGAACCCAGATCAAGCTTGCTTTGGGCAAGGAGCTTGCCTTCAATCAGGAGGACGTGCAGATCAGGGGGTTTGCCATTGAGGTGCGGGTCAACGCCGAGGATCCCCAGAACAACTTCATGCCGGAGGCCGGCAAGAAGGTCACGGTCTATCGTTCTCCCGGCGGCTACGGGGTCAGGCTGGACGGCTTTGTCTACCAGGGCTACACGATTCCCGAGGACTATGATTCGCTGCTGGTCAAGATGACGGTTTTCGGCTTCAGCTGGAACGAGACCGTCGACCGTCTGCGCCGCTGTCTGGCGAATTACGTGATCACCGGCCCGAAGACCACCATTCCCTTTTATCTTAAACTGGTTAACGATCCGGATTTCCAATCGGGCGATTTCGACACCTCGTTCATTGAAACCCATCCGGAGCTGATCGATTATGACGAACAGGGCTCGGAGGTCAATAAACTGGCCCGGCTGATCGCCGAGATCCATTTCGAGGGCGAAAACAAATACGCCATTTAGTCCATATTTAATATCATTAAGAATAATACGGGTTGCCCATTGTCAATGCGCGGCAACCAATAGATATCAGGAGTCAGCATGGAAAGAATAGTCACCGGGATGAGTATCGACGAGGTTCTCAAGACCATGAGGGGCCACGAGGGATACTACATCACCAATACCGCCCGAGACCTGTCTCAGTCCGATTTCAAGAACAGGATTCTGCTGCACACCGATCTGCTTGCAGCCCCGGCCCGGGAAAAGGCCAACTACTTTTCGTTGGAGATTACCGGCGGCGCTTCGGTCCATGTCGATATCCTCAGGAAGCAGGTGGACCCTTTTCTCAAACTGGAGCTGCTTCGTGAGCAGATGCCGAACACCATGTTCCAGACCCTCTGCCGCGGGGTGAACCTGTTCGGCTACCGGCCCTATCCGCAGAATGTCATCCGGCTCGCGGTCCGTGAGTTCGCCAAGTACGTCGATGTCTGGCGAGTCTTCGACTTCATGAACCATATTCCCAATATGCTGGCGGTCTTCGAGGAAGTCCAGAAAGCCGGCAAGATCCTCGAGCCCTGCGTCTGTTTTTCCACCGGTCCCGAGCATACCGACGATTTCTATGTGAAAAAGGTCGGCGAGATTCTCGAGGTGACCGGCGACGAGATCCTGCTCTGCATCAAGAATCATGGCGGCCTCGGCACTCCCAGGCGGATCGGCCAGCTGGTCGCCGCCATCAAGGACAGCTATCCCGATATCGTCATCCACTACCACGGCCACAACACCGACGGCAACGATGTGGGCCGGATATCGGCGGCGGTCAAGAACGGCGCCAAGATCATTGATGCGGCCGACCACTCCTTCACCGGCTATTACGGCCCGCCACCGATCCTCTCGGTGATCCATGATCTCAGAGAAGAAGGTTACGAACCGGTCGGCATCAATGAATCGGCGATTATCGAGACATCGGAAGTTCTCCGCAGCGAACGGGAGCATTACGAATA
This sequence comes from Desulfobacterales bacterium, assembly GCA_024637225.1. Classification (GTDB taxonomy): domain Bacteria; phylum Desulfobacterota; class Desulfobulbia; order Desulfobulbales; family JAGXFP01; genus JAGXFP01. The sequence goes on from JAGXFP010000008.1 coordinate 172,368, forward strand.
CTTCGAGTCCCAGTTCAAGGGCTTCTCCCCCACGGTCCAGATCCATAAACTGCCTGGCGGCGCCATGGGCAGCAGCTTCGAGCAGGCCGTCAAGGGCGACTTCCTCGACAAAATGCCGGAGATCCTCCATGATGAGCTGCCCCAGGTCCAGAAGGAACTCGGCAACTACTGGAGCGTGACCCCCGGTTCCCAGATCCTCTGGACTACTGCGGTAAACAATGTCCTGGATGGCGACCGTTATGGCAACCCCACCGGCGATCTGAAAAACCTTCTGCTCGGCAAGTACGGGCCTTTCCCCTTCTACCAGCCGCCCGACTGGATCTACGAGAAGGTTTTCGGTGCGGACTGGAAGAAGATTCTTGAGGAACAGGGCGGGCTTGAAGAGATCGAGGATATCGATATCGAAAAGGAACGGGCGGCCCTGGCCAAACGGCTGGGCTACGAGCCTACCGAGCAGCAGCTGGTCACCTACCTGCAGCATCCCAACGATGCGGTCGAGTTTTTCAAATTCGAAGAGAAATTCGGCAAGGTATATGTCCTGCCGCCGTCGATCTTGATGCGCCGCGGCGGTTTCAAGCTGGGCGAGACCCTGCAGTTCAAGGATCATAATGGCAAGGAGCATGTTATCGAGATCGGTCCCAAGCAGAAGAGCGAGGACGGTAAATGGGAGGTCTATCTCAATGTCGATCACCACGAGCGGCAATACTCCTTCCAGGAAGTCGTGCAGGGCTCGGTTGCCCAGGAAGCGCAGCTGAGCAAGGAAGAGGTCGAGGATCTGGCCAAGGCCGGTGACGTGCGGGCTCCCTTCAAGGCCAATGTCTGTGAGATCAGCGTCGAGGAGGGCCAAGATGTAAAGGTGGGCGACCGCCTGGCCATGGTCGAGGCGATGAAGATGCAGACCCCGGTCGACAGCGTGGTTAACGGTAAGGTCGAAAAGATCTTCACCGAACTGGGCCGGGCCTTGAATGTCGGCGATAAGATGATCAAGATCAAGGTTGATGAGGGCTAGTGTAGGCGATTGCAGGGTACCGAATCTGCTGTGTTATCGTCCTGCTCATACGACGTTACAGTAGAGCTGATAAGGGGCTTTCCTTCGGGGGGGGCCTCTTTTTTTTGAGTGGATCCTGAAGCGACAGGGAGGGAGGACTGCCGGTAGGCAAGGAGGTTGATCATCCTGATTGTATAGCCATAAATTGAACGGCAGGAAGCCCTTGGCAGGCAGGGAAGGGCATGGCCGACCCGTTTTACGATGCGAGCAGACTTTGCCCTTTCCGGCGAATCTCCTCGTAGCGCAGCTGGCCACAGATTCCGAATCCCGGCAGCTGCCGGATTTTATGGCGGCTGAACAGGGGGACATGGATTCCGGCCAGAAAACGGCAGAAATTTTCAGGGGAGAGCGGCTGCTCCCGATTGGCGGCCAGATGGCTGTTCAGGCCGGCAAGGATATCCAGAAGCCGCGCGTCGTCCGGCCAGTGGGGCTGGTGCGAATATTCGAGCTTGGCAATCCGCTTTCGGCAGACCGAGCAGTGCCCGCAGGACTCCGGGGCTTGCCCATCATCAAAATAGAGCGCCAGATTCCGGCTTAGACATTGGTCCAGTTCAAAAAATCGTACCATCGCGGCGATCCGTTCGATCTCCTTACGCTCCTTTTCGGCAAAATAATCGTGCAGCCGCCCGGCCAGGCCCGGATCGGCCAAGGCCGTTGCGGTGACCCTGAAAACCTCGGTCATCCCCTTGGTTTCCAGTTCGATCAGTCCTTTGCGGTGCAGATAGTCGAGGGCGGTCACCACCCGGCTTCGCTCGCAGGGATAATCTTGCTGCAGGGTCGTGAAATCGAGGCTGCCCCATATTTTTTTAAAGCGGGTGTTGGTGAAAACCGCTTGCAGAAAGGCCCGGCGCTCACCTTCGAACCCGGCCAGGATTTCTTCCCGCTCTTCAGTGAATTTATATTTAAATTCGGCAAAATAGGAGTAGATCGGTTGCAAGACCCCCTGTAATTCCAGCTGGACCAGCAAGGTTTTCAGGGGCAACTGCCGGATATTGGCGCCATTGGCCAGACCGGTCAGCTGCATCTCCCACTGGCCGCTTTGACCCTCCTCGCGAATGACATTCAAGACATATTCGATGGCCGACTGCTCCGGCGTATCACCGAAGACGAAATTCTCCACGGTGTTGAGGCCGTCCAGATTAGCCAGGACCAGGCAGGACGATTCCCGGTCATCCCGGCCGGCCCGGCCGATTTCCTGACTGTAGCTTTCGATGGATTTGGGCAGATCGTAATGGATCACAAAGCGAATATCCGCTTTATCGATGCCCATCCCGAAGGCAATGGTCGCCACGATAATCCGGACCTCCCCGGCCATGAAGTCGGACTGGATCTTCCGGCGTTTTTCATCAATAAACCCGGCATGATAAGGCTGGGCGCTGATCTGATGGCTGCCGAGAAATTCCGCAACCCGCTCGGCGCTTTTCTGCTGGGTGACGTAGACAATGCCGGGACCGCTTTGTCGGCGGACCAGCTCAAGCAACTCGGCGTCTTTGTCGGCGGTTGTCACCGGGATCACGGCCAGATCGAGATTGGCGCGATAAAATCCGGTCTGGACAATATGCCCCTCGGCAATCGCGAATTTCCGGGCCATATCCGCTTTCACTCTTTTGGTGGCCGTGGCGGTGAGCAGCAGTACCAGGGGGATTTTTAACTCCTGCCGATAGACCGGCAGTTTCAGGTAGTCCGGGCGAAAATTGTGACCCCATTCGGATATACAGTGGGCTTCATCGACCACCAGCATCGAGAGGGGCATGGAGTCGATAAAGACTCTGAATCGTTCGTTTTTAAAGCGTTCTACCGAGACCATCAGGATCTTGATTGTTCCGGCCCGGACCTCACTCATCACGCTATGGCTCTCCTCCGCCGTCAGGGAGGAGTCAATACTGGCCGCCGCTATGCCATGGCAGGCCAGAAACTCCAGCTGATCCTTCATCAGGGCCAGCAGCGGCGATACCACCAGGGTCAGATGGGGTAAAAGCAGGGCGCTCATCTGGTAGCACAAAGACTTGCCCGATCCAGTCGGGAACACCGCCAGGGAGGAATCACCGTTTAAAAGCTGACGGATGGTTTGTTCCTGGCCCGGGCGGAATTGGTCAAATCCGAACTCCCGGGCGAGGGTGGCCTGCAGATCTGAAGACATTTTGCTCTCCTCGAAGTGGGCCTTCTTTGCACCGGCCCCGATTTTACCATGGGTGGTACTTGCCGTCGTTACTGAATAAATCTTTCAGTTGTCTTTTGCCGGGGGGTAGGGTTGCGCCAGGTTCAATCCCTGAAGGTCAGCCGGTTGAAGCCCCCTTTTTCATACCAGGGGCGCTCCGCCTCGATTCCCTCAATTTCAACCAGAAATACCTCGAGAATCAAATAGACCCTGGTGCCTTTTCTGACGCAACCGGTGGTGGTCTGGCCATGGCTGCCGAGGGCGGCATGGAGGTGGATCTTCGGCTCGTCGCCGTCCCAGTAAATCGAACCGGCCCCGAGGGTCTCTCTGGCGCTGTTCTCTTCCACTGAAGCCCAGACCGGCTCCGGCGGCATGGTCGGCTCCTGGGGGCCGGTAACGAATTCGGCCTGTCTGAGGCCGCCGATTACCTGAAACCAGCCCTGTCTGATCTGTTCATTTCTGACGATCTCCAGTAGTCCTTTCAGGAAGTCATCGCCCTCGTCGAAACGGATTGTGAAAATTCGGCCGGTCCGGCCCTGTCGATAGTCCATGACGTTACTCGCCTCCAATTCCCGAGAACCGGCGTTTTTCCGCCGCCGCCTTTAAAAGCCGGTAAATCTCCTTTGATTTGCCCGGCTTTCTGGTGACCGCGAAGTTTTCCGCCGCTTTGCGTAAATCTTCCAGATTGAGGGCGGGGAAGATCTCCAGCAGCCTTTGCAGGATCGGGGCCTGGCGCGACATGGTGAAATAGCCTTCGTGATCTTTCCGGTCGTTGTATTCATCAATGGCGGCAGCGATAATGTCGTTTCTCAGTCTATCCAGTTCTTCACGTTCGATATTGTTTTTCAGCTGCGAGCCGCGGCGGCTCGCAAGAAATTCGAGAATCTCGTCAACCGGTTGCTGGCGAAGTTCCTTGGCGATGTACTTAATCTGCCTTTTTCTTGAGCCTGCCTTGAGATTGGCGACCGCCTTGATCTCCTCGCGAAGAAAGTCGTCGCAAGGCAGTTCGGCCAGATCGGCCCGCGGCAGTTCCGCGAGCTCCTTGCTCAAGTTCTCGATCTCCTTGGCCTGACGTTTTTTTTGGGTGCGACTGGTGGTATGATCCATTTTTCCCTTTATCCTGAATTCGTGACGGCTTAAATAGATTTTGCTTATCAAGTTGTTGTTGCGTGCAAAAAAACGTTTTTTACTGGGGAGGCTTGATTTACACCGCCGCCCTGCGGGGCGCCCGATAACGGCGCATCTGCGCCCCGCAGGAAGTGCCCCCCCTCAAGGAGGGATTGAACAGAACCCTTGGGTGCCGCGTTGGCAACTCGTTAATATATTATTAAGTATTATCAACATCAATGCCGCCTTGCATCTGCACAGTTCTCGAACGCTCACGGATTCAGATTTTTGCTATGGCGGTAAGGCTTTTTTTGTTGCCTTTCGGCGACGGCCTAAAGTAGAATCTCCATATTCCCAATATCATTGCATTCGCAACCGATCACCGCAAGACGCGGTATTTTTTCGTGATCCTTTACCTTTAACCAGCTTATTACCATAAATAAATAAGGAAATTCGTTATGAGTCATAAAACATTTACCATCAATCAACCTACCCGGATAACTTTCGGAATCGGAGCCATTGCCGGCCTGGCCGATCTGGTCAGGGAGGAGGGCGGCACCAAACCCTTCCTGGTCGTGGACCCCGGCATCAAGAAGGCGGGGCTCCTGGCGCGGATCACCGCTCCTTTGAAGAAGGCCAAAATGGACTTCGAGGTGTACGACAAGGTCGATCCGGAGCCGGGGCTGAAGCTGGCCGATGCCGGCTGCAAGCTCGCCAAGAAGAGCGGCTGCGACTGCGTGATCGGGGTCGGCGGCGGTTCGGCCATGGATGTCGCCAAGGCGGTGAGTATCCTCTTGACCAACGGCGGCAAGGCCGAGGATTATCTGGGGGTCGGCAAGATCGCTAAACCGGGGGTGCCGAAGATCATGGTGCCGACCACGGCCGGTACCGGCGCCGAGGTCACCTTCACCGCGGTTTTCATTAACGAGAAGACCAAATCCAAGGGCGGCATGAACGGCGCGCCCCTCTATCCGAACGCGGCCCTGCTCGACCCGGAACTGACCGTTTCGATGCCGCCCCGGATAACCGCCTCCACCGGCATCGACGCCTTTACCCATGCCATCGAGAGTTATGTCTCGACCAAGGCCCACCCGATCTCCGACATGTACGCCCTGGAGGCGATCGAGATGATCAGCCGCAACCTGCCCCGGGCCTATGCCAACGGCAACGATCTCGCCGCCCGTTCCGAGATGCTGATGGGCAGTCTGCTGGCCGGCAAGGCCCTGGCCACGGCCGGGGTCGGTCTGGTCCACGCCATGGCCTATCCTTTGGGCGGCATGTTCGGGATCCCGCATGGGCTCGCCAACGCGGTCCTCTTGCCCTATGTGATCGAGTACAACCTGATCGGCAATCCCGGCAAATACGCGGCGGTGGCCGAGGTCATGGGCTACGATGCCTCCGATATGCCGATTCGGGAAGCGGCGGCCCTGGCGGTGGAGGCGATTTTCAATCTGAACAGCGATGTGGGGATTCCCTCAAGCCTGGCCGCGCTCGATATCCCGGTCGAGAAGGTTCCGGAGATGGCTGATATCGCCTTGAAGGTCACGGTGCCGGTTGAAAATAATCCGCGAATCCCGATCAGGGACGAGGTGATCCAGGTTTACCACAATGCCTTGATCGGCTGGGAATAGTGATGATGGCGTCGTAAAAACTCCGATCTACTGCGTCGTGGCGCCCCAAGGGCACTTCCTTCGGGGCGCATTTTTGCTCCTTCGGCATACCGTATGTATGGCCGCAGTCACAAAAATGCCTCACTCCTTGGATATCGAAGTTTTTGCTTAGCCATCCCGCACTCTTTGTAAGGTCATCAATAGTGATAACTCGCAAAAAGTGATAAGCCATGTCATTGCGAGGAGCGAAGCGACGAAGTAATCCAGTATTTCCAACTGGTGAGAAGGTTCTGGATTGCTTCGCTGCGCTCGCAATGACTGAATTTGTGACTTTTTGCGACGCCATCAATAGTGGCTGTCGAAAATAAAAGGAGGCTGAAATGCCCGGATTTGAAGTGTTTGGTGAGGAAGAAAAAAGGGAGATCATGGAGGTTCTCGATACCGGGGTGCTTTTCCGCTACGAATTCCCCGAGCAGCGCAAGGGCATCTATAAGGTTAGAACCTTCGAGGAAAAATTTGCCGCCTACAGCGGGGCCAAATACGGTCAGGCGGTTACCTCCGGCACCGTCGCCCTGAAGGTCGCCCTGGCGGTCCTCGGGGTCGGGCCGGGCGACGAGGTAATCACCCAGGGTTTCACCTTTGTCGCCACTTGGGAGGCGATCCTCGATATCGGCGCGGTGCCGGTTTTTACCGAGATCGACGAGACCCTGAACATGGACCCGGCCGATCTGGAAAAGAAGATCACCGACAAGACCAGGGCGATTATCCCGGTCCATATGATGGGATCTGCCGCCAGGATCGAGGAGATCGTCGCCATTGCCGACCGGCACGGGATTCCGGTCATCGAGGATACCGCCCAGGCCGCCGGCGCCAAGCTGAACGGCAAGGGGCTGGGTTCGTTCGGCAGGCTCGGCACCTTCTCCTTCGACGCGGTCAAGACCATGACCACCGGCGAAGGGGGCATGGTGATCACCGACGATGAGGAGCTCTGGCGCAAGATGAGCGAGTACCACGACCACGGCCACGATCATGCCCAGAATCCCGGCGGTCGGGGGGGCGAGGGCAGAAGCTTCATCGGCTTCAATTACCGGATGATGGAGCTGCAGGGCGCTATCGGTCTCGCCCAGCTGGCCAAGCTCGACCTGATGATCGAGACTCAGAAACTGCATAAAACCAGATTGAAAGAGGCGGCGGCCGGGATCCCGGGGGCGACCTTCCGGACCCAGCTCGACGAAGAGGGCGACAATGCCACCTTCTTCGCCTTCCTGATGCCCGATGCAACCAAGGCCCAGGCGGTTAATGCGGTCTTGAAAGCGGAAGGCTGCGGGGCGATCTACTTTGCCGACAACACCTGGCATTACTATCCCAAATGGGAGCATCTCCTGGGCGGCAAGACCCTGGCCGAATCCGGCTGGCCCTTCGTGAGCCACGGCAAGCGGAGGGTGGTGTACGACAAGGACGCCCTCCCGCAATCGGCGGAGATCATGGGCCGCTGCCTGGTCTTTCAGGTGCCGATCAAGATGAGCGAGGAGCGGCTCCAGGAGATCTGCGCGGCTCTTGAGAAGGCGGCTTCGGCGGTTTAGACAAGAAGAAGCGGATTATAGAAGTGTTAAAGGGGGCGTCTTACGGCGCCCCTTTATTTTTGCCCTGAGCGGGATTGCTCCCGGATAAAGTAAACGTCGAAGCGGTGGCTTTTGGTCTTGAAGTCCAGATCCGGTTTCGCGCCAGGCAGGGGCGTTGCGGCGGCGGGGCGTTTGACCACGACCCGTTTGGTTGCCACGGTCAGGGCGGCGGATAAAAGCCGGTCGCTGTCCTCATCGTCACCGACCAGGGTCCGTAAGATCCGCATCTCTTTTTTGACCAGGGCGCTCTTGTTCCGGTGGGGGTACATCGGGTCGAGATAGACCACTTCCGGACGGCGCTCCTCCTCCATCCTGGTCGCTTCCAGCAAGATGTCGCCCTTGCTTAAGGACATTCTTTCCCTGACCAGCGGCCCGATCTCGGGGTCGGCCCCGGCCCGCCTCAGCCCGTCTTCCAGGAGAGCGGCGATTACCGGATTGCGCTCCAGCATCTCCACTTTGCAGCCCCGGCAGGCCAGGACAAAGGCGTCGCGGCCGAGACCGGCGGTCCCGTCCAGCACGGTCGGCCTGAGTTTCCCCTTAATGCCCATGGCCCGGACCAGGGTTTCCTTGCGGCCCTTGCTGTGGCGCCGCCGGTATTCGGCCCGGCCGGAGGTGAAATCGATCCGGATCGGTCCCGGCGCTCCTGGGCCGGTCCGGCGCAGTTGCAGTCCCTCCACGGTGACTTCCAGCAACAGGGGGTAATCGGCCGATCCGGTTTCATCTAATGGAATTTCAAGTCTTGCCGCTAGCTCCGCCGCTTTATCCGCCAGTTCCGGGGTTTCCGCCGCAACGGCTATCATGGTAATGGTTTTTGGCACTATTTCCTTTTAAATCTGCTGGTTATGATTCGTCGGCAATGTTATTCTGGACAGCACAATGGATTGTGGAGTAAAACGGCATGGCCGTTGTCCGAGATAAATTATTCCGAAGGGATATTAGCATGGATCCGACCCATAAAAAAGCCCCCAAGGTGGTGGCGATAATTCCGGCCCGCTATCATTCGAACCGTTTCGAGGGCAAGCCGCTGGCCGAAATCGCCGGTAAACCGATGATCAGGCACGTTTACGAGCGGGCCACCGCGGTTGAGCTGATCTCCCGGGTGGCGGTGGCCACCGATGATGAACGGATCGCCGACTGCGTCCGCGGTTTCGGCGGCGAGGTGGTGATGACCAGCCCCGAGCACGTCTCCGGGACCGACCGGCTAGCCGAGGCCGCCACCCTGCTCGAGATCAACGAGCAGGACGTGGTGGTCAATATCCAGGGCGATCAGCCCCTCTTCGACCAGGCCGTGGTCGAACAGGTGGCCCGGCCGCTGCTCGACGATCCGGCCCTGCCGATGTCCACCCTGATCTACAAGATCATCCGGCCCGAAGAGATCAACGACCCAAATCATGTCAAGACGGTCTTCGATATCAACGGCATGGCCCTTTACTTTTCCCGGGCCTCGATTCCCTTCCAGCGCAACCCGGACGAGCCCCATGTCCCCACCTATTACAAGCATCTTGGTTTCTATGCCTATCGCAAAGGGTTCCTGCTCACCTTTGTCGGCCTGCCGGAAGGGGAGTGGGAGCGCTTCGAAAAACTCGAACAGTTGCGGGCCCTGGAATACGGTTACCGGATCAAGGTGATTCTCACCGAACACGATTCGATCGAAGTCGATACGCCCCAGGATCTGGAGAGGGTTGAGGCGATGTATCGATGAGAAGAAGAGAGAAGCCAGGAGCCAGAAGTCAGGAGCCAGAAGTCAGAAGTCAGGAGCCAGAAGTCAGAAACCGGGAGCCAGAAGCCAGGAGCCGATTCTCGATTCTTCACTTGAAAGAACGTTGCTCGGGAAGTTCGGCGGGAAATAGAAGTCAGAAAGTTAAACAATCAATTGTTAAATTAATAATAGCTTAAGAGGTTGAATTAATGCGGAAAAAGATAACGATAATCGGGGCCGGCAATGTCGGCGCCACCGCCGCCCACTGGGCGGCCAGCCGCGGGCTGGGCGATGTGGTCCTGCTCGACGTGGTCGAAGGGATTCCCCAGGGCAAGGCCCTTGATCTCCTGCAGGCCGGGCCGGTTGACGAATTTTCCAATCTGGTCACCGGTTCGAACGACTATAAGGATTCGGCCGGCTCCGACGTGGTGATCATTACCGCCGGTCTGGCCCGGAAACCGGGGATGTCCCGGGACGACCTTTTGGCCAAGAATGTGGCCATCGTCAAGTCCTGCGCTGAACAGGGTGCCAAGCATTCGCCCGATTGCGTGATGATCGTGGTGACCAATCCGATCGACGCCATGGTCTACACGGCTTTCAAGGTCTCCGGCTTTCCCCGGCAGCGGGTGATCGGCATGGCCGGAGTCCTCGATTCGGCCCGCTACCGGACCTTTCTGGCCATGGAGCTCGGGATCGCCCCCCGGGATGTCAATGCCATGGTTATGGGGATTCATGGCGATAACATGATCCCCCTGGTCCGGCTGGCCAACGTCTCCGGGATTCCGGTGAACGAACTGATCCATGAGGACCGCTTGGCCGAAATTGTCAAGCGCACCCAGCAGGGCGGCATCGAGATCGTCAACCACCTGAAGACCGGCAGCGCCTTTTACACCCCCGGCCTGGCCGCGGTCGAGATGGCCGAGGCGGTCCTCAAGGACAGCAAAAGGCTTCTGCCCTGCGCGGCCTATCTGGAAGGGGAGTTCGGTTTCTCCGGCTGCTTTCTCGGGGTGCCGGTGGTCCTCGGCGCAAGTGGTGTCGAAAGGATCGTCGAGTTCACCCTTACCGGCGAGGAGCGGGAGGCGATGCGAATTTCCGAGGAAGCGGTCAGGGGCCAGATGGCCGCCACCGGCTTATAAGTTCGATTTCGGCGAGATGATGCGTAACCGTTCAGCAGCACCACATCTTCGGACGATCGGCCCGGCTTATGTGCTTGAGGGATGCGGCGCCGGTCCGCTTGTCCAAATCTGCACCACTCCTGAATGGTTACAGTCCGGCGGTTGTGGTACTTTGGCGACCGCCCGGTGAACGGTTACGATTATGCAGCCAATGGGTGACAAAAAGAACAGCGGTCTTGATTTTGCGGGGCTGGCCGGTTTATCCAGTGCGGAACTTGCCGAGAAGGTGGTCGGTCTCGCCCTGTCCGGACCGGCGGCAATCCCCCCGGACTTGGCCGGCCTTGCCAGGCAGTTGGAGAATCTCGCCACCGGCGGCCTGAATGTCGTGGTCTTCGGCGGCGGCACCGGTTTGTCCAACCTGGTTGGCGGCGACAGCCGCCATCCTTTGTGGCCAGCCGCCCCCTTTCAGGGTTTGAAGGAGATCTTCCCGAAAACCAGGGCGGTAGTCTGCATCACCGACGATGGCGGCTCGACCGGCGAACTGCTCAAGGATCTCGATCTGATTGCCATCGGCGATCTGCGCCATGTCCTGCTTTCCTCAATGAGTCGCGGAGGGTTGCAGGCGCGTTACGGCTTGGCGGAACAGGGATGCCGCGAAACCGCGGCCGTGCTGCATCGGCTTTTCAACTACCGCTTTAATACCCCCCCGGTCGATCCCGCTAGTCTGCTTGCAGGGGCGGAGGTAGATCCGGCCGCGCTTCCCGGCCCGCTGGCCGCTGCGCTCAACGATCTATTGGCGGCGTTGTTCGAAGATCGGCGGCTGCGTCGGCTTTTGCAGCGGCCCCACTGTCTTGGCAATCTGCTGGTGGTCGCGGCGATCCGGCGCCATTCGGAGCTCGATGATTTCAGCCGGGATCATCCGGCGCTGATCGCGGCCTTTCATTATCTGGCCGAGCTGCTGGGGGCCGACCGCGACGCGGTGCTGCCTTGTTCCCTGACCCCGGCCCATCTTAAACTGCTCTACACCAACGGGGTGCTGGTCAGCGGCGAATATAAGGCGGGCCATGCCCGGCGCGGTTGCCCGGTGGAGCGGATCTTCGTCCATTCCCACGGCGAACCGGATGTGCCCCCGGAAGTAATCGACAATATCGCCGCCGCCGATATCATCGTTTTCGCGCCGGGCAGCCTTTACACCAGTATCATTCCGATCCTGCAACTGCCGGTTATCTCCGAGGCGGTGCGGGCCAACGACCGGGCTCTTAAGCTGCTGGTCTCGAACCTCTGGGTCCAGAAGGGGGAGACCGATCTGGTTTCGTGCCCTTCGAAACGGCGCTTCTACGTTTCCGATCTGCTCCTCGCCTATAACCGCAATATTCCCGGCGGGGTTGCCGAGCTGTTTCATCAGGTAATGGTCCTCGGCCTCCACGAAATTCCCGGCAATATTCTCCAGAGTTACGCCCTGGAGGGTAAGGTGCCGATTTATTTTGATCGGGAGAAGGTTTCGGGCCTGGGTTTCATGCCGGTGGAATGCCCGATCTACTCGGATACCGCCCTGAAGGAGCGGGCCGTGGTCCAGCACGATCCCGGCGCCATGGCCAGGGCCGTCCGGGCGGTATGGGCAGTTCATGACCAGCTGGATAATTCCCCCACCGGGTCTCTGCCCCTGGAAAAGACTCCGAATTCCCTGATTGTCGGCTCTGCACTCGACACTTCGGCCCTGCGCCTGACCGCGGTCAGCGATCTGCTGGCCGGGATGGCTGTCGATTCCCGGTTGCGGGAGCGGTTGCTGGATATTATCTGGCGGCATCGGGACATCACCCTCGCCCATCTGGGCAATTTTGCCGGCCTGGTGCTGGTTGACCGCCGGGACTGGAGCCGTTCCCAGGATTGGGACCGGATCTATTCCTTCTACGATCCCGGTGACCGGCTGATCAAGATCCGGCAGGATGTCTTTGACGATTCGAACCGTTTTGAGCTGGCTTTTCTGGTGGCCCTTGGTGAGTCCCTGCTCGGCGATTACGCGGCCAAAAAAGAGATGCTGCCCGTCGAAAACGGAGCGGGGGTGCTGGGCCGGATATACCAGCTCACCGTTCTTCCCCAGGCGGAGCGGCACAGTTTTTTCGGGGACCGTGATCTGGATGAGTATCTGGGGCTGGCTCGGATGTGCCGCTCGGCCCAAAACCCCCAGGTCTATACCCGGCTGCTAAACGGCACGGAAGGTTTTACCCCGCCGGGCCTCCTTTTCGGACTGATCTTCGCCTGGTATCTCGATAACCGTTTTGCGGCCCATATCGAGTACAAGATGTCTATTCTGCAGATGGAAGTTTCCGATATGATCCCCGAACAGGCAAAAGGCTCCGAGCGGCGCCGGAGAATGGTCGACTTTTTCCGGCGTCGGGTTTTCGGCTATGATGAATAACAGGTTCAAGGTTCAAGGGCCAAGGTTCAAGGTTCAAGGGAAAAGGGACAAGTGGTAAGTGGTAAGTGGTGAGGAGTGAGAGGATAGGATAAAGATAAGTGCTGAATTCGCAGAAACTTTAAGTCATTGCGGGCGGAGCGAAGCAATCGCAACTGACACCCTGTCCCTCGGCCTCCTGCCTCCTGCCTACTGTATCCTTGAACCTTGTCTCTTGAACCTTGGCCCTTGAACCTTGAACCTTGAACCTGATCTCTTATTTCCCCCGGTCTATTCCCGGCCAGATGATCTTGTGGAGCTGCAGCTGCAGCCGGACCGGCAGCCGGTCTTCGAGGAGCCATTCGGCCAGGCGAGCCGGGTCGAGTTCGCCCTGCACCGGCGAGAAGTGGATGGTCACTGACTTGTTTAAAGCGGTTTTCCTGATCAAGGCCGCCGCCCAGTCGTAGTCGGTCCGGGAACAGAGGACGAACTTGAGTTCGTCGCCGGGGCCGAGCAGCCCGAGGTTTTCCTTCTTAAGGTGTTCGTGCATGTTGCTGCCCGGGCATTTGACGTCCATGATCCTTGCCACCCCGGCCGGAACCCTGGCCAGATTGATGCTGCCGTTGGTCTCCAGAAGAACTTTGCGGCCGGCCTTCAGCAACTCCTCCATCAGCGGATAGACGTTTTTCTGGAGCAGCGGTTCGCCGCCGGTAATCTCCACCGGGAAGCCGGGATATTGCCCGGCAAAGGAGAGGATCTCGCCGATATCCCTTGGGGTTCCCGGTTCTTCGTAAGTGTAGCCGGCGTCGCAGTAGCGGCAACGCAGGTTGCAGCCCGACAACCGGATAAAGACGCAGGGCTGCCCGGCATAGCTCGATTCGCCCTGGATGCTGAAGAACAGCTCCGAAACCTCAAGGCGCGGCGGGGTCTTCACGATAGATTACTCCGCAGTTGTCGGTTTCCCGAACTTCGACGCTGTAAGGCGCGTAATTATCTGTGGTCAGGATTTTCTTGAGGTTTTCGAAAATATAGCGGGCGATATTCTCCGACGACGGATTGTTGTCCCGGAAAGCGGGATGTTCGTTCAGGTCCATGTGGTCGAGGCTGTCGACCACCTCCCTGACCGCCTCCTTGGCAACCCTGAAATCGAGGGCCATGCCCAGCGCGTCGAGTTGTTCGGCCCGGATGGTTACCTCGACCTTCCAGTTGTGGCCGTGGGGCCTTTCGCAGTTGCCGGGGTAGTCGCGAAGATGATGGCCGGCCGAAAAATGGGATCTTACAAAAATATCGAACATTTTTTTCTCCTTTCGGGGTGGGGTAATTTACGGTTACCCATGGTCCACGGAACCGTGATTTCTTAAATTGTAACCGTTCAGCAGCACCATACCTTCGGACGATCGGCCCGGTCTACGTACACGAAGTACGCGGCGCCGGTCCGCTTGTCCAAATCTGCACCACTGCTGAACGGTTACAGTCCGGCGGTTTTTGGTACTTTGGCGACCGCCCCGGTGAACGGTTACCTTTGAATTAGATAAAGCTTGAAAGTCCGCTGGTTTTTGACTACAAAGTGTCTTGTTTTGTAACAGAAAACACCACACTTTTACATTAGAATCTTAGTAGGTGGTCCAGTTCGCGGCAGGGGAATAAGCCGTGGTAAGCGGTGAGTCAGGGAAGAGGTGACCCGATGACAACCCGTCATTCCGGGCTCATTCAACCCTTGCGCCCCGTAATGATTACCCCCCCCCCTGGACATTTACATTTTGTCATTTGAAAAATCAACTCTTGGAGCATGTCAGTGGCTATTGTCGCCCCTTTCAGCGGTCTGCGCTATAACACCGCTAAAATATCCCGTCTTGAAGAGGTGGTAACCCCGCCTTACGACGTCATCAACCTGCAGGTCCAGCAGGAGTTGCTGCAAAAAAATCCCTACAGCATGATCAAGCTTGATCTGAGCAAGAACATCGAGCCCGGCGGAATGACGGACGAGCGCTATACAAATTCTCGCAAAGTTCTCGAAGAATGGCAAGGTCAGGGGATTCTTATCAGGGAAGAGCAGCCGGTTATTTATCTCTACTTTATCGATTATAACCACCCTTCCGGCGGCCGCTTGACCCGCAAAGGATTGATCTGTCTGACCGGGCTGGCTGAATTTTCGGAGGGAATTGTCAAGCCCCACGAGCAGTTTTTCCGGAACGTGGTCAGCGATCGTCTCCGCTTGCTCGATACCTGCCGCACCCAGTTTAGTCAGGTCTTTTCAGTTTACCCGGACCGGGATAACCAGGTTATCCGGGTTCTGGAGAAGTGCCGCGAACCGGAGCCCCTTTGTTCCTGCGAGGATCAGGACGGCTGCCGGCACACGCTCTGGCGGGTGAGCGAGCGCGCGGCGATTGCTGAAGCGCAGGAACTGTTTGTTGACAAATGCCTCTATATCGCCGACGGCCACCATCGCTACAACACCGCGCTGCAGATGCGGGAACTGATGGTCGAGCGCCGGGGCGAATTGGCCGAGGACAGCCCTTTCAATTTTATTATGATGTACCTCTGCGCCATGGAGGATCCCGGTCTTTCCGTCCTGCCGACCCACCGTTTGGTCCGCCTGGCCGAGACCTCCGCCGACGAGCTGCTTGCCGGGCTGGCCCCAGGATTTGAAATCGAGGAGATCGAAGGCGGTACCCGGGAGGTTCTGCTCTCGGAAGCTCTGGCCCGGATGGAAGAGAAAAGGGATCTCGGCAACGTCTTCGGCTTGTATCATCCCGGGGAAGACCGCTGCTTTTTGCTGATCGGCAAGGCGGGAATCATGCGTGAAGCCGGTTTCGGCGAGATGCCCGCTCCGCTACGGGAACTGGACGTGGTCGTGCTCTCCGAGCTGATTATCGGCAAATATCTGGGGCTCGATCACGACAGGTGCGAAGATGAAAATCTGGTTGATTATTTCAGCGATCCCGACGATGCCCTCGATCGGGCAGTCAAGGAGAGCGGTGAGCCCGGCAGAACCAGTGTCATCTTTTTGATGAACAATACCGAGGTCGACCAGGTCAAGAAGGTCTCCGACGCCGAGCTGGTCATGCCCCATAAATCGACCTACTTCTATCCGAAAATCCTGACCGGACTGGTGATAAACCCGATGGTCGAAGGCGAAAAGGTTGATCTCTGACCGTTTTCCCGGCACCACCGACGAGGCAGCCCTTTTCGGCGGCCGTCTGATCTGCCGGCAGCATCCCGGCGGCTACCGCTTTTCCCAGGATTCGGTGCTGCTTGCCCATTTCTTTGAAACATCTCCCTTTGAAAAAATTCTAGATCTCGGTACCGGCTGCGGGATTATCGGCATGATTCTCGCCTATCGCCGGCCAGGGATCGCCGTTACCGGTCTTGAAGTCCAGCCCCGGCTGGCTGAACTGGCCCGTCGAAATGTCGCGGCCAATCAGCTGAGCGAGCGGATTAACATCGTGGAAGGTGATCTGCGGCATTTCGAAAACTACTGCGAAGCGGCCTCATTCGATCGAGTGGTCTGCAACCCCCCCTATCGAAAACTCGGCACGGCCCGGATAAATCCCCAACCGGAACAGGCTATTGCCCGCCATGAGTTAAGGGGCGGCCTCAAGGATCTCGTCAAGGCAATGAATTGGGCTCTGGTCGACGGGGGAATGGCTGATTTAATCTATCCGGCCGATCGGGCTACTGAATTACGGAATAAATTGAGGGCCGGCGGTCTGTCGATCTCTCGCCTCCGGGAGGTATACGGATATCCCGGGGCCGTCTGCCGCCTGGTGCTGGTGGAGGCGATCAAGGGTGATGTCGACAAGCTGGCAAGAATGCCGCCGCTTTATGTTCGGAGCGAACCGCATGGCGATTACAGTCAAGAGGTAGCCGGCTATTACGAACCGTAGATCCAGTTTTTTGTTATTGACAGAGCCTGGGTTTATATGTTTTTGTTCCCGTGTTTTTTTATTTGTTAGGTATTGCCGGTTCGGCAAATACCTGGAATATCCAAGAGGAGGAAAGGATGAGGAATTTTTTTTCGATAATGGCGTTCGCCCTGTTTATTGCTTCAGGGGTTGTTGTTTTAAGCGCTGACAGCGCTCTGGCAGTTGGTTTTGGGGGTTATTTGGAAACCACATCGGGAACGGGCACTTTCGACCAGTTTAACGAAGATGTAGATGTTACCAAGACTGGGTTCGGTTTTGTCATGGACAGCAATGTCTCGAAAAGAAGCGTATTCAACTACAGGCTCCATGTAGGCTTCAATGACATGTCGGTGGAGCCTGAAACTGCTGATTTCGATATTGACGGGAATTCAATCAGTATAGATAATGCCTTCGGTTTCGGTCTCGTCAGGACGGATGATTTTCGGCTCTGGCTGGGGCCGGAGGTTCACTTGGAATACGCCACCTGGGATAAGTCTATTGCCTGGAAAGATGATATCGATTTCATTGGTTTTGGCCTGGGCGTAGTCCTCGGGGCGAACATCAATCTCCCGGGGGTTGTCTCGATATGCCCTGAGCTGGGATTCAGATTCCAGGCGAATGAATCCGATACATATGAAGAAACGTATTATAATGGATCTTATTACACCACGTATACCGAGGATTATGCATATGAGGAGACCGTGGTTTTTGCCAGATTGTCTCTTCTGTTCAGGGCCGGCGGAGGAGAGTATTAAGCAATGAAGAGACAAGACAATTAATGATGGCCGGACTCTGTAGGGCATTTTCCGATGGAATTCTCATTAGTTGTTTGAAGGGTATTCGAGGATTTTATCTAATTTCAAAAACTTCCTAGATAGCGAAAAGGGTGGAATACTTAATCCGCCCTTCTTCCCTTCTTTAATGATAATACAAGTCGCAAATAGATCCGTGCCGGATTTTCAACGCGAAATATTTTGGTATATGGCAAAGCAAAAATCGTCAGATCCAAGGCGCGCAAATTTCGAGGAGTGAGGCGTACTTCAGTACGCCGCAATGACGAGGTAATTTGCAGCAACGCCGGAGCTGGCGATTTTTGCGACGCCATCAGCCTTCGGCGGCCAGTTCGTCCATATGCTGCTGGGCGAAGGCGATCGAGGGATCAAGGGAGAGGGCCAGGGCCAGGGACTTCATCGCCTCATCGTTTTTGCCGAGTTTCCGGTAATTCACCCCGAGGTTCGCGTAATCGATCGCCGAATTCGGGGCCAGATGCACCGCCCTGGAAAAGTGCTCGACCGCCGCTGCGTGGTCGGCCAGCTTGAAGTAGCAGAAGCCCAGGAGATTATGCAGGTCCGGCCGCTCGTCATCGTGCTCGGCGCCCTGCTTGAGGGTGGCGATCGCCTCGTCGTACTGTTCCAGATCCTTCAGGCAGCTGCCCAGGAATGAATAGATATAGGGGATATCCTCTTCGTCCGGGTTCAAGTCCAGAGCCCTTCGCAGGTGGGGCAGGGCCTCGGCCGGCCAGCCGGTGTTGTAAAGGTTCTGGCCCAGGTAGAACTCGATGAAGTACGAGGCCGGGGCCAGTTCTTCGAGGCGGCTGAAGTGGCGTGCCTTTTCCTCGGGGTCGTCGATCAGTTCGTTGACCAGCTTGGCGGCGAACAGTCCGGCGTTGCTGACCATCGAGCGCTCCCGGAAGTGGGCGCCGGGCACGATGGTGTATAGGGTAGGGATCTGCAGATCGTCATGCATGGTGTTGACGATCAGCACCTCCATGTCGAGTTTTTTCAGGGCCGCGATACAGCGTTCGTCCTCAACCCGGATGTCGTTGTCGGTCAGGTCGGGCAGCTCGTCGATGGAAACGGTTTTGCCGGGATTGGTGATGTATTTCACCTCATCCATGCTCAAGGGTTTCGGCAGTCCTGAGGCGACATAGTTGGCCTGGCTGTTGAAATCGCCGGCCAGCTGGGCCACCTCGGTCAGGGCCCGGATCAGGGATTTTTCCGGGTTGGGGGTGGTGCCGGCCGTGTAGACGATCTCGCTCGATTCCGGAAAAGTCGCGGGATCGATGGCCAGGGCGCCGATGGTCGGAATGCCGGTATCGAGGCTGAAATCGTTCAGGTAGACCTCGATGCCGTTTCTGGCGAATTTGTCGAGCAGTTCCCGGGCCACAGGGTCCTTGACGCTGTCCGGGTCGATCAGGGGAGTCTTGATCTGGTTGCGGCAGATCAGGGAGCAGACATGGCGCTCGACGATTTCGCAGACCCCCTGGTTGACCGCTTCTTCGTAGGTGTTGCCGGCCGAAGGTCCGTTGAATTCGTTGATCGCGTAAAACCAGGAAAAAGGTACCAGCACTTCCTTGCCACCCGCGGAAAGGTTGGTGGCCCAGACCCACTGCATGGTGATGCCTTCCAGCATTCTGGCCAAAAGCTCCGGCTGGGTATTCTCGTCATGGACCGACTGCAATAATCTTTCCAGAGGCAGGACCGGCTTGCCTTCCGCTTTCAGTTCTTCGTAGGTACCGTTGATGAAATTTGCCGGGTTGCTCTTGAAGCTGAAAAAGCTGAACCTTTCGCCGAGTTCCATGCAGGCGCTGGCCCGGGACTGTTCCGGGGTGCTGCCTTTGCCCATCTGTTTCTTGTTGCCGATGGTGTTTAAGGCATCCTTGCCGCAGACGCTGAAATATACCGGGATGTCAAGCCGGCCGTTGTCGATCCGGCGGATCTCCTTGAGAATGTCCAGGTTGACTGTTTTGAGCTTCTTCTGGAAACGTTCCACCGTCTCCACCGGGCTCATGGCCTTGTCCTGGTCGTAGGTGTAAGTCTTGAGACATTCTTGTAACTCAATCTTGCGATTTTGCATGGCTTCCTCGTTATTCATGTCTTTTCGGTCAACTCCGGACTCCAGATTAACCGGAGTCGAAGAAATATGATGGTGTTGCAAAAACTTCCTGCGTAGCGGCCTATTTTGCTCATTCGGCATACACATGTATGGCCTCAGTCACAAAAATACAACCATGCCTTGTGCATAAAACTTTTTGCTTTGCCATCCCGTGAGTTTTTGCGAACTCATTTATAACTGGTTATCGGGATTTTTCCCATCCTGATTTCAAGCCGAATCCGGCCGTCCCTCTAAAAAGCTCCGCCGATATCGCTCAGGGGCGGCTTCGGCTGCGAATGGTTGCGGCCGGGAAACGGGGTCGTTATGAATTTAGCGGCTAAGGGTGGTGAGGTCGGCGGGACTGCTCCTTAAGCCGCAAATGAGGTTTTTAAAACACGATGACGTTTTGCATCCGCACCGTCCCGAAAGCTCACGGATTCAGGAAAATGACAATCTCGACATCCTCGCCGGCCCATTAATCCCGTTTATCTATCACATTGTGGTAGATAAATCAACCATGCCAAATAATGCTTGCCGAATGGGGGGAGGGCAAGTTAAAGCTGAGTTGGGCAGCTGGCCTGCTCTTACGAAACTTATACCCTAGTGGATAAACAGCGCCTGGTTGTTTTTTTGCGAATTCATCAATAAAAAGAGAGTATAGCCATGAAGATATCGAGAATTTTCAAGCGCTGTTGTTTGATTATGCTGGCAACCCTGCTTGTCGGATCTCTTGCCCATGCCCAGGAAGAAAGCAAACCCCGATTGGTCATTCTGCCCTTTAGCCTGAACGCGCCCGACGATTCGGACTATCTGAAGGAAGGGGTCCGGACCATGCTTGCCAGCCGGATTGCGGCGAGGGCCGGGGTTGTTGTCGTCGGCGGAGTTGAAGCGGCGGATCTTGTTGGCGACCGGGACGAGCGGGACCCTGAGGCGCTTGCCGGGAAGCTGGCGGCCGATCTGGTCTTGACCGGCAGTATCACGGTTCTGGGGCCGAGTGTCAGTATCGATGCCCGTTTATATATGGTTGAAAAAGATATTTCCGAGAGTTTTTTTGCCGCCGCCGAAAATCAGGCACGGCTGATCGGCGCGGTGGATCTGATGGCCACGGAAGTGAGTTCGGTGATATCGGGTGAGGATCATCGCCCTTCCCGGGAAGAAGAGGCCCCGGCCGAATTGCCCCCTGCATCTTCCGAGTCGCCCGCTCCGGCCCCGGAAGATCAATCCTTGCATCCCGATCGGATCTTTAAAAAGCCCGTCGTCGTTCCGCCCCCCGCCGAAGCTCTTGCGGAAGTCCCGGCCGCTGCCCCTTCAGTGCCGACCACGCCGATTCCCGAGCCTGAAAGCGGGCAAGCCTCATCCCCCGATCCTGCCCTGTCCGCGACCCGCAGTCAATTTCTCGATCTGGAGATTCAGGTGATCGATGCCGGCGATCTCTTCGGCGAGGGCGGCAAGCAGATCGTGGTTGCCGAAAAACAGAAAATCACGGCATTTCGCCGCGACAACGGTCAGCTGCGTAAAGTTGCCGAGATCCCGGAAGCCCCCCGTCACGTCAGGATAGTCGCCCTTAATCTCGCTGACCTGAACAACAATGGCCGGGCCGAGGTCTATGTCAGTGCGGTGTCCGGCAACACCCCCTATTCATACGCCGCTGAGTGGGACGGCCGGCAATTCACCAAACTGTTCGACCGGCAGCCCGACTATCTGCGGCCCCTTTACGTGCCGGGCCGGGGCTGGGGTTTATACGGTCAGCAGGCCGGTTTCGAGGGCCCGGTCAGACCGGGCATCTATAAAGCCGATTCCGCGACCGGCTCCCTGGATCTCGATGACAGGTTCGCCATTCCCGACTCGGTCAATCTGTACGAGTTCGTTCCGGGTGATTTCACCGGCGACGGTCGAATGGAGATCGCCGTACAGACCCAGGACGGCAAGCTTTTGATGTACAACGGTGAAGGCGAGGTCCTCTGGCGGGGCAGCAATGATTACGGTTATACCAGACGGTTTCTCGGTGAACCCT
The DNA here is from genome assembly GCA_024637225.1 of Desulfobacterales bacterium. Classification (GTDB taxonomy): domain Bacteria; phylum Desulfobacterota; class Desulfobulbia; order Desulfobulbales; family JAGXFP01; genus JAGXFP01. The sequence continues at coordinate 193,915 of JAGXFP010000008.1, forward strand.
ATTCCGGAAGCGGCAATAATGAAAATATACAGGTGCCGACCCGACTTGTTGTCGAAGACCTTACCGGCAACGGCCGCCAGGAGCTGGTGGCCATGGAAAACCCTTCCGGGATGGCGGCGCTGCTCAAGACCATCGGCAGTTTTGTCGGCGGCTCGGTCAAGGTGCTTTCCTGGAACGGCGTAACATTTACGGAGCTCTGGTCGAGCGGCGAGATCGGCGGTTACGTGGCGAGTTTCCAGGTTGAAGACGCTCGTCTGCATCTCGGTCTGGTCACGGAAAAATCTGGTGGTTTGTTTGCCGGCCTGCAAAGTTACGTGGCCTCATACGGCCTGGCCGGGTTGTAAAGACGAGGCTCAAGGTCCAAGATTCAAGGTCCAAGGTCATCTTCAACTCTCAACTTTTCCCTTCCCCGGCGTCCTAGCCACTTGAATCTTGAACCTTGAACCTTGAACCTCGTCCTTTAACCTTGAATCTTGAATCTGTGTTTTTTATAACACAGTTTGCCCTGATGTTGTCGTTTGGATACACCGTTATATTGCAAGCTGTCATTTCATCTGCCCGAAGTTTCATCTTTATCGCACCGTGGCATGTTTGGCTTGAGATTTGCATCTGATAGCGAAGGTTTTAAGGTGGCTTGGCGGACGGGAAAGAAAATCTCGCCGAATACCACAATGTGGTAATGAGTTTTCGGAAGACGGAAGTTGGCGTAATCAAAAAGATTTTGCTTTTTTTGGCGGCGGACCTAAGGGAAATGGGTGCAAAATGCTTGACAACCCAGAGAGTCAAGAGTAGAAAAAACGATAATGAATTTGTGTGTAAGTCGGTTTAACCCGGTCGTTCCGGGCGATCGTTGCGACTGCGACTGATCGGTTAACCTGCTAAATCTAACTAAAGGAGATTTAAGGATGAAGAAAGCGTTAAGTTTTGCAGTTGCGCTCGGCCTGGTAGCCGGCATGGCGTCTTCCGCCATTGCCGAGGATATGCTGAGCATCGGGGGGGACGCCCGCTGGCGTGGGGTTTACAAAAACAATACCACTGATGCGAGTGATGCTGCCGCTGATAAAATTCAGGCCATGGATCAGCGTTATCGTCTCAATGCCACCCTTAAGATTAATGACGATGTCAAGATAAACACCCGCTTGATCCTGGCCGACCAGATCTTCGGTAACAACTTTCCGATTAATAACGCCTTAACCTATAGCAGTCTCACTGGTAGGCCTGCTGCTGCCGGGGATAATGCCGTTACTGCCGACCGTTATAATATGACGATCAACATGTTCGGCGGCACCTATATTATTGGTCGTCAGGAAGCCAGCTGGGGCAATAAGTTCCTGGGCTGGGGCGCCAATGTCGATCGCCTCAAAGCGGTTTACAAGAGCGGCGGCCTGACCTACGGTGGTTACCTGCAGAAAAGTGTTGAAGGCAATGATGCCTGGGGCGATGGCGACAGCGATACCTATGCCGCCTTTGTTATCGGCCAGGCTGGCGGCACCAAATGGGGTGTCCTTGCCAATTACATCTATAGCGACCCCACCTCCACGGATTCCGAAGACGGTTATCTGCTCGACCCCTTTTTCCTGACTAAGGCCGGCGCCGCCACCATCATGGGTGAGCTGGTCTACATCGGCGGCGATGCCGCTGACAATCCTGCCGGTGACGACTACTACGGTGGTTTCCTCGGCGCGGCCATTGGTATGGACGCCCTGACCATCAAGGGTCTGGTTGCTTACTACGACGGCAACATGGGCTCCACCGGCGGCCGGGACTGCGATAACGATTTCGCCCCCACCCTGCTGATCGGGACCTGCAATGAGACTGCGGTTATCGATTTCGGTGAAACTACCGTTTCCACCGATGATTCCACCTATCTGCTTACCGTCGGAGCGGACTTCAGGGTCAACGACAAGCTGTCCCTGGGTGCCATGGTCGGTTATCTGATGGCCAGCGAAGAGGCAAATGCTACTACTGGTTTAGTGGGTACTAATCTTGCTAACGTAGGCGCTCAAGACGCAACCATGATGGAGGTCGATCTGACCGCCAGGTACGCCTTGGCCCAGAACGCCAGCTATCACTTCGGCGTCGCTTACGCCCAGGTCGATGAATTCTCTACCGCCGATGACGATATGATCGTTATCGGTAACAGGATAGACGTAAACTTCTAGCATTACTTGACCGCTGGATTTTATTGCTCTCGAAAGGGGCGGCCTCAGGGCCGCTCCTTTTTTATTATGGTGCCAGGCATGGCGGCTATCGCCGGGACTGATTTCCTCTTTGATGTCCCGTTGTTGATGGGAGTGGATGAAACATCTTCGTCCGGCCAGGGGAGCCATGGATCATCTTTGGTATGAATTGGGGGCTGCCAATGCAGGTGTGGCAACGCCTCCCCCCCCCCGATCTGCCTCGCCTTTGCTGAAGCTTGTTTTATCGGTTCAGGATAATTATTTTTACGATTAGCATAATCAGATTTTTGGGCAGGAATCTCCGTATCTGTTTTACCAGCGCACTTCCCACGGGCGTGTGTATCGAACTTTTTTGCGTTGTCATCAATCTTGACGAGTTCGCAAAAAGTCGGGATTACCATAATGTTGTTTTGGCCAGCGTGAGAAACCTTGATAGTTCCAATGTGTTAAAGAACAAGATTTCTCACATGCGTTCGAAATGGCAGCTTTTAGACTTTTTGCGAATTTGTCAATCTTGACTTGACTGTTTGCTTCAATAAATTAATAAAGTGTGATTTGAGCTCAGCTTTCCCGGCATATCGGGAATAATCAATATCAGACGGCGGTATATTTCGATTATCGAGCTGTTTCGTAAATTGTCTATGGGAGTGGTAAAATGTGGAAAAAATGGACCGCTGTTTTAATTGTCTTTCTGGTTGCCGGCTGCGCCGCCCAGAGAATGCCATTTCCGGAGAGGGAATACGCGGATCTTGATCCGCGCGGCGATAAGACCGTCAAGGGCACGCTCTTTCTGGTCGATCAGTTTGAAGAACGGCAGGTAGGGGACGGCAGCGAAGTGACCTTGGAACCGCTTACCTCTTACAGCGAGCAGTGGTACGAGGTTTGTTATCTGCGGGGTAAAACGATTCAGAAGCCCGACCCTCGCTATAGTGAATACGTGATGCGTACCGAGGCCGACGAGAAGGGAAATTTCTCATTCAGGAATGTCGGCGTCGGAGAATATCTGCTTACCGGCCCCGTCTACTGGACCGCGGTCACCTGTAGTGCCACCAAGGTTGACACCAAAGTAATGATCTGCAAGAAGATCAACGTTGATGAGAATGATTCTGTTGTCGAAGTCCCCCTGACCAGGGAGTATGAGAGCCCAATGGTTATTTGCGATCTTTACAACCAGGGCGATTGGGAGAAGCAGGACGGCCTGTAGGATATTTGGCTTGTTTCCCTTAAAAAAAATCGGGCGGATTGTTGACCTGTTCTCGAACGCTTACCGGTCACGGCTGACTTATCGGCATCATCCAATAAAGTGGCTCTATATTAAATTCAGCTTCAAATTCCGGATTCCCGCTAAAAACGTGCGGGAAAGACGACCCCGCGTATTGAATGTCATTCCGGTAAGTTGTAAACCGCAATCCAGTACCCTTCACCGGAGCACCGGGGAAAATCGAATTTTTAGCTGAGTCTGATTCATAGCTATATTTAATAAAGAAGCTAATCGTCATGGCACTCTGGGAAGAAATCGTTCCCCTGATGAAACAGGGTTATCATAAACAGCTGCTCAACGAGGCTTACGGAAATGCGACCGGGGGGCGGAAAGTCTATCCTCCCCGGGATCTGGTTTTTGAGGCCATGCGCCTCACGCCCTTCGAGGAGGTCCGGGTGGTTATTCTGGGCCAGGATCCCTATATCAACGAACACAATGGAATGCCCGAAGCCCACGGCCTGAGCTTTTCGGTCCGGGATGGTCTGCCGGCCCCGCCTTCATTGAAAAATGTCTTCAGGGAAATTCGCGACAGTGTCCACGGCGGCGAGGAGCGGAGTTTTTCCACCGATCTGAGCCACTGGGCCAGGCAGGGGGTGCTGCTTTTGAATGCCAGCCTGTCGGTATTGGCCGGGCAATCAAACTCCCATGCCGGTCTCGGCTGGCACAGGCTGACCGATAACATCATCGAGACCATCTCCGCCAGGAACGAGCATGTGGTCTTTATGCTCTGGGGCGCCTTCGCCCAAAAAAAGTCGCCCCTGATCGACCCGAGCCGCCACCTGATCCTCAAAACCAGCCATCCCTCACCCCTGTCGGCATATCGGGGCTTCCTCGGTTCGGGGGTTTTTGTCAAATGCAATGATTATATAATGATGCATGGCGGGAAGCCGATTGGCTGGTAGGAGGCTGTCGGCAATTTCCTGCCGGATCATTCATCTCCGGGTAATTTGGCCCGTCATCTCAAACCTCGTCCCGATAAGGGAAATTCGGATCATCAAGCAGTTTACCGATTCGCTGTTTCTTGGCTGGGGACTGGTTGTGGTAAGCGACGACCTCGCTGATTACCTTTAAGACCTGTTCCTCGTCGGCCCCGCGCATTACCCTTTTCCCCGCCTTAGGCTGGCTGCCGCCCTTGCCGCCCAGATAGATGTCGAAGCCCTGCCGGGTGGCGATAATGCCGATATCGGTCATCACCGGGTTCGAGCAGGCGGCCGGGCAGGCGGCGACGGCGATCTTGAACTTCGGCTTCACCCCGGTCATTGCCCCGAAGCGGGCCAGAATCTTTTCGGAAAAATCCATGGTGTCGATCTGGCCCAGATTGCAGCTGCGTTTGCCGATGCAGATCCTCGGTACCGGAAACAGGCCGGGACCCTTCAGCTTGAGGCCGAGACGGGTCAATTCCTCCTTGATCACCGGCAGAACGGACTCTTCAATATTGTAGAGGCGCAGGTTCTGGGCGGTTGAAAGGTAGAGGTCGAAAGCGAATTTCGTACCCAGTTCGTCAATTTTCCGTAGTACCCCGAACGGCAGGGAACCGCCGGGCAACAGGATGGTTAGCGTCTTCGGGCCTGGTTGTTGTTTGTCGCCGTGCATAAATTCACCAAAGTACTTAGAATGGGATCAGGAGAGGGCTTTTGGGTTATGTTTTATCCCCCATCAAAAAAGTCAGTTATTATAATCGATTTTCAAAAAAAGGGTGGAGGAATCGCTCAACTCCGTTTATTAAGGGGGTTTGAATTTTCTTATGTAATTTTTTGCGTCACGCGCCGGGGGTTTTAAGGTAAGCTTTAGAATCGTTCCGGCTAAAAAAACATTGGAGGGCCACCATGGGGAGCCATCATAATCCGTACCGGGCCGATGCCGCGGCCAGTAATTCCATCGATCGCAAGCGAGAGCAGGAAAGGCGCTTTATGCTTTCTTCCGCTTTCAAAAACAGCGATGAATTGTCGGCAAAGCTCGTTCAGAAGTTGCTGGATAAACATATTATCGAGACCAACTCGGTCGACGCGATTCGTGAGGCCCTGAGCGTACAGCTGAAGCATATTTCGGAGCTGGAGGAACACGAATTCAATTTCAAGATCGCGCCGATCAGGCAGCTGGTACCAAATGCCAATATCTTGAGTTTGTATATGACCCAGTACATCATCGAGGATCTGATCAATCATCGCGATATAGAGGATATATTCGGTGACGAGAACGATATCTATGAGGCGGTTGATTCCGTGCTTGGCTCTCTTCGTCCCCAGAACTGATGGCATCGCAAAAAGCCGCCAGCTCCTGCGCAAGTCGTTGTCAATGTATTCTGTAAGCTCTTGAAAGGACCGAATTCCCTCCTGCGCTGGAATGACGGCCAAGGGTGGCCCCGAACTTTTTAAGACCTCATCATTTCCGACCGGCCTCGGTTTGCTTTATGACAAAAGACCTTCATCCCTCCGAACAGCCCGTTCTTTTATACGCCGACGAGAAGGGGGAGATCCGCGATCTGCCCGATCTGGCCATGGCCGGCCGCAGCGGCCGGGACTTTGTCGCCCCCCGACTTACAGATTTGATTCCCTTGCCCGAAGGCAGCGAGCTATTTGTTCTGGACGACCGGCAGCCGGTCGGGACCGACCCGGTCACCGGAGAATTCCTCAAGCTTGAAGATGATCCGGTCAAACCCGGCAAACCGGTGCGCGCGGTGGCCGCTTTTATGGCCCCGGCCCACACTGCCATCCTCTCGGCCGCCTTTGAAAAGAACTCGGGCGAGGTCGAACCATTGCCCCTGTTCGCCTACACGGCGGTCGGTTGGTTTGACGAGCGCTTCTGGGTCAGCGCTTTTCGCAGTGATTCCGATCCGCGTCAGGAGCCGGGCCGCTTCCAGCCGGCAAAAATCAGCAAAGCCACCAACAAGCGCCTGCGGCAAAATCCAGATAACCGCCTGATTCAGCATCTTGGTAAATGCAGTCTCACTTACGGCTGTCCGGCGGCGGTCAATTATTTCATGGACAGCTGGGAAGCGCCCTTGCCGACTTCTCCGGTCTGCAACGCCCGCTGCCTCGGCTGCATCTCTCTGCAACCCTCCGGATGCTGCCCAGCCACCCAGGACCGGATCGATTTCATTCCCACTCCGGAAGAGATCGCCGAGGTGGCGGCGCCCCATCTGGAAAGGGTGGAGAGGGGAGTGGTCAGTTTCGGCCAGGGCTGCGAGGGCGAGCCCTTAATGCAGGCCGAAATTATCGAAAAGAGTATCGGTATGATCAGGGCAAGGACCGGGCGGGGCACCATCAATCTGAACAGTAATTCGGGAATGCCGGAAGCCGTCGAAAGACTGGCGGCGGCCGGTCTCGATTCCCTGCGGGTCAGCATGAACAGCGCCAGTCTCGATTATCACCGCCGTTATTACCGCCCGAAGGGTTTCGACCTGGGTGATGTCAGGGAATCGATCCAGATCATGAAAAAGGCATGTAAATTTGTCTCCCTGAACTATTTCGTCCTGCCCGGTTTTGCTGATGATCCGGCCGAAGCCGCGGCCCTGGATGATTTGATCGAAGATTGCCGCCCGGACTTTATTCAGCTGCGCAACCTCAATATGGACCCGGACTGGTATCTGGACGAGATCGATTTTGTCCCTTCGGGACCCGCGCTTGGAATCAGTACCTGGCTTGGGAAATTGCGGGAAAAGTTTCCCCATTTGCGCTTTGGTTACTTTAATCCGCCCTTGAAATAAGATGGCGTCGCAAAAAGTCGCCAGCTCCCGCGTTGCTGCAAATTGTCTCGTCATTGCAGCGTACGGAAGTACGCTTCATTCCTCGAAATTCGCGCGCCTTGGATCTGACGATTTTTAGCTTTGGCCATCCTGTTTTGATTTTTTCGAGTTTACCAGGTAAGGATTCAGGTAACAGTTATGGCACACCAGATAATTTGGGAGGTATATGATGTCAGAAGAGATAATGGATGTGGTGATCATCGGGGCTGGGCCGGCGGGGTTGCAGGCGGCGGTGCACGCGGTTCGGAAAAAGATTTCGGTAATGGTCCTGGGCCGCGCCGAAAACAGCAGTATCCATGCAGCCCATGTCGAAAATTATCTGGGCGTTGAAGGGGTGGTCGACGGCAGCGAATTGCTCAGAATCGGCCTTACGCAGGTGAAGAAATTCGGCGCGGAAATCCTGGCCGAGGACGTCTTGCAAATCGAAGAGGCGCAGGGCTTTTTCCGGGTGAAGACTGAAAGCCGCGTAATTGACGCAAGGGCGGTTGTGATTGCCATGGGTACCGCCCGCAAGAAGCTCAAAGTCAAAGGGGAGAAGGAGCTGACCGGACGCGGGGTCAGTTACTGTGTGGATTGCGACGCTAATTTTTTCAGAAACGCCAAGGTGGCGGTGGTCGGGGACGGCAGCGCGGCGGTGGACGGCGCCTTGACCCTGACCGGCTATGCCTCGGAGGTCTATCTGGTCAGCCGGAAGGTCGACGTTTCCGGGGAGCTGGCTGAGAAGCTCGCAGCAGGCAAGGTCAAGGTGCTGGAAAACACCTGGGTCAAGGAGATCAACGGCGATAACGCGGTTACCGGCCTGCTCCTTGAAGACGATACCGTGCTTGAGGTCGAGGGGGTTTTTGTGGAACTTGGCTCCAAGGGTGCCATGGAACTGGCGGTCAATCTCGGGGTCACGCTGGACAGCGAGACTTTTACCCATATCGAGACCGACGGCAAACAGGCGACCAATATTGCCGGGATCTATGCGGCCGGCGATATTGCCGGCTATCCCTATCAGATGGCCAAGGCGGTCGGCGAGGGGTGTGTGGCGGGAATGGAAGCGGCGAAATACGCCCGGCAACAGAAGAGCGCCAAGGCCTGACCTTGACCGTTGTCGGAAGGGAGCAGGACGAGGTTTTCATGAAAATGGCCCTGGCCGAAGCCCGGCAGGTGGCGCGGCGCGGCGAGGTGCCGGTCGGGGCCGTGGTTGTCGATGGGGCCGGCCGGGTCCTGGCCGGAAGCGGCAACCGACCAATCGAACTGCACGATCCGTCCGGCCATGCCGAGATGCTGGCAATGAGGCAGGCCGCCGCGGTACTCAATAATTACCGGCTGGCCGGCTGCACCATTTACGTGACCCTGGAACCGTGCCCGATGTGCGCCGGGGCCATGGTTCATGCCCGTCTGGCCCGGGTTGTCTTCGGGGCCGACGACCCCAAAGGCGGCGGGCTCGTAAGCCGTTACCGGATCGGCAGTGACGGTCTTCTTAACCATAGCCTGCTGATCGATGGCGGGGTGCTGGCCGCGGAAGCGACCGCCTTGTTGCGGGACTTTTTCAGGGAGAAGCGGCGGAAGAACAATAACGGAAACGCCCCCGGTTAGCCTCCCGGTCAGCCGGTTCGGCCTCTTTTCGATCAACGGGAGAAATCTTGATAGTTGCCTGCGAAATGATCTTTGACAGGCTCAGACTGGGCGGAATCCCGGGTAGGCGCAGCTTTAGCCGCGACATTCACCCCTTCTTTTTTGTGGCCGCCACCATTCGTGATGAAACCGCTCCCACGGTGTTACGGCTGGGAGGAGGTCTTTAAAAGATAAATTTTTCCTACCATTTTCTTCAAAAACCGCTATATTAGCTCTCTTCAATTTGAGATTGAGCAAGTGGAGAGGTGACCGAGTGGCTTAAGGTGCACGCCTGGAACGCGTGTGTGCGGCAACGTACCGTGGGTTCGAATCCCACCTTCTCCGCCATGATTTACAGTGATCCCGGCCCGGCGAGAAATATGATCGCCGGGGCGATAAGAGTTTGGCAGTCGGGTCCTGCGCAACAAAGGGTCGTAAACTCCGCCAGGTCCGGAAGGAAGCAACGGTAGCGATTTACTTTGTGTGTTGTAGACCGCCCGGCTGCCATTTTTTGTAAGCGTTCGCGGACCACCGAATCTGCTGCGTTGTCGGCCTCTTCGCATCTCTGTGTTTTTAAGCAGTGCCTCTCCGGTTAATTTCGTTTATAATTATTCCACTATGTCATATCTCGTACTGGCCAGAAAATGGCGCCCCCTCGATTTTGACCAGGTTGTCGGACAAGGCCCGGTGGTCAGGATTCTGCGCAATGTCATCAGCCGCAACCGGGTCCCGCACGCCATGTTGTTCAGCGGGGTGCGCGGGGTCGGCAAGACCACCCTGGCCCGGATCATGGCCAAGGCCCTTAACTGTGAAAAACAGGAGGGTGCGCTTCCCTGCAATAAATGCAGTTCCTGCCTCGAGATCACCGCCGGCACCGCCGTTGACCTGCACGAGATCGACGGCGCCTCGAACCGCGGCATCCAGGAGATCCGCGATCTGAAGGAAAACATCCGCTTTCTGCCCAGCCGGAACCGTTACAAGATCATGATCATCGATGAGGTCCACATGCTCACCAACGAGGCTTTCAACGCCTTGTTGAAGACCCTTGAGGAGCCCCCCGATCATGTGATTTTCATGTTCGCCACCACCGAAATCCACAAAATTCCCGTTACCATCCTCTCCCGCTGTCAGCGCTATGAACTGAAGAAGGTGCCCTTTGCCGAACTTTTCGGGTTATTCCAAAAGATTGCCGAGGCCGAAAAGGTTACGATTTCCGACGATGCCCTGGAGATGATCGCCAGGGAGGCGGCCGGCAGTATTCGGGACGGTTTGAGCCTTCTGGATCAGGTCTTTTCCTTTGGCGGCGACGAGATGACCGGTGCGGATGTCAGCGAGGTTCTGGGCCTGGTCGACAGTCAGCTCCTTGAGCGATTGGCGGCAGCCCTGCTCGCCGGGGATTTGGGCGCGGCCTTGAAGATTCTCAATCAGGTCTGTACGGCCGGTGCCGACCTGAAAAGATTTACCGCGGATCTGCTTCATTTCGTCAGGGGATTGATTGTCTGCCGGCTGAACGCGGCACCGGCCGAGCTGCTTGACGGTTCCGATCGGGAAATTGCCGAAATGACCGAGTTGGCGGCCGGCTACTCCGACGAATCTCTTTCCCAGCTTTTCGATTATCTGCTGAAAGGGGCGGCCGAGATGCAGTATGCCCCCTATCCCCGGCTGGTCCTGGAAATGACCTTCGCCAGGATAGTTCAAAGCGGGCAGGCGGCGCCGATCGCTTCCCTGATCGCCAGAATTGACGAGCTGCTGGCGGCCGGCGGGGGTGAATCGCCGTTGCCTTCACCATCCCCGGTGAGTTCTCTCCCTGAAAAAAAAAATCCTGAACCGGCAGCTCCGACCATAACGGAACCGGACCGGCTCTCCGAACCGTCTCCCGCTTTTGTCGTCCGGGAGCAACCCCCGCCGGATGTTCCCGGGAGCGCTTCTAAACCTGCGGCCGGTACGGGGCCGGAAGCATCGAAGGACCCGCGGCGGGACTGGGATGATTTCGCGGTCTATATCGGGGAACGCAAGGGCTGGATGGCCCAGATTGTAAAAATGTGCGACTCTGCCCGTTTCAAGGGCGACGAGTTGCAGATGAAATATGAAGACAGCACCCACTGCCCTATTCTGCAGCAGGCCGATAATCTCAAGGTTCTGACCGAATTTGCCCAGGATTTTTTTCAACGGGAATTACGGGTTAAAATAAGTGCCAGGGGAACCGGTGAAGGCGGAAACGGCGGGGATCAAGCAACAGTCCTGCAGGAAGAGAGGACGGCTCTGCGCCGGGATCCTCTGGCCCTGTTGGTTTCGGAGGTTTTCAGCGGCCACGTCGCGGATGTCCGGACCGGTCCCCGCAGCAGGGTAAGCGGAGCCGGGACGGCAAAGGAGGAGTAATGGATATTCAGAAAATGATGGAGCAGGCCAAGGAATTCCAGGAGAAGATGGCCGCCATGCAGGAGGAGCTTGCCAGTAAAGAGGTGACTTCGACCGTCGGCGGCGGCATGGTCTCGGTGACGGTCAACGGCCGCAATGAGATCGTCGATCTGAAGATCGAGCCGGAGGTGATCAACCCTGCGGATCCGCAGATGCTTCAGGATCTGGTCAAGGCCGCGGTGAACGACGCCCTGAAGAAGGTTCTGGAGATGAGCCGCGGCGAGATGGCCAAGCTGACCGGCGGCTTGAATATTCCCGGACTTTTTTGAGGGCGACTTAAATGAATGTAGTGCCACCCGCCCTGGCCCGCCTGATCGACGATCTGGCCCGCCTGCCCGGCATCGGCAGGAAGACCGCCACCCGTCTGGCCCTGCACATTCTGCGGCGGCCGGCGGTCGAGGCCCACGAACTGGCCAATGATATCGCCAATCTCCACGAGACCATCAATCTCTGCTCGAATTGTTTCGCCTTTTCCGAGAGCGATCCCTGCGAGATTTGCGGCGATCCCGGCCGGGATCGCGCTATGATCTGCGTGGTCGAAGGGCCGGCGGATCTGATGGCCATCGAGAAGGCGGCCTCGTTCAAGGGATGCTACCATATCCTCCACGGGGTTCTCTCCCCGATGGACGGAATCGGCCCGGCCGAGATCAGGGTGGATGCCCTGATCAAGAGAGTTAAGCGGCAAGAGGTGGCAGAGGTGCTGATTGCCACCAGTTCGACGGTGCCCGGCGAGGCGACCGCGGCCTATCTGGCCGGCCGCCTGCAAGCCCTGCCGATCGTAGTCAGCCGGCTGGCCTGCGGGATTCCGATGGGAATGGATATAAAATATGCCGATGAACTGACCCTGACCCGGGCCATTGAATCGCGCAAGGCGGCCGGTTGACTCGGGTCGGACTCCGGTCGCGCTCGCGTGATTTGTCCTTGACAGGGAAGGCGATTGCTGTTATTTGATCTCCTCTTGACGGATTCAGGTCACGGTGGCATCTTTTTGCCCGGCCCCGTTACGATATTATAGGCGCGTAGCTCAGTTGGTTAGAGCGCTTGCTCGACACGCAAGAGGTCGGCGGTTCGAATCCGCCCGTGCCTACCATTTTTTATTTAGATTTAACAAAACTCGAAAAAAATCTCGGGATTGATATAGGCAGGTTGGCTCCAGCCAATGTGCTTATTTTTTTTAACTGTCCAGACAAGTTTATGCACGGGTGGATTGGCTGATGGCCGATTGTACGGTATCCATAGCCGGAACGGATAAGAAGGCAACGGTTGCCGCCGGCAGCCTCTTAAGTGACGCCTTAAAGGAGTTGCTCTCCAAGAAGCAGCGCAAGCAGGCGGTGGCTTTCCGGAGCGGCGGTGATCTATATGATCTGGCCGTCCCGGTTGACCGGGATCTGGAAGTGGAATTCGTCATGGCCGATTCCCTGGAAGGCCTTGATCTGATCAGGCACAGCACCGCCCATCTCATGGCCCACGCGGTGGTCGATCTCTTCGGGAGCGGCGTCAAAGTCGCCATCGGCCCTTCGACCGATGACGGTTTTTATTATGATTTCGACCGGGAAGAAGCCTTTACCCCCGACGACCTCGAGAAGATCGAAACCCGGATGCTGCAACTGGCCGGAAGCGTCATGCCCTTTGAACGCGAAACGGTCGCCAGAAGCGAAGCCCGGCGGATTTTCGAGGAGAAGGGTCAGCAGTATAAGGTAGAGCTCATCGACGAAATCGAGGACGATACCGTAAGCCTGTACCGTCTCGGCGATTTTGTCGATCTTTGCCGGGGACCGCATGTTCCCCACAGCGGCTTGCTCCAGGTCTTTAAACTGACCAGGCTGGCCGGCGCCTACTGGCGCGGCGACGAGAAGCGCCCGATGCTGCAGCGCATATACGGCACGGCCTTCTCCAGCCCCAAGGACTTGAAGAACTACCTCTTTCAGCTTGAGGAGGCCAAAAAACGCGACCACCGCAAGCTCGGCCGGCAGCTCGAACTTTTCACCATGCAGGACGAGGTGGGGCCGGGGCTGATTCTATGGCAGCCGAAAGGCGCCCTGATGCGCAAGATCATCGAGGACCAGTGGTGGGCGGAGCATTACCGGCACGACTACGAACTGCTCTATACGCCCCATATCGCCAGGCGCGATCTCTGGAAGACCAGCGGCCACCTGGATTTCTACGGCGAGAATATGTATTCGGCCATGGAGATCGACGAGGTCAGTTATCAGCTCAAGCCGATGAACTGCCCTTTTCATATCGCGATTTACAACACCGGCAAGAGAAGCTATCGGGAATTTCCGATCCGCTGGTGCGAGCTCGGCACCGTCTACCGCTACGAGAAAACCGGCGCTCTGCATGGCCTGATGCGGGTCCGGGGTTTCACCCAGGATGACGCCCACATCTTCTGCCGTCCCGACCAGCTTGAAGACGAGATCTACAACATCCTCGACCTTAACATGAAGGTTTTGCGGCTGTTTGGTTTTGACAGCTATGACATCTATCTCTCCACCCGGCCCGACAAGTCGGTCGGCAGTGACGAGAGCTGGGAGCAGGCGACCGCGGCCCTGAAGATGGCGCTGGACAAGAAAAGTTATGATTACGAACTCGATCCCGGCGAAGGGGTTTTTTACGGGCCCAAGATCGATATCAAAATCAAGGATAAACTGGGGCGCTCCTGGCAATGTTCCACCATTCAGGTTGACTTCAACCTGCCTGAACGCTTTGCGTTGAGTTATACCGGCAGTGACGGCAAGGAGCATCAGCCGATCATGATCCATCGGGCCCTGATGGGTTCCCTTGAACGTTTTTTCGGGGTGATGATCGAACATTACGCCGGCGCCTTCCCGGTGTGGATGGCACCGGTGCAGGCCCGCTTGATGAATATCACCGATTCACAGCTTGCCTATACCGAAACGGCGTATACTCAGCTGAAACGGCTTGGGGTGCGGGTGGAAAAAGATGTCCGCAACGAGAAGCTCAATTACAAGATTCGGGAAGCCCAGCTTCAGAAGATTCCCTATATGCTGATTGTCGGCGATAAGGAGATGGAAGCGGGTGAGGTGACGATCCGGTTGCGTGACGGCGAGAATCTGCCGCCCATGAAAATCGCCGATTTCGCCGACATGGTCGAGCGCCAATGCGCCGAGGAAAAAAAGCTGGCGGATTGAGCGCCTTGATCTTTCCCTGCGTTAAAAGCTTGAAAAGTCATGGTCTTATATGCTAAGGATATCAGCTGCCTTAAAGACGGCTTGATTAAGTATCGAAAGAAATATAGAATCTGAGAAAATATGGAATCTTGTTTGCTTAACGAACGGCTAAAACGTTTCGGGATCATTCTTTAGAGCCATTGTCCGGGCGGACGAACAGGCGGCGAAGATCGGCTGGCCGGTTTTTTCGGTTCGTTTTCAAACAAATCAGGATTGATAAGTTCGCGAAAAGTCCGCGAGGCGGACGGACAGGGGCATTTAATTCATACTTAATTAATTGACTTATCGGTGCCTGAACTTGTCGATTTTTGAGTTTGGCGACATCATCATGCTTGGGAGGTAGGGGTATTAAAGGAAGGAGAAAAGCGCAGGACAAAGGCAGGGAAGTCCGAGCCAGGATCAATGCGGAAATCGATTGCCCGGAGGTTCGGCTGATCAATGTCGACGGAGAGCAGGCCGGGGTAGTCAGCACCAGCGATGCCATGAGTTTGGCCGGGGAGTCCGGACTCGACCTTGTTGAAGTCTCACCTACCGCGGAGCCGCCGGTATGCCGGATTATGGATTTCGGCAAGTACCGCTACGAGCAGAGCAAAAAACAGGCTGAAGCCAAAAAGAAGCAATCCGTAGTCGAAGTAAAGGAAATTAAATTACGCCCCAAGACCGAAAAGCACGATCTCGACTTCAAAATGAAGAATATCCGGAAGTTTCTGGATCAGGGTAACAAGGTGAAGGTTACCTTGAGGTTCAGAGGCCGCGAGATCGTCTATGCCGGCACCCTCGGGGCGGAGGTCCTGAAAAAGATCGGCGATGCCCTGGAAGACGTGGCCGATGTGATTCAACGGCCTTCCATGGAAGGCCGGCAGATGGCGATGTTCCTCGCCCCCAAGAAAAATAAATAGGCAGGTCCCGTCAGGGCTCTGTTTGTCAGTTTTTGCATAAATATCCATGAAGGTCGGTTTTCATCCCGGATGAGCCGACATGTATTTAAGGGAGTGCAGTGATGCCTAAAATGAAAACCAACAGGGGAGCCGCCAAGCGGTTCAAGGCCAGCGGATCCGGTAAGATTATGCGCCGGAAAGCTTTCACCAGTCATATTCTGACCAAAAAGTCCACCAAGCGAAAGAGAGGACTGCGGCTGGCCACTGAAGTCGATGCCTCTAATCTCAGGACCGTCAAGAAATTGCTTCCCTACCTGTGATGGTGTCGCAAAAAGTCCGATCTGCCGTGTCGCGGTGCATCTAACTTTTTGCTTAGCCGTCCCCGAAACTTTTTTTTGAGTTTGTCACATATAGGGGCAGCTGAAATTGTATAGCTGCGTCGGGATTGGAAAAGATCAACAAGACCCGCCCTCCGGGTCTATTTTAAGTAGCAAGGAGACAAGAAATGTCCAGAGCAAAACGCGGGTTTAAAGCGCGTCGTCGGAGAAACAGGGTATTGAAATTGGCCAGGGGTTATGTCGGAGGCAGGCATCGTCTCTACAAGACCGCCACCGAAGCGGTAGACCGGGCTCTTGCATATGCCTATCGTGACCGCAAGGTTCGGAAACGTGATTTCCGTCGTCTGTGGATTGTCAGAATCAATGCCGCCGCCCGTCTTTACGGGATGTCCTACAGTAAATTGATCGGCGGCCTCAAGAAATCCGAGATCGAACTTGATCGCAAGGTCCTGGCCCATATGGCTATCATGGATCCTCAAGCCTTCAGTCAGGTTGTCAAGGCGGCTTCCTGATCATCGGCTCCGGATTTGATCGATAGCATGGAAGACGAACTACAGCGATTAAGGGGCGAGGCCCTGGTCCGGCTCGACGGGATCGATCAATCCGGAGATCTTGAGGAGTTCAGGGTTGAATACCTGGGCCGCAAGGGTCTGTTCTCCGGTCTGATGAAACAGCTCGGTCAGGCGGATCCGGCCGAGCGGCCACGCCTGGGCCAGTTGGCCAACAGCGTCAAGGCCGAAGTGGAAGAGGCCTTTGCCGCCCGTCAGCAGGCCCTTGCCGATTCGGCCGGCCGGGAGAGCGATAAGGGCCTCGATATCAGCCTGCCCGGCCGCACCGTCCCTTTAGGGCGTCTGCACCCGGTCACCCAGATCATGGATGAGGTCTGCGGGATCTTCGAGGGCTTGGGCTTTGCCGTGGCCGAAGGTCCCGATATCGAGACCGACTTCTACAACTTCGAAGCGCTTAACATCCCCCCGCACCATCCGGCGCGGGACATGCACGATACCTTCTATTTCAGCGAGTCTGTCCTGTTGCGGACCCATACCTCGCCCATGCAGATCAGGGCCATGGAAAACAAGAAACCGCCCCTGCGGATGATCGCGCCGGGCAAGGTTTACCGTTGCGATTCCGATATTACCCATACCCCGATGTTCCATCAGGTCGAAGGCTTTCTGGTCGACGAGAAGGTCTCCTTCGCCGACCTCAAAGGGATCCTCTCGATATTTATCGCCCGGATGTTCGACGAAAAAACCCCGATCCGCTTCCGGCCCAGCTTTTTCCCCTTCACTGAGCCGAGCGCCGAGGTCGATATCGGCTGCGTGATCTGCGGCGGCTCCGGCTGCCGGGTCTGCAAGCACACCGGCTGGCTTGAAATCCTGGGCTCCGGGATGATCGATCCCGAAGTGTTCAAGAAGATCGGTTACGATCCCGAGCTCTATACCGGTTTCGCCTTCGGGCTCGGCATCGAGCGGATCGCCATGCTGAAATACGGCATCAACGATATCCGCCTTTACTATGAAAACGACCTCCGCTTCCTGCGACAATTCTGATTCGGGCCTGGCTGAGCTGGAAAATCCATGAAATTTACCGTTAACTGGCTGAAAAAATATATAGATTTCGATCTGTCGAATCGTGAACTCGCCGACCGCTTGACCATGGCCGGGCTCGAGGTGGACAGTGTCGAGGAGCTCTATCCCGGCCTCGATGATCTCCGGGTGGGGCTGGTCAAAGGGGTGAAGCCCCATCCGAACGCCGATCGCCTCTCCCTTTGCGAAGTCGACGACGGCGAGTCCGTGCGCCGGGTGGTCTGCGGCGCCCCTAATGTCAGGGCCGGGATGCTTACCGCCCTGGCGGTGCCCGGCACGGTAATGCCCGGCGGTTTCAAGATTAAACCCGCCAAGATCAGAGGCGAAGCCTCCGAGGGGATGCTCTGCTCGGCCCATGAACTGGGGATCAGCCCGGACAAGGCCGGAATCATGGATCTGCCGGCTGATCTTTCCCCCGGCCAATCCCTGGTTGAGGCCCTGGAGCTTCGCGATACCCTGATCGAAGTCGACCTCACTCCCAACCGGCCCGACTGCGCCAGCGTGATCGGCACGGCCCGGGAGGTCGGCGCTTTTGTCGGTAAAAAGGTCAAACATCCCGGCGCCGGCGATCTGCCCGAGTTGAGCGGCGCTGATCTGCCTTTTGCTGTTGAGGTCCGTGATTTCGCGGCCTGTCCCCGTTATTCGGCCAGGATGGTCAAAGGGGTCAAAATCGCCCCTTCCCCCTGGTGGCTGCAGCGGCTCCTCCTGGCCTTGGGTTTGCGCCCGATCAATAATGTGGTTGATGTTACCAACTTTGTCATGCTCGAGTATGGCCAGCCCCTGCACGCCTTTGATTTCAGCAAACTTGCCGGCGGTCGGATTGTCGTGCGCCGGGCTGCCAAAGGCGAAACGACCGAGACCCTGGACGGCGTGGAGCGCCGGCTCGATGAGGAAATGCTCCTGATCTGCGATGCCGAGCGGCCGGTGGCCGTGGCCGGGGTCATGGGCGGGGGTAATTCCGAGGTGAGTGACGATACCGTCGATATCCTCCTGGAAAGCGCCTGCTTCGACCCGGTCAGCATCCGGCGGACTTCAAGGCGCCTCAACCTGGCCACCGATTCCTCCTATCGTTTTGAAAGGGGCGTCGATCCCCAGGGGACCGTGCGGGCCCTGGAGCGGGCGGTGGAACTGATTGTCGAACTGGCCGGCGGCGTGGCTGTGCCTGGCGGGGTTGACCTTAAGGAAGGTTTGCCGGAGAACAGCCCCATCGATTTACGGGTCCGGCGTTGTAACGATCTCCTCGGCCTTGATTTAAGCGCCCGTCAGATTGGCGATTATCTTGAATCCATCGAGATAGACGCGGATCCGGTCGACGAAGAATCCCTCAAGGTAACGCCTCCCGGGTTCCGGGTCGATCTGGAGCGGGAGGTCGATCTCTTCGAGGAGGTGGCCCGGCTCGTTGGTTATAACGAGATACCCGTCACCCTGCCCCATGTCCCGCTTAGTTTCGCGGACCGGGATCCCGCCCGCGAGATCCGCAAGGAGGTGGCGGCGATCATGACCGCCCAGGGTTATAACGAAGCGATCAATTACAGCTTTGTAAGCGATCGTCATTATGATATGCTCGGACTCCCAGCGGATCATCCGGCCCGGCGCAACGTGCGGCTCCTTAATCCCCTGGCCGAGGACCAGAGCGTCATGCGGACCATGCTGCTCCCCGGGATCCTCGAGAACCTGAAACGAAACGTCAACCACCAGCGCCCCGACATCAAGCTTTTCGAGGTCGGCAAGGTGTTCCATCCCACCGACAGCGAGCTGCCGGACGAGGAAATGCGGCTGGTTGCGGTAATCAGCGGCAAGCGTAATCCGGATTCACCCCCGCTTCATTTCGGCGAGGAAGAATGCGACTTTTTCGATATCAAGGCCTGCGGCGAAAATCTGTTGAACGAGCTGCGCCGGGACCAGGTGGAAATGGTGTCTCCGAAGGAGACCCCTGCCTATGTCGGCGGTTCCCCCTATCTCGCCCTCCAGACCGGCGCCGAGGTGCTCGGCGGTCTGGGCCGGTTGTCGGCCGACTGCCTGAAGAGATTCGGAATCAAAACCGAGGTCTACTTCCTGGAAGTCAGCTTGACCGGACTGGCGGAAGTTTCGCCGCGGCCGAAATCGTTTGAGCCCCTCTCCCGTTTCCCCTCGGTAAACTGGGACCTGGCCATGCTGGTCCCCGAGAATCTGGCCGCCGGCGAGATTATCGAAGCGGTAAAAAATTGCGGGGAAGAGATCCTCGAGGAAGCGCGGATCATCGATATCTTCCGGGGAGAGAGTATCGAGGAAGGCTATAAAAGTGTGGCAATTACGGTTACCTACAGGGATGACAGCAAGACCCTTGAAGATGAAACGGTCCAGAAGGTACACCAGAAAATAATCGATCTAATCAGTACCCGTTTCGGCGGGAAACTTCGGGAGGCTTAAAAGATGAATGATGCGAATCTTACTCGTAAGGATCTGGCGCGGGCAATTAACGAGAAACTGGGGTTTTCCAAACAGAGTGCGGGTGAACTGGTAGACAACGTCTTTGATTCCATGAAGAGCAGACTCCTGAAGGAAGACGCCATCAAGCTTGTCCAGTTCGGGACCTTCAACATCAGGAAAAAGAACGCCCGGATCGGCAGAAACCCCCGCACCGGCGATACCATGGAGATCTGCCGGCGCAGCATGGTATCCTTCAAACCCAGTAAGGGACTGCGGGAGCGGATCAACTCCTGAAGCGATTTCAGGGAGAGGAACGGCTGACCCGCCTGCTCCTCCGCCCGCTTGCCGTTAAAGGTGTTCGAGGTTTTGCCGTTCCTGCTTCGGGGTAAAACTATGGACCGTTTAAATCAGGGTTCGCAAGAAATACCCGACAAGCTTTACTTCAAGATTGGCGAGGTAAGCAGGATTGTCGGGGTTGACACCCACGTGCTTCGCTACTGGGAATCGGAATTCAAGATGATCAGGCCCCCGCGGGCCGCTTCCCGCCAGCGTCTTTACCGGCGGGTGGACATTGAAAACCTGCTCAAGGTCCGGGAGCTCCTCCACGAGCGCGGCTTCACCATCGCCGGAGCCCGGCAGGCCTTGAAGGAAGAGGAAAACACCGGGGCAGGGAGCGGCGGTGAGTCGCCCGAAAAATTGGTCGGCACCCTGAAAAGGGAACTGCTCGATCTGAAAAAACTTCTGCGCCGCTAGTTCAGCGGTTGCTTATTTCCACAGGATAGTGTTAATAGATTCGTAACCGTTCACCAGCGCCACATCTTCTGACGATCGGCTCGGCTTACGTACACGAGGTACACGGCGCCGATCCGCTTGTCCAAATCCGCACCACTGCTGAACGGTTACAGTCCGGTGGTTTTGGGTTTTTCGGCAATCGCCCCGGTGAACAGTTGCATAGATTCAGCACTTCGTATTTCCAATTTTGGGTCGGGATGTAGCGCAGTCTGGTAGCGCACCTGAATGGGGTTCAGGGGGCCGGAGGTTCGAATCCTCTCATCCCGACCAGTTCTTTGTACAAGGGTTTCCGGTTTTTCCGGGAACCCTTTTTTTGCTTTAAAAACCAGCAATTCCCATGCTCCCATCTTTTCCGCCCAATCATCCAGCTTCCTGAAGTCTCCTTCCTATATAGGTGTGGCGTCCCAGGCCCTGAGTAAGCCTGAATCCAGTTGTTGCTTTAGTTAAATAAGATCACCCCAGAAAATAATATCCCGCCCCTACGATTATCATAGCCATGGCCCGGAAGGTCTGGCTGTAGAAGATCAGCTCCAAGGCGAGCCGGGGCGAGAAAATCCCGGCGTAATAGGGAAACTGGTGGCGGATGGCACGCATCGGCGAGGAGAGGACATTGCCGACCAGGAGGGCCAGGACCAGATCCCGATTGGAGATGCTTCCGGCGTCGAGCAGGGAGCCGGCCGCGGCCAGGGCGGCGGACAATTCGGCGGAGATGTGCAGGGCCACGATCCCCAGGGTTTCCGGATGAAGCCAGGCCAGAAAGGGAGCATGATCGGCATGGTAGTCGCGTCCGGCCTCAAACATGCCGAAGCGGTTCAGCAGAAAGAAAACCACGTAGACCGGCACGGTGAAGGCCGCGATCCTCCTGATCCGCTTCCTGAATCGTTCCCAGGTCCTGCCCAGGGCCTGGCTCCAGGTAATCCTCTTCTGTTTCCGCTCCGGCTTTGCGGCGGGCTTTTCTTGCGGTTCGGGCAGCAGCAGGCGACCGGCGATCACCACGGAAAAAGTCTCCAGGCAGGCGGCGGCCATGGTCAGGCCGACATAATAGAAAGCCGCCCCTTTTATAAAGGTAACGGTCAGGAAGAAGACCGTGGGCAGATGAAGGAAGAAGCGCGGCAGGCTGTTGAAAAGGTTGGCCATCACCAGTTCGAGCTTGCCGAGCCTTTCCTGGTCGTAGGCCTCGGCCAGCATGGTGTTGGCCGATACACCCGAGAAAAAAGCAACCGAAAAACTGGCCCCGGTAACCGGCGAAAGTCTCCCCGCCCTGGTCAGTGGCCGGGCGAGCCGGGCTACCTTGCTCGTCCAGTTCAGAGCCTCGATGAAGTTCCCGACCATCAGGCCCAGAGAGACGAAGAACATCAGACGCAACAGGGGCCAGAGCAGCCCCTGCCAGATTTCATAGATACCTGTCCCGTCCATCTCAGCCTTTGTCTCTTTTTATAGCCTGTGTCTGCCCGGAAATGAGGATTTTTGTCCGAGAACGAAAAGCAAGGATGTCGGAAAAGCACTCTAAGGGATATAAACTTCGCGTACATTGGTACGTGAGCACTTCCCGATTCAGCGGCGACGAAGTTATCGGGCAAAAAGACCATTTATGGACGGACACTAACTTGCGAGCCCATCTGTTTATTCTACCGGATACGGAAGCTTAAGCCAACCCGACCATTCGATCATAGCCATTCAGACACCCCCTAAATAAAATAACCCGGACCGAAATTAATCGATCCGGGTTGTTTTGTTTATGCCGGCGCTATCGGCGAAGACCGGCTCCAGCGGATTACAGGGTCAAAGGATATGGATTTGAGCGATCCTTCGCCTACTCTGATACTTTTTTTACGTTATTCACCCATTATAGCTTAGAGGGATTATTGATTTGACCAATCGTCATTACTGTTCAAAATTTAATCCCTCCGGCCTCTTTATTTGTTGTTCTATTTGTTGAACCCGCGAGCAGCAACCGTCGCGTACTTTGCGGCTCGCGGATTGTCGAGTTTCTGGTAATCCTCGGCGACGATTCGGTATGCATTCGCTTTCAGTCGGAGATCTGCGGCCCTGGGGCTGGTCACGCTACCGGCTAGAGCGGGTATCCGCAGTGTAATCCCGATATCGATGAGGTCCGGGTCTAGACGAGACAGCTCTGGTCTGTTTTCCGCATAGATAAGCGGCCACCAAAAGGGGTCTCCCCATGTGGTCGCAGCAATCACAGACAGCGTATCACCGGAGGACACGATAACCACTGACGTCGTAGCCTTTGCCGTTGGGGAGGACGGCTCTGCGGGAGCGGTGGCTGCGATAGCGGGAGCAGAGATGGTTTGCTCTTCTGCGGGAGCGGTGGTTGGAGTAGCGGGTGCAGGGGCACCGGTAACGGGAACTTCGTGAACGGGACGAACCGGTTCGACGTTACCCGATGCCCTCTCTGGCGGCACCACGGACGCATTTTGCGTGAATATCCGGCTTTTTAAGCCGATGCCGAGTAGGATCAGCAGCACTATAAGTACCGTCAGCAAGGCCAAGGCGCTGGTTCTTAAACGCCATGCAGTTTTGTCCTCAGTTAGTTCCTTTATTCGCAACCGACGGAAGGGCGCATTGACAGCGAAACGCAGAGCGCTATAAGGGCGAAAGTGGACACGCGCGTGCTCCTGGATTGTTAACGGCTCACCAGAGTTGGGGTCGCGCCCCATCTGTTCACCGACATGGGTCGTATGGAAACGGCCAAAGCGATACAGATTAATGTCACTACCTTTCTCCAGCCCCTCACCCAAGGTCCTCGCGAGTTGGTGGATATAGGCATCCGCCTCGACACTACTGACCTCGGCCCGCTTGGCCACCAGTTCTGTAAAAGCGTGTAACGTGATCTTATTATCGTCGCTCATGTCGGCGTGCCCCCTTCATCTGGTTCGATATTGTAAACACCTTCACGGAGCAATGTTCCTGTGCGAAATACGGGGACCCGTCGCTTTGGGAAAAGTGCAAAATCATTGCTGCCAGGCCGATAACCGCGGTATTCAGCGTATGTCGCCGTGTCGAAGGTGCCCAGGTGAGGCAGGGTTACCGCGTGTCCGGCTCGGAGCAGGTTCCGAATCTCCCGCAGCGTCGCTTTCAGCAATCGCCTCGATTGAACGTTTGAGATACCCAACTCCTTTGCAACGTGTGCAATAAGCTCAGTTTGGTCCATGAGTGCACCGTAGCGGTTGAGGTGAACGATTTGCAACGATATCGGCGAACGGCATGACGTGGCGTCGTGACGATTCACCATGAAATGATAGTGCAATATGGTAATCCTTCAAGGTACACCTCCAGTTGAATAAGTGGGGTCAGGATGAATCTCCCGCCCCTGAGAGAATCGAGTTGTGACAGTGCTTCCTCTAATCGCGGATCCTTACCTTGAAAATGGTCTCCTGAGCATTGATTCTTTAGAGGTGTGTGCCAAACGGAGACTCGACCTCTTCACACTTGGCGGAGCCCCAACTATTTTACAAAATTGATGAGCACAAGATGGTTCAATGCTTACCGCCCCGATGACCGGAAGACTGGTGCCCTCCACCTCCATCTCCTCCACCTCTGTGGTGGCCACGCCACGGGCCTGGTGGGAGTATACAGGCCGAGAGGGACACCAGGATAAGCACTGCCGTTAATATCTTTTTCATATTGTTTTCCTTAAGTTAAAAAATGATGCCGGCCAATTTTGGTATTGATGGCTGACGTTTTAATCCTACCGATTTTTCTGAATGACTTTCACCGCCCGCAAATTACGCCGTATTTCCATCACAGGCAATGTGTCATCTCCAGATTTGATGATCTGTTCCTAATTGATAAATGCACTAATGATGCCGTAAATTAAAAATATTTAAAAATCTCGCTGAAGACGTAATTGGCGGGGGGTTATATCCAGGGCAGCTAGAAAAGATGGCGGACTTACCGAACTTTGACCCGTCGCAATTGGTGGTTAACCCGCAATATATGACGGGAGGGGCTCCAGGGGATTATAGTGTCGTGAATATGGATTTGATCCTCCGTCTGTATTTGATAAACTTTTTTGCGTTATTCATCCAAATGATGCATATTGATATGTATCATTTAGATGAATGTTTTTTTTGGAGATAAATATGAGAACAACATTAAATATTGATGATTCCCTTGTTGAGAGGGCATCCCATCTTACCGGAATAAAAGAAAAAACCGCTCTTGTCCGTAAAGGGCTCGAAGCCTTGATCAGCCTGGAGAGCAGTAAGCGTTTGGTTGCGCTTGGGGGAACCGAGAAAAAAATCCGGATGCCAAGGCGACGAAGATCCGAGATATTAAAAAAATGATTCTCGCTGACACAAATGTTTGGATCAAACATCTTAGAGAAACCGATGCGGAGCTCATTTCTCATTTGAATATCGGTTTTGTTGCATGCCATCCATTTATTATCGGAGAGTTGGCCTGTGGTAACTTAGGCAATCGAGCGGAAATTTTGATGCTTTTCCAGGCACTTCCTTCATCACCAGTTGTTGAGGATGCAGAAATCATGGAGTTTATCGAAAACAATTCGTTAATGGATCGAGGCCTTGGATACGTTGATATTCATCTATTAGCTTCTGCCATGATAGGCAATATTGTCCTTTGGACTTATGATCGACGTCTCAATGAAGCTGCAATAGACCTGGGCGTTTCATATCCAAAGAGCTAATCCTGGCAATCTTTATTTTTAACCGAAATAAAGCGAAAGAAGGAGGGAAGTGTGCCGCGTCAGATGAGGCTGTTGCAACAAAATCCTTGCTACCGGCGGCAATGTTCTTTGTCCTGAAAATCAGTCAGACAGCATGGTCCGACCCCATGGCCACAGCCCATATCCACCCACCCTGACAAAATTTTTTTAAATCCATTCCTCAATCGGTTATGTTCATTTCTTTTCCCGATTAACCGGAGGCTGCCGATGAACTGTCATTTCTGCAAGACCAAGACCCCGGATGGAAAGATCATGTTCCGTGACGAATGCGAGCGCTGCGGAGCCGATCTGCATATCTGCCTGAACTGCTCCTTCCATGATCCCCATGCCTCCAAACAGTGCCGGGAACCGGCGATCCCTGAAGAAGTCAGGGACAAGGAACGGAAAAACCTCTGCGAGTATTTTCAGCCGAAGGAGGACGGCCAAGATCAGGGTGAGCAATCGTCTGGTGATGATGCCCGACGGAAGCTTGAGGATTTGTTTAAATGAAATGGTTGACTCCTTTTTATACATGTGAAGAAAATCACATGGGGCAATAGAAAAATAGATAACTAAGTCCTGCCCCTTCTTTTTGATGGGAGTTAAAACGGCTGAAAGTGATGTATGCCCTTTCGCCGGTCATTGGCGCAGAATGCGGGCGTCTTCCGGATTCAGGCCGCTAGAGGATGTTTTTTTGCCAAGGCGGACAAAAGCGTCTTGTCACCTTCGCTCTTTGGAGGGTACTTTCCGGATGCGGGGAGTGTTCACTTTTGCGAGACCATCGATTTTCATCCATGCGCCTGAGACTAATCGTCGGAATCATTGTGGTGATCCTGCTCGTCACCGCCTATCTTGTTCTTTCGATAACCGGCGCCCTGGCGGTGCTGATGGACGAGAACAAATTGCAAGCGCTGGTCCGGGACCTGGGCTGGTACGGCCCGGTGGTGCTTATCGGCCTGATGGCCACCGCCATTGTCATGAGCCCGATTCCCAGCGCCCCCATCGCCCTGGCTGCAGGCATGGCCTACGGTCATGTGTGGGGCACACTTTTTGTGGCGATCGGCGCGGAGATCGGAGCGATTATCGCCTTTGCGATCGGCAGAATGGTCGGTTACGAGGTGTTGCACCGCTGGTTCGGCGAGCGGCTGCAGACGGTCAAATTTTTCGGCTCCCAGAACATGATGACCGCCACCGTTTTCATCAGCCGCCTGCTGCCCTTCCTCTCCTTCGACGTGGTAAGCTACGTGGCCGGACTCACCCCGCTCCTGTTCTGGCGTTTTGCCTTGGCGACCCTTGTCGGCATCATCCCCATTAGTTTTCTCCTGGCCCATTTCGGCAGCAAGATCGCCCTCGGTGATTCCGAAACCATCATGCCCACCGTTCTGCTGCTGGGAGGGATCACCTTGCTGCCGTTTCTCGGGAAATGGCTGTGGGATCGATTCCGGTCAGGCGGAAAGGTGGGGCGTCGGTGAATCTTTCCGATTCAGGAGGGGGGAGGGGTCATATGCCTAGTCGGAACTGGAACGCGTCAGAACAAAGCTGGATCGGGACAAGAAATTGCGGAAATCCTAGAAGAAATAGAAATGAAACTAAACAAAAGCCAAAGGCATACCTGACCTCTTTTATCAGTTTTTGCTTTACCAGGCAGAGCCCTTTTTCCGGGATCGGCAATTCCTGTCCGCCACCACAAAGCGAAGATATTTTCCTGCCCTGCAAGACAATTTTAAGCGCCCCCGGCTCATCCATTACCAGCCGCGAGATCCCCGGGAAGGTGCAACCCCGCGCCCCGGCGGCGAAACCGGCCTGCCGGCCCCGGCGCCTCCGGATCGGCTGGCACGGATCTTGATATTCTACAGAGTCCAGGGAACAGGTAGTGGAAACAGCGTGATTGGATGTGAATGTTGGCATGTCTTATGACAGCGATTTAGCCCAGGTGATTTGGATGGCACCGACTGGGTCGGACCAAGCTAACCAATTAAAATAAAATGATTAATGGTCTAAATTGGGTGTATGTCAACATAAATACAGGGAGTCATTATGTTAGATAGGCATGACCCTAATGTTGCCCCTCGCCATGAGTAGTCGATTCCTGTCGCGCCTGTGGGGGTACCTGCGCCACCCTTGGATCAACGTGCGCCAGGTTCTCCTCTGGGTGCTGGTGGCCGCCGTAGCGTTGTACACCTGTCTCTTATACACATCT
>JAGXFP010000009.1 GCA_024637225.1 Desulfobacterales bacterium
CCTTGATGCCAAGCTATACCCCGCGGAAGAACTTGCCGAACTCTACTTTAAGCGGTGGGATGTCGAACTGTTTTTCCGTGACATCAAGATAACCATGGGCCTGGATGTCCTGCGCTGTTTGACACCGGAGATGATCCGCAAAGAAATCTTGATGTACTTTATTGCCTACAACTGTGTCCGGCGGTTGATGTACGAGGCGTCAAAAAAAGCGAATATTTCGGTTCGAGTCGTGAGTTTCAAAGGCAGTGTGCAGGCCCTTCGAAGCTGGGAGCCCCATTTGAATCAGGCGAAGATCAGTCGGGCAGAGAGATTCCGGCTGACCAATGATTTGTATGGTGCAATAACCAACACCCCGATCAGACAACGACCAGGGAGAAGTGAGCCGCGGTGCCTAAAACGACGGAAGAAAAATTATCAGCTAATGTCCGAGCCCAGGGATGTAATAAGAGTGATTCCGCATCGGAGTAAATATGTCGCTTCAAAAGGCTTAAACTAGTGCCATTCCCCTGTGTCCCTATAACTTTCGCATCTTGTTCGTTATTTTCCGCGCCGACTTCGTTGCGGCTTCCGTTCCATCGCTCCGCTATGCGCCTTCAGCCACGCCTCGCCGTCACGAAAAATCCCTTCGCAATTGTGCGAATTTTAAAGTTTTACAAGATACTAGTCCTTTTCCGGTTATGGGTTATGACGATCAAATGAATTCCTGGTAGAGCTGACCGGACAACCGTGAAAAACAAAGTGGCGGCGACAGCTCGCCGGCTGGGCGTTTAAAGGAGGGGATGAAGGTCTTGCAGGAAGAGGACCAGCTCAGACCACGGTCAGCATCATATAGCCGACCGAAAAGCGGCCGCTTTCGGGGATGAAGCAGAGCAGGCGGTCGCCTTTCTTGAGTTTTCCGGACCGGAAAATTTCTTCCAGAATGATATAGATCGAGGCGGAGCCGGTGTTGCCCTTTTCGGCCAGATTGGAGAACCAGCGTTCTTCGGGGATTTCGAAATCGATTTCTTTGAGATGGTCGTAGATGATGCGGCGGAAGTAGTCGGAAGAGTAATGGGGCAGGAACCAGTCGATCTCTTCGGGTTTGAGGCCGTATTTCTCGATGTATCTGGGCAGCGAGCGGCTTACCACCACCGGAATTATTTCGCTGTTCAACAGTTTGGCGTCCTGTTTGACCAGCAGGGAATTGGCCTCGACCGATTCCCGCAGCGACGCGAACTCCCGCCAGCCCGTGATCGTCCCGTCGTCGTTCTTGACCGCCCCGGCGTACATACAGGTTTCCATCTCGTCGGCATGGGAGATGATTTCCAGCCAGTCCACTTTCAGATTGAGCCGGCCGGCGGCGGGTTTCGGAGCGATAAATACGGCCCCGGCCCCGTCGGAGAGCATCCAGCGCAAAAAATCCGCCTCGAAGGCCAGGGCGGGCTGCTTTTCGAGCTGCTCGGCCCGTCGCGGGTCGACCGTGCCGCACATCCTCGATCTCATAAACGACGAGGACTGCTCGGAGCCGGTGGCTACGCCGTTTGCGGTCAGGCCCAAGGCGACGCTCATGCAGGCGTATTTCAGGCAGCTGATTCCGGCAAGGCAGATCCCGGCGGTGCTGACCGCTTCGCAGGCGGCGCCGCCGACCTCGCCGTGGACCATGGAGGCGTGGCCCGGCATGAACTGGTCCGGGGCGGAGGTGCCGCAGCTTAACAGCTCGATATCGGAAACCCTGAAGCCCTCATAGGGGTTCAGCCTTTTGACCGCCTCGGCGGCGAGCCCGGCATTGGTGTGGGTGGTCCGGCCGGTGGCCGGGTCGATCGCATAGTAGCGCTGCTTGATCCCGTTATTGCGCAGAATGATCTTCTTGGTTCTGGAGGGCAGATCGTTGACCAGGCCGAGAACCTTTTCCATCTCCTCGTTTGAAACCGCTTGGTTGGGCAGATAAGCGGCGATGTCGGTAATGTAGGCTTCCATTGAATAATTCGGTTCCTAAAGTTTTGCCCCGGCATGGCCTTCCCGGAGCAGGGCGGCGTAATTCCGGTAAAAGGTTTCCTCGGCCAGCCGGGTCGGGACGACGGCGTTGGTCAGGGTGTAGTAATCGAGATCGTCGATGGTGATCCGGTCCCGCATCTCCCGGTGCAGTTTGGTGCCCGGCAGGGGGGTCATTACCGTAATCATCGGCAAATCGACCTTGTTCGCGCCGATGTATTCGCCCAGTCGGTCGAAATCATCCTGCCCGTAGTCCGGCGAGACGATGAAGTCGCCGATGATTGTAATCCCGATCTCGTGGAGAATGGCGATCGATTCGGTATTGACCTCGGCTCGATTGGCCTTGTTCATCTTCTTCAACCCTTCGTCGCTGATCTCCTCGAAGCCGATGATCACCGCCCGCAGGCCGGCTTCCTTCCATTTCTGCATCAGTTCCGGGTGGTTGACCACCGTGTCGGAACGGACGTCGGCCAGAAACTGCTTGGCGATGCCGGCCTCCCGGATCGCCCCGCACAGCCGTTCGGCATGTTGCGGATCGCCGAAGGTGTTGGCGTCGAGGAGCCGGACCACCGGGATATCGCCGAGCATTTTGATGTCGCGGATCACCGCGGCGGTGTCGTGGGTAAGGTAACGGCCGCCGGTCAGGCCGCCGATACAGCAGAAGGAGCAGTTGAACGGGCAGCCGAAGGCGGTGACCACGAAACCCATGTCGAGCTTGAGCCCGGCAAGATAATAGGACGAACGATACTGCTCGACCAGCTCATAGGCGGGCGGTACGTCGTCGCCGAGGTCCGCTGCCGAGAATTGTCTCGGAGTGTATTGCAGGGGGCGACCCGGGCCGACCGGGGCCACTCCGGGAATAGCGCATCCTTTTTTGCCGTCCCGCAAGGCCAGGGCCAGTTCCCGGAAGCTCGCCTTGCCGAGGCCGATTACCACATAGTCGATCCCGGCACGGTTAAAAAACTCGGGATCGTTGGAGGCGTGGATCCCGCCGACCACGATCACGGCCCCGCAGCTCTCCTTGATCTCGGCGGCCAGTTTCAGGACCGAATTGGCCTCGCAGGTCACCCCGGTGATGCCGGCCAAGTCGGGGCTGAACTCGGCCAAGACCTCGGGCAGGGAGTCGGGAGCGGCCTTCAGATCGACGATTCTGACCTCGAAATCGCGGAGGTTTCCGGCAAGTACCTCCAGGGCCAGGGGCTCGCCGCGGAAGATCTGCTTGATCGAGTCGATCCCGTATTTTTCCTCGGGGATGCTTTTGCCGCTGTTGGGGGGGTTGACCAGGAGGATTTTCATTCGTTAACCATGCCGGGTAAATAACGTCTATTTATGGTCCAGCCAGCAAAGGGGATCCTCGGCCAGGTAATCGCCGGTAACCTGATAGGCGTGGCCGCGGCAGCCGTAGCAGTAATCGCCGAACCGGCATTCGCCGCAGCGTCCCTTGATTATCTTTCTGATGTTACGCAGCTCCTGGATCGGGGTGCTTTTCTTGAGGATCTCGGCCAGGGGCTGTTCCCGGATATTGCCGGCGGCGACGCTGACCCCGGGACAGGGCTGGACGTCACCGTTGGCGGTAACCGTGCAGGAGTATTCATGCCGGGCGCATTGGGATGCGGCCAGGGGCGGGTGGGGGGTCCAGTGGCTGTCGAACATCTCCCGGTCGATCTCGGCCAATTTCTCAAAGAGGGTCTTTACTTCATTGATCGGCACCTCAAGATCCGGATGGTCCGTGGCCCGGCCCTGAAGGGTCATCATCTCGATATAGGGGATTATGTTCTGCTTTCGCGCCCAGACCCACAGGTCGGTCAGTTCGGCGTAGTTCTGGCGGCAGATGATGGTTTCGATGCCCAGGGTATGTTCCTCGTCGGGATAACCGGCGTCCATCAAGGCCTTCAAACCTTTGCTGATGGCAGAGGCAGCGCCCGGGTGGCCGGCCAGCATGTCCTGAATTTCCGGATTGCGGCTGTTCATCTTGATTACCACCGAGACCTTGCGATCATATAAAGCCTTGGCCTTGGCCCGGTCGATCAGCATGCCGTTGGTGAAGACATCAACCTCGACTTTTTTGGCCAGGATATAATCGATTACCTTGAACAGGTCTTTGTAAAGGGTCGGTTCGCCGCCGCCCAGAATGATGATCTTCCGGGCGCCCAGTTCCACGGCCTGATCGACGGCGCTGAAAATTTCGTCCAGACCGAGCTCGTTAGCCATCGGTACGCCCGACTCGGCATAACAATAAACGCAGCGCAGGTTGCAGGCCCTGGAAAGCTCCAGTTCCATGGAAAGCAACCCGTCTTTGGCCCGGGCCGCGGCAATTTCTTCATGGGAGAATTCAAGTCCCCAGTGTTCGCCAAAACATTTCATACTTATCACTCACCACGTAAATCGAAAAAACGTTTTAATTTGCGCCCGCCGGGCTTTTCCATGGTCTCCTGGACCATTTGCCTGGCCTTGACGGTTATTTCGGGTTTGACCCGCAACCGGGCCTGGAGATGATCGGTGATTCGGTCAACCTCGATCGTGGATGGATCATCCACCCCGATGACGATCCGGATCCGGTCGGAAAGGTCGTAATCCGCCTTTACCTCCAGGTAGGAGGCCTGGATTTCCGCCAGTTCCTGCAGGGCCTGAAAGATCATTTCCGGGTAAAGGGTGGTGCCTTTGACCTTGAGACGCTGGGCGAGCCGTCCTTCAATCGCCCCGAGCCGCGGAGTTTGCCAGCCGCATTGGCAGGGTGAAGTATGGAGGCGGGCGATGTCCCCGGTCCGGAAACGGATAAGCGGAAAACCTTCGACACCCAGGGGGGTAACCACCACCTCGCCCGGCTCGCCGGTTTTAACGGGCTTGCCTGCTTCGTCGACGATTTCCGCGATCATTAACTCCGGATGAACATGGCCGCCGCTGGAAGCCGTGCATTCGCAGAAGGCCGTTTCCAGTTCGGTGGCGCCGTAAGAGGAGAATACCCGGCCCTGCCAGGCTTTCTCAAGCTCACTGCCCAAAGGGGTCAGGGAGTTGTCGGCCCGCCGAACCGGTTCGCCGATCGTAATCAGGGTTCTTATACCACTTTTCCCCGGGTTATACCCGTGGCTTTTACCCCATTGCGCCATTTTTAAAAGAAAGGACGGAACGCCGATCAGGCCGGTGGGCCGGAGGCGGTCGAGTAATTCCCATTGCCGGGCCGGCTGGCCCGGACCGCTGCGGATACAGGAGGCGCCGAGTCTGACCAGGCCGGTATAGTAGGCGAGTCCGGCGACAAAACAGCGGTCGAGGGTCACACACAGCAGGAGCCGGTCAGCGTTTCTGATCCCGGCCCCATAAAAATTCATCTGCTCATTGAAGGCCAGCCGCTCCAGATCGCGGGCGGTATAGGGCACCAGGACCGGGGCGCCGGTCGATCCCGAAGTCAGGGCCAGATCAACCTGGATTCCCGGCGGCGTGGCGAAAAACGCGGCCGGGTCGGACTCGACGTCCTGCCGGCTGGTGAGGGGCAAGGCATTTAAATTCTCCAGATTAATCTCCTCGGGTCGGCAATCGATTCGGGAGAATAATTTTTTGTAAAAAGGGGTTTTGACGGCCTGGCGAAGATGGGCCTGCAACAGGGAATTCCGGCGGCGGGTCATTTCTTCCGGCGCCGCCTTTCGGAAGGCCAGGGCTTCATTTATGTCGAAATGATCCTGCATCGGCCTAGAGATAACTGCGTTCCGGCGCTTCTTTCGTACCGGCGGGAAAAGGTAATCGGGTGGTCGGGTTTGCCACTGAAGCGTGTTTGCTTGCCCGGTGATTTTTCAGCTCCTCTTCTATACACTTTTTGGTCTGCTCTTTCAGGTTTTTTATATCATCCGGGCTGTCGGCCTGGCCGACCGGGGTGATTGTCGGCAGGAGCACCACCCTGACCCTGGCCGGGCTTAGAAAAAAGCGGCCCGCGGGAAGCATCTGGCGGGATCCGATAATGCAGACCGGCACAATCGGTTTGCCTGTGGCCAGAGCCAGGCGAAAGGCGCCATTCTTGAATCTGCCCAGGCGGCCGGTTCGGGTACGGTGCCCCTCCGGCCAGATGGTCAGCGAACAGCCGGAGTCTAGCAATTCCTTGCCCTTTTTCTGGACATGTTTCCAACCCTTGGTTGAATTGACGTAGCCGGCCAGATGCATGAAAAAGTTATAAAAGGGGATCTGGAAGGGCCAGGAGGTGACAAAGGCGTTTTCCATCGGCAGCATCCCGAAAAGGTAGGGATCGGCAGAAGAGTTGTGGTTTGGAGTGAATATCACCGGTTTTCCGAAGCCGCCCGACCTGTCCTCAAGGACAACCGGGGCCATGAAGGGCACCAGCCGGGTCAGCACCCAGCCGTAAATCCGGATACCCTGCCGGATTGTTCGGGCAACGGAAGATCTGGTCAGCAGCAGGTAAACGCTCAGCACAATCGGCGCGCAGAGGAAGGCGGCGATGGTCACCAGCAGAAACATCGGCCAGAAATATATGTTCAGTAAAAATTTCTTCGGATTCACGGGGTAAGCGTTTCGGTTTTATTTTTTAAGATTGATAATCAGCCGGCAAAGATCGTCCATGGTTCGGACCGCTTTGATGGCTTCTTCATTGGCGAGTTTGACGCCAAATGATTTTTCCATTGCCACCACCATATCGACGGCGTCCAGACTGTCAAGGCCCAGATCATCGTAGAGGGTGGCTTCGGGAACGAGTCGGGAAGGCTCGAGTTCGAATTCCTCGGAGATAACCTCGGTTATCCGCTCCCGAATTTCTTGGTCTGTCAGCATTAATGCCACCTCCGGAATACCAGGGAGGTGTTGACACCACCCAGGGCAAAGTTGTTTTTTATCATCGTCTCTATTTTTCGTGGAACAATTTCCCGAGGCAGGGCGATGCCGCCGCATTGCGGATCGGGATTTTCAAGATGCAGGGTGGGGATTACCTCCTGCCGGCGCATGATTTCCAGCATTATGATCGTTTCCAGCGCTCCGGCCGCCCCCAAAGTGTGACCGATATGGCCCTTGAAAGAGCTGACCGGCACCTTATTGCCGACCGTTCTGATTATGGCCCCTGCTTCGGCAATATCTCCCTGCAGGGTGCCGGTGGCATGGGCGTTGACATAGTCTATTTCTTTGCCGGCAACCCCGGCCTCCCGCAAGGCGGCCCCCATGGCGGCGGACATGCTGTCTGTATGGGGGTTGGCGATGTGGCTGCAATCGTTAATATGCCCGAATCCCAGAATTTCGCCAAGGATATCGGCGCTTCTCGCTTTAGCGCTTTCCAGGCTTTCCAGAACCAGGATGCCGGCGCCGCCGCCGCAAACCACGCCGTCACGATTGATATCGAAGGGACGCGGGGTGGTCAAGGGCAGCTCATGGTTGCGGGAGGCCGCCTTCAGGACATCGAAAACCATGGTTACCGAATGGTGGACCTCGTCGGCCCCGCCGCAGAGCACGACATCCTGGCGGCCGCTCTTGATCAATATGTAGCCCAGACCCAGCGCCTGGGCCGAAGAACTGCAGGCGCTGGCAGGAGACCACTGCTCACCGGTAATGCCGAGGGCAAGGCAGACATTGGCGGCGCAGCTGTGACTCATGATCTTAAAAAAGAAGCCGGATTTTAGCTCCTCAATGGAACGTTCGGCAAGGAATTTTTCATAAAAGCTTTCGTAGGCCTCCGGGCTGCCGGTGGTCGAGCCGATGGCGGCGCCGACCCGTCCCGAGCCGAGAAGATCGGCGGAAAGCCCGGCGTCCTCCACGGCTTCCCGGGCTGCGAGGGCGGCATGGATGGCCATATCTCCCATGGTTCTTCGCATTGCCCGGGGCAGAAGAGATTTCGCGTCAACCTCGGGAACCGGGGCCGCGGTGACAGCCCGCATGCCCTTGATTTGCCGCCACTCGTCCATGATCTTCACCCCGGACCGGCCCTGCCAGACCCCTTCGATAAGCTTGGCGGCTCCGATCCCCAAAGGCGAAACCGCCCCGCGACCGGTTATGACAACTCTGTTTACTGTCATTTCCTGACCCTGTCCCAGGTCTCTTCGAGGCCCATAATCTCGCCGGCCGTGACTAACCCTGCCATCGAGGCGCCGAGAAGTCCGGTCATCAAAGAACTCTGGCCGCTTAAGTAGAGGCCTTGGACCTTGGTCCTGGCCCGGGCCACGAATTGCTCCAGATTGTGCTGCACTCCGTATATCCCCCCGGCCGGAGAGCCCAGTTCATCCCTGAAGGTCAAGGGAGAGCCCGCGGCCAGTGGTTCGATATCGAAGCAGGCGGCGCCGAAGCTGGCGGCGGCGCGCTCAATCAAATTTTCAGTAGCGGCGCTTTTCCATGCCCGGTAACCATCGCCGCGCTTTCCTGAGTTTTCGTTAAATTCCATGGTCTCGCTCCACTCGGCCGGGCGCATCAGAATGACTCCCTCGCCGCTCCGGTCGCCGCCATTCGATAGATCCAGGTCACGGCGGCCAGGCGCGGTCATTAAAACGGAGCCGTTTCCGGCCGCCGCCGGATCAGCCATCAGGTTGAAATTCCGATCGATACAGTAGAGGTTGGCCCGATCCAGTCTTGGCAGGTCGGCAGGCCGGTTCATCCTGCCGAAGACCATAAACATGGAAATCGTATCTTCAAGTGCCTTGATCCGATGAGAAAAAGCGGGCCGGAAGCTTCCCGGCGTGACCAGACCGGGCAGGTGGGCGGGATGGCCGGTATATATCACCTGTCCGGCCCGGAGTTGCCGGTCGCCGAGGGTGACGCCGTTTACGCAGCCGTCGCTGACCTCGATCCGCTCCACCCCCTGCCCGGTGAGGAGCTCCACCCCCTGTTCGCTCAGGATTTTCAGAAAAGCGTCCACTACGGCCTGGCCGCCGCCCCGAATGCCCCAGGCGCCCTGATAGTAACTGTGGGCCACGGCCGCATGCATGGCCAGGCCGGCCTTTTCCGGGTGTACCCCGTACAGGAAGGCGGGGGCGGCCAGAACTGCCTGGAGTTCCCGGTCTTTAACCATTGAGGCAATTGCCCCGGTCAAGGGCTGGTCTTGTGTGCTGAAAAAATCTCGCAAAAACGGCGATAAGGGTAAGCTCAGATTATAAAAAGGAATTTTCCGGCAGATATGCTTGATCGTCTCCAGGTAGCTGGTGATACCGGCGGCATCGTCGGGAAAAACCGAGCACATCTGTTCCTTTGCCTTCTCATATGAATAAAAGGCCTTGACCTCGGTTTCCGAGCCGCGAAATTTGAAAAAATCATAGCCGTCCGGGTGCATCGGCACCGGAGTGATTTCGGTTCCCACCCCCAGATATTTCCAGAGAACCTCAAGGATCTGGCCCCGGCCGAGTCCGCCAGTGTAGTGGAAACCGATGTCGAAGGGGATGCCGCCCCTGGTGAAACGTCTCAGGGCGCCGCCCGGTTTGCGGTTCTGCTCGACGATAACTACCCTGCGGCCGCTTTTGGCCAGCAAGCCGGCAACGGTCAGGCCGCTGATGCCGCTGCCGATGACAATAGTATCGATTTTCTTAGTGGACAAAGGTCGAACCTCAGGGGATAGAGCCTGCCGGCGTATCTGTCCGGCAGCACCATATCAGTTTGGTTGTCGTCTGTTTGAATGCCGGGTTTTGGCGGCTCAAATAGCTTTTTCGGCTTAGATCCGGATAGATGCCTGCCGACCAGGAGGGGTTAGTCATGGTGATGATCAGTGGAGATTTCTTCCTGAATCCGTGACGACTTCGTGGGAAATCTCACTTATCAGTTTGTAATTACATAGGTAATTGTTTCCCCCAGGATTGCCAGGGTTTACCCCGCCGCCCTGCGGGGCGCCCGATAACGGCGCATCTGCGGCGTTGGCAACTCGTTAATATACCATCAGTATTATCAACATCGTTGCCGCCTTGCATCTGCACCGTTCTCGAACGCTCACGGATTCAGGTCCTTATTACCAGAGACGCGTTGGCGCCGCCGAAACCTGCCGCGTTACAGAGCAAAAAACGGCTGTTAATATAAACATTTCGGGTAGGTAAATGCAAGTCCTTAACCGAAAGGTCGGGGTTTTCCAGGTTTCGATTACCGGCCGCGAATTTGCCTTCGGCCATTAACATTCCGTAGATGACCTGGGAAGCGCCCGCCATCCAGAACTCATGCCCGGTTAAAGCCTTGGTAGCGGTGATGATCGGTCCGGACCGGTCCGGATCCGGTTTGAAAATATTAGCCAGGGCCTGGCCTTCAGCTTCGTCACCGGTCGGAGTTGAAGTGGCATGGGCCATGACCAGATCGATGTCGGTATGATTCAGGCCCGCATCGGCAATGGCCAGGCGCATGGCTCTTTCCAGTCCTTCCCCGCTGGGGATCACGATATGATGACCGTCGCTGGTGTTGCCGTAGCCCATGACCTCGCCCAGGATGGCCGCACCCCGGCTTTCGGCCTCCTGGTAAGATTCGAGGATCACTGCCGCCGCCCCGCCGCTCGGCACCAATCCGTCCCGATCCCGGTCAAAGGGTCTGGAGGCGGAAGGCGGATCGCTTTCGCGGCGGGAAAAGGCGGCCAGGGTGTCGAAGCTGCACATCGACTGCCAGGAGATCTCCTGGGCGCCGCCGCAGATCATTCTTTTCTGCCTGCCGGCGGCGATCAGTTCGGCGGCCTGGCCGATGGCCATGGCGCCGCTGGCGCAGGCGCCGCTCACCGTCCAGACCTGGCCGCGCAAACCGAGAAGGGTGCCGATGTTCAAGGTTACGGTACTGTTCAGCAGTCGAAAAATATGGCCGCTGCCGATGCTCCGGGTCTCCCCGGTTTTTCGGAGAATGTCGACCTGTTCGACGGCGGTAACCGCCGACGAATCGTTGCCGAAGATCATGCCGGTTTCGCTATCGCCATGGAGGATGCCCGGTTCGATCCCGGCCTGATCAAGGGCCTGTTCGATGGCGGCCCAGGCCCAGAGGCCGAATTCCGGCAGGGTCTTGCGCTTTTTACGGTCAAGGATTTTTTTTGGGTCAAAGTTCTTGATCACCCCGCTCAGGCCGCTCTGAAAGCCGAGTTTCCTGCGTTCCGGCAGAAACTCGAGGCCGCAACGTCCCTCGAGCAGAGCTTGCTTGACCTCTTCCCTGTTCAGGCCCAGACAGGAGATGATGCCCATGCCGGTAATGGCGACCCGATTGGCGCCGGCAGGCATCAGCGCCTCCCCCCGGTTCGGGGAACTATCTTGAGGATAAATCCTGACATTATAACCTTGATAAACTTGTAATAGTCAAAAAACGGCCAGCTCGGCCGACGATAGATCAATGCGTTAAGTGACGGTGTTCGTCCGTCGCGCGGCTTTTTGCGTGACCGACAACTTTGGCCGATTTTAAATTGAAATTTGATAAACTCGCAAAAAGTAGCGAGATGGATTTGATAAACATAATCATTAAGTCCCGGGAGCATATATTTACGATAATATTTGCCGATAATCAATCATTGTCCTTGAAAGGTGACCAGACCGAGCTGGAAAACCGGGTATTTTCTTGCCATCGGGACCGGATCCGGTTAAAAAACAGGCGTTTACCCCGGAATAAGAATCTTTTTAATGGAGTTTCCAAAATGTTAAATGCATCCGATCTGCGGAAAGGGCTGAAAATTCTCCTGGACGGCGACCCATACATTATCACCAAATTTGATTTCTCCAAGCCCGGCAAGGGCCAGTCCCTCTACAAGTGCCGGCTGCGCAACATGATCAACGGCAATTCCACAGACCGCACCTTTCGCTCCAATGACAAGTTCGAAAAAGCGCCCCTGGAAGAACGCTCCATGCAATATCTCTATTCCCAGGGCGACGAATTCCATTTCATGGACACCAATACCTACGAGCAGCTCTTTCTGACCCGCGAGCAGATCGCCGAAAATGTCAATTACCTGATCGACAACATGGAAGCGACGGTGCTGTTTTTCAATGAAACCCCGATCGATATCACCCTGCCGATCTTCGTCGAGCTCGCCGTTATCCAGGCCGATCCGTGGGTCAAGGGGGACACCAGCGGCACCGACACCAAACCGGTGACCGTGGAAACCGGTTATGTACTCCAGGTCCCGCCCTTTATCGAAGTTGGTGACAAGATCCAGATTGATACCCGTACCGGGGAATATATCACCCGGGTCAAGGAATGACGGCGGCATCGCAGAAAGAGCTATCAGGTTATCAATTTGAATTTCTTACGGCGCCCGGGGAATATCCAGGATCGTGATGCAAAGAATTTTCAGCAGTTGCAATATTTTGTAACCGATGATTTCGCAACTGCGTCTCAGGCAGCGTAACGCCGTGATCCGGGCGGTCCGCCTTTTCTTCGAGGAACGCGACTACCTGGAAAGCGATACGCCGCTCCGGCTTCCCGTTCTGGCCCCGGAGTTGTGGATTGAACCACTGACCTCCGGGACCCATTTTCTGCAGACCTCCCCGGAGCTATGCATGAAAAGGCTGGTTGCCGCCGGCAATGCCAAACTCTTTCAGATCAGTCCATGTTTCCGTAAGGGCGAACGGGGCCGCCTGCATCTCCCCGAGTTTTCCATGCTGGAATGGTATCGCACCGGTATCGATTATATGGATCTGATCGAGGAATGCGAGGATTTGGTTAAGGGCGTGGTCCTGGAGTGTGGCGGCAGCCCGCTTTTCCCAGACCTTGCCGGGCGTTTTCCCCTGGATATCTCCTTTGCAAGGCTGACCGTTGCCGAGGCCTTTGCCCGATATGCGCGGTGCAGCGTCGAAGAGGCCCTGAGCGAAGACTGCTACGAGGAAGTTTTGGTCGACGAGGTCGAGCCTAACCTGGGGGTGGGCGGCCAGCCGACTTTTCTCTATGATTATCCCGCCGCGCTTGCCTCCCTTGCCCGTCTTAAACAGGAGGACTCTTCGGTAGCCGAGCGTTTCGAGCTTTACTGCGATGGGATTGAGTTGGCCAACGGATTTTCCGAACTGGTCGATCCGATTGAGCAGCGGCGACGCTTCGAGAATGAGCGGCGGGCGATTGTCGCCGCCGGCCGTGAACCAGGCCCGATGCCGGAAAAATTTCTGGCCGCTTTGGACGATATGCCGGAAGCGGCTGGAATTGCCCTGGGGCTCGATCGGTTGGTGATGGTTCTGGCCGGGGCGGCAAGCATTGACGAGGTGGTTTGTTTCGTGCCGGAAGATTTATAGCGGGGCAAAGATGATGGCGTCGCAAAAAGCACCCTGAAGGGCATAAATCGCCAGTTCCCGCGTTGCTGTAAATTGTCTCGTCATTGCAGCGTACTGAAGTACGTTTCATTCCTCGAAATTCGCGCGCCTTGGATCTGACGATTTTTGCTTAGCCATCCCGCTGAATCTCCTGAATGGCGGCGGCAATTTCTCCCCCCGCGATGCCCATGGAAATTGGTAAATATTTTCCCGCCGCTGCTCTTCGGAAACCGGAAAAATCTTTGTGGAAAGGCCCGGTTTCGCCGTAGATCATAGCCTTTTGGGGTTCGTTGGTTTAAAGTGTTTCTGAAATGTGCAAAACTCTGCAAGCTGTGATTTTGCGAATGAAGTTTATCTTGAGAATAATCGGGCGGTGAATATTGGAATATAATAAAGATGAGCGGCCTAAAATGGAGCTGCTGGCACCGGCCGGCACTCTGGAGGTGTTCGAGGTGGCTGTCGATGCCGGGGCCGATGCCGTCTATATAGGCGCCCCGTTTTTTAACGCCCGGGAATTGGCCCATCATTTCAGTATGGCCGAGGTGGCGGCGATGATCGATTATGGCCATAAGCACGGGGTCAAGGTCTATCTGGCCATGAACAGCCTGGTCAAGGAAGCCGAGGTGGAAAAGGCGGTGGAGAGCCTGGCCGTGCTGGAAAAACTGGGACCGGACGCCCTGATCATTCAAGACCTCGGTCTCTATTATTTGCTCCATGAATTTTTTCCGAAAATTAAAATTCACGCCAGCACCCTGATGGCGGCCCATAACACAATGGCGGTCAATAAACTCGCGGCGATAGGCTATGGCCGGGTGGTGTTGCCCCGGGAGAGCACCATCCCGGAAATCAAGGAGATTACCGCCTCCACCGATGCCGAAATCGAAGTCTTTGTCCACGGCGCTATGTGTTTCAGCTACTCCGGGCTTTGCCTGTTCAGCAGCTTCCAGGGGGGGCGCAGTAGTTTGCGGGGGCGATGCGTGCAGCCCTGCCGCCGCCGTTATACCTGGCAGGGGCGCGGCAAGGCCAAGGGCGGTTCCGGCTATTTCTTCTCGATGAACGATCTTGAAGGGATCGACCTGTTGCCCGAACTGGCCGCGGCCGGGGTGACTTCGCTCAAGATCGAGGGGCGGATGAGGAGTCCGAGCTA
The DNA here is from genome assembly GCA_024637225.1 of Desulfobacterales bacterium. GTDB lineage: Bacteria > Desulfobacterota > Desulfobulbia > Desulfobulbales > JAGXFP01 > JAGXFP01. The sequence continues at coordinate 14,269 of JAGXFP010000009.1, forward strand.
TGTCGGCAACGTGGTAAAGGCCTACCGGATGGTTCTGGACAGCGCGCCGGGGGATCGCAAGGTTTCGGGCGCCGCCCATCACTTGTTGAGTAATGCCATGGGCCGCAAACCTACCCGGGGCTATTTTCCCGGCAGCCGACCCACCGATGTCCTGGCTCCCCAGCATTCCGGTAATATCGGCATATTCCTCGGCAAGCTCAAGCCGGGCCGGGGGAGCCTGGCGACCATTAAGATCAACGGTCCGCTTAATGTCGGCGACCGTCTGCGGCTTCACCGAGAGAAAAGCGGCGAAAGACAGGGCTTTTCCTTGAAGAAAATCAAAGTCGGCGGCGCGTTTGTCGAGCATGCCGCGAAAGGGACGGTGGTCTCCCTTGAGCTGCCGGCTCCGGCGGGACCGGCCGATGCGATCTATAAGGTCGATTCGGCCGCCGGGCGCGGCAAGATCCCAGGCCGCGGGGTCGATCCCGAGCGTTTTGCCGGCAGGTTGAAAAAGTTCGATGTCGCTGGCCGGGTAAATAAGATAATCTCGGAAATTTCCGGTGAAACGCCCCCGGATGCTAGCGTCACCCGGTCTTCTCCGCCGGCTTTCGCTCCGAAAGCGGCCCGGTCAGGGAGGGGAGGGGGCAATGTGCCGTTGCCTCTCTGGTTCAGGTCCGATGATCCCTTTCTTCTTAAGCAGCGCTTTCCGGTCATGCCGGAACGGATTGTTATCAACTTGAGCGGGGAGTCCTTTAACCGCTTTCTGCGGATGAAAAAATCCGGCCCCCTGTTCCGGCGGATCGTCTGGGCCCTGCCGTTTGTGATCGATGAAGACAAACTTGCTTTTTTCCGGGAGAGGATTGCCGGACTGGTTGAGCTAGGTTTCAGGGAGTGGCAGATCGGCCATTTCAGTCAGATCGAATTTTTTAAGGGGCTCGGCTGCCGGCTCCACGGCGACTACACCCTCAATGTCCTTAACGCCCTCAGTGCGAGGGTTCTCCGGCTTAACGGTTTGTCGGGCGGGCTTGTCTCGATCGAGAACGACCGGGACAATCTGGGCGCTCTTTGCCGAGGGGTCGGCGATTTCCGGAAAGGGATGACGGTTTATGGTTTTCCGGCTCTGTTTACGTCGAGGTACAGCGGCCCCCCCATGCAATATGACCGGGTTTTCAAGAGTCCCCGGGGGGAAAGTTTCCTTTTGCGGCAGGCCTGGGGATACACCCGGGCTCTGTCGACCCAGCCCTTTTCCCTGTTGTCCGATCTAGTCGAACTGGCAAAACTCGGGCTTGACTACGGGATGGTGGACCTTTCCGGCCATCCCGTGACCGGAAAGGTTATGGAGGAGCTTTCTCGAGAGATTACCGGCTGGGCCAAGGGAGAAAAAAATGCCGGCTTCAACTTTTATCGCACCCTGAGTTGAGGTAAGCGATCACAGGGTACCGAATCTGCTGTGTTATCGTCCTGCTCATTTACACCAGTATACATCGCAGGCCGATGCCTTGCATCTCCGGCACCCTGTAATCGCTTACCAGAGGGGAAATTGGCCGATCATTGTCGGCTTGTCCCGTGATCGTTTACGAGTTGAGGACTGCGGCAAGCCATGGACTCTTCCGAATCCCTCGAGGGTTAGAGAACCGCTCCCGTCCTGGGGCTTGCTCAGGTCGTTTGCTTTGACGGGATCGGTAGATATCTATTTTAAATTGACAGGGTTAAGCCTCCCGAGTGTCTTCGGATTTATTGAGGAAAATCAACCTTCTAAACGGACAGAGCAGACATGGATCTAGATGAGCGGGCAGTGAGAATTGTCGAAGAGGCCGAGGCCCTGAACGAGACCGATTTGCGCGGGGCTCTGGTGAAAATGCGCGAGGCCCTGGCCCTGGAGCCCGACTACCCGAATCTCGAAGACGAGATATTTATCAGGGAAGATGCCATCGCCAAGCTGGATGGGGTTCTGGAATACATCGTCGTCCTGCTGCGGGAAGGCAAGGACTATCAGGCCTGTGAGATGCTGGAGGGGCTTCCCGATAATTATATTATCCAGGATAAAAGCGGCCTGGTCTCCGGTCTGGTCGAGAAGATCGAAAAGGCGAAATCCCTGATCGGGCGAGCCAGGGAACAGGCCCGGAAGGATCCGCTTCAGGCGCTTCCGATTTTTGAAGAGGCCTTCAGTCTGGTCTCGGACTACCCCGGCCTGCTTGATGAGCTTAACGCCCTCAAACGGGATACCTCCCAGTATGATTCATCTGTCGAAGCCATCGAGGAGGCCTTGCGGAACAAGAAAGTCAAGCAGGCTACCGAACTGTTCGACAGCTTCCGGCAAACTTTTCCCGATGACGAAAAAGTCGGCAGGTTCAAGGCGGATATCGTCAACCTGAGCAAAAGCCTTGCCAAGAAAAAAGAGCGCAAGGTCAATTTTCTCAGAATAGCGGTTGCGGTGGGCACGGTATTGGCCGTAACGGGCGCCTATGTCGCTTTCGAAATGTCCATGATGAAAATGGCTGGAGGGAAGGCGCTGGAGCTGGACCGTTTACTGGCCGCGGGTAAATTTGCCGAGGGCCGCTCCCTGGGTCTGGAAATCAAGCAGGACTTGGGTAAGGTCCGGGCTTTTTCCCTAGGCGGCAAAGAGCTGCTGCTGACCAAAGTCGACGAGATCCTCCAGTCCGAGGCATTGGTGATGGGAGCCGAGGGCAAGGTCCTTTTTGATGGAAAGTATATTCCCGCGGAGCAGCTGAGCGGCAGTACAATCTTTCAGGACAACCATGAACAGGGCGAAGCCCTTGCCGGGGCGGGGAAATGCGATGAGGCAATGGCTGAGGTCGAGGCCGCTCTGGCCGTTGACCGGGCCAAGAAAACTGCAACCTCGTCCGGGCTTGATAAAGTCAGGGGGGCGATTGCCAACTGCCGGTTGAACAGCATAAAAGAGCTGATTAATCAGGCCGAGACTTTGAGGTCGGCCGGCTCCAATGGTACCGCCCTTAATGTAATCGAGACCGCCCTGGCGAAGGCTGACGAATACTCGATCGATCCGGCTGGAGAGGTGGTTGCCGAGGCCCTCTCCTTGCGGGAACGGATCAACCGGGCCAGCTTGAAAGAGATGGCGGCGGCCGGCGACAAGCTTTCGGATCAGGGCGACTTTGACAAGGCGGCCGCGGCTTACCGGGAGGCCGCAGTATTTGCCGGGGCCAATGGGCTGGCAAATGATCCGTTAACCAGAAAGTTTCCCGAATTGATCGACAAGAGCAGGGTTGAAATCTTGCTGGCAAGCGCTGATCGTGATTTTGCCGCCAACAAGTGGCAGGAGGCCGCCTTAGCCTATGAAAAGGGAATGGCCCTGGCTCGGAGTGTCGGTCTGCATGGGTTGTCTTCCCTGGAAAGTGTGCCAGGAAAGCTGGCGCAGGCGCGGAAAATGGTAACGGTCGTGGAACTGCGGCGCTACAATGAATCGGCCTTGAAAAGCAGCGGGTCCGGCAAAAACAATCAGGCCCTGGGGATTTACGCAGAGGCGATCAGGCAGGCCGAAGAAAATAAGTGGCGAGACAGCAAGGAAGTAGCCGCAGTCCTGAGCGAACTCAAAGAGGGTCGTGCCGGGGTCCAGGAAAGTATTTTTGTCGAAGATAAAAAGCAGGTTCTCATCGAGCGCTTCGCCGCGATCATCAAAAAAGAGTTCGGCCTGGACAAGAATGCCACTTTACTGGATCCGCAGGTGGTCTTGATGAACAACACTTCGGAGCTGCTGGAGTTCAGCCTGTCGGCCAAGGCCTATACCCAACTGGGCAGCCAGGGCAAGTACACCCGCTATCAGGTGGTTTACGGGTTCAACCGGGGAACCGGGGAGTGGCGGTTGATGGATAGGATAGCTGGGGGGTGGAGTGAGGAGTGAGGAGTGAGGAGTGAGGGGTGAGGAAGGGCAAGGAAGGGCAAAATAGTTGAAAGTATTAGGTAAGAAAGTGAAAACGAGGTCGGCATACGTTGGATAATCAGGAATTGATGAGTTTTTTCCGGGAGGCGTCATCCGGAGTTGATCGGGCCATGCGGGCGGATCTGGCTTCGGTGGAGAGCAGTCTGTTGGGCGAGGTCCTCTTTTACGGGATATTTAACGGTGGCAAGAGGATCAGGCCGCAGCTCACTTTGATCTGCGCCGCTTTGGTCGCTGGTGACCGGGGTTCGAATCGGCAGGGGATCCTTGATTTGGCGATCGTCTTCGAATACCTTCATGCCGCCAGTCTGCTTCATGACGATGTGATCGATCACGCCGAACAGCGTCGCGGCAAAAAGACGGCCAACTCGATCTGGGGCATCTCTCCGGTGATCCTGGCCGGCGACTATCTGCTCAGCCGGGCCATGAGCCTGGCCTGTGCGGTTGGCGGCGGTGAGGCCATGGCCCTGGTCGGCCGGGCGACCGAGGCCATGGTCGAAGCGGAATTCCTCCAGGCCCGGACTGCCGAAGAAAAAAACTATTCCGAGAAAAACTATTACAAGATTGTGGCCGGTAAGACCGGCGCCTTGATCGCCGCCGCCTGCGAGGCCGGGGTGTATATTGCTGCCGGCAGCCAGGAGCAGCGGGCCGCGATCAAACTTTACGGAGAGAATCTCGGTTTGGCCTTCCAGATTGTCGACGATATCCTGGATTATCAGGGCGATCCCGTCAGGACCGGCAAGGCGGTCGGCAACGATCTGGTTGAGGGCAAGATGACTCTGCCGCTGATCCATGCCCTGCGGAGTGCCGGGTCGGAAGATCTGGCGGTATTGGAAGAGGTCCTTGCCGCCGATGCCGGCGAGAAGAAAGATCGTTTTCCGGAAGTGAAGACCCTCATTGATAAATATGACGGCTTCGGTTCCGCGCGGCGCGAGGCGGGCGAACTTGTTGCGACCGGTCTGACCGGCCTCCACTGTTTCGGGGAAGGTCGTGAATTGCAGATTTTGAGGGGCTTGGCCGCTTATGTTTTAAGCCGGGATAAATGATGGCGTCGCAAAAAGCCGCCAGTTATTTTACGTAACAACAAACGAATAAAGCTTAGTTGTGCAACTAGCCCGCTCAAACGAAACTTATACCCTTGTGGTGTAAAGAAAATTCCCTTAGAAGCCGTCACGGATTCAGGTTTTTATTAAAAACAAAGCTCTTTAATGGGCGGAGAAATTTTTCGACCATGGTCGCCACCAAAAAGAAAAGCAAAAAACCGGTCCGGAAACCAAGGAAAAAACAGCGGCCATGGAAGACTTTCATTGGCTTTGGCCTTTTTTTCTTCACCCTGGGCGGCCTGATGGTTTTCCTGGCCCTAGATACCGATAGGGCGATCATCCCGGCCGGAATCGACGATGCCGGCAGTGATTCAGCCGTTCAATACGAGGAGCCCTTTATTCCAGGCGGGGCCGGGTCCGGCGACCAGCAGGGGCAGTCTTCTCAACCGGAAAAACTAGTTGCTGAAGTAAAGGAGCGACCGCTTGTCGCCATCATCATTGACGACATGGGCCAAAACCGTAAAACCTGCCAGGGCCTGCTCGAACTCGATTTAAATCTCTCGTTCGCCTTTCTGCCCTCCGGGCCATATACCAAGCCCCAGGCTGACCTGGCAAGGCGGCTGGAGCGCGACGTCCTCCTGCATTTCCCGATGGAGGCGGTAGATGAGAAGTGGCAACCCGATGGCAATACCATTACCATAAATATGGATCGAACCGCGATCCGCAGGATCTTTAACGCGAATCTGAATAGGGTGCCGGAGGCGATCGGGATTAATAATCACATGGGATCCAGGTTCACCCAGAACAGCAGGGCGATGGGAGTCTTTATGGCTCTGGTGCGGGATCGTGAACTCTTTTTTCTGGACAGCAGAACCTCCCGGAACAGTGTGGGGGAGTCCGTGGCTACAAAAATGGGAGTGAAGACCACCAGGCGTGATGTCTTCCTGGATAACAACAGGGAGACCCAAGCGATAGTCATCCAGCTCCGTAAACTCCTCGATCTCGCCGATCGGCAGGGGAGGGCCATTGCGATTGGCCATCCCTATCCAGAGACCCTGAAGGCCTTGAAGATCTTACGCGGTGAGATCGGGCGGCGCGCCAGGGTGGTAGGGGTGGGGGAGCTGGTTCTCTAAGCCGCTGCGATCGGGTTATTACAGCCCTGGCCGGCCGTGTTGGTTTCGAGCTGCCCGACTTTAACCGACCGGTTCTCAAGCACTTCCGAATTAAGCGAATTAGCGGATATTTCCGTTATCAGGTAACGACAAACCTATTCTTGTAATTAAGTGACATTTTAAGTTGGAAATTATTCCATTTATATAATAAAACGCTATTCGTTAGATATCCGGTTTCATCGGTCTTGTTTTTTTTACCGTCGGGCTAATTGACAAATGGAACTGTTAGTATTAAATTAAAAACTGAAATAGTTTGGAGTTGAACATGAATGACGAAGATGTAAAGGATGTCGCTGCGCTGTTGAAAACCATGTCGCATCCGATCCGGTTGAAAATTCTTTGTCTGTTGCAGGAAAAAGAGATGGCGGTAGGCGACATCCGTGAAGAGGTGAAAACCACCAACGCCAATGTCTCCCAGCATCTTTCCATCTTGCGCAACCATGGTATAGTCTGCTCCAGAAAAGACGCCAATTTCATCTACAACAGGATCGATGATGAAAGGGTACTGGAGTTGATCGCCAGGATGAGAGATCTTTTTTGCCCAGAGGACCATGCCTGATTCAACTCTTCGCACTCTCTGAATTCTTCCGCTTTAGTATCCGTCCCAATCTGACTATTCGTCTGTCGGCCCTTGCTATTTCTTGACAATCGGGATTTTTAATTTGCACAATGATTTCCAGGAGCTGGCGATGAAAGGTTATTCCCTAATGAGTTTTTCCATAAAGCACCCGAAAACCGTCACAGCGATTCTAGTGATCTTCACCCTGCTGCTCGCCTCCCTGATGGTGAAAGTCCAGGTCGACACCGATCCCGAGAATATGTTGCGTGAGGACGAACAGGTCCGGATTTTTCATAACCAGGTGAAGGAGGAGTTCAACCTCAACGATTTCGTCGTCCTCGGGGTGGTGAACGAACAACACCCAGACGGAATCTTCAATGTCGAGTCCCTGACCCGGGTTCATGAACTCACCCAATTCGTCCGCAATATGCACGCCGAGGATGATCCGGCCAAGCGGGTGGTCACCCGGAACATGATTGCGCCCGGAACGGTCGACGCCATCGAGCAGGCCGGCTTGGGCCAGGTTAGCTTCGACTGGCTGATGAAGACCCCGCCGGCCAACGCGGAAGAGGTCGAACGGATTCGGCAGCTGGCCATGAACAACCCCCTGCTCAAGGGAACCCTGGTTTCCGAAGACGAGCGGGCCATGGGGATTTACATCCCCGTTTCCGAAAAAGATTTTGCCGCCGAGGTCCGTATCCGGCTCCTTGACAAGATTGAAACCTACGATAAATCAAACGGCGACCAGTTCTATATCACCGGTCTGCCGGTGGCCGAGGACACCTTCGGTAAGGAGATGTTCGTCCAGATGGCGGTCTCCGCTCCCCTGGCGATGCTGGCGATTTTCCTGCTGATGCTGATTTTCTTCCGGCAGGTAAAGATGATCGTTTCGCCGATGATCGTCGCCATGATGTCGGTGCTCTGTGCCATGGGACTGTTGATCGGCACCGGCCACACCCTGCACATCATGAGTTCGATGATCCCCATCTTCCTGATGCCGATCGCGGTGGTCGACAGCATCCATATCCTGAGTGAATTTTTCGATAATTACCGGACCATCGGCGACCGCCGCAAGACCCTGGAGCACGTCATGGGTCACCTGTTCATGCCGATGCTCTATACCTCGCTGACTTCGGCGGCGGGTTTCGCCTCCCTGGCCCTTACCCCGATTCCGCCGGTCCAGGCCTTCGGGATTTTCGTGGCCATCGGCATCATGCTGGCCTGGCTTTTTACCATCGTTTTCGTGCCGGCCTATATCATGCTGCTCAAAGAGGAAAGCCTTGCCGGTTTCGGGGTGAGCAAGACGTCATCCGGCGGCATCCATCACGGCTTGAGCGCGTTTCTGAAATGGACCGGCGCCTTTACCTACAGGCGGGCCAAGTTTATCCTGATCATGACCCTGGCGGTGCTGGTCGCGGCGGGCTACGGAATCGGGATGATCCGGGTGAACGACAATCCGGTCAACTGGTTTAACGAGGACCATTCGATCCGGGTCGCCGACCGGGTCCTGAACAGTCATTTCGGCGGTACTTACGAGGCTTATCTGGTTCTGGACAGCGAGGTCGAGGAGCTTGACGGAGCGGGCGTAGTTGATTGGTTCGGACAAGGGCTGGACCGTCTCACGGACGAAGGTGCCGATCAACAGGTTGTTGACCGGGCCCGGGAGATCCTCGCCGGGGAGAGCGGGGCCGGCTCGACCGAGATGCTTCTTGAAAGCCTGCGGACGGTCTGGGAAGAGGAAATGTTTGAGGCGGAAGACGCTTATTATGATAGTTGGGGCGATGTGGTTAACCTCCTTGAGAGCTTCGACAGCCGCAGCGAGGTCTTCAAGAGGCCGGAGGTGCTTGAATACCTGCTCGGCCTTGAAGAACACCTGGTCGAAAACAGTGAAGTCGGCAAATCCAATTCGGTTGTCGATGTGGTCCGCAAGGTTTATCAGGAGCTTTATGAGGGTAACGAGGAGTATTACCGGATTCCCGACAGTATCGGCGGGGTGGCCGAAACCCTGATCACCTTCCAGAACAGCCACAAGCCCGATGACCTCTGGCATTTCGTAACCCCCGATTACCGCAAGGCCAACCTCTGGATCCAGCTCCGCGAGGGCGATAACCAGGTGATGCAGGAGGTGATCGATACGGTCGACAGCTATTTTGCCGCGAATCCGCCGCCGGTGACGATCAATCACCAGTGGGCAGGCCTGACCTATATTAACGTAGCCTGGCAGGACAAGATGGTTTTCGGCATGCGCGACGCCTTTCTCGGCAGCTTCGTGATTGTCTTTCTGATGATGACCGTGCTTTTTCGGTCGCCGGTCTGGGGGCTGCTGGCCATGGTTCCCCTGTCTGTGACCATCGCCTTTATCTACGGGCTGATCGGTTTTATCGGCAAGGACTACGATATGCCGGTGGCGATCCTCTCCTCCCTGACCCTGGGGCTGGCGGTTGATTTCGCCATTCATTTTCTCGAACGGAGCCGGGCGACCTATCGAAGGACCGGGTCCTGGAAAGCCGCGGTCGGCGAGATGTTCGAGGAGCCGGCCCGGGCGATCAGCCGGAACGTGATTGTCATCGCGGTCGGCTTTACGCCGCTGCTGGCCGCTCCGCTGGTGCCTTACCAGACGGTGGGGATTTTTCTGGCCAGCATCATGGCGATCTCCGGATTCGCCACCATCCTGATCCTGCCCAGTCTCTTGACCGTTTTCGAATCGACGGTTTTCAGGAAGATTAAATAATAGCTGCAAAGGAGGCTGCCATGAAAAGAGTTTTGACTTTCAGTTTTATCGCCCTGATGTTTTTGGCCGGGACCCTGTCCGGTAGTGAGGTCGAGGCGGCCCCGCAGATCGAGGAGATAGTCGATAAGGCCAACCTGGCCGCCTATTATGCCGGTGACGACGGCCGCTCCGATGTCAAGATGACGATCACCGACGGCCAGGGCCGGACCCGAAACCGGGAATTTGTCATGCTCCGTAAGGATATCAAGGACGGCGGCGAGCAGATGTTTTATGTCTACTTCGAGAAGCCCAGCGATGTCCGCAAGATGGTCTATCTGGTCCATAAACATATCGGCCGGGATGACGACCGCTGGATGTATCTGGCCAAGCTTGACCTGGTCAAGCGCATTGCCGCCTCCGACAAGCGGACCAGCTTCGTCGGTTCCCATTTCTATTATGAGGACGTCTCCGGGCGAGGGGTTGAAGAGGACCGCCACGAGCTGGTCGAGGAGACCGATAGCCACTATGTCGTAAAAAACACCCCTAAGCGGCCCGGGGAGGTAGAGTTTTCCGCATACACGGTTTGGATCGACAAGGAGACCTTTTTGCCGATGAAAGCCGAATACCTGGACAAGGGGGGGAGCAAATACCGGGAAATGGAGGCCCTGAAAACCGAAATGATTCAGGGCTTTCCCACCGTGACGAAGTCGCAGATGCGGGATCTCAGGTCGGGCGGCGATACGGTCAGTGAATTCAACAACAGCAAGTATAATATCGGCCTGGAGCAAGATATCTTCAGCGAGCGCTATCTGCGCAGACCCCCCCGGGTTGTTCGGAGGTAGAACGGTTTGAATTTGATGAAAAGAGCTGAAAACCGGTGGAGCGCCGTGGCATTCCTCGGCCTGATCCTGCTGAATCCGATCACGGCAGTGGGGGGCGGGGTGGATGAATTGCAGGCCACGCTCAGTGACAAATACCGGACCGACCTGATCGGTTTTGTCGAGACCCGGGCCGGGGCCAGGCTGCAGGACGATCCTTATCAGAAAGATGCCTCTCTGGGCGAGGTGCGGCTCCAGGTGGATCTGAACAGCGACCTTGATTTCGGGGTCCTGAAATTAAAATCCGATCTGCTCGGAGATCTGGTCACCGAGGAGGCGATCGTCGAGCTTCGCGAGCTGAATCTTCTCTTTTTCCCCCACGATATGATTGACGTCAAAGTGGGCCGCCAGGTCCTGACCTGGGGCACCGGCGATCTGCTCTTCGTCAACGACTTGTTTCCCAAGGACTGGGAGTCTTTTTTTATCGGCCGCGACGTCGAATACCTGAAGGCGCCTTCCGACGCCCTGAAGACCAGTGTTTTCATGGATCTTTTCAATCTTGATCTGATCTATGTACCGCGGTTCAACGGCTCGGAATACATCGACGGTTCACGGATCTCCTACTGGAACGGCCTTCTGGGCCGGACCGCCGGCCGGGATTTCATCTTTGTCGATGACGAGCGGAACAAGGCTTTCGAAGAAGACGAAGTCCATGCCCGGCTGAACAAAAATGTCGGCGGCCTGGAACTGGACGGCTACGGTTATTACGGGTACTGGAAGACCCCAGAAGGGGTCAAGCCGGCCGGCCCGAAACTCTTTTATCCCGGTCTGGCGGTGATCGGAGCGAGTGCCCGGAACAGCATCTGGGGCGGAATCGGCAACCTGGAGATCGGCTATTACGATTCCTACGAGGATCGGAAGGGCACCGACCCGCTGGTCAGGAACAGCGAGATCCGCTTTCTGGCCGGTTTCGTCCGCGAACTGGCTCGGAACTTCACCGGCGGTTTCCAGTATTATCTTGAATATATGCAGGATTACGACGAGTACGAGCAGACCGCCGACCCGGCCACCGCCAAGGACGAGTACCGCCATGTCACCACGGTCCGGCTCACCAGGCTGCTGATGAATCAGACCCTGACTTTGTCTCTTTTCGCCTATTATTCGCCTTCCGACGAGGACGGCTATCTGCGGCCCAAGTTCCATTACAAGGTCACCGACCGACTGGCGGTGGACGGCGGGATCAACTGGTTCTTCGGCGCTGAGGACCACACCTTTTTCGGGCAGTTCGAGGATGCGTCCAATATCTATGCCGGGATCAGATGGAATTATTGAACCAGATTCACGCGGTTAAATTGAATTCTTCACCTGATCGGAATAGTCTTGCTGTCCAATCGAAACCACCTGAGACTGGTTGAAAATAAAGGGTTGCTTCGTCGCTTCGCTCCTCGCGATGATGCGGTAAGTCAGCTTATCCGAACTCATCAAAGTTGACAAACTCGCAAATAATAACCACGGTATGGCTAAGCATGCAGGAGCTGGCTTTGCAACGCCATCAATGTTTGAATAGAAGTTTAAGCCCGTACCCGGGCCTTTTTAAAGGGAGGATATGTAATGAAAATGATCGTTAATGACTGGGTCCATGTTTTTGCCGGGACCTTTATCCTGATCAGTCTGGCTTTGGGAATCTGGATCCACCAGTACTGGTTTTTCTTTACCGCTTTTGTAGGGGCCAATCTGTTCCAGTTCGGCTTTACCAAGGTATGCCCCCTCGGCATCATTCTTCAAAAACTGGGAGTCCCGGAAAAATGAGAAACTGTTGACCAATCAAACTCAAATCCTGAACCCGGTGACGCTATGGTAAGCTTGCCTGGCGTCGAATGGGTGGGATTCCCTGCCGCGCCTTCTTGAATCTGCCCCGATCTCGAGTATTAAGTTCGTTGACAATTTTCGGAAAGATGGATAGAAAAAGGTGGCAGGGGGCTTGAGTCGGAGTTGTCCGGCCTTGATCAATAACAATACAAATGGTGTCGCCCAGATGACTGATTCTGCAAAAAAACCACCCCTTTCAGATAAAGAGGAGACCGGCCAGCCGTCTTTATTTCCGGAGAAGAATAACGGGATCGGTTCTGAAACTCGACTGGAAAGGGAGGAGCCGCCCCGCTCCTCTGGCGATATTCGGCAGGCAAGTTATTTTGTGCTGACCATAGCTGCGGTGTTTGTAATAAATGCCATGGAAAGCGGCAGTTATCGGACCCCTTGGCCGGTGGCAATCGTCGTTACTGTTGCCGGCTTGGCTCTGCTGGCTTACTCACTGGTGAAATCGGGCCGGGAAAATTCCAGCGCCTGAATTAAATTATTGCTGATAAATTGTTTTGCGAAGCGGGATGACACTCAAGGGTCTTCCGTTTTTTTTTGGTGTAGTCCCGTCCCCTTGAGTATTCTTGTAACTCGCAACTGCACTTCCATTCCCGATTAAAATCCTGGTTTATCCAGATCCGTGGCAGTCATCCAAGATAATTCCGCTTTACCGGGCTCAAGCCCTTTTCACGTTCGTCAGCCCAAGCATTTTGCAGGTTTTTCAAAGTTTATTTCCGAAGAGTTCACAAAAAACTGATCTCCACGTCATTGCGAGGAGCTGAACGACGAAGCAATCCATCATTTTCAGCTGGTCAGATATTTCCGGATTGCTTCACATTGGCTCGTGATGACTTGATTTTTAACTTTTGTGACGCATCACTTCCCTCCTTTATAAACTTGTAAAGCGCCGGGGCGGATTATACAATTATTAAAGAGTCAGGAGTCAGGAATCAGGAGTCAGGATTCAATAAAGGATCAACCCTATGTCAAATATGAATCCCGGTTTGATTTTTTCGGTCGATGACGATCTGAATGAATGGCTTCGGGATATTCGGCGCACCATCCATCGGAATCCGGAGCTCTCTAGCCAGGAATATGAAACCCGAAGTTTCGTCAGTGAAAAGCTCCGGGAAATAGGGGTCGGTCACCAGATCGAGCTTGCCCGAACCGGGCTAATGGCCACGCTTGACGGGGATTCGCAACTGTCCCCGGGGCAGGACTCGCCATGCGTGGCCCTGCGGGCCGATATGGACGCGTTGCCGGTCGTAGAGAAAACCGGTTTGCCGTTTGCATCGCGAAACCCGGGATTGATGCATGCCTGCGGTCATGACGGTCATGTGGCGATGTTGTTGGGGGCGGCAGCTCTTCTGAACAGAAAAAAATTACCCGGGCGGGTCAAACTTCTCTTCCAGCCCGCCGAGGAAAAGGGCAGCGGGGCCTGGCAAATGATCAGGGAGGGGGGACTGGCCGGGGTCGACGCGATTTTCGCCGGCCATATCGACCGCCATTTCGAGGTCGGTCAGATCGCCGCGGAACCGGGGCTGATTTGCGCCTACACCGATTCATTCATGATCAGGATATGCGGCCGCGGCGGCCATGCGGCCCGTCCCCATGAAACCGTTGACAGCATAGTGGTTGCCAGCCTTCTGGTCATGAGTATCCAGACCCTGGTCTCAAGGGAAGTCAATCCCTCCCATCCGACCGTGGTCAGCGTCGGCAAGATCCGGGGCGGTTCGGCCGGCAATGTCATAGCCGATGAGACCCTTCTGGAGGGCACCATCCGTTCCACTCATCCGGAAGTCAGGATTCAGATTATTGCCGGGCTTGAGCGCATGGTCGGCTCAATGGAGGCCCTGTACAATGCCCGGGCCGATATTGTTTTCGACAAAGCCATGCCGCCGGTGATCAACCATGTGGGCGCCGCTGAACTGGCCCGAGAAGCCGCCCGACTGGTGGTGGGTCCCGGCGGCGTGGTTGCCCAGCTCCACCCGAGTCTGGGCGGTGAGGATTTTGCCTATTATCTGAATGAAATTCCCGGTTGCCTGGTCCGTTTCGGGGCTCGGAAGGCTGATCTTGGAGAGGTGCCGGCCCATAGCCCTTTTTTTGACTTCGATGAAGCGGTTCTGCCGGTCGGTGCCGCTTTTCTGGCACAGGTGGCCTGGTCGGCCCTCGTAAAAATCGATACTCTGCGAAGATAAACAGGGAGCAAGATCGTAATGAGCCGTGACGCCCCGATAACTTTTCAAGGTTCCAGGCCCTACACTATCGGCGTGGAACTGGAGTTGCAGCTTCTCGACCGCCAGACCCTCGATCTCGCGCAACGGGCCGAGGCAATCCTGGCTCTGGTGCCCGCGGAACTCGGCAAGCGGATCAAGCCGGAATTCATCCGTTCCATGGTCGAGATCAATACCGATATCTGTGATTCCCTGGCGGAGGTCGAAAAAGATCTTACCGTTTTGTATCGCCAAGTCGAGGAGCTGGCCGGCCGCAACGATTGCCTGCTCTATGCGGCCAGTCTGCACCCCTTTGCCCTGAGCCGCGATCAGCAGCTCTCCGCCGATCCACGTTATCGGAGAATCATGGATGACCTGCAATTGGTGGGGAGGCGCTTTATCACCCAGGGGCTCCATGTTCATATCGGTCTCCCGGACGGTAAGACGGCCATAAAGGTTTGTGATGGGATCCGTAAATATTTACCGATTCTCCTTGCCTTAAGCACTTCGTCACCCTTTTTCGAGGGTTACGATACCGGACTTCATTCATACCGGGCCAAGCTGTTCGAAGCCCTGCCCATGGCCGGTATGCCGGAACGCCTGAGCGACTGGCCGGGATTCATCCGGATTGCCACGCTTCTTATGGAAACCGGGATCATACAGGAAGTCCGGGATCTCTGGTGGGACGTGCGTCCTCATCCGGATTTCGGCACTGTGGAGATCCGGATCTGCGATCTGCCCTCTCACTTCGGTGAGATCCTGGCCCTGGTCGCTCTGATCCGGGCCCTGGTGGTCCGGCTGGCTGAAGGGGAGCTGAGTGTGCCTGAAAGCATCCCCGCCAATATGCAGGTTCTGCGCAATAATAAATGGCAGGCGGCGCGCTACGGCCTGGAGGGAAGGTTCGTCGATCTCGACACCGCCGGCAAATGGACAATGCGGGAGGCGGCCCATGACCTGATAAGCCAGGTAACTCCGGTTGCTCGCGAATTGGGGGATGGAATCTATCTGGCCCCTCTGGAGACCGTCATCCGACAAGGGACCAGCACCGATCGCCAGCGCCGGATCTATGGGGCGGAAAAAAGTTACACCGCGATGATTACCCGGCTGCGCAAAGAGTTCTGGTAATGAAAAATTTCAATCGGGCGGTGGCCGCCTGTGGACATCCCATGGTAAGCGGCGCGGCTGCCGAGATCCTGAACAGCGGCGGCAACGCCTTCGACGCCGTGATCGCGGCGGGTTTTGCCGGGACGGTAGCGGAACCTTCCCTGACCAGCCTGGGCGGCGGCGGTTTTCTGTTGGCCCGAACCGCCCAGCCCCTTGAGGGCAAGCGGGATATCCTCTTTGATTTTTTTGTCGATACTCCTGGCCTGGGATTGAAAAATGGTGAGCTGGAACCGCATTTTTTCCCGGTCACCGTCCATTTCCCCGGCTCCGACCAGGATTTCAACGTCGGTCTCGGTTCGGTGGCCGTGCCCGGAAACCTCAAAGGATTTTTGCACGTTCATCGGCGTCTCGGCCGGCTACCCTTGGCGAAGGTCCTGAAACCGGCCATTCGTCTGGCCCGGGACGGAGTGCTGGTCAGTGAGAGCCAGGCTTATTTCCTCTCGCTGCTTGAACCGATCATGACCTCAAGCGAGACGGGCAGGAAACTCTATTCCTCCAACAATTCATTTGTTGCCTGCGGCGATCTTTTAACCAACCCCGAGTCGGCGGATTTTCTGGAACAGTTGCCGGAGGATATGGGGCATGGCTTTTATCATGGTCCGGTGGCCGATAAAATTGGCGACGAAATGAGCAGGGGACAGGGGCTCCTGACCGCCGAAGATCTTGCCGCCTACCAGGTGGTCGAACGAGAACCTCTTGCCGCCGGCTACCGAGATTTCACCCTGCTGACCAATCCACTGCCGGCAATGGGCGGCAGTCTCCTGGCCCTGGCCTTTGCTCTGCTCGACAAGGTCCCGATGGCGAATATGGTATGCGATTCGGTGGAGCATCTGGAACTTCTTGCCGGATTGATGATCGAAGTTGATAGGTTGCGGGATGAGGGCGTCACCCGGATATCGGCTCGGCAGGGCGCCGGGATCAGCCGCTCTTTCAGCCGCGGCACCACCCATATGAGTGTCAGCGACATTGAGGGGAATGTGGCAAGCATGACCTGTTCCAACGGCGAGGGTTCCGGGTACTTCGCTCCCGGCACCGGCATCATGCTTAACAATATGATGGGCGAGGACGATCTCCATCCCGACGGCTTTCACGCCAGCCCGCCGGGGCAGAGGGTTGCCTCGATGATGTCGCCTTCAATGCTGCTGCGTAACGAGCAGGTCGAACTGGTAATCGGCAGCGGCGGCAGTAAGAGGATCAGGACTGCTCTGCTCCAGGTAATCAGCCGGCTGGTGGATTTCGGGGTATCGGTCCAGGAGGCGGTGGAGGCCCCGAGAATGCACTGGGATGGGGGGCGATTGCAAATGGAGCCCGGTTTTCCGGAGACCGCGATAAAGGCCCTGGCCAAACAGCGGCCGGTCAATCTCTGGCCCGGCCGCGATGTCTATTTCGGCGGGGTCCACGCGGTAATCCCGGGCAGGGAAGGGGCAGGGGACCCGCGCCGGGGCGGGGCGGTGAGTGTTGTTGATTTCTTATGAATTTACCAAAAATATCGCTTTTCTCTGCCGGGGGGTTTCATTGCTCAACCAGGCATTCAAACTTCTTTAGGCTTGTCTATCTTTCCGCTACGAAATTGATAATATTTGATGAGGTTTGGTGAATAACTATATCTGTTTGGCATGCTTCCTCTTTCCCGTAGGCTTGTTAAGTTGTTGATAAACCATCCTATTTATGCTATACAGGAATCTTTGCGTAGCTCTACCAAGAAATACAACACCAAGGGGGGAAATCATGTTCGATGACATGCTCAAAGAAATCCAGGCGACCTACACCGCTATGAACCTTGCCATCAAAATCCTTGCCGATATCCTTGAAAGCAAAGGGGTTGCCAGTGGCGATGAGATGGCCGCCCATTTCAAGCTTATCGCCGCCAACCTTCCGGAAAGCGTCGATTCACGCGAACAGATCGCCGCAATATTGAACCGGACCGCCGCCGGCATCGAAAGCGGC
>JAGXFP010000010.1 GCA_024637225.1 Desulfobacterales bacterium
AATCCAACGATTACTGCAGTTAAATCTATTTAAAAGACAAAATATATGGGAGTTGTTTGATCCTCCACCTGTAAAACACGAAAAGGCAAGTCCTTATAAATTGATGTTTGATTTCAACTAGTTATAACCGGACAGTAGTGTTGGCAGGTGGGCCAAATCGGGAATGGCTGGTTTTGGCCTACATGAAGTTTCTTGCAAAACTTGACCAAGGCCTTACTCAAATCCAACGATTACTGCAGTTAAACCTATTCAAACGACAAAACATGTGGGAATTGTTTTGCCCAGCTATTGCAAAACACAAACCCGAGAGCAAACAGAAAATGTTGTTTAATTTAAGATGCTTATAACCGGACAGCAATGTTCTGGTTTGTAAAAAGGAGAAGTAGGATGCAGTTGTTGGAGGAAAAAAAAATGAAATCAGTAGTTATTTTCGGCGCCGGAATAGCAGGATTAAGTGCCGCCCATGAACTCAACCAGTTAGGATATAAGGTTTCGGTGTATGAAGCTATGGAGCAGCCGGGAGGATTCTTCAGAAGCGCCCGCTGCAGTCACAATAATATGCCAACGGAATATTCCTGGCACGGCATGGGGCCATGGTATCATAATACTTTTGATCTCATGAAGAAGATTCCTTTGAACGATAACGGAAATCTCTACGATCTCGCACTTTCCCGGCCCATCGATTTCGGCATTTTCCCGGACGACACGCATGCCAGATTCTATGATAAGAGTTGGCGGAGTATTCCCGGCATGTTCAGGATGAATAAATGGGAATTTGTCAAATGGTCGTATCTAATGCTCAAGACCTGGACCGTCAATCATCGCAGTATAGAAAAATACAGCGGCCTCAATGCAGCCAGGGCATGGCGTCCTCTCATCAAGAACACAGCCTATACAACCTGGCGCTCCTCTTTCGGACCATGGATCGGCTCGGATTGGTCCAGGGTTTGTCTGCACACCACAGGTGATTTTTTCAGGAAGCAATTGACAACCAGGCCGAAGCATCACCACCGGGCAGATGAGGACGGACCGGCATGGACCCATGGGGCGGAAGACGGATGGCTGTTGCTCAAAGGGCCCAGCAACGAATACTGGTTCGACCCCTGGACCGCCTATCTCCAGAAAAAGGGAGTCGAGTTCCACTGGCAAAAGCCGCTGACAAAAATTGAATTTGACGGCAGAAAGATTCTTTCCACTGCTTCAGACGACGAGACAATTGTCGGCGATTACTATATCCTGGCCATTAATCCTTTTGCCACGGCGGAAATTTTAAGCAGGACTCCCGAACTGGAGCAGCTGGAGGTTCTCCGATTGTTTAAGCCCCTTATCCAGGATGGACCGCACACCCAGGTATCCTTCCGGGTGCCGTTTTCCGAGGAGATCCATTTTCCCCGTGAAAGAATGGCGGTAGTTGTGAGTGATTCGGAATTCAACCTGACCCTGTTTGCCGAGGAACAGGCGTGGATGAAGGAGGTGGATCTGGGAAAAAACGTGAAGTCGCTGTGGACCGGAACCTCCTGTATCAGCAGTGTTCCCGGCAGGATCTATCATAAACCCGTCAGTTCATGCACGGAAGAGGAATTCCGGGAGGAGGTGAAGGCCCAGATCTTGAGCTGCGGCGCACTTGACGAAATGATCCGGGAAGCGAATCAGGGAAAAGCGCTGCGGGATTTTTCGATGATGGAAATCGAGGTCTGGCATGAGTGGAAATTCTCTGCTGAGGGTATCAGACCTTATCAACCGAAATGGGTGAACAGTACCACTACCCAGCACTCTATGCCGCCCCAGACCACACCGCTTGCCAACCTGTTTCTCGCCGGTTCGCATACCCAAACCCAGGCCCATGTCTGGAGTATTGAGGGCGCCGTGGAAAGCGGCAGGAGAGCCGCCAGGGCCATTGAGCCGCGAGTGGCGGTGATAGACCAGTACATTCCCGGATGGGTCAGGTTTATTTCCAAAATTGATGATTTATTCTATGCTGTCAAGGCGCCGCATGTTATTGATATGACCGTTGCCCTGCTCCTTTTTCTGGGCTTGTGGTACTTGCTTTAAGTTTTCCTGGCGAAGGCGGCGGAGTTCGGTGATATGCAACTGCTGTGAGCGACACCTACCTTTTCCGCAAATTTCCTCCCAACATCCATAAACTCCAAGAAACCTATTCTCCTGGTGCTCCCGCCGCCGTTCTTGCCTTTCACTTTGCTCCCTGTTTCTGTTGTAACCATATATGACGGGTGCGAAGAATTCCGGCGAAGAATTCCGGATAGAGTAGGAAGCTGATATCAGACCAGTGGCCGGGACTTTCATTGACGTCTCGCCGCACGCGGCTACTACGTGTCTGCCGGGTTGCTCGTCCATCAGCCTCCCCTCATCAAACCGTGCATGCGGTTTTGCCATTGAGGCTTCGCCTCATTCTCGCCCTCCCGGGCTCGCGGTCTCCGCTTCGCTCCGGCTTTCGCACACGGCTTTCCGATGTTCTTCATTAGTTGAGTATGGCCCGGAATTTTGCCTTACATTTGTGAGGAAGTTTGACAGATGAAGACAGATACAGAGATCCGTGAAATAGGGTTTGAAGTGCCCGCTTCCAAATTGGGACCAGTAGAGGCGGAAATGTTTGTCACTTTGCTATTACGGAAACCTTTCGACTATACTGAGTGGCATAAGCGTCTTTGGGAGGTAGAGAATATCAATAGCGGCAGCAATGTTGCAATGGCCGCCAGACGAGTCAAAGCCGAACAAAAGGGTGCTTGCTAACTGCTTTCTGTCAGCGAAGCCAAGGAGGACTGCTCGATGAATAGTCAACCGTCACTTGCCACAATCACGCTGTTGGGGATGTGTATCGCCGTGCTCATGTTGGGGGGATGCGCCACGCTACAGAGGAGCGCAACAGAGGAGCCTGCGCGCCGGTTTGATGGTGCGCAGGCTGGCGAGCGAGTTACCCGGGCGGAGCTGGACCAACTTACCCGCGGCTTCGCCGACCGCTACGTCGGCCTGCTCTATTCCGTCTGCGATGCTTTGAAGGAAGATAACCCTGATCCGGCCCAGCGCCGAGCGGCACAGATGCTTCTCGTGGACAACGCCAGCAACGTTTACGACATCGCCAGTAACGCCGACCCGTTCACCCGCGTGCTCGACTTGGTCGTGGTCACGACATTGGTAAGTCAGGAATGGGATGACGACGGCAGGGCCGTGGCGGTGTTCGGCAAGCGAGGTCAGACGCTGGCCGACGCCCTGTCGCAGGCCAGAGCGGAATCACGGCTGCTCTCCGCTCGTGTGCTCACCGCCGAGCAACTCGACATTCTTGACTCTCTGCTGCGGGACTGGCGACAGGAGAACCCGAAAGTCGTACGCGCCTCGTTTGTTCGCTTCTCAAACTTCGCCATCGGGCGGGGCAGGTCGGCCGCCGCCCAGGTACTCGAGGCCCGGGGCCTCTTCGAGGAGATCGGGGAAGCGGGGCAGTCTGTCGACGAGGCACGGCTGCTCGCCGAGCGAACGTTCTATCGGCTCAAGCGCGAGTCCACGCTGCTCCGGTGGCAAGCGATGGCGATGAAGGACGATTTGGTCGCCACCTCTGAACTCAACATGGCTCTTGCCGACGTGCATTCGGCGACCGATCAGATCGATCGACTACCCGCAAACATCGCGGCCGAGCGGCAAGCCATCCTCACAGGTATCGATGACCGTTTGCAAGGTGCGGATGCGACAATCGCCAACGTGCGGGCCGCTCTGGACGAGGCAAACACGTTCGTCGCGTCGCTGAAACCAGCGGGCGAATCACTCAACGAGTTGCTCACGACGGCGGATACCATGTTTGCTCGGTATGCGGCCTTGGACCGGTCGAAGACGGGCAATAAGGGGCAACCCTTTGACATTCGCGAGTACGAGAAGACGGCCAAAGAAGTGACGCTCGCCGCAGAGAGAATTAACGAGTTGCTCACGGCGACGGAACACCTACTAGGATCGTCAGAATTGATACACGGGATACAGAAGGTGAATGATTCGGTCGACGGGCGAATCATGACGGTGACCGATCAGAGCCAGGTTGTGATGAACGCATTTTTCTGGCGCGTCTGCGCATTGCTGGGTGTGCTATTCGCGATGCTCATCTTGTACCGAGTAATTTCACTGCTGCTCATGCGGAACCTGGAAAAGCGACAGGCTGCCCGATAGGAAGTAAACCACGCCAGCCCACCGGTTAACGCAAAACGTCGACGCCTTCCCGCAAGTAAAATAATGGGGTCAAAATAAAATTAAAAACTCAACTTTCTGACTTAGACACAAGGTGACGTCCATTAAATTATAAGTCTCTTGTGATGGGCAAGGAATATTTTCCCTCTCGCACCAAGGTTTCGCCTTTCTTGACCGCCCCATTTCCCCCTGCGGAGCGAAACAGGATGCTATTGGTGGAAGATGTCCACATTTTACGCGGGGTTGTGGCCGAGGCGATATATCGCGGCAGGGCTGATTGATCTTGATTGGGGTGGAGTCGGCGAGAGCGAAGATAGCGGTTTTGGCGAACGATGAGATAAATGTTGGGGTTCGCAAGCTCACCCCAACCTCCGAGCTGCTCGGGGAAATCGGCGGGCGACTTGAGAGTTCGGGGGACAGCATATAGAACTTGCAGTTTTTTCGGCCCCGGTGTCGTGTGCGGGATCCTGCCTAACTTGCGTTCCAAGCCCGTGATAAATCTCTTCAAGACAGGCAAGGTAATTTTCTTCGCGGAAGAAAGAATCATAACTCAGAAAGTACATTTACAACTTTTTGTTTTACAGCCAGGCATGCCCAGGATGTATAATTGATCACAGAGCAGGAGGGTAGGGAATGGGTTCGGCTGCGTCTCAATATGGCTGCCGATCTGCCGAGCAAACTCAGCTGAAAAGATGAAATAATCCGTGGTGAATGAAGTGAAAGATTGATGGGGGAATTCGCCTGTAACTTATAAGCTGATTCACTTGTTTTACTTGTTGTAAAACGGCTGAAATATAACTTCAAAAAAAGGTTACCCCATGACAGACGACAAACGCAAACCCACTACGACGGATGCCGGAAATCCCGTGTCAAGCGATGAGTTTTCACTGACCGTCGGTCCCAATGGTCCGATCCTCTTGCAGGACCATTATCTCATCGAGCAGATGGCGAACTTCAATCGGGAGCGCATCCCGGAACGCCAGCCCCATGCCAAGGGAGCCGGGGCATTCGGCTACTTCGAAGTGACCCAGGATGTCAGCGCCTATACCAAGGCGGCGGTATTTCAGCCCGGCACCAAAACAGATACCCTGATCCGCTTTTCTACTGTTGCCGGCGAGCGCGGCAGTCCCGACACCTGGCGCGACCCTCGCGGTTTTGCCCTCAAATTTTACACACCAGAAGGCAACTACGACATGGTGGGCAACAACACGCCGGTGTTCTTTGTTCGCGATCCCATGAAATTCCAGCATTTCATCCGTTCCCAGAAACGCCGGGCGGACAGCGGCCTGCGCGATCATGATATGCAGTGGGATTTCTGGACCCTGTCACCGGAGTCGGCCCACCAGGTCACCTGGCTGCTGGGTGATCGGGGCATTCCCAAAACCTGGCGGCACATGAACGGCTACTCGAGCCATACCTATATGTGGGTCAATGCCGACGGGGAGCGCTTCTGGGTCAAGTATCATTTCAAGACCGACCAGGGCATTGACTTTCTCACCCAGGAGGAGGCCGACCGTATAGCCGGCGAGGATGCCGATTATCACCGGCGCGATCTCTTCGAGGCGATCAACCGGAAGGAATTTCCCAGCTGGACGCTGAAGGTGCAGATCATGCCGTTCGCCGAAGCGGAAAACTACCGCTTCAACCCCTTTGATCTGACCAAGGTCTGGCCGCACGGCGACTACCCGGTGCATGAAGTCGGCCGGTTGACGCTGAACCGCAATCCCACCGATTTTCATACGGAGATCGAGCAGGCGGCGTTCGAACCGAACAACCTGGTGCCGGGCATCGGGCCAAGTCCGGACAAGATGCTGCTGGCGCGGCTTTTCTCCTATGCCGATGCCCATCGGGCCCGACTCGGGGTCAATTACAAGCAGATTCCGGTCAACAGAGCGAAATGTCCTGTACACAGTTACAGCAAGGATGGCGCGATGCGGGTCGAAAACGTCACCGATCCGGTATACGCACCGAACTCCAAGGGCGGCCCCCAAGCCGATGGCGAACGTTACCCTCAGCTGGAAGTCTGGAACGCAAGCGGCGAGTTTATCCGTGCCGCCTATACCCTGAGAAAGGACGATGACGACTGGGGACAGCCGGGAACCATGGTGCGTGAGGTTATGGACGATGCCCAGCGTGACCGGCTGGTGTCCAATGTTGTCGGTCACCTGAAGAAAGGGGTTTCCGAACCCGTCCTGGAACGCGCCCTGGAATACTGGCGCAACATCGACAAGGAGATCGGCGACCGTATCGCCAGGGGAGTGAAGGGGGGCTGATCGCGGTCTTGATTGGAGGCGGCGCCGCAGTGCATAAAATAGGCAGGGAGTTCCGGTGCCATAAAGAGTCGTGCGGATTTAAATGGTCAGTAAGTGGACTGGCGGTAGGAGGTTGCAGGGTTCCAGGTATATAGAACCTGACAGCTTTTTCTGGCCGGTTGTCGTGTGCGGGGACCATGGATCAGGCGTGCAAAGTTGCAAAACTTAGAGAATGCTTTCTCACAAGACCACAGCAACATCAATATCGCCAGTTTTCCTGATGACATGGATTCCGACTTCATGAGTGTGGCGGCGCAGGATGAGATCGACCTCCCCGTTTTTGACTTTCAACCGGGAGATGCGGATAGAGTCGATGTAATCGGGTAAATGCGGTCGATGGAAACATATTTCCGGTTTCCGGGATGAAAATTTCAGTCCGATGCAAGCCTGCAACAACATAAATACAGCCCCGCTTGCCCAGGCTTGGGGCGAGCAGGCCACCGGATAAAGAGTAGGTTCCTGGCCCAGACGTCTTTCGAAACCGCAGAACAATTCCGGCAGGCGCTGCAGATCGACATGGATGGCGGTATTGAACAATCCGGTCATGACCATGGCCGCCTCGTCTTTAAATCCGTATTGCGCCATTCCCATGGCGATAATTGCGTTATCGTGCGGCCATATCGAGCCATTATGATATGACATCGGATTATACCTTGCCTCGCCGTACGCAACGGTTCTGATCCCCCAGCCGCTGAATGAATCCTTTGATAACAGAGTCTGGATCAACTCTCCGGCATGTTCCTCATCGGCTATCCCGCAGAAGAGGGCATGCCCGGCATTGGAGGAGCGGATTTTGCAGGGGTTTTTGTCGCCGTCAAGGGCGATCGCGAAGGTCTGGATTTCAGGAAGCCAGAATTTCTCGTTGAACCGTTTTTTCAGGGCAGCGGCCTCGGCCTCCAGCCTTTCGGACAAGATCTGCTCACCCAACACATTTGCCATTGCGGATAATTGAAGTTTAGCTTCATAAACATATCCCTGTACTTCACATAAGGCGATGGGGCTTGAGCAATTTGTTCCATCCTCATGAAAAACCGAGTCATTGGAATCTTTCCAGCCCTGCTGCAGGATGCCGCGAGTGCTTTTCCTCTGATAGTCGACAAAGCCGTCCTTATCGATGTCGCCGTAATTGTCGATCCAGTCCAGGGCTGCCAAAAGATTGGCCCAGATCGATTTTATGAAATCGAGATCACCGGTTCTCTCGTAATATCGGCCGGCCAGCAGAATGAACATCGGGGTCGCATCGACGGTTCCGTAATATTGGGAAAATGGAATTTCCTTGAGGGCGGCCATTTCACCCTTCCTGGTTTCGTGCAGAATTTTTCCCGGTTCGGCATCGTTTTCAGGCATGGATTCGGTGGCTTGGGTTCGGGCAAGGTATGCCAGGACGCCTTTGGCGATATCGGGATAAATCCAGAGACATTGCATAGCGGTAATGATTCCGTCTCTTCCAAACTGCGTACAAAACCAGGGAATACCGGCAAAGGGATAAAGACCCTCGTCGGTATCGGTGAGCAGCAAGCGAAGATCCGAGGCGGACCTCTCCAGCCAGCTGTTGAATTGTTCGTTTGACGAGAATATATCGACAAAAGCCCCCCTGTTTTCTATGGTTTTTTCCCGGCAATCCTGGAAGGCCCGATCAAAGGCCAAGGGGGGCTTCGCCTTTTGGTTTTTGGCGAAATTTATCCGCAGATATAGGTTAATCGGCTGGCACGGTTGTAATGATAGATTGTACTCGACCCTTTTTTCCGTGACAGTTTGCGGGCTCGGATCGAACTCGATCCCGGTCCGATAATGAATACCATCCAGTCCTTTGTAGCCTAGTCCAAGCCCGCCATTATCCTTTTCGACTTTTTGCAACTCGCCTCTATTCTCTCTGTCCAGACCCCTTACTTCAAAGATGTCGGCAAAATCGGCGTCCACCAGGAAAGACGCATTGAATGAAAGTTCCGCATCGCTGTAATTGGTAAAGCGTATATGTTCGTAATAAATTTCCTGCCAAAGAAATTTGGAGCGAAAGATGTGCAGTTTACTCTTATTAATGATTAGATTACCCTCTTCGTCATACAAATCGGAAGTGGTCAGATCTATGGTAAGCAGAGTGTTATCGTGGGAGACGGAAGAATTGAGCAGCATTGGTCTTCGTTCATTAATCAATACTTCCAGTTGGGAAAGGAAGCGGGTTCCTTCATAAAAAAGGCCCTGCTCACCGATTCCCAGCTGCTGTATATCGCCAAAGCGGTCGAAGATGGCAAAGGCCTCGCCGTTCTTCAGTACTCTGGTTTTCAGATCCGCCCTGGTGGATCCGGCCTTGATATACCAGTAATCATGGATTCTTATTACCTCTTCCATAGGTTCAGGCCGCCCATCGAGGTTTAAGATACTGCGAAATGAGTTCTTCATAAACCCGGAGATAACCCGCGGTCATTGTGGCGGCACTGAATCTTTCAACAAAAATCTGGCGGCAGCGGCAGCGGCTGATCATGTTCAAACGATCGATGGCCTGGACCGCAGCGTCAATTGTCTCCACGATATATCCCGTAACCCCATGCTTCAAAACTTCAGGAACGGATCCCTGATTGAAAGCGATCACCGGAGTGCCGCAAGCGAGTGATTCAATCATAACCAGGCCGAATGGTTCCGGCCACTGGATGGGAAAAAGCAGTGCGGCGGCATTGCCCAGAAATTCCGATTTTCCGGATTCATTTATTTCACCGATGTAATCAATCAAGGGGTTATCGAAAAGATGGCTTATCTTTTCCCGACAATAAGTCTCATCGGTTTTATCGATCTTGGCGGCAATTCTCAATTCCATCCCCGATCGTAAAGCGATTTCAATCGCCTGTTCAACCCCTTTTTCAGGACAGATCCTGCCGAGAAAAGCCAGATATCTACCTGGATCGGGATGGAATCGATAAGGTCTATCGTCAATGCCGTTATATACGGTAGCATGCCAACCGGCCTCGGACAACGGCAGGCGCTGGTTGTCGGAAATAGACACCAACGGCATATCCCGGTATTCGGTGAAAATCGGAACCAGCTCAGGCAAATCGAGCCGGCCATGCAGGGTGGTAACCTGGGGCACCGACAATCGCCGTAAAAGGGGAAAGTGGAGATAACCGTTATGAAAATGGATTATATCGTACTCTTCCAAATCCTGGCATATTCTCTCAAGTTGCAGAGTATACGGCGCCAGCACATCCGTGTTTACCGGATTCAGCCGCATTGCCCGCTCCGTTATGGCAACCAGCTTGGCTTTTGTCTGCGAATCCCCACTGGCATATAAAGTCACCTCATGGCCTTTTGCTACCAGCTCATCGGTCAAACATGAAATCACACGTTCCGTACCGCCATATAATTTAGGAGGTACGCTCTCGTGAAGTGGTGCTATCTGGGCTATTTTCATTTTTTACTCCCGTCTTCCCGAAGAAAAGCCAGGTGCCTTTTTTAAAATTTTTATCATTTGTTATCCATAAAACCGGCACATCCGGGCAGATCATTTAAGCATTTTTTATATGGTGAATCCGCGGTTTCTTCCTCTTTGAAAAGATCCGGTCTTTAGCGTCGGCCGGCCGTCACTTGAACCGGCGATCTTTTTAAGATGATTGCACAAAAGGAAAAATCTTGTCAATTTTTCCGAGAGGGAAACAAGCGTGCAAAGCGAATTCTTCATCCCTTGCAGGCAAGTACATGATGTTTGGAAGCCCGGATCAGGATCGAAGCGGAGGAATGAGATAATTTATTAAATTCGAACGATATTCAGCCGATTCTGCATGCTGCCATCCGGCTTGCTCGGGCCGGGGGGGGGATACAGAGGTCGGCGGAGTTGCCCCCCAGACAAGTCATTTTTTCCAGTCCGGTAAAAATGGTACGATGAAGCAAGAAAAGTTATCATCCTTCTTTCGGATAAGAGAAAACGATGAGATTTGAGGCGCTAATATGAATTTGAAAAAGATAACGACGATCGTCCCGGCCTTTTTATTTATTTTATTGATCCTTATTTCCCGGGCTCCCGGGCAGGAGGATGCGAGCGCCAATGTTATCGTCATTCTGGAGAACGAAAGGCTTTCAGCCTTTTCTTCACGCGACAATGACTGGGTATCAGTAAAGTTAAGCGGGGTGGAAAGGGTATTCAGGAAGATCGCCAAAGGCAATGTCGCGGTGGTCACCACCAGCGAGCGCGTTCTCGCCTTCAGCGCACTTACCGGTTCGTGGAGCGAGGTTGATCTGGACCTGGACGAGTTGATCAGGTCAATCCAGGTAGAAGACCATGTCGCCACGGTCAAGACCGACAGCAGAGCCCTTGGTTTCAATGTTCGAAGCGGCAAATGGGTTGAGAGCAGGTGAGATGTTGCTTTTTCTCAGGCAATATCTCTTGAGGGTTTCATCATCTGTTTATTAAGCGGCGGGTAGCTCTGGAGCCAAGCATAGGGTAATAAATTCGGGTGGAAGGGCCGCAATTACTATAACTTTTCCCTGTTCCTTGCGTTCCAAAATTCGGGATAATTGGTTTTCAGGCAATCCGGGCAGATGCTGTGGGTTATATCAGCCGGCAGATGTTTGGGGATATAGACATCGACCTGTTCCCAGTAGCCCTGGGCGTCGCGGATTTTTTTACAGAAAGAGCAGAGCGGCAGGATACTCCGCGAGGCCTTGATCTCTGCCAGCGCTTTGCCGAGATTCCGGGTCGCCTCTTCCCTTTCGTCTTCCACTTTTTTGATTTCGGCAAGATCTTCGAAAGTCAAAAGCAGATAGTCGCAATCATTTATCTTCAAGGGGAGCAGGCTGGCCTTGACCGAGAGCGCCTTGCCGAACGATGAGATTGCCGAAACCCTCTGCGTGGCGGGCTTTCCCGACCTGACGGCTTTTTCGGCCATGTCGAGGAGGCCGCAGCTCTTCCAGGAGCTTATCCGGTGATAGTTCTCGGCGAGAACCTGATCCCTGCCGGCCCCGATCATCTCGCAGATTGAACGGTTGGCGGCAACGCATTGTCCGCTGAAGTCGTAGAGCGCCATTCCTACCGGGGAGTGATCGAATATTTGCAGGTAAAAGGAGCTATTGAGTTTTTCCATTGTGCAACCTCGGCTTCGCGGAAAATTCTGCAAGCTGGTTTTTGGGTCTGTCGTGAACCGATCAACCTTGATGAACTTGCAATTCGTTCACCTCTTCGCGAAAAGTCAGGCGACTATGCCGGCTATTATTTTAATTCTTGGTGGTTTTTGCGAACTTATCGCCTTCCAAAAGCTTCGCTAACGGGATGTTCGGGTCCGCGGTGAGGCAGAACCTGATTACCCCTGCGTAGTGGAGCTGGCGGGAGAACAGGTTTGCCGGGGCATCATTTCGAAACAAGAAAAAAAGACCCCGGAGCCGCACTAATGCAAACTCCGGGGTCTCCCATCAGGGACTTCGTGTTGGACAAGGGGGGGGTAATGGGCCGCAGAACTAGACCTCCGGATTCAGGCTACTGAACCGGATAGAAGCGGACTTGCAGCAGCTTCAGGCCGTTGTTCTGAATATCCCATAGGTAGGTAACGAAGTCCCCAATGTTAAACACCCATTCATCGGTATATGAACGGCAGAAGGCGCTGGTGGCCACCGTGCCTTCCGGGCAGAGAATAAGTTCCGGATTCGCCTCGCAGTTTTCGTATATCCCGTTCTGATCGGCATCGGTGCAGCAGAGTTCGGTAATGGTGCAATCGGCATCAAGACAATATTCGTCGTCGAAGTAACAGACGTCGCCGGTCCACTCGAAAAGTCCGGTGATCGGGATCGCCTTCGACTTGCCCTTGGTCCTGGTGAACGTTTCGGTGGGAGTGGTGAAACCGTCGCTGGTGACCAGGCCCAGGTAGAGAAGGTCGTTGCCGTACTCATCCTCCACCGAAACCAGTTCCGGGGAAACCGTCATCCAAGGGTTGTCGGTAGGCTTGGCCAAGGCTCTGGCATAGACTCGATAGCCCTTCGGGTTGGCGGGGATCTGGATTACCGCCGGGTCGTTGTCGATCGGCGCCGAGCAGGGATCGGTGGCCTGGAGCTCGGTGATGGTTTCAGTCCTTTTGCCCTTGCCGGAGCCGGACTCCATCATGATTTCGATCCCCACCCCGTTCTCAGGGACAAAGATGGAATTGCCGTAGACCGGCGCGCCGAATTCATCCACCTCTATATCGGGACAGGTGAAGCCGGCCTTTTTGCCGTGGATGTTCAGGTTGTAATGGGGACCGCTGGGAAAGCCGTTCGGATTCACTTCTTCACCCGGCTTGGTGGCCATGGCCGTATCGGACAACAGGATAACTCCCCCAATCAAGCAACAGATTTTCGCTAGGTACTTCATCAGCTCTTACCTCCCATTCTATTTCAGGCAGGAACGGAAACGACATTGCTCCGCTCATCTTCCCCGGGGATGAGCCGCACGGAACAACATCAGGTAAGGCTTGTTGATCCGTCCGGTAGCCCCGCTACCTTTACTGTTTCTGTTCAAGGTTAAAGCCCCCGCCTTTCAGGCGGGTAGCATTATGCTAGCAGTTTGCTTATACTGCTTCGTATGGAATATCGGCAAGGAAGTCATACGAAGTATAAGATAGAATACCACTTTGTTTGGGCC
>JAGXFP010000011.1 GCA_024637225.1 Desulfobacterales bacterium
GCCCAAACAAAGTGGTATTCTATCTTATACTTCGTATGACTTCCTTGCCGATATTCCATACGAAGCAGTATAAGCAAACTGCTAGCATAATGCTACCCGCCTGAAAGGCGGGGGCTTTAACCTTGAACAGAAACAGTAAATCGGAAGTATGCACACCCCTGTTAATTGGACAAAGTACCAGGGTCTTATATACGGGTGGGCAAAGCAAAGAGAAAGCCCGGGATATGGCTCCGGGAAGGGGCCAAAAATAAAAGTGGGGAATCAGGCATGCCTGATTCCCCTATATGTAAAACTGGCGTCCCCAGTGGGATTCGAACCCGCGTTGCCGGCGTGAAAGGCCGGTGTCCTGGACCTGACTAGACGATGGGGACGCAATGTGAACTACATATTTTCTTCCACAAAGCAGTGGTGGGTCGTGTTGGACTCGAACCAACGACTCTCTGCTTAAAAGGCAGATACTCTACCGACTGAGTTAACGACCCGCCATTGGAAGACGCCTATTTACACTAATCATCTTAGCCTGTCAACATTTCAGAAGCAAATTTTTCCGCTTTTCCCCCACCCGGGCAGCACGGTCGTTCCGTTCAGCTGAACCGGCTGAAAATTGGTCATAATCTCCGGGGGGATTCCCGCGGACGACGGACAGAAATTTGCTTGTCGTCGCCGGGCAGGTCTGCTATCTTCCAATTCCATTGCGGGTCGGGCAAGCGGCGGCCGGCAGCAGCTGCTTCGGGGCGGCCAGCCCGAACGCGCACAAAGTTATCACCTGAATCCGTGAGCGTCCGAGAACGGTGCAGATGCAAAGCGGCAACGATGTTGATAATACTGATGGTATATCAAACGAGTTGCCAACACAGCAGATGCGCCGTTATCGGGCGCCCCGCAGGGCGGCGGGGTGTATCATGGCGATCCAGGGAAAAACAATTATTTTATGGAATTTCAAACTGATAAAGTAAAATCCCCCTCGAAGCCGTCACGGATTCAGGTATCACACACCAACTTAAAATCAAGGAATACACTCCCATGGGTCTCTTAACCAATTCGGCAAGTTTTGTCCGTTTCAACGTCGAGGGCGAACCGCCGGCCGATTTCTGGAATTTCGTGGCCGAGCGCATCGCCGCCCACGCCTTCCGCGATATCGACGACAACTACGACGAACGTTCGGTGGGCTGGGTCTCGACCCTCAACATGTTCGACAGCGAGTTCGCCTCCTCCTCATACGCGGCCGGCGACCATGTCGTGCTTTCCCTGCGGATCGACGAACGCAAGGTGCCGCCGGCAGCCTTGAAGAAGTTCGCCATGAAAGAGGAGGAGCGGATCAAGCGGGAGCGGCAGGTTCCCAAATTAAGCCGCGACCACCGCAGCGATATCAAGGAGAGCGTCCGGTTGATGCTCCTCAAGCGGGCGGTGCCGCTCCCGGCGGTCTACGATCTGGTCTGGAGCCTGGCCGACAACACGGTCCTGTTCTTTTCGACCAGCCAGAAGGCGATCGGTGAAGTCGAGGAGTTTTTCAAGGAATCCTTCGACCTCCATCTGATCCAGCAGATACCCTATCTGACCGCCGGCCACCTGCTCCCCCCCGAGCTGGCCGACCGGCTTGCCGATATCACCCCTGAAATCCTGATCTAAAGGAGCGTCATACGATGGATTTAGTTGACCTGATGGTTGAAAAACGCTTCCTTGGCCAGGAGTTTATGACCTGGCTCTGGTACAAGAGCGAGGAACGGGGCGGCGCGGTCTTCCTGGAAAATTCCGGCACCGATGTCGAGCTGATTTTCGAAAAGCACATTCTCCTTGAATCGGGTGAGGGCGACTCCTACGAGAAGCTGATCTGTCAAGGGCTCCAGGCCGAATTGCAGGAGGCCCGAACCGGCCTGGCCATGGGCAAGAAGATAGAACAGGCCCGGATCTCGCTGACCAGGGACGATCACCAGTTCTTCTTCAGCCTGAAGGGCAGCCTCTTCGAATTCCGCTCGGTCAAGCTGCCGAAAACCCTGACCGACTCGGACGAAAGCGGCGATCCCGAGGCTGCCGCGGGCCGGCTCCTCGACCGGATCGGCTTATACGAAATCCCGATGCGCACCGTTGACGAACTGTTCGGCATGTTCCTCAAAAAAAGGGTCGGCGGAGAGTGGCCGGCCGAACTGGAAAAGCTGCGGGGCTGGATCAAAAAGGCCAATTAGGCTATAGTTGATGGCATCGCAAAAATTCCGCTCTACTGCGTCGTGGCGCACCCCAAGGGCACTTCCTTCGGGGCGTATTTTTGCTTAGCCATCCCATGACTTTTTG
Source organism: Desulfobacterales bacterium (assembly GCA_024637225.1). Classification (GTDB taxonomy): domain Bacteria; phylum Desulfobacterota; class Desulfobulbia; order Desulfobulbales; family JAGXFP01; genus JAGXFP01. Next base: position 2,290 of record JAGXFP010000011.1, read on the forward strand.
CGACTATACTTGATGAATTGACAAACCCGCAGATCAACCCCGACTTCGAAAAGACCCGGGACGGCTGAGTATATAATATACCTCCTCGCGGCATGAAAAATCTTCCGAGCCAAGGCGGGCAAATTTCAATGCACGGAGCCACCAATGGAATTTGAAACAGTAATCGGGCTGGAGGTACATGCCCAGCTCAGTACCAATACCAAGATATTCTGCGGCTGTTCGACCGAGTTCGGCAAGCCGGCTAACACCAATACCTGCCCGCTCTGCCTCGGTCTGCCAGGGGTTCTGCCGGTCCTGAACCGCAAGGCGGTGGATTACGCCGTCAAGATGGCCCTCGCCACCAACTGCCGGATCAATCGGACCAATATCTTCGCCCGCAAGAACTACTTCTACCCGGACCTACCCAAAGGTTACCAGATTTCCCAGTTCGACCTGCCCATCGCCGAGCACGGCTGGGTGGAGATCGAGGTCGAGGACCAGATCAAACGGATCGGCCTGACCCGGATCCACCTGGAGGAAGACGCCGGCAAGCTGATCCACGACGAGCGGGAGCCGGTCAGCTATGTCGACCTGAACCGGACCGGCACCCCGCTGATCGAGATCGTCAGCGAGCCGGATCTCCGCTCCGGCGAGGAGGCCGCCGCCTACCTCAAGAAGCTGCACGCCATCGTCCGCTATCTCGATATCTGCGACGGCAACATGCAGGAGGGCAGTTTCCGCTGCGACGCCAACATCTCCTTGCGCCCCAAGGACCAGGAAGAATTCGGCACCCGGACCGAGCTTAAGAACATGAACTCCTTCCGCAACGTCCAGCGGGCCATCGAGTATGAAGTGCGGCGCCAGCGCGATCTGCTCCTCGACGGCGGCAAGGTGATCCAGCAGACCCTGCTCTGGGATCCCGATGCCGGTAAGACCAGCCCGATGCGCTCCAAGGAGGAGGCCCATGACTACCGCTACTTCCCGGACCCCGACCTGATCCCGGTCGAGATCTCCGAGGAGTGGATCGCGAAGGCCGAAAAGGCACAGCCGGAACTGCCCGACCAGCGCAAAAAACGCTTCATGGAGGAGCTGGAACTGCCCGCCTACGACGCGGTGATCCTGACCGGCGACCGCGAACTGGCCGATTATTTCGAGGCGAGCCTGGGCCAGTACCGGGACGCCAAGAAACTCTCCAACTGGATCATGACCGAACTGATCCGCGAACTGCGCGACCGGGAGATGGAGATTACCAGCTGCCCGGTCACTCCGGTTAATCTGGCCAGGCTCCTCGGGCTGATCGAGGCGGGGACTATCAGCGGCAAGATCGCCAAGACCGTCTTCCAGGAGATGCTGGAAAGCGGCAAGGATCCGGACGCCGTGGTCAAGGAAAAGAATCTGGTCCAGATCAGCGATGAGGGCGAAATCCTCAAGCTGGTCCGGGAGATCGTCGCCGCCAACCCCGAGCAGGTCAAACAGTTCAAGGAGGGCAAGAGCAAGGTCATGGGCTTCTTTGTCGGCCGGCTGATGAAAGAGACCAAGGGCAAGGCCAATCCGAAGATGGCCAACCAGTTGTTTACCGAGGAACTGAACAAGTAAGCGGTTCCGATGGAAGAGGTATTCGCTGTACCCCTGAGCCTCCCTGAAGAGGCAGGACACCGAAGCCTCTTCGGGTGTTAATTACAGCCGTCATTACGCCATCTCGCTGGCCGGAATCCAGTTCCCTTCCGCATGACAAGCGTTTCCGGATGCCGGACCAGATCCGATATGGCGATGGTTCGGCATTTTTCCTCTAACCCGTTTTCCTCATTAATCGGGAAACACATGAAAAACCCGACAACCGACCAAGACCGCAACCGCGGCCACCGCCAGCGGCTCCGCGACAAGTTCCAGGAGCGCGGCATCAATGCCCTGACCGATTCAGAGGTTCTGGAACTGCTGCTGACCTTCGGCACCCCGCGCCGGGACTGCAAGGACAGCGCCCGAGCCGCCCTGAAGCGGTTCGGCAGCCTGCCCGCGGTTCTTGAGGCCACCGCCCCCGAACTGCAGGAGGTGGACGGCATCGGGCCGATCAACTCCTTCGCCCTGACCTTTATCCAGGGAGTGGCCCGCCGCTTTCTCAAGGAACGGTTGCAACACCGCGACTACCTGCGCTCTTCCCGGGAGGTGGCCGATTACCTGATCCACTCGATGCGCGACCTCAAGCGGGAGGTGTTCACGGTGATCTTCCTCGACGCCTCCCACTCGATCATCGACACCGACACCATCGCCGAGGGCACCCTGACCTCCAACACCATCTACCCGCGGGAGCTGATCAAGCTGGCCCTGGCCCGGCACGCCGCCGCCCTGGTCATTGCCCACAACCATCCCTCCGGCTCCCTCACCCCCTCCACGGACGACATCCGCCTGACCAAGCATCTTTTCGCCGCCTGCCGCCTGGTCAACATCAACCTCCTCGACCATCTGATCGTCGGCGGCTCAAGTCCTCCCTACAGCTTTGCCGACCACGGCCTGATCGCCGAAATCGGCAATGAACACCGGCAGAATCGACAATGAGCGGCAGCACTGGCCTCTATATCCACATCCCCTTCTGCCTCTCAAAATGCGGCTACTGCGCCTTCAACTCCTATCCGGTCGCGGCTTACGATCCTCCCCTGTACCTTGCCGCCCTTTACCGGGAGATCGAGTTCTGGAGCGGCCGCGCCGGGGATGAACTATTCGACTCACTCTTTATCGGCGGCGGCACCCCGACCATCCTGCTGACCGGGGAACTGACCGGACTCCTGACCCTGCTCCGGAAAAAGTTCGTAATCGGCGAGGATGCCGAAATCACCGTGGAGACCAATCCGAATACCGTCGATCCGGGCAAGTTGCGCGAACTGCGACAGTTCGGAGTCAATCGCTTGAGCATCGGCATCCAGTCTTTCTGCGATTCGACCCTGCAACTGATCAACCGCAGCCATAGCGGTGCGGACGGCCGGAACGCCATCGCCATGGCCCGGGAGGCCGGCTTCGCCAACCTCAATCTGGACCTGATCTACGGCCTGCCCGGCCAGACTCCGGCGAGCTGGCGGGAAACTCTGGAAGAGGCCCTGAACCTTAATCCCGAACATCTCGCCGCCTACCAGTTAAGCATCGACCCGGGCTCCCGTTTCGCCGAGCAGGTCGAAGGGGGCGGTCTGCGCCTGCCCGACGAGGAAGCGACCGCAACCATGGCCGAACAGACCCTGGCGATAGTCTCCAGCGCCGGCCTTGAGCGCTACGAAATCTCCAACTACGCCCGGCTCGGCAGCCGCAGCCGCCACAACCTGATCTACTGGCATAACGGTTCCTACCTCGGCCTCGGGGCCGGGGCGGTCTCGAACTGGTCGGGTCTGAGAATCCGCAACCTCGCCGACCCGAATCACTACGCGAAGAGACTGCTGAACCGGGAGCCCCCCTGGCAGGAGGGTGAAGCCCTGGCCCGGGAGCCCTCTTTCCGGGAGACGGTGATTATGGGACTGCGGCTTCTTGAGGGTCTTGACCTGCCCGGTCTGCAAAAAAGGTTCGGGATCGATCCGGAGGAGTATTATGGCGAGACCCTCCGCAAACTGGTAAAACGGAAACTGTTAAGCAGTAAAGACGGTCGGATCCGCTTGACCGAAGCCGCCCTGCCCTTTGCCAACCAGGTCTTGGCGGAGCTGGTCTGAAAAAATATTCAAGGCGTAAAAAATGGCAAAAGAAAAAATCAGCTTCCTCTGCACCAACTGCGGCAACGATTTCGGCCGCTGGCACGGCCAGTGTCCGGACTGCGGCGAGTGGGATACCCTGAAGGAAAACCGCCTGCCGCCGGTTGCGGTTGCCGCGAAAGGCAGGCGGCGCGGCTATGCCGGCGAACGCTCCGAGGTCAAGACCATGGCCCAGGTCGAAACCGCTTCCGCGCCCCGGTTCACCACGGAACTGGCCGAATTCGATCGGGTCCTGGGCGGCGGGGTGGTGCCCGGCTCGGTGGTCCTGATCGGCGGCGATCCGGGGGTGGGTAAATCGACCATCCTCCTCCAGGTCTGCTCGAAGCTGGCCGCCAAGATGAAGGTTCTCTACATCACCGGCGAAGAGTCCCTCCAGCAGATCACCATGCGGGCCAAAAGGCTGGGGTTGCCCCTGAACGACCTGCTCCTCCTGGCCGAGACCGGGGTCGAGGAGATCTGCGAAACCGGCCTGCGGGAGCAGCCCCGGGTCATGGTGATCGATTCGATCCAGACCATGCAGAGCGATGAAGTCAAATCGGCGCCGGGCAGCGTCTCCCAGGTGCGGGAATCGGCCGCCATCCTGACCAAGTTCGCCAAGCACAGCAACACCGCGATATTCCTGGTCGGCCACGTCACCAAGAGCGGCGACCTGGCCGGGCCCCGGGTTCTGGAGCACATCATCGACGTGGTCTGCTATATCGAAGGGGGCACCGACAGCCGCTTCCGGGTGATCAGGGCCTTCAAAAACCGTTACGGGGCGGTCAACGAACTGGGGGTCTTCGCGATGACCGACACCGGCCTGAAAGAGGTCAAAAATCCCTCGGCAATCTTCCTCTCCCGCCAGGACACGGAGATGCCGGGCAGCGCCGTAATGGTGATCTGGGAGGGGAGCCGGCCGCTTCTCGTCGAAATCCAGGCCCTGGTCGACGACAGCTACGGCGAAAACCCGCGCCGGGTCACCCTCGGTCTCGACTCGAACCGGCTGGCCATGCTGCTCGCCGTCATCCACCGCCACGCCAATATCGCCACCTACAACAAGGATATCTTCGTCAACGTGGTCGGGGGCATCCGGGTCATGGAAACCAGCGCCGACCTGGCCCTGATCCTAGCCGTAGTCTCAAGCCTCAAGGACCGCCCCCTGCCCCGCGATCTGGTGGCCTTCGGCGAAGTGGGGCTGGCCGGGGAGATCCGGCCGGTACCCGGCGGCCAGGAAAGACTCCGGGAGGCCGCCAAGCATGGCTTCAAGCGGGCCATCGTTCCGAAGGGCAACGCCCCAAGGCAGAAGATCAAGGGTTTGGAGGTCATCGCGGTCAGCAAACTGAGCGAGGCCCTGGAAGCCCTCTGATAGAGGGAATCCCTTAGAGCCGCCGCTAAACTGGTACAATTTTCCCCCTTCCGGCAAGATTAAGTAAAGATTTTTATACCATCAGCAAGTAGGTTCTGGCCCGCCGACCATTCTATAACCTACCGTTTTAATTGAATATTAAAAGTTTTATCCAGTACTGGCACTCCGTTTGCTTTTATAAATCGGCAACTCCTATTTATCCCTATTTCTTCCTCCCTTGAAACCGGTCGCCACCCCCGACCGGTTTTCTTTTTGGCCCAACATTCCATTTATTGACATGACCGACCGTAAATGGTAAATCGTTTCTACTTCAAACTGGAGGAATGGCCGAGTGGTTGAAGGCGGCGGTCTTGAAAACCGTTGAACGAAAGTTCCGTGGGTTCGAATCCTACTTCCTCCGCCAATATCATACCAGTTACGGAGAGATGACCGAGTGGCTGAAGGTGCTCGCCTGCTAAGCGAGTGTGGGGGTTATACTCCACCGAGGGTTCGAATCCCTCTCTCTCCGCCAGATTGCTTTAACTATGCAGCTGATTTAATTAAGCTATTCATCCCCTGCCTCCTGCCTGACCTTTCAATTATATACTTAAAACTGTTGGCGAGAGTAGCCCATTACTTTAGCCTGTGCTCAAACTATGCTTCCTGCGTACTACTTTGTGCTTGGCGGTCAAGATACCCTCCTGGGTTTGAGATTTATGAAGTTTCGCAACCGCATCTATACCCAGCCCTGGGAGCTTGACCATCTCTTCCTTTAAGGTTTGGATTGTCAGGTATTTACTATCTCAGAACAATTTATACAGATTTACAATCCAGCTTTTGCCAACTTCTTTCCCGATATCATATCCAATATACTCCGCATAGACTTCCGGTACCCGACACTCTTCGAATAATTCCTTCCAGCTAAAACCGCCTTGCAATTCGCATCTGCCCGATTCCGCTTTTTGATCCCTTCCGCGTATGTACTTTCTTGCATAACCGTCAACCTCGACTCGTGAATTATACGGGGTTAGATTAGGAAATCCGCTGATCGGCAAAGGTGCGGACACCGGCAATCCAGCTGAAAATTGACCAAAATTACTGTTCACGCAAAGGCACAATATTTGCTTAATTTTTTAGGGAAGAGGAAATGATAAATTTAGTAAAAAAAATCAAACCGGCAGATTCCTCGCTAAATACCGGCCGATTTAAAAAATGAACGGAGGTATCATCATGAGTTTCAATCCCCTGAAAGAAAAAGGCATCCCCATGGAAAAACAGCTGCGAAACTGGTCGGAGCTGAACAGCAAACCGTTTAACAAGGAGGAGATCCATCCTTACAGCCGCTGCCGGATCATCCTGATGTGCGGCGCCGAGTTAGAGGGCAACTGGTTCGGCCATCAGTACGCCCGCCATGTCGACAATCTCGAGATCAAACGCAAGCTGGCCATGGCCAGACGGCTCGAACAGCAGCAGCAGAAGGTATTGAACTGGCTGTTTCCGGCCAATGAAGACATTCTGGAGATGACCATCGGCTACGAGCAGGTGGCGGTAGATCTGACCGCGAGTCTGGCCCGCAAAGAGCCCGATCCCCTGGTCAAGGATGCTTTGGATTTCGCCCTGCTCGAGGACTTCGACCATCTTTACCGGTACGCCAATCTGATGGAAATGACCATGGGCAAAAAGGCCGAGAAGATCACCAGCGATCTGACCGAGATAACCGTCGGCCGGCCCACCATCCTGGAGCACCGCCATCCCTTCGATGAGGTCCGCAACCATTACGACGCCAAATCGGCCGATATCATCACCCAGCTGCACGCCATGACCATCGTCGCCGCCGAACAGCAGACCATGAACTTCTATATGAACGTCGGCAACCGCCCCGACGATTCCCTGGCCCGCGGCCTCTATCTGGAGATCGCCCAGATCGAGGAACAGCACGTCACCCATTACGAGTCGCTTCTCGACCCGAACGCCAGCTGGGCCGAGCAGCTGGTCATGCACGAGTACAACGAATGCTATCTCTACCACTCCTGCCTGCAAAGCGAAGTGGACGAGCGGCTGAAGAAGATCTGGGAGCACCATCTGGCCATGGAGATCGAACATCTCCACCGGGCGGTCGAATTGATGAAAGAGGTAGACGGGCGGGATGCCGCCGATATGCTGCCTAAAGAGATGCCGGAACCGGTGATCTTCGAATCGAACATCGACTATGTCCGCGACGTGATCGCCAGCCAGTGCGATCTCACCGGCCGGGGTAGCGGTTACGCCGATATGGCGGAACTCCCCGATGACCATAATTTCTGGAAATACCAGCAGGCGGTCAACGCGAACGGCGTACCCAGCGAGGAGGTGATCAAAAAGCATCTTGACCAATTCGATCAGGAATACCGCCAGGAATTGCGCGGTCCTCATCCGGTCGAAAAGTACCGAGCCAAAGAGCCGGTTGCCGCGTACTAAAGTAAATTGACCCCTTCGCGCCCGGCAAAACCGGCGGCCGGGCGCAACTCAACAAGGCGGCGCTCTTGTGGCTATAGGAATAGCCGATACCTTCCTTGCCGCCCCTTTGGTTCGGACGACCACGATGGTGGTGGAATCCCAGGCCAGGGTGCCGTCCGATTCCTTCTGCTCGGTGGGAATCGTATATGACCGGGCCCCGATTTCCTCAAGCCGTGCTTCCGACAGAGTCATCTTCTAACCTTCACCTTGCTGATATAATCCGACATCATCTGCTTGGCCGACTGGTTGATTATCCCCATCTGATCGGGATCGCCCTGGAACAGGGTGGAGGCATAGCCCTTGGCCTGCTGGAAGGTGATGTGCGGCGGCAGGGGCGGCACGTCGGGATCGCAGTGGGCGTCGATGATCACCGGCCGGTTCGCCTGCAAGGCCTTTTCATAGGCGGGACCGATCTCTTCCGGTGTGGTGACCTCGATCCCTTCCAGCCCCAGGAGCCGCCCGTAATCGGCGAAATTGAAGGCGGGCAGATCCTGGGCAATGTCGAATTTCGGGTCGCTGGCCATGATCCGCTGCTCCCAGGTGACCTGATTGAGATCGCGGTTGTTCAGGACCAGGACGATCAGGCGCGGATCGGACCACTCGCTGTAATAACGGGCGATATTGACCAGGCAGAGGTTGCCGAGCATCAGCATGGCGCCGTCGCCGACCATGGCGACCACCAGCCGATCCGGGAAATTGAATTTGGCGGCCAGAGCATAGGGCACCCCGGGACACATGGTGGCGAGCCCGCCGGAGAGCGAGCCCATCATCCCCCTTTTAACCTTGATATCGCGGGCGTACCAGTTGGCGGCCGAACCGGAATCGCAGGTGAGGATGCAGTTGTCCGGCAGCATCGGCGACAGCTCCCAGAACAGGCGCTGGGGATTGATCGGTTTGGCCGACATTTTCGCCCGCACCTCCATAACCCGCCACCATTCGCTGACATTGGCCTCGATCGACTTACGCCAGGAACGGTCCTCCTTTCTCTTCAGCCGGGGGATCAGGGCCTCCAGGGTGAGGGCCGATTCCCCGTGCAGATTTACATCCATCGGAAAACGGGTGCTGAGCGAACCCGCCTTGATGTCGATCTGCACGCCCCGGGCCTGGCCCTCCTTGGGAAGAAACTCCGAATAGGGAAAGGAGGAGCCGATCATGAAAAAGGTATCGCAGTTCATCATCATATCCCAGGTCGGCTTGGTACCTAGAAGACCTATGGAACCGGTCACGTAGGGTTCGTCGTCCGGCACCGCCATCTTGCCGAGCAGCGCCTTGGCGACTCCGGCCCCCAGGAGATCCGCCACTTCGATCACCTGATCGGTGGCGCCGAGGGCGCCCGCTCCGACCAGGATGGCGACCTTCTTGCCCGCGTTCAATATATCGGCCGCCAGGTCCAGGTCGTCCTCGGCGGGAATCACCCGCGGCCGCCGGTAGCCCACCCCGGAAAAATTGGCCCCATGCTTGCGGGGCGGCGAGGTGACCATATCCTTTTCCTGAACGTCATTGGGAATAATAATACAGGTCACCGTCCGTTCGGCGATGGCGATCCGCACCGCCCGGTCGACCAGGTGGCGGATCTGGGCGGGCTGCGAGGCCATATGGACATAGTTATGGGCCACATCCTTGAACAGGGAGATCAGATCGATCTCCTGCTGGTAATCGGTGCCCAGGGCAAGGGTCGATTGCTGGCCGACGATGGCCAGGACCGGGGCATTGTCCTTTTTGGCATCGTAAAGACCGTTCAGCAGGTGGATGGCGCCCGGCCCGGAAGTGGCCAGGCAGACCCCGATCTCGCCGCTGAACTTGGCATGGGCGCAGGCCTCGAAGGCGGCCAGTTCCTCGTGCCGGGACTGGATGAACCGCATCTTGTCCCGATTGCGGTTAAGGGCGCCCATGATCCCGCTGATCCCGTCGCCGGGATAACCATAAATTTGTCTGATTCCCCAGTCATACAGGCATTGGATTAAAAAATCGCTGGCATTTCTTTTCATTGCATCACCTCGTTTTTTTTCATTTTGGCAGGTTTGCTAACCGGCTCTTTCATTTTCTCGGAACCATCCACTGACTACGGTTTCTTCCGGTTTGTCCATGCTCTTTTCCTTCTTTCCGATATTCTACGAAACGGCCCTTCAAAATAATAGGCGAAAAATCACGGCATAAATTACCGGCAGGGCCGAAAGCATGCTTACCACCTGTGGACCAGCATGAAGGCAAAGACAGCGGCCAGATACAAATTGGAACAGCGGAAAAGGGCCCGCGCGGCACAATGGTCCTTGTCGCGCCAGAGCAAAATCACCCGGCGGACAAGTTGAAATCCAGCCAGAGTGGTTCCGACCAGGAAGATCCAGCCGAGTTCGGCGCTGAAGCCGAGCCAGGCGGTGACCGGCAGGAGAACCGCGACATAGCAGGTAATGTGCAGACGCGTGGTCCATTCCCCCGCGACCACCGGCAGCATGGGAATCCCGGCCAGTGCATACTCCTCCCTGGCATAGAGCGCCAGAGCCCAGAAATGGGGCGGCGTCCACAGAAAAATCACCAGAAACATGAGCCACGGCACGAGGGCCAGATTGCCGGCGCCGGCGGCCCAGCCGATGAGCGGCGCCGACGCCCCGGCAGCCCCGCCGATCACGACATTGAGCGAAGTTTTCCGCTTGAGCCAGAGGGTATAGACAACCACATATTGGAAAATCGCGAAGCAGCCCAACATTGCCGCGAGCATACCGCCCGACGTTTTCAGCAGCAGAACCGCCGTAATCGCAACGGCGGTACCGAAATAGAGGGCGTGCCTCGGCAAAACTGAGCCGTTGGGAATCGGCCGCTTGTCCCTGGTACGAGCCATGACCGCGTCGATATCGCGATCAAAAAACTGATTGAAGGCATTGGCGGCCCCGGCGGCCAGAACGATCCCCAGCAGCACCATGGCAAACCGCGGCGGCTCGGTGAGCAGGGACCCTTCCAGCACCATCGCGCATAGCCCGGTCAGGGCGACAAGCATGACGATCCTGGGCTTGATCAGGAGGAGATATCCGCCGAGCAGCTTCCGGACGCGGCTATTCATTTTCGTACAGGTACGCGGCAATATCCCGGGCTTCCTGCTCCGAAACTCCCAGATCGGGCATTGCTGTTGCCGGTGAGAATTTTCGGGGGCTTCCGATCCACCTGATCATGCCCTCCGGGGTATTGGCCACGACGCCCCCAAGATAAACCTGCTCTTCGATATCCAGCAGTTTTGGCCCGACCCGGCCCTTGGCCCTGCCGATGCCCGCAATCACGTGACAGGCGACACAGCCATGGCGGACGATCATCTCCCTCCCCCGCTCCGGTTTGCCGCCGTTTACAATCCGGGTGACCCGCGCGCCGGCCCGATCATCCAGGATGGCGGCGCCGGAAACGACAAGGGCTAATTCCAGGATTGATCCTATTGCCAATAAAAACAAGATCCGCATGATATTTCCTTTATTCGCGGGGAAAGGTCTGCGCGACCAGAACGAATTCGACGATCCGCTCGAGATCCGTTTCCGTTATCCGCCCCCGATATGCCGGCATGGCCGTTTTCTCGGGCGGCGCCAGGATGAACCCGTGCAGCTCGGCCAGGGATAAGCGGCGTTCAAGATCGGCGAGATCGGGACCGACCCTTCTCCCCTCGCCGGAAACGGCATGACAGCTGTTGCAGCCGTAGCGGGCGAAGAGAAGCCTCCCCTGTGCGCTTTTTTCGCTTAGAACCACGCCATGGGGGACGGAAGGCGGATCGGGGTCCGGCCAGCCGGTCCAGGAAGACCTGGTGCGCATATCCGTCAACCACAACAGTCCGATTACGCAGACCAGAACGAATACCGTCCAGAACGGTCGCCTCCGCGCGCCCCGGTTCGGCCCCCGGTCCAGCAGCGGCAGCAGGAGCATTGCCACGAACAGCAGTACCGGGAAGGCCACATAAAAGACCGGCGCCACAGCCGGAGGCAGCTGGGCGATCAGGGCGCTGTACCACCAGAACCACCACTCCTCGCGGGGCACGGAGCTGCCGACCAGGTTACCTTCCGGATATAGCTCCCCCGGCCCGATCGTCAGCGCCAGGATAAAAGCTATCGAAAAGACCGCAAAGGCCACGAGGCCGGTCATGAACATGGTATGGGGCTGGAACCATTCGCCCTGCTCCTCGGAGAGCGCCGCTTTCCTGTACATCGCCTTGTGCTCCTCGGCGGTGGCGACCGGCTGCTCGCGCTCGGCCCTGGAAGTAACCCCATGCAGGACCACCAGATAAAGGTGGATGGCCACCAGGCTGAGGAGCAGGACCGGCACCACCCAGACGTGAACGGAAAAGAACCGGGTCAGGGTCAGGGACCCGAGTTGCGGCCCGCCCTGGATCAGCAGCACCAGCTCGTCCCCGATGACCGGCACCTTGTGAAACATGTTGAGGACCACCCGGGCGGCATAGACCGCCCGCTCGTCCCAGCGCAGCACGTAGCCGGTGAAGGACATGGTCAGCACCAGGAAAAACTGGAACACGCCGATGGTCCAGGTGCCCTGCCTGGGAACCTTGTATCCTCCGAGCAGCAGGTGCCGGAAAACATGGCTGAACAGCATCACCACCATGATCCCCGCCGTCCAGTAATGGATTCCCCGGACCAGCCGGCCCATGGCGAGCTGGTCGGTGATGTACCGGACGCTGTCGTAGGCGTGGTCGGCGGCATTGGTATAATAAAGGGTCATGGTGATGCCGGTCACGACCTGGATCACGAGCAGGATAGTCAGGGTGGAGCCGTCTCCCTGGTACCAGGAGGTCTTCGGTACTCGCCGCCTGAGCACTTTGTCCCGGAAAGCGGCATAGCCGAATCGCTCGGTGATCTTCTCCTTGCGGCCAACCTTATTCTTTATGCCATTTGCCGATGCCATCGTCCGTTTCCTCAGGCCATGAGCGGCACGGAATGGAGATCGATGCGGATCTCCCCGTTGACGATCCGGGTGGCGAAGCGGTACATGGGCCGCCTGGGAGGGCCGGCCAGCCGTTCGCCGTTCTTGTCGAAAATGCCGCCGTGGCAGGGACAGAAAAAACACTGGCTGCCGGGATCGAAAGTAAGCGGACAGCCCAGGTCGGTACAGCTCCGGGAATAGACTATCGCCTCCTGCTCCGAGGGGCGCCAGGCATAGACCGCTTTTTCCCGCAGAGCCGCGCCCCACGGCTCCTCGGGCAGGGTGACGACGATTTTCCGCATTTCCCCCAGCGGAAAGTCGTCGACCGTACCGATGGCCTGCCAGCTCTCCTTGCCGGGCCGGCGCTGCCAGACCGGTGCAAAGCCGGCGATCAGGGTGGGAAAGCCGACCATGGCCGCGGTCGCCAGGCCGATGCCCCTGACCGCCCATTTCAGTACGCTCCTTCTTTCCATGTCATCCTCCTTCAGCATCCCCCGAGATAGGCAAAAACAGGCAGGCTCTCGACCAGGATGATCATTGTGAACACCGCGTTTAAGGGCCAGCCGAAACTGGAAAGATACCTGGCTCCTTCCTCATAGCGGCTCTTCTCCGGCTGCCGCGCATCGCGCCTGGCATCCGCGTAGCCGACCCATGTGGCGGCAACGGCCGGGATCAGGGACATGGCACTGACGATAATGATCAGCCAGGCCACGGCGCTGACACCCGCATAGACATGGAGGCCGAAACCGCTGACGCAGCCGAATTCGCCGACCAGGTAAATGGTCATCAGGTGAAAGGTCCAGGCAAAACCGCCGCCCAGAAACGAGAACCAGCGCCGGAACATTCGCGGCGGCGTCATTTCGATTATGTGCGCGGACATGGTCTTTTCTCCTTCAAAGCAGGTGCGGGACAAGCCGGGTTGTCAGAAAGACGAGCAGCCCGGACGCCACGGCGAAGAGCCAGAATAATTCGCTGTTCTGCAGCCAGAGCCGCAGGCGCGGCGCGGCCAGGGGCTCGTCGAGCCGCAGCATTCGGATCAGGGTCCCTCCCATAAAAAAGACCCCGGTAAGAACCGTTGCCAGGGCAAAACCGTTCAGGGTAAAAAATATCGAGGCATAGGCGCTGCTCCGGGGCGAAAACGGGGTGGCAATCAGATCCCGCAGCTCTCCGCCGCTGTAGGCGAGCCCCAGGAGCACCACCGCTGCCATTCCCGGCGGAAGCAATCGGCGCCGGCCGTGCCGCCGGGAACAGATGTTGAACAGCTGGACGGCGCCGCCCGCGGCCAGAAGCCCGTAAGCCAGGGCCGGGCCAGCCAGCCCCGGCAGGGGATGGCCCATCTGCGGCCACTCTTCCGAATAGAGGCGGAGATAGAAGTAGCCGTAGATCAGGGCAGCCAGGACAGTGAAAAGGATGACGATCGTCCCCAGCATGCCCCACCAGCCCGTGGCCCGGGTGCCGGAGGCAAGAAGCGGCAGGCACAGGCCGGCGGCCAGTTGGTCGGCTTCGCCGCGGGGCAGGTCCGGGTCCCGGCAGAGCCATGTACCGATCAGACCCAGGGCGAACATTGCCCCGACCACGGCCCCGATATAATTCTTCATCAGCACGGAAACCGCGGCGACCAACATGGCGGCGGCGGTGAAAAACGGCAGCAGGGCCGGACCCGGCAGATATTGCAGCGCCTGGGGCAGCCCGTTGGTAGCATCGGTGAGCAGGGTGGCGCGCCAGCCGGCCGGCCGGTGATCAAGCACCTCCGCTGTCCGGGCCAGCTCGCTCTGCAGGGCGTCCGAGGGCGGCTCCTGCCATAAGGGATAGCGGTCACGCACCACCGGCGGCCTCCGGAAGCCGGAAACATGCGGCGGCGAAGGGATCGACCACTCCAGGGTGCCGCCGTTGCAGGGATTGTCGTCGGCCGACCGGCCGCGCCAGGCGCTCCAGGCAAGTCCCAGCAGGGCGGTCAGGAATCCCGCGCCCAGCAGATAGGCGCCCATGGTGGCAACGAGATTGAGACTGCCGACGCCGAGCTCCTCCGGATAGGTGAAGACCCGCCGCCGCATGCCGAGAAGACCGATAACGTACATGGGAATGAAAGTGAAATTGAAGCCGATGAAGATCAGGGCGAAGGCGATCCGGCCCCAGTTTTCCCCGGCCAACCGGCCGCTGAATTTCGGCAGCCAGTGGTAGAGCCCGGCCAGGAAGGGAAAGACCGCGCCGCCGATCAGGACGTGATGGAAATGGGCCACCACGAAGTTGGTGTCATGCACCTGCCAGTCAAAGGGCATGGTCGCCACCATCACCCCGGTCATGCCGCCGTTGATAAAGACGAAAAAGAATCCCAGGATAAAGAGCATCGGCACGGTGTAGGGCGGGCGACTGCCCCAGAAGGTGGCGATCCAGGCAAAGACCTGGACTCCGGAGGCGATGGCGATCATGAAGCTGGCGGCGGTGAAGAATAGCATCGGCAGCTCGGGCAGGCCGGCGGTGAACATATGATGGGTCCAGAGCCCGAAGCTGACAAAGGCGGTGACCAGGATCGCCACGATCACCAGCGGATACGCCACCAGGCGGCGGCCGGTGAGCACGGGGATGATGGTCGACAGCACGCCGGTGGCCGGCAGAAAGATGATATAGACCTCCGGATGACCGAAGAACCAGAACAGATGCTGCCAGAGAAGCGAATTACCGCCTGCCCGGATATCGAAGAAACGGAGGCCGAGCGAGCGCTCCATCTCCAGCAGGAGGGTCGCCAGGAGAAGGGGTGTGAAACCGAACAGGATCATGACGCCGGTGGCCAGGTAGGACCAGACCAGAAGCGACATATGCTGGATGGCCATGCCCGGGGCGCGCAGCTTCAGAATGGTGACCACGATCTCGACGGCAGCGCTGATCCCGGCGATTTCCACCAGGCTCAAGCCGAGCAGCCAGAAATCCATGCCCATATCCGAGAAGCGCGGCCCGGACAGGGGGGTATAGGCAGTCCAGCCCGCATCCGGCACCTGGCCGGTGAATATGCTGGCATACATGGTCAGGCCGCCGAACAGGTACATCCAGAAACCAAAATTGGTCAGGCGGGGGAAGGCGACGTCCCGGGAGCCGATGAAAAGAGGAATGAGATAGAGTCCCAGTCCTTCTATAAATGGCACGGCAAAGAGATAGAGCATGGTGGAGCCGTGCATGGTGAAGACGCGATTATAGCCCTCCGGGGTGAGCAGGTGGTTGTCGGGTACCGCAAGCTGGGTTCGCATAACCATGGCCAGGAGAACCGCGGCGAGAAAGAAGACCAGGGAAGTGACCATGTAGCGGATGCCCAGGGGGCGGTTGTTGACGGTGGCGATCCAGCCGGAAAGGCCGGGCGGCGACTGCCAGGTCCGGGTGAAGCGCTGCCGTTCCCGCTCGTCGGCGGGATTCATGGCAGGCTCCGCAGAAAGGCGGTCAGGGCGTGCAGATCTTCCGGCGACATGAAGGAACGCGGCATCATATTGCCCGGCTTGATCGCCTGCGGGTTGGCGATCCAGCCGGCCAGCCCCCCCTCTGAATTGGCAATGGTGCCCGCGCCCAGGGTGCCGCGCGTCCCCACAAGGGTCAGATCGGGTCCGGCCCTGGCCCGGGAAAGGCCCCGGATGGCATGGCAGGCCATGCACCCCTCCCGCGAGAAGACCTGGCGGCCGCGTACCAGCCGCGGCTCGGTCGGTTCCGCCGGCGGCCCGCGCCGCTGCCGGACCCATTCATCGAAGGAAGCCTGCTCGTGGGCGATCAAACGAAAAGCCATCAGGGCATGGGGGCCGGCGCAATATTCGGTGCAGGTGCCGCGGAAGATGCCGGGCCGGTCGGCCGTCAGCTGCAGATAGGTGGGGTGATCGGGCAGCATGTCCCGCTTGCCGCCGAGCCGGGGCACCCAGAAACTGTGGACCACGGCACTGGACTGCAACTCGAAATCCGTCACAACCCCGGCCGGAATATTGATTTCGTTGGCGTCGACAATGCCGAGCTCCGGATAGCGCACCTCGAACCACCAGTGGTGGCTGATCACCTTTACCCGGAATCCGGGTTCTTTCCCGCCTAGCCCCACGGTGTCGCGAATGGCGGCGATCAGCATGACGACCAGGATGACCGTGGGAATAGCGATGCCGGTAATGAAGACAAAACGGGTCCCGGGCAGGCGGCGTTCTCGTTTGCGGAGCGCCAGTGCCCATACCAGCGCGGCCAGGGTGATCAGGTAGACGGCGCCGTAGACCAGCAGCATCTCCCACCAGATGCCTTCGATGCGCGCGGCGGCCGGACCGGCCGGGTTCAGCATGTGCTCCGTGGCGATGGTTGCCCCGGCGACCTGAGAAAATAAAAGGACAGCCAAGGAGATTCCGGCGGCAACCAGATACCGAGCGTATTCCGACTTTCTCTTCTCGACCCGCTCCGTTTTCCGAATAAGGCCGGCTCCATTTTCATGCCCGTTCGCCTGATCCGGCATCTCCCCCGAACGGTTCGGATTGATTGCCCGCCAAGTGTTCCCGATAAAGAACCGGCGTTTCATCCAAGTGAGGATCGCCAGTTCGTGGACATTATCGGCGGTGCCGCCGGCCATCACCGAAGGGATCCCGCAGGAGTTGTTGCCCATCATGCCGCTCAGGGTGCAATGGGTGTGGGTGGCCGGATCGGGGCCGAAGGTGAGGCCGTATGAAGCGGCGGCAGTCCTGAGCTGGTCGAGGATGACCCCGGGCTCGACCTTGGCGGTGCGGGCCTCAGGATCGATGTCGATGATCCGGTTCAGGTATTTGGAAAAATCTAGGCAGACCGCGGTATTGCAGGTCTGGCCGGCCAGGGCGGTGCCGGCTCCCCGGTTGAAGATCGGCGCCTCATACTTGCGGCACAAGGCCACCGCCCGGATCACATCTTCCCTGGTCCTGGGGATGACCACTCCGATCGGCAGCCGCCGATAATTGGAGCCGTCGGCGGCGTAAAGCGCCCGACTGGTTTTATCGAAGCGGACCTCCCCCTCGATAGCCGACCCTAGTTCTTCTTCGAGAGCCCGGCCTTTTTTTGCCGTGGCCCGATCGGCTTTGCCGCTTAAGGCGTATTCCCCCCATCCCGATTCGCCATTCATGGATATTCCTCAGATCGAACCGGCCATCCTTTGACTTATCCAAATGACTTATCCAGAAAAGCGGATATTCGATGGCAGTGAGGGAATTATTTTATTTTGCTGAATAAAGATTTGGCCCGCGAGGCATAACCGCGCCGCGGATTGCCGTGCGATCCGGTTACCGCTCGCGGGGCCGCATCGAAATAGGTTTTTTCGCCAAGCGACTCCGTCAGCGGTTCTTCGTCCTTTTTCTTCTTACCGGCCAGGTAATAGGTCAGCCCTGCTCCAGCCCCGACCCCGAGCATTATCCCCAGGGAAGGCAGGGGCTTTTCCGAGATGGTTTTCATGACAGAGGTTCGGGCTCGTTTCTTTCTGGGGATCAATGCCATTTTGCTTTTTTTCATCTCTTCATTACCTCCAATTGACTTCCTTTTTTAGTCTGCATACCCCCAGAAGACAGCGGAGGCAGCAACCCGCTTTCTACCTAGCTTAAGCAACTAGTATGCCATGCGCTTCGAACCTTAAGATCCGGCGGGCGTGCTTCCCTCCGATCCCCATACTTGCATTTCGCACGGGTTCTTCTTTCTTATCGGGCAGGATTTTTTCCTGCGAAATAGGAAAATCGCCCTTCGCCTCATTATTGGAGATGGTGGCGGGGGCCATCCTGGAAGGCGTAGCGACCGGGTCTTCCCTGCCTGTTTACCGGCATAAAATTTGCAAATTAACGGCACTGATGCAATTAAATCGATCACCGCAAATTATGGGGCTCTTTTGACGACACAAAACCATCGGGGACCAATTAGAAGTTCGCAAGATTATTCGCCCATAGAAGATTATGCGGCGATCGGCGATTGCCGCTGTCTGGGGCTTGTCTCCCCGCATGGATCTCTTGATTGGCTCTGTCTGCCGAGATTCGACAGCCCGGCCGTTTTCGCGGCTCTGCTCGATGCGCAAAAGGGTGGATATTTTGCCATTCGGCCCACGGGAAATTACAGGGTACGCCGCGATCATCGGCCTGTTCAGCCACTTTATTTTCGGTTGGCTGTTCGCCTTTTTTTACGGCCAGATTTTCGCTACGCTCGATTTTCACTCCTGGTGGCTGGGAATCATCATTGGCTTTGTCCACGCCCTGTTTCTCAATATTACCGTGCTGCCGGTCCTGCCCCATGTTCATCCCCGGATGGCCAATGAACACGACGGGCCGATGCCGACCAGGATGCTCGAACCGCCTGGTTTCATGGGGATTAACTACGGCCGCCGGACGCCCCTGATCAGCATCGTGGCCCATATGACCTTCGGTTTTATCATCGGCGCCTTTTACGGGAGCACCTTATGATGCGGAAACTGGACCAGAAATTACAGATCAGTTATCAATTCTCGGTTTTTTTCGGCCGCGATGTCTTCGATCCCCGGCAGCCGCTGCTTGCCGATCTCCTGAGCCGAACCGGTCCGAAAGCCCATCGGGTTCTCTATGTAATCGATTCCGGGGTCGTCGCCTCCCATCCCGGCTTGACCGGTAAAATCGAAGGTTACCGCACCGCCCATTCCAGGACCATGGAGTTATGCGACCCGCCCTTGATCGTCCCCGGCGGGGAAGGTTGCAAATCGGACTTTACCGCCGTTGATGCGATCCACGAACGGATCCGTTCGCATCGTCTTTGCCGGCAATCATTCGTGGCGGCGATCGGCGGCGGCGCCGTCCTGGATGTGGCCGGCTACGCCGCCGCCACCGCGCACCGGGGCCTGCGCCTGATTCGCATGCCGACCACAGTGCTCGCCCAGAACGACGCGGGGATCGGGGTCAAAAACGGCTTGAACGGCATGGGCCGGAAAAACTTCATCGGCACCTTCGCGCCCCCCTTCGCGGTGATCAACGATTCAATTTTCCTGTCTTCCCTGCCCCCCCGCCATCTCCGCGCCGGCATGGCCGAAGCGGTCAAGGTGGCGCTGATCAAGGACAAATCATTCTTTAACTACCTGTATACGAACCGCCATCAACTGGCCGCTTTCGAACCGGAAGAAGTCGAAGAGTCGATCCACCGCTGCGCGGCCCTGCACATGGATCATATCGGTACCGCGGGCGACCCTTTCGAATTCGGTTCGGCCCGGCCCCTCGATTTCGGACACTGGTCGGCCCACAGGCTCGAAGAAATGACGGCTGGATCCGTGCTGCACGGGGAAGCGGTCGCCATCGGCATCGCCCTCGACACCCTCTACAGCATGCATAAGGGAATGCTTTCCGAATACGAACGCGGACAGATTTTCCGGCTGCTTACCGATCTCGGCCTGCCCCTCTATCATCCGGGACTGGCCGAAATGGACCTCACCCAGGCCCTGAACCGGTTTCAGGAACATCTGGGCGGCGATCTCGCCGTGACGATGCTGAACGGCATCGGCCGCAAAGTCGAGGTTGCCCGAATCGACCTGCCGCTCCTGGAAAGTTGCGTAAGGCAGCTTGCCCTGCTTGATCCCGATTATGCCAATCTTCCCATCTCGGACAGATTAACCGGGATGAGGCAGTTCCAGGAAGAACTGGGCTGAAGGATGATCACCTACTGCACCAATATCCATCCGGCCGAAAGCTGGGCCGAGACCTTCGCGGCCGTGCGCCGTTTCGGGCCGGAAGTCAAAGAGAAGGTCGCCCCGGAGCGCCCGTTTCCCTTGGGACTGAGGCTTTCCGGCTGGGCGGCGGCGGAGATCGGCCGGGCTGAGGCGGAGAACTTTCACCGCTGGTGTTGCGACCAGGGTCTCTACGTGGCCACAGTTAACGGCTTTCCCTTCGGCGCTTTTCACCATACCCCGGTAAAGGAATCGGTCTATCTGCCCGACTGGCGCTCGGCCGCGCGGCTCGATTACACCCGCAAGCTGGCGGACCTCCTGGCGCTCTGGCTACCCGATAAGATGACCGGTTCCATCTCGACGGTGCCGATCGGTTTCGGCGCCATGATCGAGGAGAAAGACTTTCCCTTGATCAGCAAAAATCTCGGCGCCGCCCTCGATCACCTCGACCGGCTGGCCCAACGGACCGGCAAGGAGATCCTCCTCGCCCTGGAGCCGGAACCGGGCTGCGTTATCGAAACCAGCGCCGAGCTGGTCGATATTTTCGCGCGTCTAAACCTCTCCGGCCCTCAGCGAAAGATGCTCGCGGTCTGCTACGACTGCTGTCATCAGGCCCTTCAATACGAAGCGCCGGCCGAATCGCTGGCACTTTTGGCCGCCAACGAAATCAGGATCGGCCATGTCCAGGTCTCCTCGGCCCTGCAGCTTATGGGGCCGGAAATCGGCCGCCTCGAACGTTTCCGGGAGCCCTGTTATCTGCATCAGACCGTGGGCCGAAGGAGGGACGGGGAACTGCTCCGCTTCCCGGATCTCGATCAGGCGATCGCCGCCGCGCCGCAGGGCATGGAGGAATGGCGGGTCCACTTCCATGTCCCGGTCTACCTTGCCGCCGCTCAGGAATGCGCCGGCACCACCGGTTTTTTTCTTGAAGAGATCCTGCCGCTGTTTCCGCCGGAGATTCAAATGGAAGTGGAGACCTATACCTGGGAGGTGCTGCCGGATGACCTGCGGCGCGGTCCGGTCACCGATTCCATCGCCCGGGAGATTGCCTGGACGACCGAAAAAAGAAAAGGAGAGCGCCATGAATGACGCGGCGGTAAGGACGATGTTCGAGACCATCGCCGGGGGCTACGATTTCCAGAACAGTTTTCTCTCCCTGGGCCAGGACATCTACTGGCGGAAAGCGCTGGCCGGACTCCTGGATCACGAACCGGCAACGATTGTCGATGTCGCCGCCGGCACCGGCGAAACGGCCATGGCGGTAAGCCGCCGCCATTCCAGGGCGCGGGTGATCGGAGTCGATTACTCCCCGGCAATGCTCGCTCTGGCCCGCAAAAAGATCGGACGCCGTCATCCGGACGGCGCCATAAGTCTCATCAGCGGCGACGGCCGGCGGTTACCGCTGGCCGACGGCAGGGCGGACGCGGTGACCATCTCCTTCGGCATCCGCAATATCGAGGAAAGGCTCTCGGCCCTGGAGGAATTCCACCGGATCCTCAAACCTGACGGGCGCCTCTATGTCATGGAATTTTCCTATCCCGACTTGCCGGTCCTGGCGCCGCTTTATCGCTTCTATTTCCATGTCATCCTGCCGCCTTTGGGCAATATGATCTCCAAGACCGATTACGCCTACAGCTACCTGGCCGAATCGGTCCGCGATTTTCCAGATGACCTCGGATTTTGCGCCGAACTGGCAAGCGCCGGCTTCATTATGCCGGAGATCGTCAAGCTCAGTTTCGGCATCGTCAAGGTGTTCATCGCTCGCAAGGAGGCGTCATGAAGGTCAACTGGCCGGAAAGACTCTGGGTGAACAGTCCCATCCGCCGGCTCGTGCAGCAGATCGAAGCGCGTTTTTTCAGCGCTTTGCATGCTCTGCCGCCGGGGGCCAGATGCCTGGAAATCGGCTGCGGCTGCGGGATGGGGGCGGAAATTATCGGAAACGCCTTTTCCCCGGCGGAGATCTGCGCCCTCGATATCGATCCGGCCATGCTGGTTAAGGCCGGAAGGAAGAGAAGAAAGCGCCCCGGCCTCCCCCTTCGTCTTTTCGGCGGCGACGCCCACCATCTGCCCTTTGCCGATGGAAGCTTCGACGCGGTCTTCAATTACGGGATCATTCATCATCTGGAGGATTGGCGGCGCGGCATCGGGGAAGTCAGCCGGGTATTGAAGGAAAACGGCATTTTTTACTTCGAGGAGATCTATCCGCCCCTCTATGCCAATCCCCTCTTCCGCCTGCTTCTGGATCATCCCCGTGAAAACCGCTTCCACGGGCCTGAATTCCGGGAAGCGCTGGCGGCGGCAGGATTAAGCCTGCTCGACGAGTACCGGGAATCCCGCTTCGCCATAGTCGGCGCTGCGGTCAAATTACCGAATCCGGCGGAAAACGACTTACCTTCGACGGAGTCCTCGCCCCGGATTGGCGAACCGCTTCGATCCGATCATTTTTTTTGAGGTTAATGGCTCATTTTATGCTTTGCCCTATATAAAACGGCTGATTCCCTGGCCTCCCGGAGACTGCCGGGCGAAGGGCTGAAATATCTATCGCGACAGTTTCATGAATAAGGAAAGGAGCACCCATGAATAAAGACGAACTGAGAGCCAAGCTCGGCATGCTTCCCCAACTCGATATCGATATCACCCATGCCTATGATCAGGCAATCAACAACATAGAAAATGAAACCATTCGCGAAGAGCTGTCCCGATTTCGTCAAGACCACCTGAATCATCTTGCCGAGCTGTCGAAACTCCTGCGGGAATTGGGAGCGACTCCGCCCGAATACTCCCCTGAATTCAAGGGCTTCATGACCAGCGGGTTTACCTCTTTGCGCTATATCTCCGGGACCAGCGGTTCGCTTAAAGCCCTGATGGCCAATGAAAACCTGGTTCACCGGAAATACCGGCAGGTTGGCGAATCGGAGTCCACCGAGCCCGCCTTGACCTCCGTTATCGACGAACATCTGGAGGATGAACGGCGACACCTTAGTTACCTTGAAGAGACCATCGGCAGGATCTATGCAAGATTCACATCCTGAACACACCTGACACCTTTTTACGGGTGGGCTATTGGGAATGGCGCTTACAGCTGGGGTCTTTCTGAACAGATTATCTTCGGCCGGGCCGCGGGGATTTATAGAGATCGGCTTTGAGGCTGACCCATTTGAATTTCAGCCGCTTGAAATTAATCACCCAGATAACCGCAAAGATTATTTCCACAACCGCATCAAGCAGGTAGACCAAGGAAATCGTCCCCGCCCAAAAATAGAAAATTTCGATACAGGCCAGGGCCACGGCGTTTCCCGCCCCCAGGAGGACGGTTTCCAGTGGAAAAGATCGCTTAACCGCCGAATAGAGAATTACCAGACCGGAAACGATCACCAGCAGCCCCACCGTTTTCACCAGCCAGATATCGGTTTTCGGACCGGTAACCATCTGGAACGTGGAAATGCTCACCAATGACCAGATCCCGGTCGAAATATAATATCCTGCCTGGATAAAGGCGGTAGCGCGCAGCAGCTTCGAATGACGACCGTTTCCGTTCATGTCCGTCTATCTTCCATGAAAGTCCAATCTTTAACATTTACAATTCGCAAATAGGATGCCGAAAAACCGATCGTATTTTATATTTTCAGAGCCGATCGGTATAATCCTGTCTCATTCCTTCTTCTTAATGGGAAAGACCAGGCTGCCGCCGTACCAGCCGACCACCGTTACCAGAATTGTCATTATCAACAAACAGGCAAGATAGAGAGCGGACCATATGGGATCGGAGAAAAGCAGGTTCGGCATCGCCAGGCGCCAGATAAAAAGAGGGATGCCGATCAACAGCAGCATGATGGCGCCGATAATTTTGATCTTGATCGGTTTCAGGAGTCTGGACCGGTAATTCAGCCACCAGGTAAAAAAACCGCTACCGATCGCCGGCAGCAGAAAGATGATTCCGGCCGCCAGACAATGAAAAGCGGTCACGCCGAAAGACGGCCATCCGGACAGCAGCGCCAGTAGAGCGAAAATCAAGGCGCCATACAGAAAAGCGATCGGGAAATGGACCATTATCGGATGGGGATGGCGGCGCAGCATAGGATAACGTTCCAGCAGGCCCTGCAGCCTGCTTTCGGGCTCCTTCGACTCGCCGTTTTCCTCCTCGGATCCACCGCGAAGCCTGCCCACCTTCCGAACCCGCTCGAACACTTCAGTACCATGGGGCGCTTCGGCAAAATCAGCCGAAAGATCTTGCCCGGCCTGATGCCGCTTCATGTGGACCCCGTTTTCCCAAAGCCTGCTGCCGCTGACATCGTAGACAATGCCGTCCTGGGCTACATAAGCCGGATTCTCCTCGCTTCCGTCATAACGGCCCAGTGAATCCCGGTCGAATTCCTTGTCCATACAGCCTCCTATATACCCGAATTTTCTTTGTCTTTTCCAAGCAGATCAAACCCCCAAAGCGAAAAAGGTCACCACCAAGAGGGCGCAGGGATACCAGCTTGCCCGGTTGAACAGTGAGGCAGCCGCTACTCTGTCCCGCTCCTGCCTGAGCCGCAGAGCGGGGATCAGAAAGAAATAGATGCCGACGGCGAGCACGGCCAGATACAAATAGCTGGGAAAAGGCAAGGGTACGGCCTGGAACAGGATTCCGCTCAGCAAGAGACTGGCACTCAAGGTGCCAAGCGCGATTGCGCTCGCCTTATCCGGACCGAAAGCAACCGGCACGGTCCGGGCCTTGAGCAACGTATCCTCCTCGATGTCGTGCCAGTCGGCCGGGATGTTCTGGCCGCCAATCTCCCAGAAAAAGAGCCAGAAGAAGATAAGCAGCAAAAGAACCGGGGCCGGACTCGGGTCGACGGCAAATACCGCGGCCAACCCGCCGAGGGTCTTAACGATGCCGCTGACCAGAACCCGGTATGGGCTGACCCGCAGCAGCAGACAGTAAACCGTTTCCAGAATACAACCCACAACCAGAATCAGAGCGCAAACCGGATTAAGCAGAAAGGCGGCGGCAAGCGACAACACCCCCCATCCGCCGGCCCAGGCCACGGCTTCCTTCATACTCAAATAGCCCCGGGCCAAAGGATGACGGATAGAAGTTCCATCAAGATAGGCGCCCTTCTGCCCTTCAGCGGTTCGGCCGAGCTTTTCCTTATCGGACCGATAATCGACGATATCGTTCAAGGCATAGACCGAGGTATATCCGCCAACGGCCGCCAGTATTCCCAAAACCGTGGTTCTTGGATCGGGGATGTGGCCGAGCCAGAGCAGGGCGGCCAACAGCGGCGTACAGATATCAAGCAGACCGTGCCTGGTCCTGGAGAGAGCCAGAAACAATTTAATTTTCGCTAGTCCCGAGAAATCATCCTGCCGCATAATTTCAGCCTTCGGCCCGCCGGCCCTGTTTTCTTTGAGCAACCTCTCCCATTACTCCCGTTGATAATCAAAGTATAGAATAAAAGTCATCCGCCTGGCCATAATTCCGTTCCTCTCCCGTATGTCCTTTCCGGAAGGATTCAATCCACTCCGCAGGATGCACTACAGACCCTGATCGAAGTCAGCCGGTGCGACAGAGAAACCGCCGAGTGTCGTTTAATATTTTTCATTCATAGCCCCCCTTTGAATCGGCGAAAGCGGAACAGGGTTTTGCCCCGCCCGAGCAGTTCCTCACCTCATCTTACGACCACAGGTTACGAGCTCACATATTCCATAAAATCCCGGCAATACCGTAATTACTGCTGATTCATTTGGGTTCTGATAAATTCGGCAAAAGGCGTAATGTCTTCTTTTGTAGAAGCTTCTTCTAATGCCGCCATATACCGATCCCTGAATTCGGTCTTTATAATCGTCCAGCCAAAGCCTCCCGAGATAAACATCAGATTCATCAAAAAACGTCCAATACGGCCATTGCCATCCATATACGGGTGGATAAACACAAAAACGAAGTGACCCAGGACAGCTCTGACCGCGGGATCTTCCTCATCTTTCAGTAACTGGAACAATTCTTCCATACAGTCCCCAACGGCGTCCTTCGGTGGCGGCACATGCCTTGATCCACCAATATAAACCTGCTGGTCTCTATATCCGGCTAAATCAGCAGGCTTCATTCGATTAGTCTTAACAAATTGGGAAAAAAGCTGCCGGTACCACGACTGCAGATCCTCCGCAAAAACCTGCCCAGGATTGTCTTTTTGCAAAACTCTGCCGGCGCTACCGACTACAGTTTTAAATGCCTCAAAATAACCTTTGGCGGCCAACGCATCATATTGCTTACGGTCCGATTCATTGTTTTCAGGATCCCATTCACCGGATTCAATCATTTCAATCAACTCTGCTGTCACCCGATACCCTTCAATCGATAGAGAGTGATAAGCATCATCTTTATGTTTCTCTTGGATAAGCTCTATCTCCGTTTTCCTGCTTCTTTTCATCCCGGGCGGTTTAGGCATTATTTTTCCAACCTCGTCCCGCATGGCATACCACATGGCATGGATGCGGCCGGCATGTGGAGACACCGGCCGACTAAGATTTAATTTCGGCTCATATTCAACAAAAGGATCTACTTCCTTTATTTTGTATCCGGCCGCGATCAAATCTTCTTTTATCTGCTTTGCCTGGTTTTCCAGCCCAAAATGTTTATATGCGCCAATAATTCGTTCTGCTCCGACAATTGATTCATATTGTAAAACAGCCCTGGAAATATCTGTGGTCGAAAGCGCAAGGGATTTAAGGGCAATTTCAATGTTGCGGGGGTAATTCTTGAAATAAGTGGGGCTTAGTCGGCACAAAGCGTAAGGAAGTTGTATTACCCAAACTCCATTCCACCTTTCCCTTTCTTTCGGGAAGTTTGTTTTGACCGTCATTAAAAGGATGGAAGTGCCATGAAGCAAATCGACATTGGTGTTGCTTGGTTTTTTTGTTAATACAATCAACTGCTTGGGTATTACAGTATCCCCGGCATGCAGATTAAAAGAAGACTCGGCGGATAAGCAGAAACCATTCTTTCCGAACCGATCAGAAAGATAGTGCTTTAGAAATGCCCAAACTCCACCAAACCAAGCAGTACTATTCTCACCGCCCTCAGGGCTAGTCAACAAATACCATCCCTTGATAACCTCGGTAAGAAAGTGCTCCCGGACCAGGATCTCCCTGTATTTCCTCTCGATGGACGAGGATTTGACTATGTTGTCTTTGGCCGCGGCCTTTCCAGCCTTTAACGCTTCAGCCAATAGTTTTTGAGGTTTTGCTCTTGCACGTGCCATTTAAATCACCAAAATCATGAATTATTTTTATAATAATAAAGTTTAATTAAATTTAGAAAACGATGCAAGTTAAGTTTAGATTTTAATGTTATTTAAATTTAGATTTCGGAGATATTATAAGTTTTTCCAACACGCCACCGCCCACAGATGCTGCTCGTTTTCCTAGACGCACGAAAAAACGGTTTGGCCAGATGCGGCCGGACTTGCTCAATTTGCGATTGAGATATTGAATATATAAACCTGGGGGCTTAGCGGAGCAAAGGTAAACACTTCGGACGAATGCGATGGTTATACCGGCACTCTTAAATGTGACCTGCCACTTTTGCTCAAAAACGACTGAACCCGGCGAAGTGGGGCGCCATGGCAACGACGACCCCCGCCTCTTCAAACTTCGCCAGTCTCTCCATTACAGTGGCATTAGGTTGCCCAAGAAATTCCACCCGCTTCGGAATACAGAATTCCATTATGTCTGTCATATACTTCCCTGATAGTTCCCAGTGGGCCAGAATGGACTCGGAGTCGCGATGGATCAGGCAGCCGTGAGCGCGCATGCTCTCTTCATCAATATACATCTCCGCCATAAGGAGGGGATCATTTTCCTCAGCGAACGCTTACGATCTCTTGACGCTCGCCTTAAAGGCCTCCAACTTGCCGTCCTTGATCTCAAACGTGTTGATTTAAATTATATAGTATGACATGCACTTCCTCTGTTACGCGCTCGACCGGGAGTTTTGCCGTACTGAAAATCAGAAAAATCGGGACCACTCCCCCGTTTTCTTTGAGCAACCTCTCCCATTACTCCCCTTGATAATCAAAGTATAGAATAAAAGTCATCCGCCTGGCCATAATTCCGTTCCTCTCCCGGATGTCCTGTTCAGCTAGATTAGCAATGCTGAACGAGACTTATTCCTTCCAGATAGGACAAAAGCAGCTTTAAAAATGAGTTCCACTTTCCTTATATATTTATATGGTTTTTGAAACCAGCCGCGGTATTCCCGACTTATTCCGGCCATTCACGGGCGCGGAATTATCGCTGGTATATTCATTGCAGAATAAACCCGGCAAACGAAGCTGTTCTGAATTGCCGGGAACCACCCAAACCCGAATTATTAACCGGGAAAGGCGATGAGTCCGGCCTAACGCAATGTAAACCGATAAAAAATGGAGGTAGAGTATGACAAGCGGAGTCGGCGGTATCGGACCCGGAATAGCCCGGGGCCGGATCCCGACGATGTGATCGAGGTTTTAACCCGGATCAAGGACAAGCAATATGAATCATAAGCAAGTGTAATGCACGAGGTGGGTAAGACGGTTTAAAGACAGCAAACCATTTCCATACCTTATCCGCATTATTAAACAAAAAGACTAGCGAGAGAAAAACATGGCTAAAAAACATGAAGAATTGATTGATATTCTCACGAAGGACCATAAAGAGGTTAAAAGCCTCTTCGAAAAATTACTGAAAGAAGAGGACCCCGATAATCGGGAGAAAATGGTCAAGAAGATCCATCAGGAAATAATACCGCATATGGCCGGAGAAGAGGCGGCATTATATCCGGCCCTGAAGAATACCGATAAAGGGCGTGAAATCGCTCTGGAGTCCCTGGAAGAACATCAGGTTGCCCAAAAAGTTCTGCGGGAACTGATAGGTCTGCCGGGCAATCTGGAAAACTTTCAGGCCAAGGGCACCGTTCTTCAGGAATTGGTTTCCCATCATATCGAAGAAGAGGAAAGCGAGGTCTTCAAGGCCTTTAAAAAAGAGATCGGCAGTAGTGAAGCCGGTGATATCCTGGATAAATTTCAAGAGGAAAAGAGCAACACCAAAGAAAGCATGAAGCAGCCCGCCATTCCCGAAGAGACCTTAACGGCCTGGTAATAAAAGAGACGCCGGATTTTCGTATTGCCACCTCCGGCGTCTTTCCATTAAAAATCAGAAAATCAGAGAAAAACCAGAAAATCAGAGAAAATCAGGGACACTCCCCGGTTTTCTTTCGTGGCCGCCCTACCTTCTTTGGCTTTAGTACCTGTTTCAGCCGGAATTCCAGCATATTGATAAAGCCCTCAGAGCCGAATGGCCGCCCGGTGCGGGTTGCTTTGCGGATTTCCTCATCGATCTCCACATCCTCCGCCAAAAGAAATTCGGCATAGGCGGTTCTCTCCGAAGGATCAAGCCAGGCGGACAACGC
>JAGXFP010000012.1 GCA_024637225.1 Desulfobacterales bacterium
ACGGCCCCCCCCCCCCCCCCGGAGATAAGGCTCCGCGCAATTGCAGCAAGCTGCAAGCGGCTCCGCGGCCACGAAGTTATCGGCTCAAAAGAGTTCATAGACAGTCATTAAGCTGACAAAAACATTATCAGGAGATTCTATTATGACGGAAACCAACATCAAGAAGCATGTTCCCCTTCCCCAGAATACCCCTGCCTTTATGTGCGGGAATTGCGGGGCTGTCTCCCTTGATGCCAACGGCATCTGCAACCCCTCCGGCAAAGGGGTAAAGGCCGACTGGTGCGGCAGCAAGAGTTCCCGAAAGGCGGAATTTTGCCACAATGCCGTGCATAATGAGCGCTACCGCTGCCAGAAATGCGGCAAGGTCTCGGTCAACAAGAGCCTCCTCTGCGAACCGGAGCTAATGAAGAAAAATCCTTGATGGAGTTGCCCGGCAGGGTTATGCGGCTTTCGGGCGGATCGGAACGTAAATGGCCAAAGGCCAAGTCAGGCCCAGGCCCCTTTCCAGGGAAGTAATCCAAGAGAAAAGCTTTAAAATCAGTCATTCCGGCTTCCGGCTTCCGGCTTCTGGCTTCTACGAAACTTATGTGCCAAGAAGCAAATGCCCTCCTCAAGGGAGGATTGAACAGAACCCTTGAGGTGCCCTGTGGGTATAATCGCTGTTCAGTAAAATAGTCAAAAATAGTCAATGGAGTGGATTTAAAAAGTTTACCGCTGAACTTGACCGCAAAAAAAAGGCCGCCCCTTTCGGGCGGCCTTTTTTTTCATTCACGGCAGGAGTGAATCAAAAGTACATGAATTCAGGAAGGGACTTTTAATATCCAGTCTTATTCTCCTCATCCATTTCAATCTGGGTATCATCTTCCATCTGGGTATCTTCCATCTGGATATCCTGATTCTGCTGCTCACCTTCCCATGCTGGAGAAACGCCATAATGGCTTTCCAGTTCACGCTCAAAGCTTTTATCGTCCATTTCGGCCTGAGCGGGGACGTTTTCAAGTTTGCTCTGATCAACGACCAGCTGAGCCTGCTGTTGTTCCTGATCGAACGAGAAAGCTTCCACCGGTGCGGCAATTTGGTCTTCACCCACGCCGAGTATACCGCCCCGAGACAGGGTTACATAATTGACTTGGCCGGTCTGGGTATCGGTATTGACCTCTTCAATCTGGCCGATTTCTTCACCATTCGGGTTTACCACCTTCATGCCCCTGAGCTGATCAGCGGAGGGAATCTGACTTTGACTCATCTGATAGGATTCCGTTGCTTCGGCTGACTTATCAGACTTGTCGCCCGCGGCAAATGCCGAACTGGTTAATAAAAATGCCGCCATAACCGTAATTAGAGAAATAGTCGTCTTCTTCATTTTCTTACTCCTTTTTTGTCATTTGTTTATAGCTTTTAGTTTACTTCTACCCTGCCGCGTTTATCGCGATATAAAGACAAACAATGTACGTAGTATGAATGTCTCTATGTTTTGTAATAAAGCAATACATGTGCCATAAACAAAAAAATAGCGCACAGTTAGGCACGAATGACTGGGAATCCATACAAATTCAGGTCTCTTGGGACTCGGGAAAACTCAGAGATTATTTTCAAGGTTGAAAAAGTGAAAAAAAGCTTAACGACTTACAGAAGCAAGTTGTGTGAAATCAGCCACATAGGCCATTAGCTGAAAACAACATGGATCTCCCGAAAGTTGTTCCCTGAAAGCTTTTACCGAGATTTACCGACCTGAGTGATTTTCCCCATACTGTCTGTTGTCTGCCATTAATAGTCGTTTACAGCGCATCCCGACCGGGAGAGATGAAGCCGGTTCCGCCAAGCTGGCAACCGGAACGCGCGATGAAACGGAGTCCTCCCAAAGTGGAAATTCCCATGATACAGGAACGGGAGCGGATGGAATATTCGAACGGAGTGCAAGTGGCTCGCAGTAAAGCCGTGTGCCCACATAAGGAAAATCAACAATGACAAATCGCTGGTTCTGGAAGGATCGATAAGATCAATAGCGGAAATATCGCGATAAAAAAGGCGGGCCCGCTTTTGGTTAACGGCCCGCCCGATTATCTAATGCTATTGCAAACTTAATAAAGCTGAGTTGAGCAGCTTGGCGGCTCTACGAAACTTATGCCCTGTGGGGTACCAAAGTGAAATTCACCAAGAAGCCTTACGGATTCAGGATTATCTCAATGCCCTGGCGCAACGGCGTCTGGCGTACCCCTCTTCGATATTGTTGAGCCAGGCCTTCAGTTGCTCCGCCCAGTCCTTGCTGATGGTCGTCGCCGGGTCCCGCTTCCAGAGGATCCGCCCGTCCGGTTCCACCGTCACCAGGAGGGGGATGCAGTAGGAGCCCCGACAGGCCCGGAGGTCCATCTCATAACTCTGCTTACTGATCCGTTCAATGATCCAGCCATTCTGACGGCGCAGAATATCGGCCAGAATATCGAAGGACAGCTCCCGATCGCCGGGATCGTCGGTAAGACAGGCCTTAAAGACCCGCGGTTCAGTCAACAGGTAATTCGAGGCACAACCGCAAATACCGCCGAGAACGGCCATGGCCAGGATTAAAAAAATCAGTTTCCTCATACATCCCTCCCATTCAACATTGATGCGTCTCAAAAACTCCGATCTACTGCGTCGTGGCGTATTTTTCTCCTTCGGGTACCAGAGAAGGGGCAGGAATAAGTGATACCACGGGATAACGGTGCGGGCAAGAACGAAGACCCCGAAGGTGAATATCGTCGCGCATACTTTTTTATAAAATTGATCTGAGTCAAGGTTTCGCCATCCCGAATAGATATATAATAATTCTGTAATGATACACTGCACAAAAGTTAAAGCTGAGTTGAGCAGCTTGCCTGTTCGCACGAAAAGACAATTGCAATAACACTGGAGCTGGCGATTTATGCCCTTTAGGGTGCTTTTTGCGACGCCATCAAATTTTAAATGATCAAAATACCAACCACCAAAGGCAAGCCATGAACGATCGAAAAAAAGAACAAAAGACCTACAACGTCCTGCCCGGCCCGAAGATGGGACTGGTCACCCCCGAATACCTGGAACAGGTCGCCGAGCTAGCCCGCCGCCACCAGGTACCCTTCCTGAAACTCACCGGCGCCCAGCGGATCGCCATCGCCGGGCACCAGCCGGAGACCGCCGCGGAGATCTGGCGGGAAATGGGGCAGCCGGCGGGTCCCCGAAAACCGGTGGGCATCCACTATATCCAGGCCTGCCCGGGTGAAAAGTGGTGCAAGTTCGGACGGCAGGACACCCTGGCCCTCGGCGGCAAGATCGAGAAGACCTTGATGGAACTGGACCTGCCGGCCAAAACCAAAGTCGGCATCTCCGGATGTCAGTTCAACTGCTGCGAAAGCTACCTGCGCGACCTCGGGATCTTCGGAACCACCAAGGGCTGGAGCCTGATCTTCGGCGGCAACGGGGGCGGCGCGCCCCGGATCGGCGATGTGGTCGGAGAAGGACTGGACGATGACCAGGTCGTAGCTCTGGCCCGGCGCTGCATCGATTTTTTCCGGGAAAAGGCCCGAAAGATGGAGCGGACCGGCCGCTTGATGCGGCGTACCCCGCTGGCCGAACTGCAAGATTATCTAAAGACAGGATCAACTTGATGGCGTTCGCAAAAAATCGGGATTGCCAAAATGTCATTTCGACCAACGGGAGAAATCTTAATAGTTCCAATGGATTAAAAAACAAGATTTCTCAGATGCGTTCGAAATGACAGCTTTTCCCGACTTTTTGCGAACTTGCCAAACTTGAGAGGATGTGTTTTTTTGCACCGCCATCAACTCTGTAACTTCCCGATGATCGAATCACCTTATGCCCAGGAGGCAGGCCGGCAAAATCGGTTTACGGCTCGGGAAATTTTCCGGCTTCCAAATCGGCGAAAATGGCTTAATATAAAAAAAGCCGGCGGGCGCAATTTTTTTTGTATGCTGATCCCCATCCAAGACCACTCATCGATTTTCGGATCGGAAAGAACCTTTCTAACGGCGATATTCATGACAAATAACGAGAAAGACAAACCCGGCGACGACCCGCGGGGCCAGCAGTTCCAGGTGATCCTGCGTGAACTGCGCATCATCTTCCGAGCCAGCCAGGCCCATGCCAAGGCGGTTGAAAAGGAGTGCGGACTGAGTTCGGCGCAACTGTGGATGATGTGGGAGCTCTTTAATAATCCCGGCCTCAAGGTCTCCGAACTGGCCAACATCCTCTCGATCCACCCTTCCACCTGCAGCAACATGCTCGACAAACTTCAAAAAAAGGGGCTGATCAACCGGAGCCGCACCAACCCGAACGACCAACGGGTTGTCAAACTGAATCTTACCACGGAAGGGGTGCAGCTCCTGGCTACCGCCCCCAGACCTGCCCAGGGTGTTCTGGCCGACGTACTGCTGCGCCTGCCCGACGAAAGCCTGAACCATCTTGAGTCCGGTCTGACCGAATTCGTCAAGGCCTTGAAAAGTTTCGATGTGAAAGACGGCCTCAAACCAATCGGCAACTGAGAGCCCTCCTCCCTCCTCGATTCACCCACCCCAGCACTTTTTACAAAAGTTCTTTTTTTATCTAGCCATCGGTTTTTACGTTGTAATCTCCTGCAAAGGCTGCGGCCTCCGCCCTTCGCAGCTTGATATTTTTGTTAAATATGTTATTGTGCAAAATTATTTCCTGGGTAATCAACTGCCGCTTTTCATCCCCATCACCAATTAATGTTTATGTATAATTTTTTTTGAGGCCATGCATTTGAGGCCATGCAATTGGAGCTTGAGGCAATGCAGACTGAAAATATCGGCTCATCAAAACTTGACGCCATCCGGCAGGTTGCGGCGGCGCTCTCCGCCGAGCCCGGCGGCGAGATTGATGTTGATTCCGATTTTGTCGAGCGGCTGCTCGGCAGGAAACAGGGCGGAAGCGTTTCCCGATCCACCCGGTCGCGCATTGAGCGAATAAGAGCGGAAGTCCTCGCCTGCATGGAACCGCGCCTGACCTGTTCGGTCTATGCCATTAATTCCACCGAGGCCGGGCGGGTCTCGCTGGCCGGCGGGGTTGAATTCGAATCCCGAAAAATGGCCCGTACCCTGAAGGGGGCACCCTGGCTCGCCGGATTCATCGCCACCATCGGCCCCGGCCTGGACCGCCTGATCGAACGGTTCATGGCAAAAGGCCGCATGGCCGACGCCTACGTGGCCGACGCCATGGGATCCGGCGCGATTGAATCCCTGGCGGATAAATTTCATAATAAATTTGCCAAAGGGGTCGGAAATCTGGGACAATCAGTAAGCCTGCGTTTTAGCCCCGGCTATTGCGACTGGCCGGTCTCCGAACAACCCAAGCTGTTCTCGCTGCTCGATCATGAAGCGGCGGGCGTGGAACTCGGCGACACCTCCCTGATGACCCCCAGAAAATCCATTTCCGCGATTTTTGGCATTTTCGACAAAAAAGCGGCCGCGCCGGCAGACAGCAAACACAACCCCTGTCGCAGTTGCGGTAAAAAAGATTGTATAGCAAGGCGGGTGGAGGAGACTCCTCCGTCCCCTTGAAATTACTATAAACTAAATGAGGAGAACATATGAAGGTTCGTAAAGGTCTGGCTGGGGGACAATACACCCCGCTGACCCCGGAAGACATAGGCAAGATTCACGAGGCCTCCATGGAAGTTTTCGAAGAGGTAGGCGTCCAGGTAAACTATCCCGCCGCCCTGGAACGTTTTGTCGCGGCCGGGGCCGAGGTCGACACCAAGACCAACATCATCAAGATGAAAGCCGAGCTGGTCGAAAAACTCCTGACCACCGCGCCCTCGGAGATAACCCTGTGCGGCCGGGACGAGTCGGGCGAGCATGATCTGGCCATCGGCGGCAACAAAGTCTACATGGGTACCGGAGGCACCGCCCTGAATGTCCAGGAGCCGGGCTCCAGCGAGACCAGACGCGCCGAGTTGCGCGATGTGATGAATATGGCCCGGATGGTGGAGAACCTTGAGAACATCCATTTCTATATGTTAAACGTCTACCCCGGCGACCTGCCGGTCGAGGACATCGACGTCAACCGATTCGGCGCCGCCCTGAACCGCACCCGGAAACATATCATGGGCGGGGTTTACACGGTGGAAGGGGTCAGGAGCGTCATCAAGATGGCGGAGAAGATCGCCGGCTCGCCGGAGGCCCTGCGGGAGCGTCCCTTTATCTCCATGGTGGCCTGTCCGATCAGCCCCTTCAAACTCGACGAATCCTACGGCGAACTGGCCGTGGAAGCGGCGATCAACAATATTCCGGTGGTAGTGCCGGCCGAGCCCCTCTGCGGGGCGACGGCGCCGATCACCCTGGCCGGCAACCTGGTGATCCAGAACGTCGATACCCTGGCCGGGATCATGATGACCCAGCTCGCCAACCCCGGCGCCCCGGCGATTTACGGCTGCATCTCCTCGATTACCGATCTGCGCGACATGAAGTACCTGGCCGGCGCGGTGGAAATGGGACTGATGAATGCCGGCTCCGCCCAGATGGCCCAGCACTACGCCCTGCCCTACTACGGCACGGCGGGGATGACCGATTCCAAGGCGATCGACGCCCAGGCCGGTTACGAGTCGGCGATCACTTCGACCATGGTCGCCCTCTCCGGGGCCAACTTCATCCATGACGCGGCCGGCTTCGTCGAGTTCTGCATGACCGCCTCCTACGATAAGCTGGTTGTCGATAACGAGATCATCGGCATGGTGATGCGGGCCGTCGAGGGTATCGAGGTAAATGAGCGCACCCTTGCCATGGACCAGATCAAGAAGGTCGGGCCTGGCGGTCACTTCGTCTCCTCGCGCCACACCAGAAAGTATATGCGTACCGAGCAGTTCAAGCCGAGTCTCTCCGATCGCGACACCAGGGACCAGTGGCAGGCGGAAGGCTCCCTGACCGCCTTGCAGCGAGCGACCGAATACGCCAGCACGGTCCTGAACAGTGAGATGGAGAACGTGCTGCCCAGCGAAACCAGGGACTGGATCAAGGGTAACATCCCGGCAATCCGTCCTTTCATCATGGAATAGGCCCGCCGCGGGCAAAGAAGAGAAAATCATGATTACCATTGCAGAAAAAATTAACGCCACCATCCCCTCCGTCAAGCTGGTGATCGAAAGCCGCGACGCGGAAAAACTGATCGCACTGGCCCGCAGCCAGGCCGAGGCAGGGGCCGACTACCTCGATGTCAATATCGGCACCGGCAGCGGTTCGGCCCAGGATGAAGTCGACAATATGGCCTGGGCGGTTACCACGATCCAGAGCGAGGTCGACACCGCGCTCTGTATCGACAGCGCCGATCCCAAAGTGCTTGAAGCGGGCCTGCGAGCCCGGGGTGACCGGCCGGCCCTGATCAATTCCACCAAGGCCTCGGAAAAATATCTCTCCGCGGTGGTGCCGCTGGCCGCCGAGTACAAGAAGCCCCTGGTCGGACTGGCCATGGGCGCCGCGGGTATCCCGAAAACCGTGGAGGAGAGGGTCGAGGCGTGTCTGAAGATTGTCGAGGCCTGCAACCGGGCCGGCGTCGCAACCAGCCAGCTTTTTTTCGACCCCCTGGTCCTGCCGGTTGCGACCGATGTAACCCAGGGCAAGGTTACCCTGGAAACGATCAGCGCCATCAAGAAGGCAATCCCCGAGGCGAAGACCGTGATGGCGGTCTCCAACGTCTCCTTCGGTCTGCCGAAACGAAAAATCTTCAACACTGCCTTTCTCCACATGGCCATTATGGCAGGACTCGACGCCGCCATTTTAAGCGTCCTCGACCAAGCCCTGATCGGCGCCGCCAAGACCGCCGAGGCGGTGCTGGGCCGGGATCGTCATTGCCGAAAGTACTCCCGTTTCTGGCGAGACAAATAAGGGACTCAGAAATTGTTGCTACCGGTTTACCACGCATCGAAAAGTCCGTCATTCCGGCAGATTTTAAGCCGGAATCCAGATCATCCGCTGGATGCGATCCGCGTAAGCTATCACAAGATACCGAATCCGCTTTGTTATCGGCTGATTCGGAGACCAAAATATGATGTGAAGGAAAAGATATGAGTGATTTTCGAAAGGGAAATATCGTCAAGCCATATGAACGGCTGGACCAGGAACAGATCGACCGAATCCATGAGGCCTCAATGGCCATCCTGGAGGAGCCGGGCATCTGGTGTTACAACAAGCAGGCGGCCGACCTCTTCGTTAAAAACGGGGCGACAAGCGTCCTGGAAGATAAGGGCGGTAGTCCCTGCTGGCGGGTACGGCTGCCCAGGGAGCTGATCGAATCGGCGATTGCCAAGGCTCCCTCGAAGGTGGTGATGGGCGCCCGGGACCCGAACAACCGGCTGGAACTTGACGCCGAAGTGCCCCGGGTCTATTTCGGCTCGGGCTCGGAGACCAATATCTGGCTGGATACGGAGATGACCGACTTTGTCGCCGTAGACGATCCCGGCGACCGCAGGAAAATGCCGAAGTACACCGAAAAACGCGGTTCCGCCGCTCTGCTGGCCCGAGCGGCCCACCTCTGCGAACAACTGGAACACTTGGATTTCTTCGTCCGTCCGGTCAACATTCAGGACGAGGGCATCAACGAGGGCAACCACGACGTCAACAAGTTCTTCGCCAGCCTGAACAACATCACCAAGCACGTCCAGGCCGGCCTGACCACCCTCGATGCCCTGGACGATGTGGTCAAGATGGCGGAGATCATCGCCGGCGGCCCCGAGGCGCTCCGTGAAAACCCGGTGCTCTCTTTCATCGCCTGTATCTTCAAAAGCCCCTTGCAGCTGGTCGACGACACCGCCGAAAAGGTCTTTGCCATCGTCGAGCAGGGCTTGCCCCTGGTGATCTCTTCCTCGCCCCAGGGCGGCTCTTCGGCGCCGATCCAGGAGGCGGGCATCGTCGCCCAGATCAATGCCGAGATCCTTACCGGCGTCGCCCTGACCCAGCTGATCAAACCCGGCGCCCCGGTTCTCTACGGTTCGGTGCCGGTCCGGGCCCGCCTTGACGATCTCCACGACCTTTACGGCTGCCCGGAGTTCAACCAGTACAATATCGACTGCGTGCAGATGGCCAGATCATACAAGCTGCCCTGCTATTCGAGCAGCGGGGTGGGCAACGCCAAGGTGCCGGGCATGCAGGCCACCTTCGAGAAGCTTTTTTCCCATCTCTACATGGCGGCCAGCGGCGCCCAATACATCCACTACGCCTTCGGGCTCCTGGACCGGACCAACACCTTCTGCCCGCTCCAAGCGGTGCTCGACAACGAGCAGGTCGGCCTGGCCAAGCACTGCATGCGGGCGCCGCTGATCAGTGCCTCGGAAAGCGACGAGGCGGTTGAGATCATCCGCAAGGTGATGACCACCAACCATAAGCTCTTCACCCGCCATACTAGAAAACCATGCCGGGCCGGGCTGGTTTCGGAACCGTATCATTTCGAATCGAAGACCGGCGAGGACCAGGTCCTGGAAAGGGCTCTGGCCCATATGGCCGACCTTGAAGCGCGCCCGGTCAAACACCTGTCCGGAGAGATGGTCGAACGGATCTTCAAGGAAATTCCGGGCCTGTTGCCTGAACTGAAACAAACTAATTAGCAAGTGCCTGTCCAGGAATGAGGATTTTTGTCCGAGAACGAGAAGCAAGGATGTCGGAAAAACACCCTAAAGGGCATATCAGGGATTAACTTTATTAAGGAGAGAACAATGTCAGAGGAATTACTTGAGAAATTGGCCGACAACGTCGTCCAGGGCCGGGTCGAGCAGGAGGATGAAGGGTTTGATGACGGCTACGAAGGCCAGCCGGCGGTAACCGAACTGGTCGAGGAGGCCCTGGGAAAAGGCATCGACCCCAATGATATCCTGATCAAGGGGCTGACCGCCTCGATGACCACGGTCGGCGAAAAATTCGAAAAGGGCGAGTACCTTATTCCCGACATGCTTGCCGCCGCTGAAGCGGTAGGGGCCGGGATGGACATTCTCACCCCGCATCTCCTGAAGGCCGGGGTCAAGTCAAAGGGCAAGTTCATCATCGCCACCGTGGCCG
Organism: Desulfobacterales bacterium; assembly: GCA_024637225.1. Taxonomy (GTDB): domain Bacteria; phylum Desulfobacterota; class Desulfobulbia; order Desulfobulbales; family JAGXFP01; genus JAGXFP01. The sequence goes on from JAGXFP010000012.1 coordinate 10,035, forward strand.
GCGACCTTCATGACATCGGTAAGAATATCGTGGCGATCATGCTGAAAGGCGCGGGCTACGAAGTGATCGATCTGGGGGTCGACGTACCCACCGCCCGGATCGTCGAATCCGTCAAGGAAAACGAGGCGCCCTTCCTCGGCCTTTCCGCCCTCCTCACCACCACCATGCGCAACATGGAAGAGGTGATCACCCAACTCAAGGCGGAAGGATTGCGGGATAAAATAAAAATATGTATCGGCGGCGCCCCCACCTCCCAGGAATTTTCCGACAAGATCGCGGCCGACGGCCATTGCAGCGATGCCTTTGCCGCCCTCGACTGGGTAAAGGCCCACGCGGTATAAGGGTAAGCGATCACAGGGCACCACATCTTGCGGCGATCAGGCCGGCTCACGTACCAAGGTACGCATCGCCGTCCCGCTTGCCGCAACCTGCACCACCCTATAATCGCTTACCGGATGAGAGCTGGCCTAACCCGGTTACGTATAAGGAGACAAGATGGCGGAAGTAAAGGCATACAGCAAGGCGGCGGGAACCGGCAAGTACGAAAAGGCCATCACCCTGTCCGGCAAGTACGACAACGTCAGGCGATTCTGGGAAGACCAGATGACCGGGATTTTTCTGCGCCCGGCCCTGAACGACCTGGTCGACTATAAACGCAAGCGCCTGGAACGGCTGCGCATCCTCGATCTCGGCTGTGGCAGCGGCGACGGCTTCGATCTGATCATGGGGGTAACCTCGAAGGACCCCGGCCTCTACGATTTCGTCCACGAGGCGATCATGCCGGAAATGCTCCAGGAATATCTGGGGGTGGACGTCAACGACAACCTGCTGGCCCAGGCCAACGAGTATTACGGCGATCATCCCAAGATGCGTTTTGCCAAGCACGATTTAAGCAAGGGCATGCCCTTCGGCCCTGAGGACGAGGCGCCTTTCGACGTTTACCTCACCTCCTACGGGACCATGAGCCATTTCAAGGACGAGCAGGCCGCGCAGCTGATCGCCGATGTCTGCAAGCACGCGCCGGAACGGGCCGTCTTCATCGGCGACTGGCTGGGCCGTTATTCCTACGAATGGCAGGATCTCTGGCATTGCTCCCAGGACGAAGAGTTCTTCATGGACTACCGGATCTCCTATATCTATCCGCCGGAAGAGCGGGGCCGGGACGACATTCCGCGCTTTCCCCTCCGGCTGATCACCAGAAATGAGGTGATGAAAATTATCGGGATGGCCGAGGAAATGTCCGGGATCAAGATCAAGCCGCGCTGCTTTTTCGACCGCTCGATCTTGACGGGCCGTCACCTGGAGACCAGGGACTACAATGCCAACGCCCCCGATCTCAGGCTGCCGATCAACTCACTCTTCGAGGGTTATACCCGGACCGATCTCGAACAGCTTATGGTGGACTACGTACCCAGGGAGGGCTTCGGACATATCAATAATTTTTTCGAAAGCTTCTTCATGAACACCAATTCCCTGGTCGAGCACACCATTGCCATGCTGTCCAGCCAGGAAAAAGGCGAGCCGATTACCCCGGAACTGCCCCCCTTTTATCCGGATTCGCTCCGGGAGGCCATCGAAACCATGCAGCTGGTGATCGAGACCGCGGGCAAGTTGCAGTTCGGCGATCCGCGGGCCAACATGATCGAGCAGCATCTCGGCTACTCGCTGCGCCGCCTGGAAATGGATCTCCAGCCCGGCACCGGCATGGGCCACGGCCTGGTCGGGGTTTTCGAAATCAACAAAGGATGATGGCGTCGCAAAAACTCCGATCTGCTGCGTCGTGGCGTATCGAAGTTTTTACTTAGCCATCCCTGGGCTTTTTGCGAGTTTGTGATTTTAACAAGTTCGCAAAAGCCTAAAAAGCTGTCATTTCGAACGAAGGTGAGAAATCTTTTTCTTTAACCCATCTCAACTATTAAGATTTCTCCCATTGGTCGAAATGACATTATGGCAATCTCGACTATTTGCTTTAGCCATCAAGAGTGATGGCTAAACAATCGTCAGATCCAAGGCGCGCAAATTTCGAGGAATGAAGCGTACTCCAGTACGCTGTAATGACAGACAATTTGCACCAAACGCGGGAGCTGGCGACTTTTGCGACGCCATCAACCAAAACCTGAGGACAATATAATGTGTGGCATTGCCGGCTGTTTCGGCAGCACCGATGAAGCAACAATCAATAGGATGTTGGACGCCCTTCACCATCGCGGCCCCAATGACCGGGGGATCCATGTTACCGGTAAAATGGTCCTCGGCCATACCAGGCTGTCGATCGTCGACGTGGCCCACGGCCATCAGCCGATTCTCTCCGAGGACGAAAGCAAGGGGCTGATCTGTAACGGCGAAATCTACAACTTCAAAAAACTCCGGGCCGGTCTTGAAGATCGCTACCCATTCCGGACCAATTCCGATTCCGAGGTGATTCTCCATCTCTACCGGGAAAAAGGGCCCGAGTGCGTAAAAGAACTGGACGGCATGTTCGCCTTTGCCATCTTCGACGGCGATACCTTCATGCTGGCCCGGGACCCGATCGGCATCAAGCCCTTGTATTACGGCTACCAGAACGAGACGATGTACTTCACCTCCGAACTGGGGGCGATGAGTCTGGCCGGGGTCGAAGAGGCCCACGAGTTCCCCCCCGGCCATTACTACACGCCGGAACAGGGTTTTGTCATGTATTACGAGGTGCCGCGGATAGCCACGGCGCCGATGACCAATGTTGACGAGATCTGCAAAGAGATTCGCGAAACCTTTATCCGATCCGTGAAAAAACGGCTGCTCGCCGATCCGGAAATTCCGGTGGGCTCATTCTGCAGCGGCGGTCTCGACAGCTCCCTGATCGCGGCGATCGCCGCCGAGGAGATCCCCAATCTGCACACCTTTGTCGTCGGGATGCGCGATGAAATCGGGGAGAGCGACGACATCACCGCCTCCCGTATCGCCGCGAACCATATCGGGTCGACCCATCATGAACTGGCCTTCACCACGGAGGAATACTACGCGGCCCTGCCCGAGGTAATCGGCAAGCTGGAAAGCTACGATCCTTCCCTGGTTCGCTGCGCGGTGCCCTGCTATTTCACCTGCAAGCTCGCGGCGGACTACGTCACCGTCGTCCTTACCGGCGAGGGAGCCGATGAACTTTTCGCCGGCTATCATTATATGAAGCATTTCCCCCTCGACAAACTGAACGAGGAAGGCAGGCGCTGCACCAATACCCTGCACAACATCAATCTGCAGCGGGCGGATCGGATGGGGATGTACTTCAATCTGGAATTGCGGGTGCCCTTCCTGGATACGGAGATGATCGCCCTGGGGATGAAGATCGCCCCGGAATTGAAAGTGCATGAGGTAAACGGCGAAAAGATCGAGAAATGGATCTTCCGCAAGGCATTTGAGGGCACCGGCCTGCTGCCGGATGAAATCCTCTGGCGCTACAAGGTCCAGTACACCCAGGGGGCCGGCTGCGAGTCCCTGGGCGAGGAACTTGCCGAAAAGGAAATTTCCGATGAGGAATTGGCCCGGCTCAAGCACGATCACCCCGACGCGGTGATCAATACCAAGGAGGCGGCGCTCTATTTCAAGATTTTCCGGAAATACCACCCCCAGGATTCGATCCTGAAGTCCATCGGTATCTGGAGCGGTTTCGATTTTGCCGAGGAGCGCGAAAAGGTCAGCGGAACCATGGACGGTACCTTCAAGCCATGATATATAGTTGGTTGCCCCTTTCAGGGCATAGCAGCAAGCCTTGCTTGAGGCGCTCCTGGCCCGATCCTTCCCCGGAGCGAAAAGACAAACCGCATATCAGAAGAATTTCCGGCTCCGCCGCGGACCGGACAAGACAAAGGGACAGATGAAAGCTGATTTCATAAAGACCTTGGAAGAACGGGTGATCCTGGGCGACGGCGCCCTGGGCTCGTACCTCTATGAAAAAGGGGTGGAGCTCGGCCGCAACCTTGACCTGCTCAACCTTCGCAACTCAGAGCTGGTCTTTGCGGCCCATGAGGAGTATATCCGGGCCGGTAGCCAGCTGATCGAGACCAATACCTTCGGGGCCAACCGCTTCAAGCTGCGGGAGGCCGGAGCCGATGACCAGGTCATCGAGATCAACCGGATCGGAGCCCAAATCGCCCGGAAGGCGGCGGGCCACCAGGCCTTTGTCGCCGGTTCCGTCGGACCGACCGGGGTCAAATTCCCCCTGGATATCGGCGAGACCAGCGAAGAAGAACTCAGGGAAGGACTGCGGGAGCAGCTCGAAGGGCTTGCGGCCGGCGGAGTCGATCTTTTCATCCTTGAAACCTTCAGCCGGCTCGATGAACTTCTAATCGCCATCGACACGGCCGGAGCGGTGGCACCCGGGCTGCCGGTTGTCGCCCAGATGGTGTTCCCGACCAGGGGCAAGACCCAGGAGGGCATCGACGCCCGGGTCTGCGCCGAAAAGATGCTGGCGGCCGGGGCGGCGGTAGTCGGCACCAACTGCGGCAGGGGAATAGACGCGATGGTCACCGCCATTCAGGCCATGAGCGAGATCGACCGGGAAGATGTGATTTTTTCCGCCTTCCCCAATGCCGGGCTGCCGGAAATGGTCGGGCACCGGATGATCTATCCCGCCCAGCCGGCCTATATGGCGGCCCGGGCTGCGGAGATGCTGAAACTCGGGGTGCGGCTGATCGGCGGCTGCTGCGGCACCACCCCCGCCCATATCCATGAATTTCGCAAAACCCTGAACATCAAGCCGATGCGGCAGAGCAGGACCGGCAGAGGCCCGGCGACCCAGGCCCCGACCACCGCCGATTTCCCGGCTGAAACAGGCAAAAGGCCCGGCAGTTTTCTGGCCAGCCTCAAGAAAGAGCGCATTCCGATCCTGGTCGAACTGGATCCGCCGACCCATCTCGAAATCAAACCGGTGCTGGCCGGGGCCCGAAAACTCGCGGAACATGGCGCCGACGCAGTTACCCTCGGCGAAAACCCCCTGGCCATTCTCCGGACCGGTAACCTGGGAATCGCCCGGCGGATCCGCGAGGAAACCGGGATCCAGACCATAATCCATCAAACCGGCCGCGACCTGAACGCCCTGGGCCTGCAATCCCGGATGATGGAGGCCCATATCCTCGGAATTGAAGCGGTACTGGCCGTCACCGGCGATTCGGCCAGCGCCACCGACCAGCCCGGGGTCAGCGGCATCTTCGATCTTGACTCCTTCGGGCTGATCAGGATGTTGAACCTGCTTAACCAGGGCCGGAATCTGGCCGGGCAGAGCATCAGGGTGAAGACGGATTTTTCGATCGGCGCCGCCTTCAGTTTCCGACCCAAAAATCCGACCCTGCAGATCTCCCGCCTTGAGAAAAAAGCGGCCCTGGGAGCCCGCTATGCCTTAACCCAGCCCCTGTTCAGCAAGGACTCGGTGGAACAGATGATGGAAAAGGTCAGCCATATCGACATGCTGATTTTCCCCGGCATCTTTCCCTTGATCTCGGCCAGAAACGCCGAGTTCATTCACCATGAAGTGCCGGGAATCACCGTTCCAGAGGAGATCCGCTCCCGCCTTGCCCGTTACGACAAAGTGGAGGATCAAAAGAAGGCGGCCCTGGAAATCAGCCGGCAGCTGGTCATGGACATCTCTTCCTTTGTCGACGGGCTTTACCTGATCAGCCCCTTAAACAAGTGGGATGTGACCCTGGAGATTGTCGACCAGGTCCGGGCGGCCGGATACCGGGGCAGCGGCCGTCATCTGATAATGGCGGCCGGCTAAAGGGCTTGCAACCTGCCGGCGCAGCTTCCGGGCCTGGCCGGAAGATTGCCCGGGAAAGCGGAAGCCGGAAATTCGCAGCCGTTACCTGCCATTCAAGGGTGCTTTTGGCGAGGTCACCCGGCTAAGCCGTTGTAAATAAATAATCATAACATTGAAATGCCGCACTCGGCATAAGGGGCCGTAACAAACTGGGCAAAAATATAATGGTCATTCCGTAACGGCCCCTAAATCAAACCATTCCTGAATTGGGATTACTGACCGGCGCTTGTCTCGGCCGGTTAAAACATAAAATAAAAATGGAGTTATTATGTCTAATTATTTTTTCACCTCAGAATCAGTATCCGAAGGCCATCCCGATAAAGTTGCGGACCAGATATCCGACGCCATCCTGGACGCCATCCTGACTGAGGACAATCAGTCCAGGGTCGCCTGCGAAACCCTGGTAACCACCGGCATGGTTCTTATCGCCGGTGAGATAACCACCAACGCCCGGGTCGAATTTCCGGATGTCGTCCGCCAGACCATCAAGGAGATCGGTTACAACTCATCCGATATGGGATTTGACTATGAATCCTGCGCCGTTCTCACCTCAATCGACAAACAGTCGGCCGATATCGCCCAGGGCGTCGACGAAGGCGCCGGGATCGATCTTCACCAAGGTGCCGGCGACCAGGGCCTGATGTTCGGCTATGCCAGCGACGAGACCAAGGTGCTGATGCCGATGCCGATCGTTTACGCCCACCGCCTGACCCAGAGGCAGGCAGAAGTCCGCAAAAACGGCACCCTTCCCTGGCTGCGTCCTGACGCCAAAAGCCAGGTCACCATCGAATATGAAAACAAAAAACCCAAACGGGTCGAGGCCGTGGTCCTGTCCACCCAGCACACCCCGGAGGTCGACTACGAAACCCTGAAGGAAGGGGTGATGGAAGAGATCGTTAAACCGGTCCTCCCGACCGGAATGGTCGATAAGAACACCAAATACTTTATCAATCCGACCGGTCGTTTCGTAATCGGCGGCCCGGTGGGTGACTGCGGAGTCACCGGCCGGAAAATCATTGTCGATACCTACGGCGGCATGGGTTCCCACGGCGGCGGCGCCTTCTCCGGCAAGGATCCCTCCAAGGTTGACCGCTCTTCATCATACATGGGGCGTTATGTGGCCAAGAATCTGGTCGCCGCCGGGATCGCCTCGGAACTGGAAGTACAGATCGCCTACGCGATCGGGATCTCCGAACCGGTCTCGATCAATATCAATTCCTACGGGACCGGCAAGATCAGCGAAAAGGAGATTGTCGCTTTGGTCAGGGCGCATTTCGACCTGCGGCCCAAGGCAATTATTCAGGAACTCGATCTTTTACGGCCTATTTATCGTAATACCGCCTCCTACGGCCATTTCGGCCGGGAACTGCCGGATTTCACCTGGGAAAAAACCGACAAAGCGGATATTCTGCGCGATGCCGCCGGCATTTAAAGCTGAGTTGAGCAACTCGCCTGCTCGTACGAAACTTATGCCCTGTGGTATAACAATTCTAGACAACTAGCTAACTGATAATAAGCAAGGAAGGAGTAAATGATGGAAGAATTTAAAGATTATAAAGTAGCGGATATCAATCTGGCCGATTGGGGCCGCAAGGAAGTAGCAATCGCCGAAACCGAAATGCCCGGCCTGATGTCCACCCGGGAAGAGTTCGGCGCCGAGAAGCCCCTTAAGGGCGCGCGGATCGCCGGCTGCCTGCACATGACCATTCAGACCGCGGTGCTGATGGAGACTCTGGTCGAACTGGGCGCCGAGGTGCGCTGGTCATCCTGTAATATCTTCTCGACCCAGGACCATGCCGCCGCCGCCATGGCCGCCGCCAAAATCCCGACTTTCGCCTGGAAGGGCGAGAGTGAGGAGGAGTTCTGGTGGTGCATCGAACAGACCATCTTCGGACCCGACGACTGGCGTCCCAACATGATTCTGGACGACGGCGGCGACCTGACCCAGATCATGCACGAAAAGTATCCCGAACTAATGAAAGACGTCAGGGGAATCAGCGAGGAGACCACCACCGGCGTACACCGCTTGAACGAGATGATGATGGATGGCTCGCTGCTGGCGCCCTCCTTCAATGTCAACGATTCGGTAACCAAATCCAAGTTCGACAATCTCTACGGCTGCCGCGAATCGCTGCTGGACGGGATCAAGCGAGCCACCGACGTGATGATCGCCGGCAAGGTCGCGGTGGTATGCGGTTACGGCGATGTCGGCAAGGGTTGCGCCCAGGCTTTTCGCGGCATGGGCGCCCAGGTTATCGTCACCGAGATCGATCCGATCTGCGCCCTGCAGGCCGCCATGGAAGGCTTCCGGATCATGACCATGGAAGAGGCTGCCTCCATGGGTGATATATTTGTCACCTGTACCGGCAACCTGCACGTGATCAGCCGGCAGCACATGGACCAGATGAAAGATCAGGCCATCGTCTGCAATATCGGCCATTTCGATTCGGAAATCGACATCGCCGGTTTAAGGGATCTGGAATGGGAAAACATCAAGCCCCAGGTCGACCACGTCATCTTCCCCGACGGTAAGAAGATTATCGTTCTGGCCGAAGGCAGACTGGTCAATCTCGGCTGCGCCACCGGCCATCCCAGTTTCGTGATGAGCAATTCCTTTACCAACCAGGTGATGGCTCAGATCGAACTCTGGCAGAACCCAGGCAAATACGAGAAAAAGGTCTATTTCCTGCCCAAGGCCCTGGATGAGAAAGTGGCCATGCTCCATCTCAAGAAGATCGGCGCCAATCTCACCACTCTCACCGATGAGCAGGCCAAGTATATCGGGGTACCGGCTGCGGGTCCCTTCAAGCCGGAATACTACCGTTATTAAAGCCTGTATAAAAGTGCGCCGGGAATGGCATCCGTCTCCCGGCGCACCGCAGGCATGAAAACCGAAGGGGAGGGACGTCTTCATCAAACGTCCCTCCCCTTTTGTCATGCCGTTATGTTATTTGATGACGTATCGCAAAAACTGATTTTACACGTCTTTACGAGAAGCGAAGCGAGGAAGTAATACCAGTCTTTTCAGCTAGCTACACGTTTCCGGCTTGCTTCGCTATTGCTCGCAATGACTTGATTTTTGACTTTCTGCCAATTTGCCATAATTTTTTGCAAATTACAGATTTTTCCTCACCAGTTCCAGGTGATCATTCTCCACCTCGATCAGGGCCTGGAAGATATCCCGGACCCGCGATTCCGTAGCTTCTCCCAGAAACTTTTTATAATGCTTGATGGCATCGCCCTCGAGTTTCTCGGTCTTATGGAGAGACTCGTCACGGTCCTGGGTACAGAGTTTTTCGATAAATGCGATTTCACAATCAGGCTCCTTGCCGATCAGCTTGCCGACCACTTCGGCATGTTCCAGTTCGACTTTGGCGATGGCCTTGAACATCGCCAGGATGAACTGATCCCCCGTTTTCTTCCTGATGCACTGATAGATTTTCGAAGCTTTGATTTCAAGATCATAGGTGAACTCGAGATTCTTCCGCGATACCTCGCTGAGCTCGGGCACCACCGGTTCGATATAGTCATCGGCCTCCACAAGCCATTGCCGGTGGGCTCCGCAAAAAGGACAATGAGTCGACTTTTTCTCCGCCAGACTGGCTTCCCCGCAAATCGTGCATCTGAATACCATAACCATTTGTTTTCACCTTACAGGTTTTTATGTTGAACCGGGCAAAGATCCGGACCAGGCCTTCTTGCCCTGAAAAAGTTACCCGGGAATAGCGCGCTCGGACAAGTCTCCAACCGGGTGTATTCCGGGTCCGGACGGGCCGAGATCAATAGACCACTTTCAGAAACCCAACATCATGACTAACGACTTCCTTTCACTTCATTCAGCCTGACCCACTTTATCGAACCGTCTGTTTTTCCTGTTCAGTAACTATATGAGGTAGACAGAAAGATGGCATAGCCGATTGATTCAACATCCTGGATGGTCGGATTGTCGGTGAAGACCTGGGCCTCGCCCTCGCCGTAGTTGACCGCGAACCCGCCGGTAATCGACGAGTTGCGTGAAAATCTGGTCAGACTGGCGCTCATCCCGTATAAATCGAGATGCTCATTCTGGTTCCGGTCGCCGGCCGTCAGTTCGGAGGTGTTGGCGCTCTGGCTGAATAAGCCCAGACGCAGGGCCGCCTGTGGCGAGAAATACCATTCCGCTCCCAGGGCGAAATCCAGGGTTTCCTCACGGTCTCCGAAAAAGGCATCGTCGACCGATGAGTAGTAAGAAAGATCGCCGGAGAGCAGCAGTGATTCCGAGGCGAACCAAGCGAGCCCCAGACGGGTATTTACCGGGTGCTCCCGCTCGTTATCGAAATTGGTCATCAGGGCCCGGCTGTTTGAAACATCACCCTGGATCTCCGAGCGGCTCGTGGTCTGGAAGGTCGTATCGGAGTAGAACACCTGGACCTGGCTGATCCGCAGGCCCAGCGAAAGTTTATCGACCGGGGTCCACATGATGCCGAAAATCGGCTCAAACCCGTATTCATAAGATTCCTCGTAATTGTTGATCCACTCAAAATCCCGGTAGGTATTGCCGAGGCTGAAATTGTCGAGCAGCACATACTCGTTCTTGATGAAATCTTTCTCCCGGTAATGAAAAAAACCGGTCAGGCCGATGGAGAATTTCCGATTCAACTCCCGCGCGTAACTCGGACCGAACTTGTAGGTATTGTCCCGTTTGTGAATGTTGATGGTATAGGAGAAGACATCGATCCCGGCCAGACTGGAAGGGAAGCTCTCGTTGAACTGCTGGTCCTGGTCTTCGGTCAAAAGATCCGGCGCTGCAAACGACAAACCGAGATAACCGCCCCCTATAGGCTGGATGATTCCGAAGAAGTTCGGCAACACCGAATAGCTCTCTCGCTTCCAGTCATAACGGCCGCCGAGCACCGATTCATAGGTTTTTTCGGTGGAGCTGAAGGTGTTGGCGCTGGCGGTGAGATTGGCGGATCGGGCGTAAACGATGCCGGCCGGATTGTAATAGGTGCCGGCCGGATCATCGGAAACCGCGGTATAGGCCCCGCCCATGCCTGCGGCCCGGTCGCCGATCAGCTGATTGGCGTAATGATCCTCATCGCCGTAAACCGGGGAAGTCAGCAGAATAGCCGAGAGCATCACGCCCAGACCGGTAGTTTTTTTAAAAAGGGAAAATCCTGGACGTTCATCTGCTCTGTTCATCAAATCTCTCCTTCAGAATGGGACCGGTGACCTTGTCCAGGCCCGTTTCGGTTGCCGCCCGATCAAGAGCGGCCAGACGCTCGGCAAAAGGCGGATGGGTCCGGTTGTAGATTTCCAGTTCGGGATCGCCGCTTGTCTCAAGTTTAGCGAGATATCTGCGCAGACCGCCGGGATCGTAGCCGGTCACGGCCAGGAGAATGAGGCCATTCTGGTCGGCCTCGGCCTCGTCCCGGTGACTGTACCCTTGCTTGAACAATATATCGAGGGCCTCGTCAACCGCCTGCTTGAAAGCGACCCTGGCCGGATCGCCGATCGCCCCGATCAGATGGGCCAGTCCGGCCTGGGCCGAGCCCCCTTCCCCCTTGATCTTCACTTCCCGGACAATGTGGCGTGAGTCGACATGGGCGATCTCGTGGGCGAGCACCGCGGCCAGTTCCGCTTCATCGGCCATATTGGCGATGGCGCCCCTGGTCACGAATATGTAGCCGCCGGGAGCGGCATAGGCGTTAATTGTCGAACTGGCCAGCACCGCGAACCGATAATCGAGGCCGGAACGGTTGGAGTGGAGGGCGACCCCCCGGCCGACCAGATTCAGGTAGCGGTTCAGTTTATCGTCCCGGTCCAGCTGATATCTGCCGAGAATATGGGCCGCCACCTCCCGCCCGAAGCTGATTTCAGCAGCGAGATCGGCGTCGGTGATCTCCTCGTCCGCCAACTTTTCGGAAATCCGGGCCCGGAAGTCAGCCGGTTCGGCCATAACCCGGGCCTGGAGCAGAAAGGTCAGGCCCAGGAGAACAGCCGCCGCCGTCCATAACTTTGCGCTCTTCATCGTTTTCATGGTTGCAACCCCTTGCTCAGGAATTCAATCACCTCGGCCTCGGGCGGGTTAATCCCCTCCATATAGGATAAGGCGCTGTAATCGGTGGTGTTATCGGCACTTAACCGGCGCCGGTCGTCCGCTGCCAGGCCGCGGGCCGCCCCGGCCGTGGCGACCGCCGAGGCGCGCCGTCTCGCACTGGTGCCGATCCCCGAATCGGCCTTGATCACACCCTTTCCGGCCCGGGCCGGCTGGTCCGCGACCAATAGTTTAGCAACCCAACCGGTAACCGCGCCGGATCGCACCTCATACCATCTATCCTCCCCGGCGAGCTTCACCATCTCATCCCCCTTCGCAAAGGTGGCAAGCTGCCGGGCCGCGAAGGACGGTTTTGCATAGAGATCAGCTTTGAGACTGCGGACATACAAGAGCTCCTCGGCCTGGACCGGACCGGCCAGCCCAACAGAGAATAAAACCAGAAAAACCATCTTCATAATCACCCCCAAACCGGGATTCAGGTTAGCAGACAAAAAAGTCCAGGATAGGTACCACAATGTGTGCAGCTAGGAACTTAGGTGCTTTCACGGGTTTTTGGCAAGCTTTTTTTGACGAAAAGGTTCATCTAAATCAATCCACCAGCGAAAAGTCAAAATCCCGAGGGCTAAGCGGCAATCACCGGATCCAAGGCGCGCGAATTCAGGAAAATGCAGAGTATTTCTGAACTCTGCAATGACGAAACAATTTGCAGCAACGCGGGAGCTGGCGACTTTTTGCGACGCCATCATTTATTTGGATTCCAGATTGTAGGCGCCATCCCAATCAGCCATCGGCTCCACCTCGGCCAGGGCTCGGCAGCGTTCACCCAATAATTCAGCGAAACGGGGATAGGGCAACCGACTGTAGATTTCGGCCGCCTCGTGCCAGCGCTGGTTCTGATAGAACTCGAAAGCGGTCAGCGCCAGCTCGGCATTTGCCCGACACCGGGCCGCAACCTCCGGCGCCTCTTCCGGACCGGCCAGGGGAGCATAGATTCTGATCGGCTGCTCCTTACCTTTGACCCGGACCCGGTCGACCGGCATCACCGGAATATCGATCCCCATAGCTGCCAGGGTATACTCCGAGATAATCACCGGCAAACCGTAGAACTTGGTAAGCCCTTCCAGCCGGGAGGCGAGGTTGACGTTGTCGCCGATCACCGTGTAGTCCATCTTGCGAGCCGAGCCGATATTGCCGAGCACCACCTCGCCGGAGTTGATGCCGATACCGATGTCGATTGCCCGATAGCCCCGATCGAGCAGGTCGCGGTTAACCTCCGGCAGTTTCGCGATCATGTCGAGGGCGGCCAGCACCGCCTGGCCGGCGTGGTCGTCGACCTTCAAGGGCGCCCCCCAGAAGGCCATCAGGGCGTCACCGATAAACTTATCCAGGGTACCCTTCCGGTCGAAAATCACCTCGGTCATTGCCCCGAAATGGCAGTTGAGCAGATCGACCAGCTGCGAAGCGCTCAATACCTCGGACACCGAGGTGAAGCCCCGGATATCGGAAAAGAGCACGGTCATCTCCTCGGTCTGGCCCACCTCGCCCAGGCTGACTTCGTCGTGGTGGGCCAGCAGTTCGCTCATGATCTCCGGTGAGACGTAGCGTGAAAAGAGCTTCCGCACCTTAAGCTTGTCCCGTCCCTCGGTAAAACTGAGATAGGCGAAGGAGACCAGATAGGCGGCAGCGACCGCCGCCAGTGGCGGGGCGATCTCGTAAACGGTATTCGCGCCGAAACGGCTGAAGGCCCAGATGAAAAAAGCGGCTCCGTAGAGAAGGGGCAGTCCGGCCCGGACGGTGAAGTTACTGAGCCGGAAGATGGTCGCCATGGTCAACAGGGTAAAGACCGCAATCAGGGCCACGGTCAAGCCGCGGCCCACCGGCCGGAGAAAGTCCCGTTCCAGCAGATTGGCGGCGGCCCAGGCATGGATCAGCACCCCGGGCGTCTTGGTGGAGGTCGGGGTGGCCTTGATGTCCTCCAGGCCGGCGGCGCTGGCGCCGATAAAAACGATCTTGCCCTCGAATTCGCCGGGATCGATCAGCAGGTTTTCGATCTCGCCGGCATAGATGCTCTTCAGCGAAGCAAGGATGCCGCTGGCCGAGTACTCGTTATTGATCCCGTAGGGTTTGACCAGATAGTTCTCCTGGTCGTCCACCGGAACCCGGAGTTGCCCGAGAAGGAGATGGCGGTCGCTGAACCGCGCCGGATCGCCGCCGGCCAATTCGTCCAACAGCGGTGCCAGAGCCAGGGCCGGATAGAGACTGCCGTGATACTCCCTGAACAGCCGGATACGGCGGTAGATTCCGTCGGGGTCGGCATCCATGCCGACCACCCCGATTCCTCCGGCCGCCTGGTACAAGCCGGGGAAAGGCAGGGAAAAGTTGTTGTGGATATCACTTCGGAAGCCGCGGCCCTCAACGGCGAAGGGACCGCGGAAGTCCTCCGGCATCGGCCGGTTCAGGCTGCCGCTTTCGATCTCGTCTTCCCGGTCAACAATGATCTGAGCGGCGTGGTAGACCATGCCGTACTCCCGGGTCGCCTCGGCCAGGGCCCGGTCGCTCTCCCGCTTGGCCGGGGTGGAATTATCGTTCTCGGTCAGGAGCAGATCGAAAACCACGGCCCGGGCTCCGCCCATTGCGAAGAATTCGAGAAAATCGACATAGACCCGCCGCGGCCAGGGAAAGCGCCCGAACTCCCCATTCATATCCCGCAGGGAAGACTCGTCGATCATCACCACGGCAATTCCAGGGGCGATTTCGCTCTTTTCGGTATAAAAGCCCATGCGCTGGTCGAGCAGCACCCATTCCAGACGGGTGAAGGCCCCGGCCAGATAAAGCCAGACCACCGCGGCGGACACGAAAACCGCCACTATCGTCTGCCGGAAAATCCTTGTTTTCAGCAAGTTTTTTACAACCATCGGCCCCCCCGGAATTTTATTCAAGACTCCGAATTCCGCACATTATAGCGTTAATGGAATTGACTTGCTTCCGGTTTTTGCGGGCAAGGAAATCATGGCGGGCCACTAAAGCATCAGCGCAGGACACTGGTCCCAAAACAACTTGTTATTTGGACGGCATGGTTTATTGTCGTGCTAATGCCGGAAAAAAAAGAATGACAGCCCCGGCACCCTGCATCATGTCAGGGATAGGAGGTTAAGGGGACCGCTCCAGTTATGCGGTTAACTTCAACAAACAGTCACAAACGATCTTTTCCAGAACCGGTACAAATCAATCGTCTGCAAGAATGACCCCGACCTCCTGGAATTGACCAGATACATCCCAGCGGAGAAGAGAACATGCCAATATCGGATCCCCTGAACACCAGTGCCGTCTTTTTCGCTCTTCTTGCCCTGATCTTTTTTATAAAAATGATCGGCGGCATCAGGAAGGGAAGAATGTTCTCCTCCTCTACCTGCTGCCTGACCACCCTGCTGATGCTTACCGCAGCCGCCCTGCTCGCCACCATAAGCATTGCCACCCACGGCTACCAAGCCCTTACCAGGGAGGAGCTTGCGGCAACGGTAAATATCGACCCCCTCGGCAAGCAGCGGTTCAAGGCCCGGGTGATCCTGGCCGACGGCAGTGAACAAAGCTTTATCCTTGCAGGTGATCAGTTTTATGTCGACGCTCATATTCTCAAGTGGAAATCCCTGGCCAACATCTTCGGACTTCACACCTCCTATGAACTCGATCGGGTCGGAGGCCGGTATCTGACTTTACAGGATGAAATAACCAGGGAGCGCACCGTCTATTCGCTGTCGAATAACAAACCCCTGAACATGTATGACCTCCGGCGAAAGTTTGCCGTGTTTGCCCCCCTCTTGGACACCGACTACGGCTCCGCCACTTTTATCAACTCGAACCGGCCGCAGGAGTATAAGTTACTGGTTTCCACCACCGGCCTGCTGATCCGAAAAAGCGACAACCGGCCGGATTAACCGCCAACGCACGAGGAATGATTTCGTCCCAGTTTCTGCCGCGTTCCCGGACCACCGCCGCCGGGATGATCTGAAATCGCAAGCAGATATAAATTTGTTGAAGTTGCAAAGGGATGTTAAGTTGGCCAAATGTCACAATCCATACTAAATTGGGAAACTCGGGAACCAAACCGATCAGAACAACCACTTTCACAAGGGGGAGTGAGATGATTTCCATCCATAACACCATTAAGGCCTTTTTGCTCCTGGCCATTGCGGCCCTGATCTTTATTCCGGCCAGCGCCGTCGCCGCGGACTTTGTCATCATCCTGAAAAGCGGGGCCGCCTTTCTTTCCGACGACGACCAGAGACTAGACGGCGAGACCAGGGATTTTGACCACTCAAGCAACAAGACCCTGGGCCTGGCCTGGGAGATCCGCAATTCCAGGAACGTGGGACTTGGCATGGAATACCTCACCTTCGAGCATGATTTCACCTCACCTTCCTCCGAGGGTTACACCAAAACCCAACTCTATCTCTTCAGTGCCCGCAAGTACTTCGCCATGGATTCAATGGTCCATCCCTTCGTCGGTATCGGTCTGGGCTGGGGATACTCCAGGTTCTACCGCGATTACGATACCGACCGGGACTGGAATCCCGCCCTGCAGCTTTCCACCGGCCTGGAGATCCAGTTTGCCGAGGAATTCGGCATCTATATCGAAGCCAGGGGTCTGGCCTCCGAAACCGAGGGCGAAAGGAATAACGAGTTTGATTTTTCCGGACCCGGTTTGATGGCCGGCGCGAGTTTTATTTTCTAGCCGGCTTTTGGCAGGAGTCCGGAAAATGGGAATTTTGCCAAGGGCGTGGTTCGGTTGGCACCTGAAAAACACAAGTAGAGGACGGCAAGGTACTTGTACCACGCCGACCAAAAGTCTCGCGAGATTGCGAAGGGATTTCGCGGGCCGACAAGGCGCGACTTCCCGCATCCAGCAGCGCTCGGTAACGGAAGGCGCAACGCGGTTGGCACGGGCAGAAAAGTGGTGGTGGAGGCCCTGGCGGCTGCCATTTCCTTAACAAAGGACAGGGGGAGGATTTATGTTGTCGAGGGGAAAATGCGCTTAATTTTGGATTTGCCGGCCGGCAGCGTTTAAGCCGAGCGTTACCGACCGGCAGCAGCTTCCCGGAGCCACTCCTCGACCTGGGAGCTGGTAGGAAGCCTTCCTGAACATTTAACCTGGCCATTGACCAGCAAAGCCGGGGTCCGGGTGATTCCGAAACGGCCGATCTCGTCCGGATCGTGGACCTGGAAGACATCGGCGGCAATGCCCATCTTGCTCATCGCCTCGATCACCACGCTCTGGAGACTGTTGCAGCTCACACAGCCCGGTCCCAGGACCCGGATCACCAGGTCCCCATCCTCATTTTCCCGGCCGCCCTTGAGCCGGTCGAATTCCCTTCCCAGGGCTTCGCGGTACTCATCCTCCATGCCGGCGGGGATGTAGTTCTGCCTGGCAACCTCTTCATACAGACGCACCGCCGCCTCGGCATGATCGAGATCGGGTTCACCAAGGAGCCGGTTCACCGCGATATCGAAACCGACCAGACCGACCGTGGCCCGGCCGATCCTGATCTGGCGCTGAACCGGAGCGTCGTTTACTTCAGCCAACTTTCCACCTCGCTTTTGGTCGGAGCCCGGCCGACGCATTTGACCGCGCCGTCAATCACCACCGCCGGGGTCGACAGCACTCCGTGCCTGGCCATCTCCTGAAAGTCGGTGACCTTCTCGATCGTAGCCTCGATTCCCGCGGCATTAACCGCCTCCCGGACGATCTCCTCGGTTTCCGCGCATTTGGCGCAACCCGGCCCCATTACCTTGATCTCCATCTTATCTACTCCTTTAAATCGTTTTTTTAATATCCAGCAAAGGCGTGCCGTTCAAGACATCGACCCCGGACACCTCGATTATATTACCCTTTATGCCGAGAACCTTCAGCTCCGAGACGGCGATGGGGTTCGGCCGCATCGGGCTTCTGGTGCTGAAGACCCCGTGCAGTCCCCGACTCTTGTCGCCGCGCGGATAGACCTTCAGTACCTGCCGCTCCGCCTCGTGCAGCCAGAACAGGGCGACCAGGGTCTGGCCCGGTTGGATATCGGCCATCGCCTCCAGGTATTCGGGGAAGACCTCCAGGGTGCCGGTCTCGGTCGACTCGGTATAGTTCTTGGGGGTCTCGGCGCGGCTCTTCAGCCGGCAGTGGATGACCCCGATCGGGGTCAGGGTGATCGGTTCGCGGTCAGTCATGGCAATCGCCTTATTCTCAGATGATCAGATTAAAAAGGTAGCCGACCAGGAGAATACCACAGCCGACCACCCCGACAAAAGTCCCGATCAGTCTCGGCTTCAGAACCTTGCGCAGGATCACCACCTCCGGCAGGGAGAGGGCGATGACGCTCATCATGAAGGCCAGCACCGTACCGAGGGCGGCGCCCTTTTCCAGAAGGGCATGGATGATCGGTACGATCCCCGCCGCGTTGGAGTACATCGGAATACCGAGGACCACCGCCGCCGGCACCGACCACCAGGCCCCCTTGCCCATGATCGAGGCCATAAACCCTTCCGGCACGTAGCCGTGAATGGCGGCTCCCACCGCGATACCGGCGACCACATAGATCCAGACCTTGCCGACGATATCCTTGACCGACTCCCAGCCCCGGCCGAGCCGCTCTGACCAGGAAAGGCGTTCATCCGGGACCGCGTTGGCATCGGTGCGCATCGTCAGGACCCACTCCTCGATATGGTTTTCCATGCCGAGGCGACCGATGGTCCAGCCGGCGACAATCGCCACCAAGAGGCCGGTAACCAGATACAGGGCGGCGATCTTCCAGCCCAGCAGACCGAAGAGGAGGACCAGGGCGATCTCGTTGACCATCGGCGCCGCGATCAGGAAGGAGAAAGTTACGCCCAGGGGAATCCCGGCGGTAACGAAACCGATAAATAGGGGCACCGCCGAACAGGAGCAGAACGGGGTGACGATGCCGAGCCCCGCCGCCAGGACGTTACCGGCCGACTCCCGTTTGCCGGCCAGAATCTTCCGGGTCCGCTCCGGGGTGAAAAAGGTCCGGATGATCCCCACCCCGAAGACCACCAGGGTCAGGAGCATCAGGACCTTGGGGGTATCATAGACGAAAAACTGGACCGCCTCGCTAAGATGCGCGGTCGGTGCCAGGCCGAGAAGCTCGAAGGTGAAATATTTAGACAAGGGCAGCAGCTGACTATAAACCACCACCCAGAGGGCCAAGCCGGTCAGTCCGAGCAGAATGGCTTGCGGCAAGCTTAAGGATTTTCCGGTTTCCTGAGGCGGTTCCGGTTTTTCCTGAGTAGTTTCATGGTGGTTAAGTTCCAACGGTTCCATAACAATCCTGTTTTTAATCGCTTGAATCATGTATTTTGCGCCGCCTGAGAAGAGTACGTGAGAAGGCATGCTAAAAGCCCTTTCTCCTCACCCTCCTGACTCCTGTCTCCTGTCTCCTGTCTCCTGGCTCCTGACTTCTGGCTTCTGACTTCTGACTTCCGGCTTCCGGCTTCTATCCTTCACCGGCAAAGCTCCTCCCGGTTGACCAAAGGAACCATCTTTCTGAGTTGCCTGATCTCCGGGTCATCCTCGAGCCTGTCCCTCAGGTCATCGAGAGCGGCGGCGGCGCAGCTGCCGCCCCCTACGGCGAGCCGGTAGTTGACCCAGAGCTTCTCCTTGCGGCGGGTAACCAGACCCGCCTCCTCCAGCAATTTAAGATGCTTGGAGACCGTCGGCTGGGCCAGGCCGAGCAGGGCCTTAATTTCGCAGACACAAAGCTCCCTGACCTGGAGGATCTTCAAAATCTTGACCCGGCCGGGGTCCGACAAGGCCTTCATGACCTGGATAAACTCTTTCATCGTCACTCTCCGCCATCGTTGTTTTAGATAACCATATCGCCATATAGCTATACAGTCAAGGATTAATTTCGCCTCCCCTGCCCTCCAAGGGGCGCTGCCCCTTTTGATTTCAATTGTAAAAACTCCTGAAAACTACTAAGCATGAGGCCATGAACACTTCGATCCAGACCATACCCCTGGCCAATCTGGCCCTCGCCTTCCTGCCGGTCGTCATCGTCATCCTGATCACCTGGAAATGGGCGCTGGACTGGCCCACTGCCGTCTACGCGGTCTTCCGGATGCTGGCCCAACTCCTCCTGATCGGCTATCTCCTGATCTTCATCTTCGACTCGGAGAGCGCGACCCTAATCCTGGCAATCCTGGTGGTGATGATCCTCGCCTCCAGCTGGATCTCCCTGCGCACCGTCCGGCACGACCGCCTGAAACTTTACACCAGAGCGCTGCTCTCGATCACGGTGGGCGGCGGCGCCACCCTGCTCCTGATCACCCAGGGGGTTGTCGCCCTGGAACCCTGGTACCTGCCGCGCTACATGATCCCCCTGGCCGGGATGATCTTCGCCAACGCCCTGAACAGCGTCAGCCTCGCCGCCGAAAGATTTTACGCCGAGCGCGGCCGCGATCTCTCCTACGAAGAAGCGCGGCAGACCGCCTTCCGGGCCGCGCTGATCCCGATCACCAATTCCCTTTTCGCGGTGGGGCTGGTCTCGCTGCCGGGGATGATGACCGGCCAGATCCTTTCCGGCATCTCCCCCCTGATCGCCGCCCGCTATCAGATCATGGTGATGTGCATGGTCTTCGGCTCGGCCGGCATCTCGGCGGCCTGCTTTCTGCTCATGCTGAAACCAGCTCCCGAAAAAAATCCTCCGGTGATCGGGAACGCAGAGCCATAGCAAACCCTGGCGCGGTTCCCTCCCTGCGACCAGAAGACAAAAAAGCTTCACCCTTTGGCGGGGCGAAGCTTTTTTTTTGCAATGGATCAACCGGCGGCTCTCAGCGCGGCCCGCCGGCAGGATGGCTATTTGAAATAACTGAGCAGAGCGTGCAGGGTGGTGAGCGGATGGGGCGGGCAGCCGGGGATGAAGAGATCCACCGGAATAATCGAGTTAAGATCACCCGAAACCTCGTCACTGCCGTAAAACGGCCCGCCGGAGATCGGACAGCTGCCGCTGGCAATCACCACCTTGGGAGCGGGCACCGCCTCGAAAGTGGTCAGCAGGGCGGCCCGCATATTTTTGGAGACCGGCCCGGTCACATGAATGCCGTCGGCATGCCGGGGTGAGGCGACAAAATCGATGCCGAAACGGGAAAGATCGAAAAACGGGGTATTCAGGACATTGGTATCGGCTTCACAGGCGTTGCAGCCCGCTGCCGAAACCTGCCGCAGCTGCAGGGATCGGCCAAACAGTTTCTTGAAATGTTTTTTGGAGTGCCTGGCAAGGTCGGGAAGAGTGCCGTCGGTAATCAGATCTTCCCGGCTGGCCGTAGCCATTTCAAAATTCTGGGTAAAGGTGATGAACTTTCCTTCGGACTGCATCTCGCACTGGCCGCAGAAGGTGCAGCGGCCGAGATCGATCCTGATGGCGACTGGATCGATGGCATCCTGGGGACACGCCTCGGCGCACCGCTTGATCAGGGCCGGATCGCAGTTCCGGTTGATCTCCGGCAGACCCCGATAACGCTTATACAGAGAGATCGGCTCTTTGGGGTATCGGGTGGTTTTACACCCCTGCTCCATTCGGTTCTTGATTATCTTCAGCATAAGTAAAAACCCTTATAAATAATGATCTCGCAAAAAGTCAACAATGGGATGGCTAAGCTAAAATCGTCAGATCCAAGGCGCGCGAATTTCGAGGAATGAAGCGTACTTCAGTACGCTGCAATGACGAGACAATTTGCAGCAACGCAGGAGCTGGCGACTTTTTGCGACGCCATCATAAATCAAAGCCACAATAAGAAAGGTTGAAACTCTTGTTACAGAGCGGAAAATCAGAGATCTCTTCATCCCGCAGCGACATGGCCAGGCCGGTCCAGTTATGGAAGGAGGGGTCCTTGACCTTGTAGCGCTCGAGCCGCCCCTGATCGTCGGTGAGCAGGCAATGGGATATTTCCCCGCGCCACCCTTCATTGATGGTCACCACGAAGGAGGAAGGCGCCAGCTGATAATCTTTCAGAAAGACCGGCTCGGTCTCACCCTGGCGCCGCACCAGGGTCTCGATCAGATCGAGGGAGTGCATGATCTCTTCCCGCCTCACCGTAGCCCGGCTGTTGACATCGCCGTTGGTCATCTCGTTTTGATTGGGCGGCAGGTCGGGGTAGCAACCGGTGGGAAATGTCACCCTGGCGTCGTAGCCAAGCCCGGAAGCGCGGCCGGCATAACCGACCAGACCGAGTTCCCGGGCCCGTTCCCGGGGAACGGTGCCGGTGGCATCGAACCGGGCCAGCACGGTATGGGCGGAGAAGAGCAGATCGCAGACATGCTCGAGTTCCGGCCGGGTCTCGTTGATCTTATCCAGAATAAGCCGGCGCTGTTCCTCGCCCATTCTGAAGGCGACTCCGCCGGCCCTGATCAACCCTTTGCCGAAACGATTGCCGCACAAGACCTGGAGAAGATTTAAAAACTCGCCCCGCAGCCGACCGAAATAGGCGGCGGGCGGATTAAAGGCGACATCGCCGCTTAGGGCGCCGAGGTCGCCGACATGGTTGGCGATCCGTTCAAGCTCCAGGGCAATGGCCCTGACCACCTGGGCGCCCTGGTCGACCGTCAGGTCGCCAAGCGCTTCAAGGGCCTGGCAGCTCGTCAGGTTATGACCGATGGCGGTGTCACCGGCGATGGACTCGCAGATCACCGGCAGACGCTTTCGCGGCACGGTGGGCAGCATCGTTTCAACGCCGCGATGCTGGTAGCCCAGCTGAATCTCCAGGTGCAGGACGGTTTCGCCGATACACTGAAAACGGAAATGACCGGGTTCTATAATCCCGGCATGGACCGGTCCCACCGCCACTTCGTGGATATCCTCGCCCGCCACCTGAAAATAGGGATAGTTGCCGGGAATCTCCTGCCGATAGTCATTGGCGAAGACGTCCGCTTTACCCTGATAATTCTGATGGTAGCGCACCATTTTCAGCCAGGGATGGTTTTCGGGCCTGATCCCGTGCTGCTCAGCGATTTCACGTTCGAACATATGAAATTTTTCATTGGCGGCGGTCAGGGAAGGGTAACTGTCCCCGACCTCGCAGCCGGCCGCATACAATGTTTTACCCTGGCGCAGCACGGCCAGCAGCCGATTCGCCTGCTCTGCCTGGTAGGCGAAAAACTGGACTATGTAACCGTCCTGATCGGCGATATCGAGCAGGGCCTGGCGAAAATCGGCAAAGGGCAGCTGCGGAATATCGGCCCGGCTCACCTTTTCGCCGTTCTTGATTTGCAGGAGGTTATCCATGGACTGCTCCTCCGATTACGGAAATCGCGTTGAGAATAGTCTGATAAAGCTGATCCGGCAGCCAGACGCAGAGAGCCAGGGAAGTCAACAGCAGGGCGTAGGAAGGCAGGACCCGCAGCATTTTTTCCTCGACCAGCACTTCCTGGTCGGTGTCGGCAAAGGACATCCGCATCACAATCCGGGCGGCCCCCGCGAAGATCAGGACCAGACTGAAAATGAAGATCGTGACGCTCAGATATTGGCCGCTCTGGAAGGCGCCGATAATAATCAGCAGTTCGCTGATGAAAATCCCGAAGGGCGGGAAGCCCGAGATCCCGGCAAAGCCGGCGAACAACGAGCCGAAACTTTTCGGAAATAGCTGCGCCATATTGCCGACCCGCTTGACCTGCTTGGTGCCGTAACCCATCAGGATATTTCCGGCGGACAGGAACAGCGAGGATTTGATCAGGGAATGGTGGACCAGATGGAGCATGGCGCCGTAGGTGGCCAGACCACCGATCCCGATGCCGAAGGCGATAATCCCCATATTCTCGATACTCGAATAGGCCAGCATCCGCTTGTAGTCGGATTGGTTGAGAATAAAGACGCCGGCAACCACCATCGAGATCAGTCCGAAAGCGATCAGGACCTGGCTCGAATAATCGCCCATGCCGGCGCCGTACATCAAGGTATGCACCTTGTAGACCCCGAGGAAAGCGCAGTTCAGGAGCGCCCCGGACAGCAAAGCGGAAGCGGGACTCGGCGCCTGGCTGTGGGCGTCCGGCAGCCAGGTATGCATCGGGGCAAGCCCCATTTTGGTGCCGTAGCCGATAATGATAAAGATAAAGCCCGCCTTCAGCCAGATCGGGTTAAGTTGAGCGGCCACCGCCGAAAGGGAGGAGAAGGTCAGGGGGACATCCACACCGGCGAGGTCCATCGACAGGGTAATGAAAAAAGTGCCGAGCAGGGCCAGGGCGATTCCCACCGAACAGATCAGCACGTATTTCCAGGTGGCCTCCAGGGCGGCCTTGGAGCGGTTAAGAAAGATCAAGGGGGCACTGACCAGGGTGGTGGCCTCGATGGCGATCCACAGGACAATCAGGTGATCAGCCAGGGCGACCATACTCATGGAGGCCAGAAAAAAGAGCATGCAGCCGATGAAAACCGATTCGTTGTTCATCTGGGTCTCTTTCATGTACGAAACCGCGTAGATGCTGATAAACAGAAAGATAAAGGAGGTGACCAGGAGGACCAGCATCCCTTCCGGCGCGCTGTTGAAATAGCCGGTCGCGGCAGGGCTGATCTTGCCGAGCCAGCCCATCAGGGTAATCTGCAGATGCAGCACCGCGGAAACCAGCAGGACTCCCCGGCCCAGCTGCACCGGGATGAAGGCCGCGATAATCCCGGTCAGTATCGGCACTATAAACACAAGTTCTAACATAGATTCAATCCTTATAAAGGCTCTTTAAATTCCTTCCTGTCCCAGGAGACCGCCAGGGTTGCTCGCTACATACAGGAGGGGCCGTCAATCTTTGACTAGTTCCCAATAAGTCAGGGGATGGCTAAGCAAAAACTTCGATATACAAGGAGTAGTGTGTTTTTTGCGACTGAGGCCATACATGTGGTATGCCGAAGGAGCAAAAATGCGCTACGACGCAGTAGATCGGAGTTTTTGCGACGCCATCAATCTTTTAACTCTTCGAGAAAGCCGGTGTCCACATCGTCAAAAGCGCTGTTGATATTATTCAGAATGATTCCCATGACCATAACCGCCACCAGGAGATCGAGCAGCACCCCGAATTCGACGACATACATGGTATGGGTCTGTTTGGCCAAGGCGGTGCCGATCAGGTAAATCCCGTTTTCCATCATCAGGTAACCGATAACCTGAGTAATCGCCTTGCGCCGGCTCATCATCAGAAAGAGGCCGGCGGACAAAGTGGTGATGGCTGTGATCATCAGCAGGACCTGATTGCCGGGCATGGCAACCTGGAGCCGGTCGGTAATAAAGGCGGAAGCAAGGATCAGCATCAGGCCGGTGAACAGCGAGGCGTGATAGCCGATGATCGGTTCAATTTCCCGCCGGATGGAGACCCTTTTGACTGCCATGAAAAGCATGCCGGGAATCAGCAGGCCCTTGATCAGAATCATCACCTGCATGAGCAGCAGGGCGCCCCCCTCCAGAGTCTGGTGCTGCGCGAGAAACAGGGGAATCAGGGAAACCATGATACCCTGGAGGGCCATGATTTTGACCAGGGCCTTCAAGCGGTTCGAAGCCAGGGAGAGCAGCACCGAGAGCAGAATCACCGCCAGAAACGCGTCAGCTAACTGAATCATTTAATAACCCCCATGGTCAGGATGGTGGCGAAGAACACCAAGGCAAAGGAAGTCAGGATAAATTTCGGCACCAGGTTCATTCGGAAGCGGGCCATGATCGATTCGGTGAGCCCGACCGCCGCGTAGATCAGAGCCATAATCCCGTAAAAGACCAGGCCATTCACCCAGGGTGCGCCATATTGAAGGGGATGGAGGATATGGGTGATAAAGGCGGCGTAAAAGAACAGTTTATAGAAGGCGCCCAGTTCGATCAGGGCCAGATCGGGGCCGGAGTGATCTAGGATCATGACCTCATGGATCATGGTCAGTTCGAGATGGGTGGCGGGATCGTCCACCGGAACCCGGGAGTTTTCGGTCAGGAGAACCATAAACAGCGAAACGATCACCAGCAGAAGTAAGGCGCCGGCCGGTCCCATAACGGTGA
Source organism: Desulfobacterales bacterium (assembly GCA_024637225.1). Lineage (GTDB taxonomy): Bacteria > Desulfobacterota > Desulfobulbia > Desulfobulbales > JAGXFP01 > JAGXFP01. Next base: position 35,882 of record JAGXFP010000012.1, read on the forward strand.
TCGGCGCCGGCCCGGAGAAGAACTCGGCGAAACTTAAAGCCCCGCTGAGCCGGTAGAACAGGACCAGAATGACAAAGACGGTCGCTTCGGCCAGGGTCGAATAGTAGGCCTCCCGGGCCGCCCCCATCCCTTCGAAGGGCGAGGCGGTGTCGAGGGCGGCGCAAATCGTGAAAAAGCGGCCCAGGGCCAGCATGTAAAAGATCAGGATCACATCGCCTTCAAAGGCGAGAATCGGCGCCGTGCCGCCCAGGGGGAAAAAGAGCAAGGCCATAATCGCGGCGCCCAGGGAGACGGTCGGCCCCATTTTAAAGACGAAGGTTGTGCTGTTGCTGTATACCGAGCCTTTTTTTAACAGCTTGAAAAAGGTGTAATATTTTATCAGCAGCGGCGGCCCCTTTTTGCCGGCCCAGAAGGCCTTCATCTTGAGAATAACCCCGGGGAAAAGCGGCGCGGCGAGCATTGCGATGCCAAACGAGATGATGGATTCCATTAATTACCTCTACCAGAAATGTCGTACTGTCAGCTTGACTGAGCGCTTTAAATGAAAATCAGCAGGGCCACTATCGCCAAAACGATATAACCTATATAAAGCTGGATCTTGCCGTGCTGAATCCAGCGCAGCTTATGTAAATACTTCACCAGCGGCCTGATCAGCCCCCGGTGGATATACTTTTCGGCAAGATCCTCGACCCTGGTCTCATAGGTGGTTAAGCCCGGGAAAATTTTGCTGATGCCGCTGTAAACGGTTTTGGCCGGGACGAAGGGCCGGTAAAAATCGACCATCGACATGGCGTAGGAAGTCCCGGTGTACTGCATCCTGACGGTGGGCTGGGTGAAGCCGCAACCCCAGGTCGGGCCGCGCTCCACCTGCTTGCGGACATAGAGCATTCGGCGCAACAGGGTAATGCCGATGATCAGGGCCAGGAAGAGGCTGGCCGTCATCGCGATATTCCTGACCAGAGTCAGGAAGAGGCCCGGATCGGCCGCGCCGACCAGGTTAAGGTCGCGCATGCCGTTAAAAGCCAGCTGGACAAAGGGTTCCGGGAAGATCCCGATCAGGAGGCAGGAGGCGGCCAGGAGCACCATCACCAGCTGCATGGTAAATCCGGCCTCATCGGCCTTGGCGGCTGCTTCGCTGCGGGGTTCGCCTAAAAAGGCCAGGCCGACCGCCTTGGTGAAGCAGGCCGTGGCCAGGCCGCCGACAACGGCCAGGGAGATAATAGTCAGAGTGGTCAGGACAAAAGGCAGGCCATGCAGCCCCAGGCCCTGGAAAGCCCCGAAGTAAATGAGAAATTCCCCGATGAAACCATTAAACGGCGGCAGCCCGGAAATGGCGATGGAGCCGGCCAGGAAGCTCCTGCCGGTAGTCGGCATCCGTTTCATCAGCCCGCCCAACTGGTTGATCGATCTGGTCCCAGTCTTGTGCAGCACCGCCCCGGCTCCCATGAACAGCAGGGATTTGAAAATGGCATGGTTGAAGACATGCAGAAAGGCCCCGGCAAAACCAAAAAAGGCCATGGTCTTGACCCCGCTGGCGACCCCGACCATGCCGATGCCTAGACCCATCAGGATGATCCCGATGTTTTCGACACTGGAGTAGGCCAGCATCTTCTTCATATCCTGCTTGCCAAGCGCGTAAACCACCCCGAGAACTCCGGTGATCATGCCGGCGACGATCACAATTACCGCGAAGGTCATATCGACGCTGCCCAGCAGACTGTAAATCCGGACGATCCCGTAAATCCCCATTTTGATCATCACCCCGGACATCACCGCCGAAACATGACTGGGGGCGGCGGGATGGGCATGGGGCAGCCAGATATGGAGAGGGAAGATTCCCGCCTTGGAACCGAAGCCGATAAAGGCCAGGATAAAAACCAGCAATTTGATATTTTCGGGGATGGCGGCGACCTGCTCAAAAGAAAAGCTGCCGGTGTGGGAGTAGATCAGGCCAAAGGCGGCAAAAAGGAACATGGCGCCGCCCTGAGCGAAGATGAAATAGAGATAGCCCGCCCGCCGGGTTTCCTTGGCCTGATATTCATAGACCACCAGGAAAAACGAGGAAAGCGACATAAGCTCCCAGGCCAGGGCGAAGGTCACGATATTATTGGCGGTGGCGACCAGGGCCATGGAAGCCACCAGGATGGCGTAACAAAAATAATTGAGGGCGGTCCGGGTCGACTGCTCCGGCTTCTCCAGGTAATGAAAGCTGTAGAGCAGCGCCAGGGGTGAAATGAGAAAAACCGGGATCAGGAAAAAGGCGGAAATCGTGTCCAGCTTGAAGGAGAGGGTAAAGATCTGAAGCCAGGCCCAGTTTGCCGCGGCCGCTTCTCCGGAATTAGACAGAAAGGAAAGGACTTCGCTCAGGCCGATAACGCAGCCGGCGGCCATGAGAAGCAGGCAGGAGGATTTCATCAGATTGAACTGCCGGGAGATCGTCAGCGGCAGAATGCCGGCGACCAGGATCACTCCGATTGCCAGAAAAAAGGTATCCATCAATTTTTCCCTAATAAAGAAAAGATTAACTTAAAAACCATCTGCTCCGGCTAAAGAAAGTTCCCCGCCGGAAAAGCGGATGGAAGTACAGTAAAATGATGTTGAACTTCAGATATACACGAGTGGCGTGATGGGGCGATGTCCTCGAAAATGGCATGCATTTTTTGTGTGAATAATAAGGATCATCACACCACACCATCGTCGTCGGTCATGGGGAAGAATGAGCGAGTCGTTCATTTCAGGCTCATGGCTGGCGGCGAAAAATTGCGTTTCAAAGTGTAACACTAGCCTTCAAATGTCAAGGAGAAAATCACCTAACCTCATTATTTCCTGAATCCATGACGGGAGCTGCCGGCAGGCGACCTGTTCGATTGTTATCTGTTGACTCGTTTCTTTTTCATAGCGAAGGAATCAGCCTGGCTAGCCCCAAGACATGGGGAGAAGATCCTGAAGCTGAAGGCGATTCGATGCTGTCAAAGAAATTCATGGGAGCAAAGGTGGATTTGACAAAGGGCTTTAATGATCCCTTATTGCCCACGTGAAAGAAAATCACGGGGGCAATAAAAAAACTAACTTCCCCCGGGTTTTTCCAACAACCTTCGCTGCAGGATATCCTGGAGTTCGCGGCGGCCGTCCAGCACAGCATGCACGAAAACGTTCGCTTTGACGATCTGATAGATGACGCGATAAGGTTTGAAGTGGATTTCCAGAAATTCCCGAACATCGATCCGGTCGAGCTCCGGCGGAATATGGCCCCTGGTTGGCAGTTCGTTCAGGGAGTCGATGGTTTGCCGGAGGTGGTTGAAAAGGTTTTCCGCCTTTTCCGGGGAATCGTGGGTCGCGACAAAACGATAGATGCCGAAAATGTCGTCTTCTGCCTCGGCGATCAAAAACACGTCATACATCAACTCCTTTCCGTCCTGATCCGTTCGGCAAGATCGGCAAAAGCCTCGGCGGCGGGTTTTACCCTGCCTTTTTGCAGGCTGGCCTTGCTTTGGGCCAGCAGTTTGAGCATGGCCAGGCTCTCCTGGGTTTGCTCGAAGACATGGATGTCCTGAACCACGACCTTGGCCTCGCCATGGTGAGTGATGATCATGGTCTCCTGATTTTCGCTGATACCGCGAACGATCTCTCCGGTATGAGCCTTAAGGTAACTGATGGGTTTAATCGCCTGTGAGTATTTCATGGCACACCTCCTTCGACCTTAAAATAGACCATAAAGCAGTCAAAGACAAGCCGCTTGCTTTTCTTCTAAAACCAGCCTTTGCCAGAAAGCGATGGCGAACATTATTCGCCTGTCCCCTTTGGCTCAATTGTAACACGCGGACGATTCCCGAAGTCCGATTGCGGATCCGATCATCCAATAAATTCCTATCAGACATTTTATTATTATGTATTGTCCCCGGAACTCACGCAGGTTAAGCGCCTTGTTCGCTGATTTCTTATTTCAAGTGGTTACGGACGAAACCTTCTAATTTGGACACCCTTCAATATTTTGTAGTGTTTATCGTTACCAGTGAGCAAGGGTAGACCGTGGGCAATAGCAGTAGAGCCAATTAGGGCATCGGCGAGTTGCATCGAGTGACTCAAGAAAAGCTGTTCAACTGCAAACATTGATTTGGCTGAAATTTCTTCTGTTATATACAGAATTGTAGCATTCCATGCATGTAGGGCCTGACGGAGACTGTTCAGTTCTTTTTTGTTTCTCATGCCCTGAACGAGTTCCATGTAGGTGATAACTGAAATTGAAAAACTTTCTAGATTCTCAACTGCCTTAAATGCCTTTTCATTTCCTCGCAAATACCAGATGAGTACGTCAGTATCGACCACTAACATTAGAATCGTCCTTTTCTTAAATTTCTGACGTATTCATCTACATTTTGAGATTGCTCATGGTCTTTCCACATTCCAAACAAATTATGTTGTGAAACTTTATTTTTCTTCTCCTCAAAAGGAACCAACTTAGCACAAGGTTTACCGCGGAAGGTGATTACGACTTCCTCTCCTCGATTCACAGTCTCAATTAATTCTTTGGAATGAAATCTTAAATCTTTGGCTGTTGCTTTCATAATGTGCCCCAATCTTTTTGTTTATATTTCAAAGTATAAACTTTGGCGATTTGGATGTCAAATTATGAAATTGGCAAATTATATTCTTTTACAGCGAACCGCTGCATCACCAGTGGCGCCAATAAACTTGCCGCGTTGTGCCGCAGCCGTTACCGCCATCTGTTAGAAAGTTGGGGACATCAGATTATAAGTTACTAGCTTTAGGTTATCTTTTGCCGAAAAATTGCTGGCTATCGCAACCGGCTGTCAGTTTGGCGATTGAGCTGTGAAGAAAAAATGATAAAGAGAAAAATCACATGCTCTCTGGATAAAGAAAATTATAATCTGAAGAACGTCCCGCATTCCACGCCCCTTATAATCTGAAGAACGTCCCGCATTCCACGCCCGATGCAGTTTCGTTGCCATCGGTGCTCCGTTTCTGTGAACGGCCGATGTTTCCTCACACCGCGCTACCATGTGTAGCCTCCTTCCCTCCAGCAGCATTACCCGACTTCTCCGGTTACGAAGCTATCCGACACCCTGCGCCACATTTGCCATTCTCCTTCTTCAGTTGTCCGGCATACTCCCTTTACAGAAAGAAACGCAGGGTCTCCCGGGTTGCCGCACAATCACAATGTCAGACATGCCAAGGTCTCAGACCCCGGGGAAGCAGGCACCACCTTGCCATTAGCGGTAATGCCTGTGTTGACTTCCACCATACTTAGAGTGTCGTCCTTCCCAACGCGACAATTTCGGGGCTCAATCCCTTCACCCTTAGGGATTTCGGCCTATCCGCTCGCTGTCCTACGCTTAAATCCTGACGTTACCGTCAGGACTCCAAGGACTCGCTACCCGGTGGCTGGCCAGCCTTCCGGGGCGGGATTCTCTCCCGCTTGATTATACGACCTTGCCCGGCCGCACAAATATGGATGTCCCCGGAACTCGCGCTTTACAGGAAGGCGAACTGAACAGTGATGTCATTTGATGGTGATTATCTCAAAACACCAGATTGACTATAACTCGCAGGGCGTTATACACTTTCCTATACGCTGAATTTCAAATCATTAGGCGACGATCTGCATGCGGCGGACAGGGGCATCATCCATTGAAAAAGAGCGCGGGCACGGTACACTCCACCATGATGAAGAGTCTTCTATCATTCAGCTTTCTGCTGTTGGGCATGGCCTTTTTCGGAACCGGAACGCCCACCGCGAAAGTGGTTACTGCTGCGTTCCCGCTCTTTCTCGCTCCCTTTCTCCGCTTGCTTGCGGCGGCGGTGCTGACGACGCCCATCCTCATTTGGTATCGACACGAGCTTCGCGATATCAACCGGGAGAACTGGTTCTACATCCTCGGTATCGGAGCGATCGGACTGGTGATGTTCAGCCTCTTTCTGCTCACGGGCATGCAGATGGTCAACGGTGTCGTCGGCGCGATGGTCATGAGCTTGAGTCCCGCCATGGTAGCCCTTGGGGCCGCATTGTTTCTCGGCGACCGCCTGGGGTGGCGGAAGATCGTAGCAGTGATTCTGTCGGTTGTCGGCGTGTTGATCATTAACGTTTCGGGCAACTCGATGCAGGCGCAGGGATGGGAGTTGTGGCTCGGCAGTCTGCTCGTATTCGGCGCGGTGTGCAGCGCCACAGCCTACTCGCTGTTCGCCAAGAAGGTGTCGGCCCACGTCCGTCCCATCCTTCTCGTGCCGCTGGCGGGCTGGATTGCGGCGATTCTCTTCGCCGTCCCCGGCGGGTATCAGGCGCTCAGCTTCGACTTTGCCGTACCGGGCTGGAATGACTGGGCGGCGCTGTTGTGGTGGGGCGTGGGGCCGTTCGGCATCGGCACCATGCTGTGGTTTCTCGGCCTGAAGGCCGTTAAAGCAAGCATCGCCTCGGGGTTCATGGGAGCCATGCCCGCCAGCGGGCTACTGGTGTCGTACATCTGGCTCGGCGACGCCTTTTATTGGATTCATCTGGTCGGCTTTGCCTTCGTGTTGGGCGGCATCGGCATGGTGTCCTGGACACATTACCGCTCCGAGAAGATCGCGAAGCGGCAGGGCAAGGAATACGACACGTGTCATGCGACCCCTTGCTGATCTTTTGGTGTGGAACGAAGCAATGGTGTGAACCGTGGCGCGCTGCACACCCCAAATTTACGTATTGAGTTCCGGGAACACCTTACGCAACTATTGCTTTTTCGGTTATTTTTGGTCAGTTAGGTCGTTGATCGCGACACGGTGTCGCGTTTTTATATGTGATTACGGGTAGTTGTAAGCCTAAGATCACCCGGCGTGTCCCCGCCGGTATCCAAGGGAGGCGTGCTACCGTTGCGCTGATGACGGGGTGCGAAGCCCTCCCGACAATGTACCGAATTGGGAAGAAACCGCGAGGTGGATACCCCTCCGAGAGTTCCGCTCGGTTAAGGGCTAGGATCGGGACAATATGGCGAGAGTAGGCAAAGGGTTTTACGCGCCGTCAGTCTGGCGACAGACCTACCCGGAATTAATAGGTCAATGACGCACTTCCTTATGCTCGTGCGTGTGGAGAGGTTGCAGGTCGCTAACGTGCCTGCACGGGATCCGATTTCCACCGGCGTCCAGGCCCCGCCTAAGTTGTCTCATGAAGGATAGAAACGCGGAACGTGGTAACCCCGTCCCTCCGCCCGGAGCAATTCCGGGCAGGCATTACCGTAAGGCGTGCTGTCGGAGTAGCGGGAGAGAGAGGTTGGAAGAAGCGAAAGCCGCCGGGAAAGCCGGTGGATAGGGCATGGGACATGGCCCGTCACGGAAATTGTAACCCCCCGTTACAATGAGTGCGTGTGCAGACGTCCAACCGGTGTCTTATTGCGAGATAGTTTGGAGAACCTTCAAGAATGGGAAAGCAAACGACGGTCGATATGGCTGGTGCACCCATCAACGGCGCGAAAGAGTGGAATTCCATTGCATGGAAGGCCGCCTGGAAGCAGGTTAGAAGGCTGCAAATGCGTATCGCAAAGGCTGTGCAGGAAGAGAGATGGAACAAGGTGAAAGCCTTGCAATATCTTCTGACCCGCTCCTTGGCCGCCAAGCTCCTGGCGGTCAAACGAGTGACCCTCGAACAAGTGGGTAGCGGGGTACGTAGTTATCTATTTTTTCATGATTTTCTTCATGTGACGGCTGGTTGGCATCTTCCCTTCAACCCTCCGCGTTTACTTTCCTTCGTGGGCGGCAATAAACTGGTCAAATGAGATACCGGCCTGAACTCATCGGGTCCGTTCCAACCGGCTGCTCCGGGTGAATTAATCCGCCACCCCATGGGTTTTATCGACTTTACAGATTTTTGGTGTACCGACTTATACGAGCCGATAAGAAAAAGGGGCTGCCTCGCTTGGCAGCCCCTTTTCAGGTAATCAATTCCGGCCTGACCGGTATTTAACTCCTCACTCCTCACTTTCGCCTCCTGAATCGTAAAAATCGCGGATGGTCAGGAATGGACCACCAGCACAGGGCAGTTGGCGTAACCGATAGTTCGCTGGGTTACACTGCCCATCAGCAGACGTCTGATCCCTGTTTTGCCGTGGGTACTCATGACAATCGCCGTCACCCCCAGCTCATCGGCCAACTTTGTAATGGCGGCATGGGGCTCACCCCGTCTGATGAAGGTCTCGGCCTGCATATCCAGCCTGGCCGCATGTTCCTTGAAGTCATCCGCGATATCTTGCGCCTTCTTCTCAACTTCCCGGGCAGCGGCCTGGGAAAAAGTGACGAACTCGTTATCGATATCGGTCCGGGCCACCGCGATCACCGCCAGCTGGGCGGAACGGTTTTGCCCTATCCGCAAGGCCTCCTGGCAGGCACTGTCACTGTTGGCGGATCCATCCGTAGCCAGCAGAATGGACCCCCAGGTGCCGTCCCAGGTGAACTTTTCCGGGACTACCAGGACCTTGCGGTCCGTATGACCGATAACCCGCGCCGTAACGCTGCCCATCAGGTCGCGCTCCAGATGGCTGATTCCCTGGCGTCCCATGACAATCAAGTCGCAATTTTCATCATGGGCGATGGCGGAGATCCGTTCATTAAAAAACTAGGGACACTCCCCAGTTTTCTTTCGTGGCCGCCCTACCCTCTTTGGTTTTAGTATCTGTTTCAACTGAAATTCCAGCATATTGATAAAGCCCTCAGAGCCGAAT
>JAGXFP010000013.1 GCA_024637225.1 Desulfobacterales bacterium
CGATGTCAAAGAGCAAAAACTAAAACTCTTCCTGGATAAAACACAGGTTGATGAATTTGAATATAAGTTACGATAAAACATAAGAGTGTCCACGATGTCCTGGCACTAAAAAGTGTCTTCGATGTGGTGGCACTCAACACTAGGGTATATCAACGAGTTGCCAACGCGGCAGATGCGCCGTTATCGGGCGCCCCGCAGGGCGGCGGGGTGAACTCTGGCAATCCGAGAAAAAACGATTATTTAATGCAATTACAAAAGAATAAAACAAAATTCCCAACTAAGTCGTCACGGATTCAGGTTCGAGGTAAAAATCGACGATGGCATCAACCATGGCCGGGATCGTGTAGGTTTCCGGCTCGACATCGATTTCGAGCTTGTTTTCCAGGGCAGTCCTGGCTGTAACCGGCCCGATCACCGCAATTTTGACCCCACCGAGCAAACGGGCAAATTCGGTTTGATCCTTGATCTCGAGCATTTCCAGAAAATTGCGCACCGTGGAAGAGCTGGTGAAAGTCACCATATCGATCCGTTTATCTTCCAGAGCCCGGCGTACTTTCGCGTAATCGTCCGGTCTGACGTTTTGATAAACCGGGGCGACGGTTACCTCCGCCCCGCCCGCCCGCAGATTCTCGACCAGAACTTCACGGGCCTCCAGGGCTCGTGGGATCAGGATTCTGGCGCCCTGCACCCCCTGTTCGAGCAGCTTCTCGGCCAGGCCTTCCCCGGTAAACTCAGTCGGCAACAGATCCGCCCGGATCCCGTATCCCCGCAGGAAATCGGCGCTGGCCGTGCCGACCACCCCTATTCTGGGACCATTCAGGTCGCGGCAATCCATGCCCTTATCCGCCAGTCTCTTGAAGAAGAATTTAATCGCGTTGATACTGGTGAAAAGCAGCCAGTCGTATTTGTCGAGATCCGCCATGGCGCTGTCGATTTCCGACCAGCTGTCGGGTTCGACCAGGGCAATGGTGGAGCCTTCCAGGCAGTCGGCGCCCTGGTCTTCGAGCATCGTTACCAGTTCGCTGGCCTGATCCCTGGTCCGGGTCACCAGGATTCGCTTGCCGAACAAGGGCCTCTTCTCGAACCAGTTGATGGTATCGCGCAGGGTGACGACTTCCCCGACCACCACCAGGGCCGGCGGTTTGATCTCGGCCTCCCTGACCAGCTCGGCAATGTTTTCGAGATTACCGGTCACCGTCTGCTGTTCGGGGGTTGAGGCCCAGCGGATCACGGCCACGCTGCTTTTGGGATCGCGGCCGTGCTTGATCAGATTCTCGGCGATGGAGGGCAGATTCTTGATCCCCATATAGAAGACCAGGGTGCCGATCCCGGTCGAAATCTTGTCCCAGGCCACGCGGCTGTCTTTTCTGGTCGGATCTTCATGGCCGGTGATAAAGGCCACCGAAGAGGTGAAATTGCGATGGGTGATCGGAATGCCGGCATAAGTGGCGGCGGCGGTCGCCGAAGTGACTCCCGGTACAACCTCGAAAGCGATTCCGGCCGCCGCCAGTTCTTCAAGCTCTTCGCCACCCCGCCCGAAAATAAAAGGGTCGCCGCCCTTGAGCCGGACCACCATTTTACCTTCTCTGGCATAATCAACCAGCATCCGGTTGATTTCGTCCTGGCTGAAGGCGTGATGAACATTGCCCTTTTTGCCGGCATAGATTTTTTCCGCCGATTCGGGAACATGTTTGAGAAGTTTCTTGCTGGCCAGATGGTCATAGACCAGAACCTCGGCCCGCCGGAGAATATTAAGGCCCTTGACCGTAATCAGGTCAGGGTCACCGGGGCCGGCTCCGACCAGGTAAACCTTGCCGGTTCTGATTTGCTCCGAATTTTTTTTACTGGACATTAGTTGTTCACCAAGAACAAAAAGCGCAGAGGAAGTCCTCCGCGCTTTTATTTAAGACGTTAAAGGTTTCGGCTTCGAGGGTAACCAGTCACGGGACAAGCCGCCCATGATTGGCCAATCTCCAATCTGGTAAGGGCTTACATGGTGCCGGAGATGCAAGGCATCAGCATGCAATGTGTACCGGTGTACATGCAGGCCGACACGGCAGATTCGGCGCCCTGTGATCGCTTACCTTCAATCAGGCCAGGTTGGCGCCGTAAACCTCTTCCAGGATCCGGCGACCGCCCATCTCAAGGAGTTCCTCGGCCAGTTTGACTCCCATCGCTCCGGCTTCGGCCACCTCGCCGACCACCTGCTTTTTCAGGACTTCCTTGCCGTCGATCGAGGCCACCAGGCCGGTCAGGGTCAGGGTGGAATCGGCAACGGTTCCATAAGCGCCGATCGGTACCTGGCAGCCGCCCTCCAGACGGTGCAGGAAGGCGCGCTCGCCCTTGACCGCTATCGTGGTTTCCTCATCCTGCAGAAAGGCAAGGCCGGCCAGCAGTTCCTCGCAATCCTTGCGAAGTTCGATACCCACGGCACCCTGAGCCACCGCGGGCAGCATCTCTTCCTGGGAAAATTTGGAGGAAATCCGCTCTGACCACTGCATCCGGTTCAGACCGGCGGTGGCCAAGATAATCGCATCGTAGATGCCTTCGTCGAGCTTACGGATCCTGGTGTCGAGATTGCCGCGCAGATCTTCAATAATCAGATCGGGCCTCAGGGCGGCCAGCTGCGACTTACGGCGCAGACTGCTGGTGCCTACCTTGGCACCCTGCGGCAGATCGCTGAATGTCTGGTATTTCACGGACAGGAAGGCATCCCTGGGATCCTCGCGCTTGGTGACCACGCCGATATGAAGCTCGTCTGGAAGTTCGGAGGGGACATCCTTCATGCTGTGCACGGCCATATCGACCTCCCGGCTCAGCATGGCTTCCTCAAGCTCCTTGACGAACAGGCCCTTGCCGCCGACTTTGGCGAGGGGCACATCGACGATCTTGTCACCCTTGGTAATTATCTTGACCAGCTCCACGGTGGTACCGGGATACTGGGCCTCGATCAGGTTCTTGATATTGGTGCTCTGGGTCATGGCCAGAAGGCTCGCCCTGGTGCCGATCTTGATAATTTTCTGCATGTAATGAATCCTCGAAATGAAATTATTATCTCAAAAAGGTTTTATGGTAATAAAATTCAACCGCAAGTCGAACAGCTGCCCCCCGCGCATCCCGAACAGCCCGACGATGACGAGCCGGAGTCGCCCTTGCCCGCCCTTGGCGAGGAAAATGACGAGATCTGCTTGGTGAGATCATCGCTGCCGCAGGAGGGGCAGAGAGGCCGGTCAGGTCCCATTGCCAGAAATTCGAATCGGCGGCCGCAGGCGCGGCAGATAAAATCAAAAAGTGGCATTATACTCCAAATTAAAATATTTCATACCGCCATTTATCGCTGATAGGTTTGAGCAAGGTCGTCTACCCCGGCACGAAACGTTAAAACAACAAGTTGCTTCTCTCATCCTGAGCCTGCCGAAGGTTTTTTGAATTTTTTGCGACGCCACCTTTTTAGTCTGGGGGCAAAAAACAACTATCCTTCGATCCGGGCCAATAATCCGGCAACCAGCAGCGGGATCATGATTTCATGGTGGCCGATGATATTAAAACCGCGGCCATGGCCGGCGGTCGGCCGGTTGACCACATTGGTCATGGTCCGGTAATGCCGGATAAAATCGAAATTGGCCGTGGTGAAATTCTCCACCTTGTAGCCGAGATTGCGCGCCACGGTCAGGGCTTTCAGGAATACTTCCGGCATCAGCACCGCCGATCCAAAATTAAGATAAGCACCGCCCTCCAGTTCGGCAACTTGGGCGCAGAACAACCGGAAGTCCCGGTGGCTGGTCTTACCGATATCAGCCCCGTTGGCGCTGGGATGGATATGGACAATATCGGTGCCGATCGCCACATGAATGGTAACCGGTACGCCAAGGCGCCGAGCCGAGGCGAGCAGACTTAAATCGTTGTAGGGGAATTCCCGGGCCAGGAGATAATCGCCGATCGCCTCGCCCATCCCCTGGTCCGCTTCGGCCCCAAGACGGATCGCCTCGTTGACCGTTTCGCCGGTCTCCCTGGCGGCGCCGAATTCGCCGACGCCCAGAACCAGATCGACATCCTCGGAGGTCCGGCCAACCATGGCGATCTCGGTATCATGGACGATTCCGGCTCCATTTAAGGCGAGGCCGGTAATCACCCCCCTTTTCATCAGATCGATAAGCAGGGGATTCAAACCGACCTTGATGACATGGGCCCCCATCCCGATAATTACGGGTTTTTTCCGTTCATAACTGACGGCCAGACGCTCAATCAGATCCGGAAAGTCCCGGCCCAGCAACTGGTCCGGCAGAGAGGCCAGAAAATCCTCGATGGTGGCCCCCTTACCCAGGGGTTTGGCGAAATTATCCACGGTCACCTTGCTGAAGCGGTCATGGACCGAATAGGTATTGAGCTTGCCGAAATCAAGGGGTTTGAGAGACGGCCTGAATGTCATGATCCTTCACCGAAGAGAATGTCGTCGACCATCCAGCAGAGGAGATGTTCGACCCAGAGGTGAGCCTCCTGGATGTGGGGAGTGATATCGGAAGGGACGTTAAGAACTGTTTGGGCCATGCCGGCCAGCCTGCCGCCGCTGCCCCCGGTCAGGACTGCGGTATGAAGCCCTTTTTTCGCGGCGGTCTTGATGGCCTTGATTACATTGGGTGAATTGCCGCTGGTCGAAATGCCAAGGGCGAGATCACCTTTTTTGCCAAGGGCCAGAACCTGTTTGTCGAATATATCTTCAAAGGAAAAATCGTTGCCGATGCTGGTCAGGTTGGAGGTGTCGGTGGTAAGGGCGATAGCCGCCAGGGGCGGGCGGTCGATCATAAAGCGGTTAACGAACTCGGCCGCCATATGCTGGGCATCGGCGGCACTGCCGCCGTTGCCGAATATAAGAAGCTTGTTGCCGTTTTTGATGATTTCGGCAATAAGTTCAGCTAGTCGGATGATTTCATCGCTCTGGGTTTCGAACAGTTTCTCTTTGGCCGCTATCGAGTTTTTGAGATTTCCAGCTATAAATTCTTTCATGGAAGATGCACTCGCAAAAAGTTTTGGTGACTATGCAAAAATTTCGATATCGCCGGAAGTGCCCTCGGGCGCGACGCGATAGAACGGAGTTTTCGCGACGCCGTCATAAAGGATCGCCGTATATGGCACTATTAAAAGAATCGCTAAACTTATTACAGGCGGCAACCTTTGTCAATAAATGGCGACACACCGAGCCGAACAACCATTCTTTCGGTGCTCACGGCCTGTTGTTCGCGGCAATCGTCATCCTGCTCATCACCTTGATCAATCCCCTGCAAGCCCAGGCCGGCAAGGAAATAAGTTCTTCCGTCGACCGGGAGCGGCAACTGGAACTTCTTATCAAGAACGGCGCCTACGGCGTGAGCGGAGACGACGCCCTCCATGGATCGACAAACCTCGATCTCTCTTTGATTCCGGCCAGCGTCATCAAGATACTTACCGGGCTGGTCGCCTTCGAGGAACTGGGTCCCGAAAATCGGTTCAGGACCGAATTTTTCATCGATGCCGGCAATAATCTCTACATCAAGGGTTACGGCGATCCCTTTCTGATTTCGGAAGAGGTGGAACAGATCATGATCTCCCTGAAAAAATCGGGGTGCCAGACTATCAACGATATTTATCTGGATGACAGCAGCCATCGGTTGGCCACGATGGCCGATGGCGTGGGCAACAGCCTCAATCCTTACGATGTCGCCTCCTCGGCCCTGGCCGTCAACTTCAACACCATTAATGTAAGAGTCGACCCGAACGGCACGGTGCACTCCGGCGAACCCCAGACCCCGCTGCTGCCGATGATGACAAGAGTCGCTGAAAACCTGCCGCCGGGGCTGCACCGGATCAATGTCTCCCTGAACCAAACCGACTCGTTGCAGTTAACCGGCCAGCTGTTCCGAAGTTTCCAGGAACAGGCGGGGCTGGGCGGAAAAGGGGCGATCTTGCGCGGCCGGGCTCCGGCCGGCAAGCCCCTTTACATCCATTACTCAAGTAAAACCCTGAATGAATTAATTGAAGGGTTGATGCGCTATTCGAATAATTTTATCGCCAACCAGATATTTCTGCAGATCGGCGCGAAGCGCTTCGGTTATCCCGCCACCTGGGAGAAGGGCCGCCGGGCGGTCCGGGATTTTATCGAGAAGGACCCCGAGCTTGCCGAAGCCGCGATCAGGATCGAGGAAGGTTCCGGACTATCCAGGAAAAACCGGCTGACCGTGCCCGCCATGCTGCGCATTCTCGAGCTGTTCAAACCCCACGCCCGCCTGCTCCCCGAAAAAGACGGCATCCTCCTTAAATCTGGCACCCTGACCGGGGTCTATTCCTACGCCGGTTATCTTCGCAAAAACGATAAACTGGCCAGCTTCGCGATTATTCTCAACCAGAACCGGAACACCCGGGATGCGATCCTGAAAATCCTCCGGGAAACCGCCGAGTCGGCCGAGAAGACAAGAACAGTGAGGGGTAACGGCAGTGAGGTGAGGGGTGAGACAGGTTCAAGGTTCAAGATTAAGGACTTAAGGACAGCCGCAGGGGGCGATGATGGTGTGGAGTAAGGAGTAAGTAGTGCTGTCGTCAACCTTGCCCCTTGCATCTTGAACCTTGACCCTGTCCTTAACCTTGCATCTTGGACCTTGGACCTGTCCTTAACCAGGGAACGTGACCGGACAGCGCACCGAGGTCCCCGCTTTGTTTGCGAACAGCAGATAGCCGTTCTCTCTGCCGAACAGAAAGAGATCCCGGGTGATCGCCACATCCTTGGTACAATACTCAATAATCTTGTCGATCCGCCCCTCCTTGTACCACTGCAGGGCCATCAGGCCGTCCGCCGTCTTTTTGACCTTCAGGGTCTGGCCGGCCAGGCCGTCTAGACTGATCCGGTAGCCGAGACGGTTCTTGACCTCTTCAAGGATATCGAGGGTGGGCAGCGCCGTCAGATCGAAAGAGGTATAGGCCGAAAGCACCGAATTATCGAAACGCTTGTTGTTGAAGCCTATCACCAGGTCAAGCTCTTTGAGGCGGTCGATAAAATCGCCAATCTCGTCGTCCCGGTAGACAAAAAACCGGTCCGGTCCGGAATCGTACAGGACCACGATACTGATCCCCATGCGCTCGGCCCGATGCCAGCCGCCGACCTCGGCGGCGGATCTTCTGGTTTCCACGTCGAAGACCCCGTAGCGCGACGTGGCCGGCAGGACGGCGGGAAGATTTGCCTCCCCGGCCGCCTCCTCGATATCCAACCGGGCCAGCCGTTGAACAGAGAGTTCCTCGCCGGCAAGCCATGAGAGCAGGCAAAGGGCCGCTTCCTTGTCGATGGGCCGGTTGCCGGAGCCGCATTTGGGGGAATGGACACAGGAGGGGCAGCCGGTCTCGCAGGGGCAGTTGGCGACCGCTTCAAGGCCGGCTTTCAAAAGTTCGGTGAACTGCTCGAAGGCCTGGCGGCAAAGGCCGACTCCACCCGGATGACCGTCGTAGATGAATACGGTCGGCCCCTCAATGGTCGGATGAAACGGGTAGGCGATGCCGCCCACGTCGTTGCGGTCGCAGAGGACCAGAAGCGGGAAGATCGAGATCAGGACATGCTCCATGGCATGGATGCCCCCCATGAAATGGCGCTGTTCCCTTTCCATGCGGCGCTGAAGCTTTTGCGGAATCTCAATCCAGATGCCCTCCGTTTCGAATATCACCGGAGGCAGATCGAGTTTTTCAGTGCCGATCAGCTGGTGACCCTTAACCAGCCGCCGCTGAAAGCCGGTGACCGTTTCGATGACCCGCAGCTTGCCGAGGGCAACTTGAAAGTTCTCTCCCTCCTTGCCGTTTTTAACCGACATCCTTTCCAGTACGGCGAGTATTTCGGTTTCCTTGTTGGCAAGGGGCCTGGTGAAATAATTGACATTGCGCCGGGTCGCCCGGATTTCGCCGCCTTCGAGATCGAGGCTGTCGACAAGCCAGGTCCTGCCCCGGTGCAGATAGACCCCGCCCGGGTGGCATTCCTTCATGCTCCGCAGCCAGTCGATCCTGCCGAGCAGTTCATCGCTGCGCTTCTCCTTAATGGCCAGGGATCGGCCGCTGCCCCGCAGATCCACTTGCCGGTGGGGATAGCGGCGGGCGGTGTACCAGGTGCCTCCGTCGCCGGTCAGTAGGAGATCGCCGGAGTTTTTCAGTTCGGCCAGGGCCTTTTGGGCGGCCTCTGCGCTCAGTAAGGCGCTGTCGACCCTGAGGGGCAGTTCCGCCGCGGCGCAGATCAGGTGTCTTTTCAGGATCTCGATATTGCCGGGGTTCAAAACCGCCGCCTCGACCTCCCGATTAAAAAAATTGGCCGGATTCCGCATAAAGTACTGGTCGAGAGCGTCTTCCTGGCCAACCATGACCACCAGGGAATCACGCTGCCGCCGCCCCACCCGGCCGCCCCGCTGCCAGGTCGCCATCACCGTGCCCGGATAACCGACCAGAATGCAGATGTCCAGTTCGCCGATATCGATGCCCAGTTCGAGGGCACTGGTCGAAATAACCCCCAGAAGGCTGCCCTCACTCAGCCTGGTCTCGATCTCCCGGCGCTCTTCGGGCAGGAACCCGGCCCGATATGAGGTCAGCTTGTCGTGTTCGCCGCCGAGCCTGGCCCTGGTCCAGACATAGATCAGTTCGGTCATCTTGCGGGACTGGGTGTAGACAATCGTCCTCAACCCCCTTTTCAGGGACGCCTCCAGCATTTGGCTGGCGGCGTGGGAGGCACTGTCATGGGGGTTTAAAAAAATAAAATGACGGCCGGAGCGGGGCGCGGTGCTTTCGGTCACCGTTTCAACCTCGCGGCCGAGCAGATCGGCGGCCAGTTCGGCGGGGTTGCCGACCGTCGCCGAGGACATGACAAAACGGGGCGCGGAACCGTAATGGCGGCAAATCCTGAGCAGCCGGCGCAGCACCCCGGCCATATGGCTGCCGAATACCCCCCGATAGGTGTGGACCTCGTCGATAATCACATGGCTGAGTTCCTGCCAGAGCCCGCTCCAGCGGTCATGGTAGCCGAGCATCGAAAGATGGAGCATGTCGGGATTGGTGATCAGGATATCGGGCAGCTTCTCCCTGATCTTGCGGCGGTGGTAGGATGAGGTGTCGCCGTCGCATATCGCTCCTCGGGGTGGTAAGCGATCACAGGGCACCGAATCTGCTGTGTTATCGGCCTGCTCATGTACACCAGTACACATCGCAGACCGATGCCTTGCATCTCCGGCACCCTGTAATCGCTTACCAGATGGGAGATTGGTCAATCCTGGATGATTGGTTACCAGGGGCGGCGGAGCGCCGCGGATAAAGCCAGCCAGCTTTTCGACGGCTTTGAGCTGATCCTGGGCCAGGGCCTTGAGCGGGAAAAGGTACAACGCCCTGCCGCCGCTGTTCATGATATTTTCAAAGACCGGCAGATTGTAGATCAGGCTTTTGCCGCTGGCGGTCGGGGTGGCGATGATAACATCCCGGCCCCGCCGGATCAGATCGATGGCCGTTACCTGGTGGTGATAGAGTTTATCGAAACCGGCGGAAGCGAGGGCTTCGGCAAGGGCGGCCGGCAGAGGTTCGGCGAGTTCCCCGAAACGGGAGGATTGGCCCGGAATTTCTTCATGATGGACTACCTGGGGGCCGAAACGGGATGAATTTTTCAGGGAACTGATATATTCTTCTATTCCGGAAGCACCGGGGTGATCTTTTCCGTCCATGGCCGCCTGCTCGCATTAAAAAAAACAATTTTCCAGTCTAATCAGCTGAGGCTGAAAGCAAAAGAAAAATATCCATCCGCTTGCCCGAAAACAACCGGCCGGGTATTTATATTATAAAGCTGAGTTGAGCAGCTTGTCTGCTTTTATGCCCTTCAGGGGGCAAACGAAGCTTATGCCCTGTGGATGTAATAAATTCGTATCCGTTCAGCGGGGCGGTCTCCAAAAGTACGCAAAAATGCCGGACTTTAACCGCTCAGCAGTGGTGCAGATTGGGACAAGCTGACCGGCGCCGCGTACCTCGTGTTAAGCCGGGCTGATCGTCCGAAGTTGTGATGCTGCTGAGCGGTTACATAAATTCCACAAACGAGTTGACCCAAAGTCTCGAAACAACTAGATAAGTGTGTTTCGGAAGCAAACGCGGTAAAATTCATAAAACCCTTCGACAGGCTCCGGGTGAACAAAGTATTTTTTTGATCTTACCTTCCTAATATCCCTGTCGAAGTGCGCACCATTTAATTAAACGTACATGCTGAGCTTGTCGAAGTTCGCACCATTAAATCAAGGTATCCTGCAATGACAACAATCGCCACCCTGGGCCCGGAGAACTCCCTTGACTGGCAGGCGGCCCGCCGCTTTAAACCCGAGGCCGAGCTTATCACTTTCCCGAGCCCCTCTGCCCTGATCAACGCCTTCGCCCAGGGCCGGGCCGATCTGGCCGTGATCCCGGTCTACAACACCAGGGACGGTGAAAGCCGTGAATTCTTCCGGGCCATGGCCATGCTGCGGGGGGGCTACTGGATCGACAATATGGTTCTGCCCATTCATCTTTCCTTGGGCACCATCGAACACGACAGCAGACTTGAGCTGATCGTCGGAGAAACCCATCATCTCAAACAGTGCTCCGAGTTCCTTGCCGACAATTTTCCCGATATATCAACCATGGCCACCAACAACCTGGAACAGGATCTGGCCGCGATCAGCAGCGGCAAGCTGACCGACCGGGGAGTAATCGCCCCGGAAGGAGTCCTGAAAGCCCATGGCCTCAAGATCAGGGAGCGGGAAGTCGCACCGTACAACCGGACCCGCTACGCCGTTCTGGGCCGCACCCCTACCCCGCCCAGCGGCTACGATGCCACTGCCCTGATTACCGCCCCGCTTCAGGATCGGGTGGGGCTGCTCTTCGACACCCTGGGCGAGTTTTCCCGCCGGGGCATCAACATCCTCGACATGCGCACCGAAAACGACCTGAAGACCCAGCGCATGCAGTTCTACATCGAGGCGGAGGGCCATATCGACGATCAAAACGTCAAGCAGGCCCTGGAGCGCATCGAAAACCATATCATCCAGGAACCCGGAGCGATCAAGGTGTTGGGCAGTTTTCCCCGGGTCGACATGCGGACCAAGCTGATCGGCAGGATCGGCTTTATCGGCACCGGCGACATGAGCCTCTGGTTCGCCGACCGCCTCGAAAACGAGGGATATCGGATCATCATGACCGGCCGGAGTACGGAAGTTACCCCGGAGCAGATGATCAACCAGGTCGACATGGTGATTATCTGCGTACCGATCAGCGCCACTCCCGGCGCCATCGAGAAGTACGGGCCCCTGCTCAAGGACGGCCAGGCCCTGATCGTTATGGCCGGCGAGGCCGAGGCTCCGCTGGAAACAGCGATGCGGCGATGCAGCCCCGGGGTCGAACTGATGCTGGCCCACAACCTCTGGGGCCCCCAGGCGGCCACCATGAAAGACAAGAATGTCACGGTGGTCCGGACCCCCCGGAGCGGAGTCCTGTGCAGCGAGTTCGAATCCTTCCTCTACAAACACGGTTCGATCATCAGCCGCGATACCCCGGTCAAGCACGATAAGTTGATGGGGGTCAGCCAGAAACTGCCCACGGCGATTTCGATGGCCATGGCCATGGCCCTGCGCGACAACGAAATAGCCCCCGACGATATCGGCGCCCATTCGACCCTGACCTCCCTCTATGGTATTCTGGCGATGAGCCGACTCCATGCCCAGAACCCGAGAACCTACGGGGAAATTCTGTCCAGTAAGGGGGCGGGACGCGCCATAATAAGCGATTTCGTCAAGAACCTGATCACTATCCAGGAGCTGGCCGAGGAGGGCGAAATCAGCCGATTATGCGAGATTATCGAGCAAAATCGTCAATTTCTCACCGAGGATTTCCTGAAGGATCGCATGAAACAATCGCTGGCAGTGGACAACACCCTGGGCCGGATCCTCAAGCCATGAACGAGGTATCGTGATGGACAGCCCCTTTATCTGGATCGCGCCCCCGCTGGTCGGCGCCCTGATCGGTTACCTGACCAACTATGTGGCAATCCGCATGCTGTTCCGGCCCCTGACCCCCTGGCGGCTCTTCTCCATCCGGATTCCGATGACCCCGGGGGTGATCCCCTCCAAAAGACACGATCTCGCCCAAAACATGGGCCGGATGGTCGGCGATCATCTCCTTACCAGCGGTGATGTCACCAAGGCGCTCTCGGCCGAATCGTTCCAGGCCGAACTCCGCAATCTGATCGAGACCAGGGTCGACGATTTTCTGAAAAAGGATCTGGGTCCCCTGCCCTCCCTGATCCCCCAGCAGTTCCGAGCCTATTTCAAGGAATGGCTGAAGATCATCCGCACCAGGGTGCTGGAGCATCTCCACAACCATCTTGACGACGAGCATTTCGAAAACGCCCTGCGCAAGGTCCTGGCCGAGCGATTTTCCGACCTGGGCGACCGCAACCTCCGGGAGCTGGTGGCGCCGGAAATGCTTGCGAACCTGGGGAGCTTCCTGGAGGATACCGCCACCGATCTGCTTAACAGTCCCGAAGTTAAAAAATGGCTTACCGATTATCTCGACCGACGGCTTGAAGAATTCCTGGAAAATGGTCGCGCCCCGGCCGATCTTATCCCAGGCGATCTGAGCAGCCAACTCCTTAACCGCCTCGAAGGGGAAACGCCCGGGCTTCTCCATAAACTGGCCGAAACGATCCGGGAGCCCGCCATGCAGGGCCGGATTGTCGACACCCTCTGCCGGGCGGTCGAGGGCTTCATCTCTTCCCTCGGCCCCATGGCCTCGATGCTGGGGAATTTTATCAAGCCCGAGACGATCCGCAACAAGATCAACGACTACCTGGACCGCAACGGCGACCAGCTCGCCGAATGGCTCCTGGACGAAAAGGTCCAGGCCCAGGTCTCGACGGTGTTGAGAGAGAAAGCCGATTCCCTGCTGAACACCCCTCTTAAAGTATTACTGGAAGATGTCGAGCAGGGCAAAATCGACGACGCCCGCACCGCCGTAGCCGGCCGGATCATCGATTTCGTCAAGGATCCGGATACGGTCAAAACAGTCGGCAACCTGTTGCGGGACAGCTTTAATACCTGGGGAGAGCGGGACCTGAATGAACTGCTGATCCTGCTCTTCGGCCCCGAGGGACCCGCTAGGACCGAGAAAAAAGTGGCCGACGAGATTATCGGCCTGATCCGCTCCCGCAACTTCAAGGAAATGCTCGACCGGCTGCTCACCGACCTGATCGAAAACCGATTAATAACCAGGCCGATCGGCCAACTCGACACCCTGCTGCCCGAACAAGTCAAGGAGGGGATCAACGATTTTCTTCTGGAGCAGACCACCGCCATATTGGCCAAGGAAGTCCCCGACCTGGTCGACTCCCTGAAGATCAGCGAGATCGTCACCCGCAAAGTCGACTCCCTCGATCTCTTGAAACTGGAAGGCCTGCTCCTCAGCATCATGCAGGAGCAGTTCAAGTACATCAACCTGTTCGGCGGCCTGCTCGGCTTTATCATCGGCCTCTTCAACCTGCTCTTCCTCCTGGGCCGCTAAACCAATAGCGGCGATCCCCTTGGCCAGGGTCGGGCTTAATAGAGCAGCTTGTTGATTTGAAGTTTATTGCCGATTAATTCAACAACCACCCTAAGCCTGTCGAATCCCCCTCCCTTGTCCCGAAATCGACCAACAGCTTCCGCAGCCGCCCCGGTGATTATCGCTGGTCCAATTATTTTTTTAATGTATATTAATCGGTTAAAGCTGATTGAGCAGCTTGCCCTGCTCGTACGAAAACTTATGCCCTGTGGGGTATAGAATCCCTTGAGCCCCAATCCCCCATAACTTCCGGAACCAATGGCCCAGATCGACAATCCCGAAAAAAAGCGGATTATCCTGCCGGCATCGCTGCGCCAAAGGATTACCGACCATTGCCGCCGGAAACTGTCGGGCCGCTTCCTGGCCGAAGAAGAACAGAACCGCAAGGCGTACGGCCTTCTGGCCGGGGAAGCCGACGGCGAGCTGATCACCGTAAAGGCCTGCCTGCCCCTGCTGAAAAACGCCCGGTCCATCGAACCCCACCGGGGCTTCATGGACCGGATGATGCAGGAACACGCCATCGAGTCGGAAACCCCTCTGGCCAAACGGGGCTGGGTTGCCGACCCCGTCGAACTGACCGGTGCCGTTTCAAAATTCAAGGCCCAGAGTCTCTCCCTGATCGGCTCCTACCATATGCACAGGGTCGCCTGGGACCACGACAAGGACCGCGACACCCCCACCACCTTAGACACCGTTCTCGGCAAGGATTCCCGCTTGATCATGATGATAATATCAATGGTCGACCCGAACCAGCCGACGATCCGGGCCTTTTACGAAGGCAGGGAAGACCGGGAAATTCCCATTTCGATAGTCGACTAGACAATGACCGCGATTTCTGGAAGCTCATGCAAAAAATAAAAAGAACCGGCCAAAAAGCCCAAAAAGCACCCTTACTCTCTTTTTTGATCCTGCCTATCCTATCAGTCCTTTTCTTGACGATGACCTTTTAAACCTATACTCATCTTCATTTGTTTTTCCGTTATCACCATGACTATCGGGCAAGGCTTCATTACCAACGAATGTGAGAAATCTTGTTCTTTAACCCTTTGATAAAGATTTCTCCCGCTGGTCAAAATTACATCATGGCAATCCTGTTTTTTGCGATGGCGGATAGAATGACCGACGCCTCTGGGAGCGGCTCAAGCCTCATCCTGAAAAACCTTGTGAAAATCGAGGTGGTAATATGAATAACAAGTTGCGTTGTCAGAAGCGCTTCTAAAACCTTGAAAAAGCTTTTAAGGTATTTCACAACGCCGGATAGCGAGTGAGAGGATCAGGACTCAGAGACTTGGCCAAATTCAAGCATTCATCGTTATATTGCGGCGGTCTGGTTGATCGTGATGGGGTGGAGGCGGCGAGAGAAAGGAAAGTGTTTTTTGGGCGAGCGATGAGATAAAAGTTGGGGTTCGCAAACTCAATCTACGAGCTCAAAGATTCAACCTGGAGAACGTGGATGGAAGATGATTTTGAAGTCGAAATGAGTCCCTTGAGTCAGGAACTGACTGATAGCGGTAAATCCGTCAGAGTTGATATCTACCGTGGTAATACCGGAGGCTGGAATCTTGAAGTCGTCGATGAATTCGGCAACTCCACAGTCTGGGACGATGAATTCGACTCCGATGCGGCAGCTTTGGATGAAGTTAGGGCGACTATCCGGGACGATGGTATTGATTCTTTAATTGGCATCAAGTCGTAAGTCCCAGTATCAACCCGCAGCCGATAAGGATTACTGCAACCGGAACGGTTGCCATTAATCCATTGTTCAAATAGTCCGAAGGTAATTAAAGGCGGGCTCCTAACGGTATTGTATTTTGCGCCGGTGATCCCTTTCATGGCTTGCATAAATGAAGATTATTCTCCAATTCAGTGACCCGTTTTGGTTAATATTGGCGACTATTTGCCCCCGCTCTGTTCCTCCCCGCCCTGCCCTGCGAAGTTTCATCGTAAATTCAAAGTCATGCAAATCCATTCAGCCCGGCATGAATCTTGATGTATTTTAAGGTAAACAATTTACACACACAGGGCATAAGTATCGATTGCACAACGAGCTGTTCACCTCAGCTTTATACCTACAGGCATAAGTTTCGCTTGAGCAGACGAGCTGTTCAACTCAGCTTTAATATTGAAACTGAACATGACAAACTCGCAAGAAATCAAAATCGGCATGACACCCAAACGGATTTACAGGATGTCCCTGCTGTCCCTCTGGCTGATCGTTATCTCCTCCGGGGCGATATACCTGGTCAAGTCGGGAACAGGCATCAGCGAGCTGCTTGCCGGAGTTGAATCTTTTATAAAACAATCCGGGAGCTGGGCCCCTCTGACCTATATCCTCTTTTATTCGATCCGCTCGCTGTTATTCGTCCCGGCCAGCATTCTGACCATTATCGCCGGGATATTGTTCGGGCCGTGGTTCGGCTTGATTTTTACCATTGTCGGCGAAAATATCAGCGCCAACATCTCATTTATCGTCGGCCGGTATTTCATGGAAGATTTCGATGGCTATCTGGAAAGCAGAACCCGAATTATCAAGAAAATCTTTCACGGCACTCGAAAAAACGGTTTTATGGCAGTGCTCATCATGCGACTTGCCTTTCTGCCTTTCGATCTGGTCGGCTATTTCTCCGGGATCTGTAATATCCGCCAGAAACATTTCGCCCTGGCTATGAAGTGGTAGCGGTTTTTGAGACAGGAGTGTAAGCAATGAACCGAACTCAAATAAGGAGAAGGTTCATGTCGCAAAACCGAACACGTCACAGCGCAAAATTTAAGGCCAAGGTTGCTTTGGCCGCCCTGACGGAGGCAAA
>JAGXFP010000014.1 GCA_024637225.1 Desulfobacterales bacterium
GCCAAAGTTGTTGAAAGCCGCCGCCGTTTTCCGGTGATGCCCGGCCAGGGCAAACTGATGCGAACCCTGATAGGCAAATGCCTGCCAAACCACCGAATCCTAGCCGGGATCGGAAGACTCCTGAAGATATCGGAGCCACTGCTTGCCAGATTGCCGACCGACAGCGGCCTGCGCCTGAAACTCGGCCTGGCCAGTCCCAAAGAACATCGCGACCCGTCCACCGGGGGGCTCGGTGCCGGCGCCTTGACCACCGACAAGAAAGCAGAAGCCCGCCCCGGAACTCTGCTTTTTACCGGCTGCTTCGCCGCTTACCTGGACAAATCGATAGTCGCCGCCTCGGTTGAACTGGTTAATCGAAAAGAAAACAGCGCGCCGCAAATCCCACCTGCCCAAAGCTGTTGCGGCTTGGCTTTTTACAGCAACGGACAACTGCAGGAGGCCCGCCGTCTGGCCCGGCTCAACATCGAGGTTTTCGAGGAAAGCAGTACTGCCCCGATCGTGGTTCTCTGCGGATCGTGCTTCAGCCACCTGGCCGCTTATCCAGAACTGCTGGCCAAAGACGACCGGTGGCGAGACCGGGCCACAGCCTTCTCCGCAAGGCTGCGGGAGTTCAGTACTTTTTTGATCAACGGAGAAGCTCCGGCGGAAATCGTGCCCAAAAATCCGGCCGCCGCCTCCGGGAAAAAAGCGGTCTATCACGACCCCTGCCATCTTCGCCACCGGGCCGAGCTGAAAAGAGCCCCCCGCCTGTTACTCGACAACCTGCCGGCGGTCGAGCTAGTGACGATGCCGGACTCCCCAAAGTGCTGCGGCTTTGGCGGACTTTTCAATCTTGCCCACCCGGACCTTTCAAGACGCATCGCCGAAAGCGCGATTGAAGATATTCTGGCCGCGGAGCCGGATCTGGTAATCACAACCTGTACCGGATGCCTGATCCAACTCCGGCATCATCTGGGCCTCGCCGACCCGGGGATCCGGGTTCTCCATCTGGCCGAGGTCCTTGCCGGCTCAACCTCCTCAAGGGTGGATTGAACCGAACCCTTGGGGTACGCCACGCAGGAAATGCTCTTGGGATACCGTGTTGGCAACTCGATGATATACCATTACTATTGCCAACGGCGTTGCCGCCTTGCATCTGCACGGTTCTCGAACGGTCACGGATTCAGGTCTTTGAAATAAAGGATTGATGAATTCGTAAAAAGTCGAAAAAAGCTGTCATTTCGAAGGCATGTGAGAAATCTTGTTCTTCAACCAAATTGGAACTATTAAGATTTCTCCCGTTGGTCGAAATGACATTATAGCAATCCAGACTTTTTGCGAACTCATCAGGATTTGACGACTTCCCGCGCCGGAGCTTGCGGACTTGATATTTCGAACTTTACGGGGCAATCGGGCTCCAGGGCATCCATGAATAGCACCCCTCTATAATTTTAGGTATTGACGCCATTCCGGCCTATACTATACTAAGCCTGATTGACTCTAACTTTTCCATCATCAGCACAGGGAGATATCTTATGCGAAAAAGAACTACCGTTTTTTCCATTTTGCTCATCCTGCTCGCCGCCACTGCTCTACCGGGATTGGCGACGGCGGATGTAGACTGGCAAACCCGAAATACTATAAAAACAGAAAAAACTCCCCTTGCCATCCAGGTTACCGCGGACGGCAACCGGACCTTTATTCTCACGGAGGGAGGCACCCTGGCGATTTACGATAACGATGCCAAGCTGATCGACTCGATCAAGGTCGATCCCGCCATGAGTACATTGTCCGCCGACGGCACCGGTGACCGGGTCTTCCTGGGCAACACCAAAGACAACAGAGTCCATGAACTGTTGATCGAATACATCGCCCAATTCGACTATGAAGGCTCACCCTACCTTGGCAAGAGCGGAGCCCCGGTGGTGCTGGCCGTATTCAGCGACTTCGAGTGACCTTACTGCGCGCGGCTTCGGCCGTTATTCGAGCAGTTGCTCGAAAGAAATCCCGACACCCTGAAGATCGTCTTCAAGAACTTCCCCCTGCGCAGTCACAACATGGCCCGGCCTGCCGCCGAGAGCGCCATGGCCGCCCACGAACAGGGCAGGTTCTGGGAGTTTCACGACAAGCTCTTCTCCTACATCACTTCGCCGAGCAGAACGAAGCTCGACCAGCAAGCGCTGAGCCAGATTCCGGTCGAACTCGGCCTCGATATGCCCCGCTTTCTAAAAAGCCTGAAAGACCCGGCGATCGATGCTAAAATTAACCAGGATATCCGGGAAGGGGTCGAAGGGGGGGTCACCGGCACTCCGAGTCTCTTTGTGAACGGCCGCAAGGTTAAAAGTCGCTCTCCCCAGGCAATTCAGCAGATGATCGACCAGGCGAAGAGCAAAAAAGCGCAATGATCGTAACCGATCACGGGATAAGCCGCTCAGGATTGGCCAATTTCCCAGCCGGTTTAAGCCGGGCGTTCCGGTGGAACGTCCGGTTTTCCTTTTTTGTAACCGTTCACCGGGGCGGTCGCCAAAGCACCACAACCGCCGGACTGTAACCGTTCAGCAGTGGTGCGGATTTGGACAAGCGGACCGGCGCCGCGTACCTCGTGTACTTAAGCCGGGCCGATCGTCCGAAGATGAAGTGCTGCTGAAGGTTATCTTTTTTTGAGCGAACGAAGGAGAGATGTGGCCACGCGCAAACTTAGTTTTGAAGACAACGAAGCAGCCCGGCTCCTTTTTGGCGAACTGAATCGAAACCTGGCAATGATCGAAACCGCCATGGCGGTTAAAATAGAGGTTCGCGGCACGGAATTGGCGATCAGCGGCCCGTCCCATGATCTTGAACTGGTTGAAAGCGGCCTGAAACAACTCTATGAAATGATCCTGGAAGGTTTGCCCATTTATCAGCGGGACATTGCCTATGCCCTGAGGATTCTGAGCAGAAGCCCCACCACCGATCTCAAGGAAATCTTCCAGGATCAGGTGTTTATCTCGGCTCATCAGGGGGCGATTTCCCCCAAAAGTATTAACCAGAAGGAATATATCGAGGCAATCCGCCATAACGATATAGTTTTCGGAATCGGCCCGGCCGGAACCGGCAAAACCTATCTGGCCGTGGCCATGGCCGTGGCCGCCTTTACCGCCAGAGAGGTCAAAACCATCATTCTCGCCCGGCCCGCCGTAGAGGCCGGGGAGCGCCTCGGCTTCCTGCCAGGTGACATGGCCCAGAAGGTGAACCCTTATCTGCGCCCGCTCCACGATGCCTTGTACGACATGCTCGGGGTCGAGAAGACCTCGAACCTCATCGAGCAGGGCTCCATCGAAATCGCCCCCCTTGCCTTCATGCGGGGCCGCACCCTTAACAGTGCCTTCGTTATCCTCGACGAGGCCCAGAACACCACCCGCGAACAGATGAAGATGTTTCTGACCAGACTGGGCTTCAACTCCAAGGCGGTTATTACCGGCGACATAACCCAGATCGATCTACCGACTGACAAAGGCTCGGGTCTGATCCATTCCATGAAGATCCTTAAAAAAATCAAGGGGATATCATTCGCGACTTTCAACGAAACCGATGTAGTCCGCCACCCCTTGGTCCAGGAGATAATTCTTGCCTACGGAAGGGACACGGACGCCCGCAAGACCACCGGCAACAAAACATGATCACCCGGGCTATTTTTATTAAGAGGATTCGGCCATGCCGGTATTGATCAGATCGGAAGCGGGCGATGCCTTGCCGGTAAGTCTTGAATCCCTGGAGAGGACCGGCGCCCGGCTGCTCGGGCAGTATGGTCTGGACAACGCCGAGCTCAGCATCCTGCTGACCGGCGACAAACACATGGCGGAGTTGAACCGGGCCTACCGGCGGAAAAGCGGAGCGACCAACGTGCTCTCCTTCCCCATGTCGGCGGGGGAAGAGCCCGGCGGCGCCGGCATGCTAGGCGACATCGTCATTTCAGTCGACACGGCACGACGCGAAGCCGGGCTGAAAAAAATTACCTGCCACCGAAGAATTGAACGGCTGCTGATCCATGGCTTCGTCCACCTGCTCGGGTACGATCATGAGAGATCACCGGAGGAGGCCGAAATCATGCTGGCCGAAGAAAATAAGATTATCGATAACCTCAAACGCCAGGAAAGGAGAAACGCCATGGTTAATCTGGCCATCAATGTCGATCACGTAGCCACCTTGCGCGAAGCCCGGGGGATTAACGAACCGGATCCGGTGACCGCCGCCAATATCTGCGAACTGGCCGGAGCCGGCGGCATCGTCGTCCATCTCCGGGAAGACCGCCGCCATATTCAGGACCGCGATGTAAGGCTGATGCGGGAGCTGGTCAAGACCAAGCTCAATCTGGAAATGGGGGCCAGCGATGAGATCATCGCAATCGCCCTCGACCTGAAACCGGATATGATCACCCTGGTTCCCGAAAAGAGGGAGGAGTTGACCACCGAAGGAGGTCTGGACGTGGCCGGTCAGCTGACCAGATTGAAGGAGGTGGTCGACCGGATGAAGGAGGCCGCCATCCCGGTTTCGATGTTCATCGACCCGGAATGGAAACAGATCGAAGCTTCCAAAAAAGCGGGCGCCACCTTTGTGGAGATCCATACCGGCCGTTACAGCGATGCGGCCAGCGAGGCCGAAGCGGACCATGAATTCGATCTTATCGTCACCGCCGCCGAAGAAGCCTATGAATCGGGACTGAGGGTCAACGCCGGTCACGGCCTTAACTATCTCAACACACCGAGGGTGGCCGCCCTTGAGACCATCGAGGAATTGAGTATCGGCCACGCGGTCATGGCCAGGGCGATCTTCGTGGGCCTGGACCAGGCGGTCCGGGAGATGCTGGACTTGATTCGCCTGGAAAGAGCGAACCGGAAAACCGGCCCCGCTACAGCTGCTTTTCCAGCGCCTTGATATTATCCTGGCCGCCCAGCATCACCAGGATATCGGAGGCATTGATCACCGTGGCGTGACTGGGATTGAAGATCATCTCGCCATGCTCCCGCTTGATCGCCACCACGATCAGGTCGTGATCCTTTCTGATCCCCGAATCCATCAGGGTCCGGCCGGCGAGGGGCGAGGATTCCCGGACCACCATCTCCTCCAGACGCAGTCCCAGCTCGCCGCCGTGCACGGCAAGGTCGATGAAGTCGATAACTGTCGGCCGCACCAGCTGCTGGGCCATTCTGGTGGCGCCGATAAAGTAGGGCGACAGGACCTTGTTGGCCCCGGCCCGGATTAATTTGGTCTCGGCCCCTTCCTCGCCGCTTGACCGGGCCATGATAAACAGCTCCGGCTTTATGCCGTGGGCGGAGAGGATTATATAGACGTTATCCGCGTCGGAGGAAACCACGGCAATCAACCCCCTGGCCTTTTCGATGCCGGCCTCCTTCAGGGTCTGGTCGGCGGCCGCTTCCCCTTCGAGGACGAGATAACCGGCTTCTATAATATCCTCGACCTTATCGGGATCCTTCTCGATAACCACCAATGAGCGGTTATTCTCCTCGAGAATCCTGCAGATAACCTTGCCGATCCGCCCGTATCCGCAAACGATATAGTGGTCGCTTAACTTGGCCACCCTGTTTTTCATTTTCATTCTCCCGATGGTTTTTTGCAATCTCCCCTCGATAACATCCCCGGTCATCTTGCTGAAGACATACAGCACAAAGCCGACCCCGATCAGGATGAGAAACACTGTAAACAGCTTGCCCCCGGTACTCAGGGGAAAGGTCTCGTCATAGCCGACTGTGGTGATGGTGATCACCGTCATATAAAGGGCGTCAATAAAGCCGGCCCCGTCGATAAGCATGTAACCGAAGACACCCAGGCCGAGAATCGCCAGGAACAAAATTCCAATGAACAGCAATCTTCGCATCCAGCTTTCTCCCAAAAAACTTCTGATGCTCATGGCGCCGCAAAAAGCCAGAAAACCCTTCGACAGTTTCAGGGTGAGCGGAACTACTTATGGATTTACCGCTCGTACTGAACTTATCGAAGTGCGCTCCATTATTCTCTGGGAACTTTTGCTTAGCCATCCCCCTGATTTTTTTGTGAACTTATCAAACATAAACTATGCAGCATCCAGCTCATATCACATCGGGAAGCCCATGTCAGCAGATGATCGATAAACCACCCTTCGCCCAAAAAGCATAACATATCCTACACCCATAGTGCATAAGTTTCGCTTGCATCCTAAAGGGCATATAAAAGCAGACAAGTTGCTCAACAGCTTTACCCCCCCGCACGCGAGAAGGACTGCCGAGCAGCTAGATCCGGGCAAACCATTAAAATAAGGTTAGCTATTGGCAGGGTCCGATATTTATTTTATACTCGCTTTTCGGGTTGATAACGCATTTTTCAAATCAGTTTACGGATAAATACCATAAATTTCACTAACCTTAATTCCAGAAAGGAGCAACTATGAACATCTTGGTTTTCGGCCCCAACGGCAGCGGCAAAGGCACTCAGGGAGCGATTATTCATAAGAAATACAATCTGCCCCACATTGAGTCGGGCGCGATTTTCCGCAAGAACATCGGCGGCGGCACCGAGCTCGGTAAACAAGCCAAGGAGTATATTGACCGCGGCGATCTGGTACCCGATGAAATCACCATCCCGATGATCCTTGACCGCCTCAAGGAAGATGACTGCAAGAAAGGGTGGATTCTGGACGGTTTCCCGCGCAACAAGGTTCAGGCCGAAACCCTTGCCAAGGCCCTGAAAGACGAAGGCATCAATATCGACTATGTCGTCGAGATCGTCCTCGACCGCGAAGTGGCCAAACTGCGGATTACCGGACGCCGCCTCTGCGTCAACGACAATAACCATCCCAATCACATCGCCTTTGACGCCATTAAGCCGGTAGAAAAGAACGGAGAACTGGTTTGCCGGGTCTGCGGCGGTGAACTTAAGACCCGGGCGGACGATCAGGACGATACGGCGATCAACAAGCGTCACGACATCTACTATGACGACAAAACCGGAACCATGGCCGCCGTCAATTTCTTCAAGTCCCTGGGAGGCTCCACCAAGGTGATCTCCGTCGACGGTGAACAGTCCATCGATGAAGTCAACGCCGACATCATGAAAGAACTGGACTGATCAAGCAGCCCCCTGCTTCGTTCGAAAATGTCGTAAAAAAAGCCCGGGATCTCTTCGATCCCGGGCTTTTTTATATCTGAATCCGTGAATCGGCGCCCGGCGCCCTGAAAGGCGGGGGATGGGGAGGCAATTTCTTCCCCGATCACAGAAAATTACAGTTCGACTAAGGGAAAAGGACCTGTAGCCGTCATGGCTTGAGGTTGGACAGTGGGCAAACGCGCCTGATCGCGGCTTCAACCGCCGGAATTATTCAAGACGGGTTCCAGCTTCGCGACACCCGAAACGGGCACCAGCTTCGCAACACCCGGATTGGGAGTGAGATCCTGGTTCGAACCGAGAATCGCATCAAGTGAACACCAGAGGACACTGCCGAACATGACCAGGTTGGCTACGGTTGTCTTTGCCGTCCCGGCGCAGGTTTCGGAGGTTACCTGAATGTCATAGGGCTCGTAGCCCTCCTTGGAGATATTAACCAGAAAGGGTTTATTGCGCTTCCTTTCGAGCTCGCATGGCGTTGTACAGCTTTCGCCGGTGGAGAAATTAACGGAAGCCCCGGCAGGAATGCTGGTGACTTTATACGTTTCGGTGGTGCCGCGGGTGATGGTGGCGCAACCGGCTAAAAGCGCCAAAGTGGCTAAAAGCGTTAGGTTTAGAATTAACGTACCCATTTGCTGACCTCAATATCCCGGTAGCGAGACGCAAGTCCGCTTGCTGGAAGATAAACTTTACTAATTGATAACAGTTACTGAATATAACATCGAATCATGAAAATACCAGATCTTTTTTATTGACCTGAAACAGGGCCGCCGGCAATTTTCCCCCGAATCGTGCCGGCGCTCGGGCAGCTTGCCCTAATCAATAAAGTGGTCGGGGTTAGTGAGACAACCTGAGGTGTGAAATAAGCAATGCCCCGTGGTTGTTGATACTGTCGGCTTTCAGGCAGCCGTTTTTAGTTCCTCAAGACCCCGGGAAAATGCCTCATCGGGGGTCAATTTGGCA
>JAGXFP010000015.1 GCA_024637225.1 Desulfobacterales bacterium
AATCCAACGATTACTGCAGTTAAATCTATTTAAAAGACAAAATATATGGGAGTTGTTTGATCCTCCACCTGTAAAACACGAAAAGGCAAGTCCTTATAAATTGATGTTTGATTTCAACTAGTTATAACCGGACAGTAGTGTCAATAGATTCACCTACATAGCAATAAGAACTGCGCCGATGCCACAACGTCTCCTTAAACTGGCTGAAGTTCGGTGGTAATCAGATATATTTTTGATGGCGTCAAAAGAGCACCCCAAAGGGGCATATAATCCGGTTTACTGCGTCGTGGCGTATTTTGCTTAGCCATCCTGTGTTTTTTGGCGAATACATCAATAAGTTTTAAACCGGATTTTAAAGTGATTATCGAGCTTGATCCCGATCCCGTGCGAACTGAATGACTCCCCCCAAAAAAATGGTCTCAGCTTTCATTACGAGCAAGAAACCGAAAGGTTCTGACTTGATTTTGTTTGCAAAATCGTGGATCATGCGTCGTTGAAATTGGGCTTGACATCGATAGACTAAATTAAGGAATTCAGGTTGTGCTAATAGGTTCGTTGAATTCATTAAAGTCAAATCCGACATCCACTCTCCAGGTAATACAGACGGATTATGTTTAAAAGACTTTCCTTTTTAATGGTGGCGTTGGGCCTGGTGGCCGCGCTGGCCGGCTACTGCTTCTTTTATTGGGCGGTGATTTTTGCGCCCGGGGGGGAGATTCGTCAAAAAAGCATCGAGAAGATCCTGGCGGTGGAAAGCCCGGTGATGTACAGCGGCGGCGAGACCAAGATCGGAGTTTTCTTCGAGACTTCCCACCGGCAATACATACCCTTCGAAAAAATTCCCCGTGACTTCATCAACGGCATAATTTCAGCGGAAGACAGTGATTTTTTCGATCATCACGGCTTCGACCCCCTCGGCGTTTTAAGAGCCATGTGGGCCAACCTCAGGGCGGGCAGGGTGGTCCAGGGCGGCAGCACAATTACCCAGCAGACCGCCAAGAATCTTTTCAAGCGCAAAGACCGCTCCATCATTTCCAAGCTGAAGGAACTGCTCTTTGCCCTGCGACTTGAATATCATTATCCCAAGGAAAAGATCCTTGAGTTCTATGCCAATCAATTTTATGTGAGCGGCAACGGCCGTGGTCTCGGAGTGGCTGCCCGCTATTACTTCGATAAAGAGGCCGAAGAGCTTGATCTTCTGGAAGCCGCTTTTATTGCCGGAAGTGTGAAAAGGCCGAATTATTACAATCCCTTCCTCAAGAAAGACGACAAAGGCAAGATGCTGGCCCGGGAAAGGGCGAAGCAGAGGGTCCGATACGTTTTACGGCAGATGCTCAATAATGGGCTGCTCACCGCTGGGATCTATGATGAGACGATTGCCCGGGAGATCCCCTTCAAACAGGGTAAGATGTATTTCTCCCTCAACACGATAATGGATATGGTCAAGGAGGCCTTGGAGACGCCGGAGGTTGTCGAGGCCCTCAAGGAGCATGGGATCGATAATGTCGCCACCTCGGGAGTAAAAATTGTTACCAGCATTGAGAAAAACCTCCAGGAGGAGAGCTTTACCGCTTTGCGCAGGGAGCTTTCCCGTCTTGATGTGCGGTTGCGCGGTTATGATAGGGAATCGGTGCAGAAGGAGTACCTGGAGGCGCGCAAGAGAAGAAATCACGACCGCGGCCCGGGAAGTTTCCATTTCGGCAGAATAGTAAGAATGGAAACCGGGCCGCGGCCCAAGGTCTGGGTAACCCTCTCCGGATCGAGCAATGAATCGGGCGATCTGTATATCGACGAAAAGGGCTTGATGAACCTGCTGACTCCGCTGGTCAAGTACGAGAAGCACCGGTGGACCGAGGTTCACGAAGGCGATCTGGAAGAATTGCTGACCAGGCTGCAGGTCGAGGATCTTGTTTATTTGAGTGTTCGGGAGAGTGAGGCTGAGACCGGTCAACTGATTGCGGATCTCGAGAGGTATCCGCTGGTTCAGGGCGGGGTGCTGGCCCTGCAAAAAGGGCAAATCAGGGCCATTGTCGGCGGCAACGACAACCGCTACTTCAACCGGGCCATTGCCGCCCGGAGGTCGATGGGGTCGGTGGTCAAACCCCTGGTCTACAGCGCGGCGCTGCAACTGGGCTGGAACAGTGTCGATGTCCTCAATAACGAGCGGGATGTTTTCGTCTATCAGGGCAAGCCCTATTTCCCGAGACCGGATCACCAGAGCCCATATTCGGGAGTTTCGATGAGTTGGGCCGGGGTCCACTCCGAGAATCTGGCGACGATCTGGTTGTTGTATCATCTCGGCGACCGGTTAAACCCCGGCCAGTTCCGGGATGTTGTCGATTTCCTGGGGCTTGGCAGGCTGCCTGCGGAATCATCATCGGATTATCGCCGTAGAATCCGTGATCAACTGGGCATTGTTATCAACAACCAAACCTATTATGAAGTTGCCTATGAAAGAGCGGTCGCCGAACTCGAGCCGGATCTGATTTTCGCCGGTCGTCTCGACGAGTATGAAATTGTCAGTAAACTTCATTACGGTAGCGATTTCGCCCGCTATTACTCCGAAGTAGATCTGGATCTGGGGCTGGTTGATGAAGAGGGAACCGAAGTCGAGGACGTCGCCGATTCGAGGAAAGAGGGTGAGGCTCAGCTCAGAAAGGAGATTCTGAAAAGAAATTTCCTGAGATTGAACAGGCAACGCCAGGAACTCGGCGAGCTGCGCGCCGATTTGTATGAATTTGCCGCCGGCGGCATGGAGCCCGGCCAAGACGAAGAAACCCGGCTTTATCGGAATCGGCTCAGCGGCGATTATATTTATTTCGACCGGGACGAGGTCTTCGGCCTGCCTGAGACGGGGGACGATGACAATCCGGTTTCCGAGGAGCGGCTTCCGGTTCCCGAGGAGTGGCAGATGGTCGGCTGGGAAGAGCTGGCGGCTAAGCTCTTCTCTTTCTATAGATATCAACAGTTGCCGATCAGCTCCGTCTTGAGCAGCCAGAGCGAGAATGAATTCTGGGACGCGATAGTAATCGACAATGCCCTTTCCGCCCGGACAGTGGGATTGATCGATAACGCTTTAAGCCGGGAATATCAAAAATTGCGGGCGCTTGATTCTTATGATCCTGATTTTCTTTACCAGGTACGCGATTTCAAGATCATGGTTTCCCTGCAATATCTGATCGGCTTGTGCCGGGCTATCGGTATCGAGAGCGAGTTGGACCCGGTTCTCTCTTTCCCGCTGGGATCAAACGTGATGAGTCTTTATGATGTGGCCCGGGCCTACGGCAGTATTATGACCGGTACCATTACAAATTATGGCGGACCCGAGAGTGGCCCGGAACTCGCGATTATCGAGCACATCGAAAACAGCGATGGTGAAATCATTTACGTGCCCGAGTCTGTCGAGACCCGGGTGATTTCCCCTGAGGTGAGGATCGCGGTCAGCGATATCTTGAGAAAAGTCATCAAGCACGGAACCGGCCGCTATGCCTACCGCAATGTCCGGCTGCGCGGCAAGGATCCCCAGAGAAACAGACAGCTGGCCGAACTCGAGGCCCATGTCCCCTTGGTCGGCAAAACGGGGACGGCCAACAGTTTTACCAACTCCAGTTTTGCCGGCGGGATTCCGGGGGTCGGTGAAAACGGCATTTTTGCCCTGCCGGAGGGATATGTTTTGACAACATATGTAGGTTTTGATGATAATGCACCGATGGTCAGAAACACGACTCATATAACCGGGGCGAGCGGCTCATTGCCGCTGTGGTCCACAATCGCCAATCGGATTCTCCTGGAAAACGACTATGCTTCGAGGCTCGACCTGGTCGATGTCTCCTTTGCGGATCAGATCGAATTCCCCCTTTATTATCCCGAGGTCGGGCAGCTTGAGGTTCCGGTTGATTCGAATCGTGGCGGGGTGGTCAGTATCGGGAAAAATACCGGTTCCTCCGTGGTTACATTCGGTGAACCGACCAGCGGCGGACGTCTCAAACCGGGCAGATTTTACAAGCCTTATTGGCAGATGGAGAGTGAAGGGTGATCAGGATGAAGATGGGAAGATTGCTGTTGTTCTGGATAATCACCGTAAGTGTTGCGGGATTGACGTTGAACGGCTGTGCGCCGAAAAGAATCAGGTCGGCTTCCCCGGCTGTTCCATCGGTTGCCGATGGTGTGGGCGAAGATCGGGAGAGGACTCCGGGGAGGGGTGAGGAGGGGCTGACCGATTTTGAGTTTACCAGTAAACCCGCGGGGCCGGCAGAGCCGCAGGAGCCGGGCGGCTCCGTGATCAGAACCGAAAGGATTCTGGTCTTGCCGAGCGTACCGTTTGTCGATCGACGGATGACGATTTATGCCGCTAAGTTGTCGAGCTGGGAGACTCTCGCCCGGCAACTTGAGAAAGTTGACCTGGAAGAACGGATGCCGGACCGGTGGCATGAATGTCTGGCCACTGTCGAAGAAATGTTCGATGAATACAGTGTCTTGATGGAAGCCCTGCTGGTCCAGGACCATCCTGCCGTTAAGGCTGAACAGATTGTGGTTGATCCGTGGTTGCTTTATCAAAAGGATATTTCCTTTCTGGAAGGGGGATGCGATCAGGTCTTTGTTGCCGGGGCATCCCTGGTTGGCGGCTGGGATAATTCCCTTTCCGCTGACGATAATGCGATACCAGAGGGTGAGGCCATGGTGGCCAGGTATGCCGCTGAAGGACGTTATGAGGAAGCGATCAAGGCATTTGGGGCGCTGATCGACTCTCAGCCGGAGCAGGCCGTCGGCGTCCATACCACTAAAATGTACGGTCTTGCCCTGTTGCGAACCGGAAAGTTCGATCTGGCTGCCGAAGTACTCGCCACCACCCTGGAGAGCATGCTGCCCTCGTCCGAAAGGAGAGAATTGCGCCGGCTGGTGGCCGATCTTAACCTGGCTTCCGGCCAGCTCGCCAAAGCCCGCGGCAATTACCGCATCCTGGCTGAGCATTTCGAATCAAGGGGGGGTGACGACCGCTGGGTAGCGGGTCAGCTTGCCCTGCTTAGCGAAGTGGATGATAATGCCAGGGAATTTCCTTTGTATCGGGAGGTTCTCACGGGCTATATATCCTTTGACGGCCGCCATATTCCCGGGCGGATCCGGCAACTGGTCGAAAGAATGGAAGAGGATTTCCGGGAGAGTCCCTTGTCGGGGCAGGCCCGGCAGATGTTAATGGGAATGGAGGATTCGATCAGGGAATGGGTCGCCGGTCGCCTGGACCATGTCGACAACTTAAGTGCCGATCACAACTATGTCGAGGCCCGGGCTGTACTGGAAAAACTGCTGTCCAACGATCTTCCCGCACCGGTGCACGGCATGGTTCAAAGTGCCATGGATAATTTCCTCCAGGCGGAGGCGGCATATCAGCAGGAGCAGCAGGCCACGTTGGCGGAAACTCTTTCGGCCCAGTGGGATAAGGCGGTGTGGCTGCTGGAGGCCAAGAGGTATGACGAGGCCATTGTCACCTTCAGGAATCTGCTCAACACCGAGTACGATGTGCCGGCCCGGGTAAATATCGAGAGGGCGGCCGAGGACGCTGCGGTTGAGATGAGGCGCAGGTCGGCCACTGTTTTCGTGCAGGCCCGCAAGGAAGAGGATGACGCGCGCAAGCGTTCGTATCTCCGCGAGTCCTGGCAGCTTCTTTATGATATAACCGTCAAGTATCCCGAAGTGAGTTTAATCGACAAGGTCAGGCGGAATCTGGAGATAATCGAGGAACACATTGAGACTTTCGATCCGAGGATGCTAGGGGAGTTGAAGACAGATCAGCAATTGGATCCGGAAGAGCCTGATCGGAAACTGTTCGATTGGCTTTCCTGAGTAATTCCCCGAACCTGCCGCCCTTGGGAGTTTTGCTCCGAGCTTATTTCAACTGTCGAATCCATGCCAGTTATTAGGTGGGGTTGTCCATGCCGGGCATGTTATTCCGGACCGCTTGTTTCTCAAGTTCCAGCAGCTTCCGTTTGATCCTTAAATCTCCGGCAAAACCACCGAGACCATTAGCGGCCACGACTCTGTGGCAGGGGATAATCAAGGCCAGAGGGTTGCGGTTACAGGCATTGCCAGCCGCTCTTGCTCCTCCATGTGACCCGGCGGCCGCTGCCAGTTCGCCATAGGTGATTGTGTCACCGGGGCCGAGTCGGCAGAGGTGCCGCCACACCCGGCGTTGGAAGCCTGTGGCGTTTTTAAGGAAGGGGTTTGTCTCGAAATCGGCTACCGTTCTTTCTGCTACAGGGGATAAAAGCTGCCGGACAAGTTTTCTGGTGTGCTCGATTGCGGTCGGCAGTTCCGCCGGTTGCGCATTCGGGATTAATTTTCCGAGCATTGCCAAGGCCTGTTGATGATGAATTTCATTGAAGGAGAGGTGGATGATCTCGGATTGGTGGAGGATCATCCGCGCTTTCAAGAATTCGATCTCGGCCGGTACCGCCGAATAACACTTTCCCGGAGCCCCGGCGGGACTTATGTTCGAAAAATCCAAAGTAGTCATTTGCATATTACCGTTTGTGGATACTTGTGTATATCCGCGATTTAGGCAATCTGAATACACAACATGAAGTATAGTTGACAGTTTTTTAGTGATTTTAATCTAATGTCTTCGGATAGTTAGATGGTTGTTTGTTTGATAAAATCATTGATTTTTGTTGATTGCCTCTTTATATATTTGCTAGGATCTGATGAAGCGTACTTTTTGGGTCCGATTCGGACCTGGCGCAGTGATGGATTGCGACGACATTTATTATTCAACTAATGGGCATGGTACTTTACTATGAAATTGATGGAAAGAATATTTCCCCTCCCGATGGTCCTGCTGGCAATCCTCTTGACGGCGGCAACTATCGCGGCCGAAGCCGAGGCCGTAAGCGGTCGCAAACCGATTCTCAATCTGGTTACAATCCATAAATTTCAACCCGGCACGGAAGATGCCAGGATCTCCGGGTATGATTATCGTGCTCCTGTGGTCGATCTTGCCTCCGCCCAGCAATTCAAACGCCGCCCCCCCGAGGGCCTTTCCTTTCTGCAGACCGAGGATCAATTGCGGGAAAACCTGACCTCGCGAAGTGCGATTGTCATGGATGCCGATACCGGCAGGGTGATTTACGCCCATGAACCCGATCGCGCCGATCAACCGGCCAGCACCATTAAGATCCTGACCGGCTTGATTGCCATTCAGTCCTTGGAAAATGAAGATCTGGTGGTTGCCAGCCTTCGGGCCGCAGGTATGCCGAGATCCAAGATCTATCTGCGGAACGGCGAGTCATATCGGGCCGACGATATGATCAACGCCGTCCTGATTTCCTCGGCCAACGATGCCAGTGTCGCCCTCGCCGAAAAAATTGCCGGATCCGAAAGCCTTTTTGCAAAATTAATGACCCTCAAAGCCATGGCCTGGGGGGCTACGCAAACCGTCTGCAAAACCGCCTCGGGATTGACCGCTCCGGGTCAGACTTCGACGGTGCGAGATCTGGCGGTGCTTTTCAACCGGGCCATGGAGAACGAGGAATTTGCCGATCGCATCGGCCGCACCAAGATTAAAACCGGTTACGGTAAACTGTTGAGTAACCATAACCGGGCCCTGTGGCAGATAGATGGAGCGACGGGCGGCAAGACCGGATATACCAAGGCGGCTCGACAGACCTATGTCGGCAAATTCAAGCGGGGTGAAGATGAACTGACCGTGGCGCTTATGGGCAGCGTGACCATGTGGGATGACATTAAGCATCTGGTCGAGTATGGATTCGCCCAAAAGAGGAGCCTGGGGATAACCACTGCCGCGATTAACTGAAGCCGGGATTGAGGCGTATCTTCCTTATTTGCTGAATTCGCGAAAATCCAGGGGATGGATAAGCAAAAACTTCGATAAGCGCCCCACCGTGAAGCGCCCTCAAGGGCGGATTGCTCAGAACCCTTTTGGATGCAAGGAGCAGTGTATTTTTGAGAGTGAGGCCGCGCATATGCAATTCCGAAGGAACAAAAACGCGCGACGACGCGGCTGATTGGACTTGCCGCGGCGCCATCCTGCTTGAAATATCCGAACATCCAAGCTGTTGCGCCGGCTGGCTATACCCTGTTGGCCCGGCTGGATGGCGGATTCTATTTGCGTCTCCGCTTTCCCTCTCCCTTGCAGCAGCTCTCTTTCTCCCCGGGCGGCAAATCTCTTGACTAAAAAAGAACTGCGCATCGCCTGCCCGCAACAGGCGGAGGACCGGATTATCGCCGTGCAGGGCAAATTGGCGGAGAATCTTCGGCGTTCACCGGACTATCGGCAGTGCCGGCAGATCTTTCTCGATCCTTCCCTGCTGCTGCGCCAGGCCCGGGTCAATGCCCTGATTGACGGCAAGGAGTTGATTATGCCGGCGGCGGGTCTTAATGACGGTTTTTACCTGCTAAAACCCTTCCGGATCCCTTTTAAGGAGCTGGTCTCGGCCGTGACCTACAAGGGGTTGGCCCGCCACGGCAGGAAACTTGGTGCCGCAGATATTGCTTCCCTGGCCATTTCTCTATTCGTCGGCGAAGCGTTGGCTGTCGACCGACGTGGCGGGCATCTCGGGGATGGGCGGGGTTTCCTCGACCTTGCCGTCGCCCTCCTGGGAAAAATGGGCGGCGTGGCTGCCAATTTTCAGGTGATTGGCGCCCTTGGTGACTCCGACAGAATCATCGAAGAAATTCCCGGGGATCGCTGGGATGTCACATGTGCCAAAGTCCTTACCCCGGAGGGGCTTGTGGAACTAGGCGATTTTTCCCCGGCGGTCGAGATCTTCTGGGACGAGCTGCCAATCGAGAAAATAAAGCGGATTTCGCCGCTCTGGAAGCTTCGCGAAAATAATTGATTTTTAACCGATTGAGCTGGCAAATGGAAGATCTGGAACAACAATCCCTGACCGAACATCTCGCCGAATTGCGCGGTTGCCTTGTGGTCTCTTTGGCCGCGATCGGACTAGGTTTCAGTGTCTCCTACTATTTTATCA
Source organism: Desulfobacterales bacterium (assembly GCA_024637225.1). Taxonomy (GTDB): domain Bacteria; phylum Desulfobacterota; class Desulfobulbia; order Desulfobulbales; family JAGXFP01; genus JAGXFP01. Next base: position 8,991 of record JAGXFP010000015.1, read on the forward strand.
GGGATATCGGCCACTGGTTTTTCAAGCCGCTCTTCGAGGTGCTGCCCGAAGAATCCTCCCTGATCTTCATCTCTTATCAGGAGGCCTTTTTTTTTACCTGAAATTAGCCTTGGTCAGCGGGGTGTTGTTGGCCAGTCCGGTGATATTCGCCCAGATCTGGCGCTTTGTCGCCCCCGGGCTCTATCATCATGAAAAGAAAGCGCTGTTCCCTTTTATCCTGCTTTCCTCGGTCTGTTTTCTGGGTGGAGCCTTTTTCGGGTATGCCCTGGTCTTTCCCCCGGCCTTCAAGTTCCTGGTGGGATATTCCAACGAGTATCTCCGCGCCATGCCGGCGGTCAATGAATATTTTTCCCTCAGCATCCGATTGCTGATCTCTTTCGGACTCATTTTCGAATTGCCGGTCTTAATGGTCTTTCTGGCCAGACTCGGGGTGGTTGATCCCCCGTTTCTCAAGCGCAATCGCAAATACGCGATCCTGATTGCGTTTATTATCGCGGCGATCCTTACTCCGACACCCGATGTGGTCAACCAGATTCTTATGGCTGGCCCGCTGGTCGTCCTCTACGAGGTGAGTATTATCGCGATCAAGTTATTCTGCCGGCCATCATTGTCCTCCGATCGGGCCGGGAACGAATAGGCCGGGTGAAAAAGTACGAATAAACCGGATCCGCGGACCGGTTCGACTAGTTTTTGTTGGGGGCTGTCAGGGTCGGCTGGCGGCTTGCGCTATTGGCGTGGGAAGGCAATAATTATAACTTGACAATTGCCACTCCCGTCTTTATAAAGTTATACTTTAAATTTCTGAAGCTCTATTCATTTATATAATAAATTCAAACAAGGAGAAGTTGTCATGTCGAAATTAGTTGCTCCTCACGGTGGTAAAGGTCTGGTTTGCTGCAAGTTGCACGGCAATGAACTGGAAGCCGAAAAAGAAAAAGCCGCAGGTCTCAAGCAGATTGAGATCAGCGCCCGCGCCAAAGGCGACCTGATCATGATGGGAACCGGCGGTTTCAGCCCGCTTGATGGTTTCATGAAGAAGGCGGACTGGAAGGGCGTTTGTGAGAACTTCCAGATGGCCGATGGTACTTTCTGGCCGGTCCCAGTAACTCTTGATATTTCCGCCGCCGATGCCGACGCGATCAAAGAGGGTGACGAGATCGCCCTGGTAAGAGACGGTGAAGCTTATGCCACCATGAAGGTCACCGAGAAGTACGCCATGACCGATGTGGAAAAGAGATGGGAATGTGAGAAAGTCTTCAAGGGCCAGGGCGAAGAGTCCGCCGACGACGTTTTCTGGAAAATCGCCATGGAAGACCATCCCGGTGTTAAGATGGTTATGGCCCAGAAGGAGTTCAATATCGCCGGTCCGGTTAAGGTTCTTTCCGAAGGCGAGTATCCGGCCGACTACAAGGGGGTTTACCTGACCCCGGCCGAGACCCGCACCATGTTCGAGGAGCGCGACTGGTCGAACGTTGCCGCCCTGCAGCTCCGTAACCCCATGCATCGCTCCCACGAGTATCTGGCCAAGATCGCCATCGAGGTCTGCGACGGCGTCCTGATCCACTCCCTGATCGGTAACCTCAAGCCGGGCGATATTCCCGCCGAAGTTCGGGTTAAGGCTATTGACTGTCTGGTCGAGCACCACTTCGTCAAGGACAACGTCATCCAGGCCGGTTATCCTCTGGATATGCGTTATGCCGGACCCCGGGAAGGCCTGCTGCACGCCACCTTCCGTCAGAACTACGGGATCAACAACATGCTGATCGGCCGCGACCATGCCGGTGTCGGTGATTTCTACGGCCTGTTCGAGGCTCAGGAGATCTTCGACCGGATCCCGACCACCGGTGATGCCGGCAAGGATCTGCAGTGCAAGCCGATGAAGATCGACTGGACCTTCTACTGCACCGAATGTGACGGCATGGCTTCTCTGCGGACCTGTCCCCACAAGAAAGAATCGCGGGTTATCCTGTCCGGCACCAAGCTGCGGAAAGCCCTTTCCGATGGTGCCGAGATTCCGGATCATTTTGGACGCGAGGAAGTCCTGGTCATCCTGCGCGAGTACTACGAGGGTCTGACCGAGAAGGTTGAGGTCAAGATGCAGGGCGCCGCTTCCGGCGATACGATGTAGATTTTATTACCGGATAAGTTTTAGCGAGTAGCAGGGGAGATGCCTTGATGAGGCATCTCCCTTTTTTTGCGAGTTTGACAGAGAGACACTCCATGCGGCGCGCTGTGACTGGAGCTGTTTAACTCCTGTGGCGCCGCGTTGGTGTTGCAGTTCTCTTCTGCTGCCTGGTGAAAGGAGGGGTCAGCGCAAGGAGAGGTTCTGGCCGTTTCGGGTGATATGAATCCGGTTTTCCCCGGCCAGCCACCCTATGGCACCGTATATCATTGCCGGATTGCGGCGCCGTTTTTCCATGACCATCATCATTTCCGCGGTAGTGGTTTTGCCGTTGTCGATCAGGTAGTTTATGATGTCTTCTCCAAGAATCCGGATGGATTCTTCGATCGGTTTATTTTTAATGGGTCTTAGTCTTGGCGTTGACATTTCTTCTGTCGGCTCCTCTCCGTAGTTTGTTGTTTTTGGGATATTGCCCATGGTCGCCTGGGTCTCCTGCCCGCTCCTGGTGACTATGGTCTCGACTAATTTTTCGGTGGTTTTGTGGGCCTGTCTGGTGACCTTTTCGAATCTGGCCTGTGATTTGCCCAGGAATTTACCGATGGCGGTTCCGGCTTTTTCGAGGTATTTATCGGAACCTTTCCGTTCTTTATTCGGTGCCACGATATCCCTCCTGAAAACGGTTAGTAATGTTATGTAATCATTGTGCGTCAGTCCGAGGAGCGATGTCAAGCTTCTTGCTAACTATTGCTTCTACGATAAAGTGGTTTTTAAATCTCTTCAGCATTTTTTAAAAAGGTGATTTGATGCGGGAAATTACGGTAGGTTTGGGCAGCCGTTCATATCCTATTCTGATCCAAAAGGGACAATTGGCAATGATCGGCGCCGACCTGGCGGTCAGGAATTTTGCCAAGCGTTACATTGTCGTGGCCGACGATCAGGTAGCCGCCTTATTCGGGGCTCACCTGCAAGACTCTCTAGCCTCCGCCGGTCTGGACTCGGAGCTGATATCTTTTCCTCGGGGGGAGTCTCATAAGCATCTCGGCACCATTGCCGATCTGGCCAGCCGTCTCGCTAGGCTCGGGGTCGATCGCAAAGACGCGCTGATCGCCCTGGGCGGCGGAGTGACCGGTGACATAACCGGTTTTCTGGCCGCTTCCTACATGCGGGGAATTCCCTTCATTCAGGTCCCCACCTCTTTGCTGGCCCAGGTGGACAGTTCGGTAGGTGGCAAGACCGGGGTGGATATCCCCGAGGGTAAGAACTTGGTCGGGGCCTTTTATCAGCCCCGGTGCGTTTATATCGATTCCCTGGTTTTGAAAAGTCTGCCTGCAAAGGAGTTGTTGAATGGGCTGGCCGAGATCATAAAATATGGTGTTGTCTGGGATGCTGATTTTTTCAGATACATGGAAGAAAATCGCGAGGCAGTCATGGCTCTGGATCTGTCGGTGCTGGAGGAGGTCATCGCCCGCTGCTGTGCCATCAAGGCCGAAGTGGTGGCGGCGGACGAGCGGGAGTCCGATTTGCGCCGCATTCTGAACTACGGACACACCATTGGCCATGCGGTCGAGGCGGCTTCCGGATACCGGCTTGACCACGGAATGGGGGTAGCCGTCGGCATGGTGGCGGCCAATGAACTGGCGGTGGGTAAAGGCTTGCTGGCGAGGGAGAGTGCCGAGCGAATTCGGGAGCTGATCGTTGGATACGGGCTGCCGGCCGAGATCCCCTCCGATTATGACCGCCGCGGGATCAAGGAATACCTGAAAACCGACAAAAAGAGTGTCGGCGGCCGGCCCTTCTTTGTTTTGCCCGTGGAGATCGGTAGGGTAGTCGTTACCGATCAGGTCGAGGAAGAGCTGCTCGATCGGGTAATCGGCGTTGTTTGATGTCCTTCGCTGCCGCCACCATTCGCGGCTGAAGCCGCTTTCACGGTGCGGTCTGCTGCGCCGTAACTATACATGAGATGGCTAAGCAAAAATCGTCAGATCCAAGGCGCGCGAATTTCGAGGAATGCAGCGTACTTCAATACGCTGCAATGACGAGACAATTTGCAGCAACGCGAGAGCTGGCGATTTATGCCCTTCAGGGTGCTTTTTGCAACGTCATCGCTATTGGCCTGACAATGCCTTCCATATATGCAGTCAAGGTTTGCGCTAAAGCCGAGTTGTCTATCAGTAAGGACAATTCGTTGTTGTATGTCAGGGCGGCATGGGTGAGATTGTGGCTGCCGACAAAAGAATAGCGATGATCCATCACTACCAGTTTACCGTGGGTGGTAATTCCCGGCGAGTCAAAAAAGACCTCGATGCCTTTTCCCCGGAGTTTTTCGGCGGTATGGCGATTTGTCTCATTGAGCCCCTTGTCGTAGCCCGATTCTTCGAGGAAGACCCGGACCTTAACGCCCCGGCTGGCGGCGGCCCGCAATTCTTCGACCACCAGGCGCGGCCGGTTATTAGAGGAATTGGTCGTCTTGAAGACAAACATCGTCAAGTCGATACTGTTTCGGGCTGTCCGGATTTTTTTGAGCAGGGCCGGAAAGTAGTCCGAGTCGGCGAGGATCAGGATGTCACCGGGCGCACTCTTTAGTGGGCTGGTTTTTTCTTCCTTGAGGCCCACCGGGGCGGAAGGAGTCGATCCCGTTTCCCCGCCAAGCGCTTGAAGATCGTTCCGCATCGCCTTTAAGGTGTCTGGGCCTATTCCCTTGCAGGCCTCCAGCTCGATTAAATCCTGGAAAGGTCCTTGTGCTTTGCGGCAATCGCGGATGATCTCGGCCCTGCGGCTACCGATGTAGGGTAAAGAGGTCAGTTCATCGGTTGTTGCCGTATTGATGTCCAGCTTGTCCGCCCGGACCGAACCGGGATTGCCCCAAACAATCAGGCAGCAGAAAATCAACGGAAGAATTGTTTTTTTCTCTTTGCCGGCAATCATCTTTGTCCTTAAGATTATTGGTTGCATAAGGTTTTGCTGGAGTATTCCGGTCAATCTAAACCCCAATAAAAATGACTTCTCGGCTGAGAATGACAAGTGAAGGAGATCGCCTTTGCCTCTGCCTGCCCTCATTCCCTTACCTCTTCAACTCTTCACTCACTATTCTCAGGAGGGCCACCAGGCCGCGCCTATTCTTCTTACGCAGTTGAAGCCGCCGCCCAGCACCAGGCTTTTCAAGCCTTGATGGTCGAGGACACACTGAGTTTCAAAGGAGCGGGTGCCGGCGTCACAGATGATGATCATCTTCCTGTCCGTCGGGATTTCCCGGTAACGGTTGCGGATCTCGATATAGGGAATTGCCAGCCAGCGGTCGCCGAACTTTTCGGTGAAAGCTTTTGTTTCGGCTGGGTGTCTGATGTCCAGGGCCAGCCAGTCGGGCCTGGTGTCGGGCTCATTCATCCAGACCATGAAGTCGTCGATGGCGACCGTCCGGAGCCGGTCGGCCGCTTTGTTGTCGGCAATATTGGCGGTGGCGTTTAGGGCGTCGAGGGCGGTGGCGAAGGGTGGGGCATAAGCCATTTCCAGTTTGGAGAAATCATCAATGGTGCCGCCCTTGGCGATAAGAGCTGCCGCCGCGTCAATCCTGGCCAGGACAGCGTCGCCCATCGGGCCGAAGCCCTGGATCCCTAGGACCCGGCGGCTTTTGCGGTCGAAAACCATCTGGAGAGGGATGACGGATTGTTCCGGAAAAAAATGGGCTCGGTCAGACTGGGCGGAGATAACGGCGTCCGCATCAAACCCTTCCGCTTTGGCGGCCTGAAGGCTTAAGCCGGTGCCGCCCGCGCAGATTTCGAATGCCTTCATGATGAAGCTGCCGATCCAGCCCTCGAAGGTGCTGGTCAGGCCGGCCAGGTTGTCGGCGACGATTCTGCCCTCGCGGTTGGCCAGGGAGCCCATCGGAGCCAGGCTTTTTTTGCCGGTGACCAGATGGGTTATTTCAATGCAGTCGCCGGCAGCGTAGATGTCGGGATCCGAGGTCTGAAGGTGATCATTGACGACAATGCCGAATTTAGAGACCTGCAAACCGGCCTCCAGGGCCAACCGGCTTCGGGGCCTTACCCCCGCGGCCATAACGACGATGTCGGTTTCGATTTCCCGATTAGCGGTGACTACCTTGCGGGCTCGGCCGTGGTCATCCGCTTCGATTGACTGGGCCGCCTCGTTAAGATGGATCTTGACGCCATGTTCCCGCATGTGGGTGGCAACCATGTCGGCAAAGGGTTTATCGAGGATATTGGGCAGCAGCTGCGGCATAAATTCAATCAGGGAGGTTTCCACGCCCCAGAGATCGGTAAAGGCCTCGGCCATCTCGATGCCGATCGCGCCGCCGCCGATTACCACGGCCCGGCCGACAAGGCCCTTGGCTAGTTGCTCCTTGATGTCGATCGCCTTGTGGAGGTCGCTGATCGTGTAAACTCCGGGCAGTTCGGCTCCGGGGATCGGCAGCACAAAAGGTTCACTACCGGTGGCGAGCACCAGCTTGTCGTAGGATAGCGATTCCTCCCGCTCCGTGTCGAGATTTTTGATCCGGACCGTTTTGGCCTTTCGATCAATGGCCAGGGCTCTGGTCCTGGTCATGACCTCCACCCCCTTGGCGTTCAGAAAGAAGGATTCGTCCCGGGTCATGTGAAAACTGGTGTTGCGCAGTTCTTTTTCATCCGAAACATCCCCCGAGACATAATAGGGGATGCCGCATCCTCCATAGGAGATCAGGTTATCCTGGTCAATGACGGTTACCCGGGCTTCCGGAGCAAGCCTTTTCAGTCGGCAGGCGGTTTTTGGACCGGCGGCGACGCCGCCGATAATAACGATATGATCAGTAGTCATGGATTATCTCTAATTTATAAGTTGATATTTATTGCTTTACATTCCTCATTATCCGACAATATCTTTTAAAGAGTTTACTGTCAATGCTGCCACTTCATGTAATGAACCGGAGATAGGTGGGCGCGACGGCTCAATGTGATTGAGTAAAAGGTGGAAACATCTGGCGGCAAGACCTTGGTCTCCTTCCCGAATGGTCCGGGCTTGCCTCGGTTTTGACGATTATATATTAACGATTGCTCGCTTATGTTTTTTATTGACAAAGGAGGGGTTGGCGAATAGATTCAATTTTTTCTGAATAGTCATTCACAATTGTTTTCCCATAAGGAGACTGTCCCGGCTGTGGTTTAGCCGGTTTCATGATCCCGCTGGGATAAGGGTTTTTAAGGCAAAAATATATTTATTTTAAGGAGGAATTGAAATGCCGAAGCATGACACTCCCATGATTGATGAACTCGAGAGTGGTCCGTGGCCGAGTTTTGTCACCGACCTGAAAAGGCAGGCTGAGAAGAGCCCTCAATGCTGGGATATTCTTGGCAAGATGGAGCTATCCTTCCGGGATAGGATTACCCACTGGAAACACGGCGGCATCGTCGGTGTTTTCGGTTACGGCGGCGGTATAGTCGGCCGTTATTCGGACGTACCCGAGCAGTATCCTGGCGTTGCCCACTTTCACACCGTGCGTCTGAACCAGCCTTCCAGTAAGTTCTACACCACCGAGAAACTTCGCCAGGTCTGCGACCTCTGGGAAAAACGCGGTTCCGGCATGACCAATATGCATGGTTCCACCGGCGATCTAGTACTGCTCGGTACCACCACTGACCAGCTCGAGCCCCTGTTCTGGGACCTGACCCATGACCTTAACTGGGATCTCGGCGGCTCCGGCTCCAACCTGCGGACCCCTTCCTGCTGTCTGGGCAAGGCGCGTTGCGAGTACTCCTGTATCGACACCCAGGCCCTTTGCCATCATCTGACCATGCATTATCAGGATGAGATCCATCGTCCGGCTTTCCCCTACAAGTTTAAATTTAAATTTTCCGGCTGCCCTAACGACTGTGTCGCGGCGATTGCCCGTTCCGACTTTGCTGTTCTCGGGACCTGGAAAGACGATATCCGGATTGATCAGAGCGCCGTCAAGGGTTATGTCAATGGTGATTTTGCTTCCAATGCCGGGGCCCATGCCGGCCGCGATTGGGGTAAATTCGATATCGAAAAGGAAGTTATCGATCTCTGCCCGACCCATTGCATGCGGATGAAAGGCGAGGAGCTGCAGATTGACAACTCCAACTGCACCCGCTGCATGCACTGCATCAATGTTATGCCGCGTGCCTTGCGCCCCGGCCTTGAGCAGGGCGCTACCATCTGCGTCGGTGCCAAGGCCCCGATTCTCGATGGCGCCCAGTTTGCGACCATGACGATCCCCTTTCTCAAGGTCGATCCCGAAAATGACTTCGAGGAAGTTATCGAGGTAATCGAGAAGATCTGGGATTGGTGGATGGAAGTTGGTAAGAACCGCGAGCGTGTCGGTGAGACCATCATGCGGGTCGGCCTGCCGACCTTCCTGAAAGTAATGGAAGTAGACATCGTTCCCCAGCACGTTAAAGAGCCCCGTTCCAATCCTTATGTCTTCTGGGGAGAGGACGAAGTCGAAGGTGGTTGGGATCGTAGTGTCGTTGAGTTCCGTAAACGTCATGCCCAATAATTCGCCTGCTTGTGGGCGGTTTGTTTAATTGATTTAAATCCAAGAATTGATGTTATACATATAAGGAGGTTTTATTATGGGTTACGATCCGGAAAATCCAATGGCCGACAGGATTACTGATATCGGTCCCCCCCATTTCGAGCAGATGTTCCCGCCCGTGGTCAAGAAAAACTACGGCAAATGGCTTTACCATGACATCCTGCAACCTGGCGTGCTGATGCACAAGAGCGAGACCGGTGACGAGTGTTACACCGTCAGGGTTGGCGCCGCCAGGTTGATCAGTGTCGAGCATATCCGTGAGCTCTGCGACATCGCCGATGCTCATTGCGATGGCCACCTGCGCTGGACCACCAGGAACAACGTGGAATTCATGGTTGATTCAAAAGATAAGGTTCAACCGCTGATGGATGACCTTAAGAGCCGTGGCAACAAGTTCCCGGTCGGTGGTACCGGTGCCGGTGTTACCAATATTGTTCATACCCAGGGTTGGATGCACTGCCACACCCCGGCTACCGATGCTTCTGGTGTCGTAAAAGCGGTAATGGATGAGATCTTCGATTATTTCACCAGCATGACTTTGCCCGCCCAGGTGCGGATCGCTCTCGCCTGCTGCCTGAACATGTGCGGTGCGGTCCACGCTTCGGATATCGCTATCCTCGGTGTTCACCGTAAGCCGCCGATGATCGATTACGATCAGATCAGCGCTGTCTGCGAGATTCCCCTGGCCGTCTCCGCCTGTCCGCTTGGCGCGATCAGGCCGGCCAAGGGTACCAACTCCGCCGGTGAGGAGATCAAGGCTGTAGCAATTAAAAACGAGCGCTGCATGTTCTGTGGTAACTGCTACACCATGTGCCCTGCCTTGCCCCTGGCTGATCCGGATGGTGACGGTATTGCTATTCTGGTTGGCGGCAAGGTCTCCAACTCCAAGTCAATGCCGAAGTTTTCCAAACTGGTCATTCCGTTTCTGCCCAACACTCCGCCGCGTTGGCCGGAGACTGTTGATGCGATTAAGAACATTCTTGAAGTCTATGCTAAAAATGCCCGCAAGTACGAGCGTGTTGGCGAGTGGGCCGAGAGAATCGGCTGGGAGAAATTCTTCGAGGTTACCGGTATTCCCTTTACCATTAAGTCCGTAGACGATTACCGTCTGGCTTATGATACCTGGAGAACCAGCACCCAGTTTAAATTCACTAGCCATATTAAATAAACTCTAAACAAGGGAGTAAGCACTATGGCTTTAAGTAAAGAAGAACTGAAAGCGGCAATCCTGGAAAAGGCTACCAATGCTCCTAAGCCCCAGCTTTACGTCAAGGATTTCTATGCATGTGATCCTGACTCCAAGCCGCGTGCCGTTAAGAACGCGGCCAATGAGCTGGTCAAGGAAGGCAAGATGGCCTTCTGGTCCAGCGGCAGCACCACCATGTACGCCGCTAAAGGGCGTGCCAAGGATGAAGAGAAGTAGAAAAAAACCGTTTCATCCTGAATAGCATTCTTGAAAACGCAGGGGCTTCATACCCCCTGCGTTTTTTTTTTTATGGGTAATTCGCTATCGGGAAGTTCCGGGATGAGCGACCAGGAACCAGCGAAACCATAAACCGGCCATTCACTGAAGGGCCGAACATATTGCAGGAAACAAGGGTCTCCCCCCCCCTTTCGTAACCGGGGAGGGGTTAGCGGAAGTCCGGCTCTGGATTGGATTACACAGCAGGTAGCGGCTCGGGAAGCGCCATGACAAAGGGTTTGGTGGGGCGGCCACGGACGGCTGGAAGATCTAGGTTGTAGTAAGCATATGGAACCGCCTGAGTGCCGATATGCCCCATGGTGGCTATGGAAGAAACTTTCATCCGTGGCGATGTTGTGCTTGTATGAAGATCAAGTTGGGGGGGATGGAGGAGTCAGGTAGCTTGCGCGGTTTTTGTACATTGCGGCTGGATTGACCGTTTCCTGCCTTGTAGGTGTATCCGCAAAAGGTGCTTTTGACAATCAGGGCAATATGGATCAGCCGAGAGATTAGAGGAGAAATCAGATGGCAACCACTTGCCCGGAATAGAAGGCCGCTGTTGTCAGCTCGGCTCTTCTCGCGCTTCGGCAGCATCTGCTTTAGCGAGGAATTCTTCGGCGTGCTGCTTGTGTTTGAAACTCTGGTGAATTGAAGCTGCAAGCCGATAGGCGTCTGCCGCTTTGGCTTTCTCCTCTTGCTTGAGATAGATTTCAGCCAGAGTTTCCAGAGTTTCCACCGAGCCCTGCGGATTGCGGAGGGCGCTGTACTCGTCTAAAATATCGAGATAAAGGGCTATTGCCTGTTCCAGATCGCCGCTTTGATAGATGAGTCCGGCTTTCTTGCGCTCCAAGCTGAAAAGACTGAAGCGATCCGAGTGTTTACCGCAAATAGCATAGGCACGTTCCAGATGCTTCAGGGCTTTTTCCGTCTCCCCCCGTTCACCGCATATATCGATTAATTTATCAGAGGCGTTGGCAATGCCGTTTTCATTATTTTCCCGTTCGAAGCCGATTAAAGCGTTGTGGAAGGCATTTGCCGCCTGGGCGTCATCGCCGTTTTTCAGGTATTTCTGACCGGCCTCATAATCCTGTTGCGCCTCGCTTCCGGCTTCCTGGTTTTGCTCTTCCTGCATTTTGATTTCATTCATCTGTGTCAGTTCCCATTTTCGTTATGGCTTCACGGGCCAACTTGCCAACTGTGGTCCGGACCGGTTTACCTTCGCTATAGATAGTTAACTCCTCCTGGTCATCACTCAATCCGGCGATACCGGTTTTTACCTCATGGGCGTTGATCAGACCAAATAATTTTACCGCCAGACCGCGGGTAGCAGGGTCGGGATGATCGATAAAGGAAAACAGGCTGTAGAAGGGGGTGTTACGAACCAGATCGGGTCGTTTGGCGGCAATGGCCCCCAGTGCCCATAAGACATGATTCTGTGATGAAGGTGTATTGCGGAACATCAACAGATGCCTGGTGAACCCCCCGAATATATCGGGACGGGCGGCAATGATCGATCCGATCGATTCGATGAGCCCCCAGTGGGTAGAGGCGGAATCAGTACAGGCCTCATACATCCGGTGGAGAAGGTCGCTGACCGCTCCGGGCTTGCGGGTGGATAATCTCCGGCAGACCTGGCCCAATATGTGGGCGTAATGCCATCTTTTTTCTTCATCGGGAACATAGAGCAGCCTCTGCAGAAAGCGCAGGGTTTTCAGGTCGTCAAAGGCAAAATCGACCAGGCCGTCAATATCGCTAGCCTCAGCCATGCTTTCGACATCCTGCTTGCTGGCCCTTTTCTTCTGGCGTTTGGCATCGCGAGCCGGTTCCATCTCAGGAATGTCCTGCTTGGCCGAGGCCGGATTCAGAACATTGCTCTGTTCCTGCTTGTGGGTCTCCAGTTTCTTGCTGAGCTCGGCGTAATCCTTGCTCAGCCTGATGAAATAGAGGACGCCCTTGATTTTCCTGCCGTCCAGATTGCCAAGTTCAACGATTTGGTGAGTCTGCTCGTCATACTTGTCAAGACGGCCGGAGAGATAGTCTTCGTCAGGGGTCAATTCCCAGGCCAGATCCCAGTTGTCGTCGCAGGCATAAACCATGCATTCGACCATGGCGGCCCCGACGTTGAATCCCGTCGGGTCACAGGTGTAAACCGCTCCGCACTGGCAACTTCCGGCGGTGAATTCGTCCATCTTGCGATTGACCGGCTCCAAGGGAGGATCGATGTTCTGGCCGCAAAAGGGGCACCAGGGCTTGACTTTGATGTTTGCTTGCTTGACCATGCTTGAATGTGCCGCATTCGCAAAAAGCCGCAAAATGGCGGACCGTACCTCTTAACTGAATTGGTTTAGGGCTGAATTAAACTCGATTCTTGCTTTTCGCAACGCCATCAAATTTCCTTGGCGATTGCCTCCAGGAAGCGCGGATCAACCGGGAAGCCCAATTCCTTGGCCTTCATGGCGGCGGTGTTGGCTCCGGCGAAGTCGTTGCTGTAATAAAGGGCCACGGCCAGATTGTTCTGGCCCATCGGGAAATCGGGGTCAAGTTTGACGCCTTCTTTAGCGGCGGCCAGGGCATCGTCGAAATTGCCGGCCATGATATGGGCCGTGGTCAAACCCGACCAGGCGGTAACCATTTTGGAGTCGAGGCGTAATGCCTCCTTGTAAGAAGCGATGGAACGCTCGGCATCGCCTTTCTGCCACCAGATCATGCCCAGATTGGCATGGGCCTCGGCTGAATCCGGAAAGATTCTCAAGGCCTGCTCATTTGCTTCGCGGGCTTTGTCGAACTCACCTTTTTCAAAATAAATCGCGCCGATATTAACCTGGGCCTGGAAGGCATGGGGATCGATCTCCAGACATCTTTCCAGTTCCAGTAGAGCGTCGTCGATTCTGCCTGCCATTCGGTAAACCACGGCCAGGTGATGATGGGCGACTACATTTTCCGGCAACTCTTCACACTTCTTTTCAAGTTCCGCGATGACCTTGGGGAGGTCTTCGGTCTGGGCGTTCTCAATCATATTTGATCCTCTGATTCTTTAATATTTGTCCCACCGGCAGTAGTTTGCAGATCTTGACAACAGTTGGGTGGGAGGGACGTTTGTCGGTCCGGAGCCTGGTGAATCCAGGGAGATATTCGACTCCCTATATATAGGGCTTGCCGAGCCTGAGTCATCAGTTGAAGGAATTTAAGCATTGCCACGGGATACGGCAAGGGAGAGAAGCTAACATAATGTAATTATATAGTCAAAAACTTTGAATTAGCGTTAAATCTGCGGTAGGTTCACGCAGATGAGAGATTGTGACTGGTTATTCATTCTAAGAGTCCACCATAGTCTAAGAGAAAGCAGGAAGAGATGACTGAAAGCGTAAAAATATCCGGCAGCGAAGAGCTGAGCGGACGGGGGATTGTGGTCGCCGGACTAAGCGGCGGCTCCGGCAAGAGCGTGGTCTCGGTGGGGATTGTCGCAGCCCTTGCCGGGCGGGGCGCCAAGGTCGCCCCTTTTAAAAAAGGCCCTGACTATATCGATGCCGGCTGGCTGGGCCTGGCGGCCGGCCGGCCTTGCTGCAACCTAGATCCGTACCTGTTGCCCAGGGAGGTTATGATCGATTCTTTCCGGAGCAGGATATGCGGGGTCGATTATGTGGTTGTCGAGGGGAACCGGGGTCTGTTCGACGGGGTTGATCTTGAGGGTTCTTTCAGTACGGCCGAGCTGGCTGTCACCTTGCATTTGCCGGTATTGCTGGTGGTGGACTGCACCAAGGCCACCCGGACGGTGGCCGCTCTCGTGGCCGGTTGTCAGAACTTCGATCCGCGCCTGGAGATTGGCGGAGTGGTGTTGAACCGGGTCGGCACAGCTCGTCATGAAGATATCGTGCGGCGGACGGTCGAGCACTATACCGGCATCCCGGTAATCGGCGCACTGCCCAGATCGTCCGAGGATGTATTTCCCCAGCGCCATCTCGGCATAACCCCCGGGCCCGAACACGACCGGGTCGGCCAGGCCCTGGAGGCCTTGGCCGCTAGAGCCGAAAAGCACCTTGACCTGGAAAGGCTGCATGGGATAATGGTCGGCTTAAGCTGTTCTCCCCGTCAAATGCCGGCGAACCACCCGGAAAAGGTCAGGATCGGGGTGATCAGGGATGCGGCCTTTCAGTTCTATTACCAGGAAAACCTGGAGGCGCTGGTGGAGGCGGGGGCCGAACTTGTTGAGATAAACGCTCTCACCGCCCGGGAATTGCCGGGGGTTGACGCCCTTTATATAGGGGGAGGTTTTCCCGAAACCAGCGCCGGGGCACTGGCGGCCAATGAACCTTTTCTGGTTTCAGTCAGGGAAAGGATCGAGGGGGGGCTGCCGGTTTATGCCGAGTGCGGGGGATTGATCTATCTTGGTAGGGATATGGAGGTCGACGGGCAAAAGTACCTGATGGCCGGTATATTTCCGGTAAGCTTCACTCTTAAGCGCAAACCCCAGGCCCACGGTTATACCAATCTACGGGTAACTGCGGCTAATCCCTTTTACCCGGTCGGCACCAGGATCAAGGGCCACGAGTTCCGTTACAGCCGGATCGAAGAGTGGCCGGATGATCCCGGCATGCTGGCCCTGAGCGTGGAACGCGGAGTCGGCTTTGCCGGGCGCCGGGATGGCCTGGTCTACAAAAATGTTCTGGCCATCTACACCCATATCCACGCCCTGGGCACTCCTCAATGGGCGCCTGGTCTGGTCGGTGCGGCCCGAAGATATCGGGACTTGTCCCGAGGCGATCAGGCGTAACCGATCACGGGATAACCCCCTCAGAATTGGCCAATCTCAGGTCCGGTAAGCGATTACAGGGTGCCGGAGATGCAAGGCATCGGCCTGCGATGTGTGCTGGTGTACATGAGCAGGCCGATAACAAAGCAGATTCGGTACCCTGTGATCGCTTACGATCAGGCCTGAGGGTAGTTCCCCAAGACCTTGACTTCTATTTTTTCCTTGGTGGCCGCATCCGGTTCAGGCTTCACCCAGTCAATAAATGCTTCGGTAACCCGACTGAAATCGCCGTGGTCCTTCTTGCACTTCTCGCAGATGCTCTCAGCCGAATCGCGATAGGCGATAACCTTGCTGGCCGGTTCGCCCTCCTTGTCGACGGCGGCCATCTTGCGGCAGCCGCATTCAAGTCTGATCACTGCCACCCCGATCCCATCGGGGCTCCCCTCCAGAATTCCGGCGATCATTGCTTCTTCATTCTTTTCCGCAATCCGGTTGCCCTTCGGGGCTTTTGTGTTTTTCTTTTTTTTCATCGTGAAGTTTCCTGAAAACTTGCGTTAAGTGCCAATGATTCTTAGTTTATAGTTCTGTTAAAGTTTTGGATTTAAGATAACCCTCAAGGATGTTATTAGCGCTCTCATCAAGCTGCTGATAAACTCGCGAACTGCTAAGAAGGCCACGAAAAGTCTAACACGAGATGGCCAGGCCACCAACTTTGACAAACCCGCAAAAGGCAAAAAAAGGATGGCTAAGTAAAATCGTCGGATCCAAGGTGCGCAAATTTCGAGGAATGAAGCTTACATCAGTACGCTGCAATGACGAGACAATTTGCAGCAACGCAGGAGCTGACGATTTATGCCCTTCAGGGTGCTTTTTGCGACGCCATCAACTTTAAGACATCATCATCGGCAGGTCAACCGATCGTTTGAAGTGCCGGTAATCATGGATGCGGAGAAGTTTTTTTATTGACAAAAAAACAGCGGTGAATTAGAGGATGTTTGTTATTTGCAGATCCATTGCTGTGAACAGCCCGCAGAATATTTATTAAATAATCTGTTAAAATCATTAAACATTTTATGGAGGTTTAGTTATGTGGCAAGTAGAAGTAGATGTAGATAAGTGTACCGGCGACGAGGAGTGTGTAAACGCTTGTCCTGCTCAGGTTTTTGAGTTGACGGACGGAAAGGCCGATCCGGTTAATATGGACGAATGCCTTGGCTGTGAGACCTGCGTTGAAGTTTGCCCCGAGGGCGCCATTACCGTAACCGAGGTGTAAAAACCGGTTGTCGGTATTTTCAGATTGCACAAAATGGGCCTGTCTCCGCTTCAGCTGGAGACGGGCCTTTTTTTATTGGTGACAAGGCACGCGGCCGCCGAGCCCGAAGTCTCCGTTGGTGGCGGCCGAAAAACTTGGCGGCGCGCGGAGTTCCGGGGGCAGAGTTGACTGCATTGCCGATCTCTGCCGGATTGGCTTTGTGGTTATGGGATGCTGGGGGCCGTATTGGTCTTTCTTCTTTGACAACTCCCAAAAAGTCTGCAGGATGGCTAAGAAAAAATCGTCAGATCCAAGGCGCGCGAATTGCGAGGAATGAAGCGTACTTCAGTCCGCTGCGATGACGAGACAATTTGCAGCAACACGGGAGCTGGCGATTTATGCCCTTTAGGGTGCTTTTTGCGACGCAATCTTTTTTTATTGAGAGCAGATCATGATGATAGCCCGATTAAAACCCGATGTGTCCCTTAAGACCAGGCTCTTCCTTGCTGCCCTGCTCTGGAGCTGCATCGGATTGATGCTGCTGTGGCGCGGCGGGTCGGCCGTGTTTGCCATGGACCGGGAATGGCTCTTGCCGGTCGCCCTGGTTCTCGGCAGCTTCAAGTCCTGGGCGATCCTCGATCGGGTGGCGCTCAAAAACATCGATCGTATCCTGGCCAAGGGCGAATTCAGCTGTCTCGGCGGGATTTATTCATGGAAGACCTGGTTGCTGGTCGCGGTGATGATCGTTCTGGGTCGTTTATTGCGGGCCTCCTCATTGCAGGCCTGGCTGGTCGGTCTCATATATGTTACCGTGGGGTGGAGTTTGTTATGGTCGAGTCGTAAGGCGTGGTTCCGGCTGCGCGAAAACATTGGTCCCGCTGTTCCCGGGGCAAGTTGCGGGCAGAATGATGGCGAGCAGTGATTATACAACTTCCCATAACCGGGTCGAGATCGACCTCGTCGCCCTGCGCGGTAATTACCGGCAAATCCAGGCCAAGGTCGGCGGCCGGGTCAAGGTCATGGCGATTGTCAAGTCCGACGCTTACGGGCATGGTCTGGTTGCCGTGGCCCAAGCCCTTGCCGGCGAAGGATGCGGAATCTTCGGGGTGGCGGAGGTCGATGAGGGGATCAGCTTGCGCCGGGCCGGGGTTGCCGACGAGATTGTCGTTCTGCTCGGAACTCTGCCGGATTCTTTCCCGGCACTAATTGAATTCGGCCTGCAGGCTGTAGTTTTTGACCGGGAGGTCCTTGCCGATCTTTCCGCTTATGCCGCTCGGCATCAACGCTCGGTCGGCGTACATTTGAAGATCGATACCGGCATGGGTCGGCTTGGCATTCCGCCGGAGCAGCTGGACGAGATGCTCGATCTGTTGAGCGATTTGCCCGGGGTAAGGCTGGCTGGAATTCTCAGCCATTTCCCCCGGGCCGACGACCGGGCCGATCTGGGCCAGACCCTCGATCAGAACCGGCGTTTTGCCGAGATAGTGGCCCGGGCCGGGAAGCGTTGCGATACCGGATCGGCGCATGTCGCCAATTCGGCCGCTATTCTAAATCTGCCGGACAGTCACTTCGATATGGTCAGGCCTGGAATCACGCTCTACGGCTGCTACCCCTTTCCGGCGGAACCGGGTGATTCCGGACTCCGGCTACAGCAGGTGATGAGTTTCAAGACCCGGATTATCCAGGTCAAGGAGGTCCCGGCTGGTTACGGGATCAGCTATGGTCATACTTATCGGACCACCCGGCCGACCAGATTGGCGGTTTTGCCGGTTGGATATGCTGACGGCTATCTTCGCCGGCTTACCGGCCGGGCGAAGGTCCTGATCGGCGGACGCAGGGCGCCGATCCTGGGCCGGATCTGCATGAACGCCTGCCTGGCCGATATTACCGATCTGGATCAGGTTAAAGCCGGGGAGGAGGCGGTGATCATGGGCCGCCAGGGCCAGGAAGAGATCACCGCCGACGAAATTGCCGGCTGGTCCGAGACGATCAGCTACGAGATATTGTGCCTCTTCGGCGGCCGCAATCAAAGGCGGTATTTGGACGAGGAGTGAGAGATGGAGGGGAACCGGCCGTCCTTCTCCCTCCCGGCGGCTTTCCGGGGTGCCTGCTTTTTGCCGGCCTTTGGAGATCCGGGCCGGTGCTTGTCGCCCGTCGGCGGCTTGACCTGAATTTGCCGAGGTTTTTGCGGCACAATCATAAATAATTAAGTTGGGAAAATGATCAAGAAACGCTTGAAAGCAAGACTGGACCAATGTTTTACCAAGGGAGTCGCCCAGGGATTTTGGTCGGCGGACTCAGCCGGAACCTATGCAGTCGAAGAGCCGAAACAGGCGGCCCACGGCGATTTTGCCACCAATATGGCGATGATTATCGGCGGGCGCGAGAAGAAGAATCCCCGGGAGATCGCCGGGCAGCTCGCCGGCTTGATGGTCGAGCATACCGACCTGGTCGAGAAGGCGGAGATCGCCGGACCGGGTTTCGTTAATTTTTTCATCAAGCCCGCAGTCTGGCATTCGGTTCTGCCCGAGGTCTGCGGCGAAAACGAAAAGTTCGGATTGAGCGAGGTCGGCGCCGGCTGCAAGGTTCTGGTTGAATTTGTCAGCGCCAATCCCACCGGCCCCTTGAGTATCGGCCATGGCCGCCAGGCGGTGCTCGGCGATGCCATTGCCCGGCTGCTGACGGCCACCGGCCATCAGGTCACCAGGGAATACTATTACAACGATGCCGGCCGCCAGATGCGGGTTCTGGGCGAGTCGACCCGGGCCCGTTATCTCGAGTGTCTCGGCCTGGAGCACCACTTTCCGGAAGACGGCTATCAGGGCGAATATATCCGGGAGATCGCCGCCGACCTGGCCGGGAAACAGGGTGACGCCCTGAAGGATGTCGACGACGTCACGCCCTTCAAGGAAGCGGCCGAGCAGGCTATATTTGCCGATATCAATGCGACCCTGAATCGCCTGGGAATCAGGTTCGATAATTACTACAATGAACACACCCTTTACGATGCGGGCCTGATCGACGAGGTGATCGCCGCCCTCCGGGACAAGGGATTGGTTTATGAGCGGGATGAGGCGGTCTGGTTCAAGACCACCGAATTCGGCCAGGAAAAGGATCGGGTCATCATCAAGAGCAGCGGCGAGCCGACCTACCGGCTGCCGGATATCGCTTATCATCGGGAGAAGTTCAAGCGCGGATTCGACTGGATGGTAGATATTTTCGGGGCCGACCATATCGCCACGGTGCCGGATGTCATGGCCGGGGTCGCGGCTCTGGGTTACGACCCGGCCAAGGTCACCGTGGTGCTCCACCAGTTCGTCACCCTGATGCGCGAGGGCAAGCAAGTCAAGATGTCGACCCGTAAGGCCAATTTCGTGACGATCGACGAGCTGGTCGACGAGGTCGGCGTGGACGTGGTCCGCTTCTTTTTTCTGATGCGCAAAGCGGACAGCCATCTGGAGTTCGATCTAGACCTGGCCACCCAGCAGAGCCAGGAGAATCCGGTCTATTACATGCAGTACGGTCATGCCCGGCTGGCCAGCATTAACCGCAAGGCCATCGAGAAAGGGGTCGATCGCGGCCCTTTGAGCGAGGTTCCCCTGCATCGCCTTGTCGAACCGGAGGAACTGAATTTACTCAAGTCCATGGCGTCCTGGCCGGATCTGGTCGAAAGCGCCGCCCTGAATCTGGAACCCCATGGGGTTATTTTCTTTATGCAGGATCTGGCCGCCCAGTTTCACAGCTATTACAACAAACATCGGGTGATCTCCGACGATCTCGAGCTGTCAAGAGCCCGGCTCTGGCTGGCTGAAGGCATTCGGATTATCTTGCGAAACGGCTTGAATCTCATCGGGGTCAAGGCCCCGGAGACGATGTGAGTGGATTTTATGGCCCCGGGCAAGCGTAGAAGCAGGAAGAGCAAAAAAAAAGCTTTCGTAAAGTTCGAGCTTACCCTGTCAGGCCTGCTGGGCTTGGGGGTCGTTTGTTTCTGCGTTTTTCTATGGATGTTCCTGTTGGGGATTTGGTCGGGGCAATCCCTGGCCCCCCCGGCTAAATATCGGCCGGCCGGGATCGGCAAAGGCTTGTCCGATACCTTGAAGCCCAAGGCGCAAATAAAGGAGGACTCCGGTCCAGGGGAGCAGGCGGTGGTCGCGCCGGTTACCGGAGCTGCCAAGAAAGAGTTGTCGGCGATAGCCAAGAAAAAGATGGTCCCCCGGAAAAGCCGGCCTGCCCCTGAGCCCGAAGAGGATCCCGCTTTCTTCGCCGTCCAGGTCGGCGCCTTTAAGGACGACAAACTGGCCGTGAAGGAAGTTGCAGTCTGGGAAAAGAAGGGCTACAACTCTTTTTCCAGGCCGCCGACTGGAGATGACGACACCTATACCAGGGTCTATGTCGGCCGCTTCGACAGCCTGGACCGCGCTCGGGATAAGGCCGGCCTCATCGGCAGGGCGGAGAAAATCAAGCCTTTTGTGGTTCTGGTTCCGGGGGAATAGCCTGCTCGGCCGTGCTTGATTTGTCGGGCCGCCTGCGGTATATTTGTCAGGTTCAGCACTTTTTAAGTCGGCCCGGAATGGTTACCTTCGGGAAGACATGCGCTATAAATTGAAAGAAATGGGTTAACCGGGATGATCCGCAGGGCTCGCATCGACGATGTAAAGAAGATCTACGCTATCTTGCAGCATTTTTCCTCCCAGGAGCTGCTGCTGGGCCGCTCGTTGAGCTCCTTATACGATCAGCTCCGCGATTTTCTGGTCTACGAAGAAGCGCGGGACGGCGAGCCGCGGATCATCGGGGTCTGCGCCCTGCATGTTTGCTGGGAAGACCTGGCCGAGATTCGTTCCCTGGCGGTGGTCGAGGAAGAGCACGGCAAGGGGGTTGGGCGCGCCCTGGTCCTGGCCTGTCTCGAGGATATGCGCGATCTCGGTTTGGCCAGGGTTTTCACCCTGACCTACCAGCCGGGTTTTTTCGTCCAGCTGGGTTTTCGGCCGGTCGACAAGAGTGAATTGCCCCATAAGGTCTGGAGTGATTGCATCCAATGTCCCAAGTTTCCGGATTGCAATGAAGAAGCGCTGATCCGGGCAATATAAATATGAAAACTCAAATCAGCAAATTCGGCCAGCCGTAAAGCAGCAAGTTGGCCGTCACTGTCCGTTGTTTCGCGGCTTTCCGGAGCCGCTTGTTCGCGAGACCGACTAATATAAGCAGGGAGCTTGATATACAATGATCGGAAGTATATTAACCAGCATTTTCGGCAGTAAGAACGAAAGGGTTCTAAAGGAACTCAATCCCCTGGTGGAGGCGATCAACGCTCGCGAACCCGAGATTAAGAAGCTCGATGACACCGCCCTGGCCGCCAAGACTGTTGAGTTCAGGGAGCGGCTCGACAAGGGGGAAACCATCGATGACCTGTTGGTCGAGGCCTTCGCCGTCGTTCGGGAAGCCGCCTGGCGCAGCGTGGGGATGCGCCCCTTCGATGTGCAGCTGGTCGGGGCGATCGTCCTGCATCAGGGCAAGATCGCCGAAATGAAAACCGGCGAGGGCAAGACCTTGGTCGCCACCATGCCGGTCTACCTCAATGCCCTGAGCGGCCACGGCGCCCATGTGGTGACGGTCAACGACTATCTGGCCGGGCGTGATGCCGAATGGATGAGCACGGTCTACAGCTTCCTGGGGATGAGCACCGGGGTTATCGTCCATGACATGAACGACCAGGATCGCCGGGCGGCCTACGCCAGCGATATCACCTACGGGACCAACAACGAATTCGGTTTCGACTATCTGCGCGACAATATGAAGTTCGCCGTGGAGGATTTCTGTCAGCGGCCCCTGAACTTCGCCATTGTCGATGAGGTCGACTCGATTCTGATCGATGAGGCGCGGACCCCGCTGATCATCTCGGGCCCCTCCGAGATGTCCACCGAGCTTTATCAGCGGGTGGACCGCTTAGTCCACAACTTCGAAAAAGAGACCCACTTCACCATCGACGAGAAATCCCGGGCTCTCTCCCTTACCGAGGAAGGGGTGGTCTTGGGCGAGAAGCTGCTGGGCATCGAGAATCTTTACGATCCCAAGAATATCGAGTGGCTGCATCATCTCAATCAGGCCCTGAAGGCGCACTTTGTCTTTAGCCGCGATGTCGATTACCTGGTCAGGGGGGACGATGTCCTGATTGTCGACGAGTTCACTGGAAGGGCGCTGCCGGGGCGGCGCTACAGCGACGGTCTGCACCAGGCTCTGGAGGCAAAGGAAAAGGTCAAGGTCGAAAAGGAGAATCAGACCCTCGCTTCGATCACCTTCCAGAACTATTTCCGGATGTACGACAAACTGGCTGGAATGACCGGAACCGCCGATACCGAGGCGGTCGAGTTCAAGAAAATCTACAATCTCGATGTGGTATCGATTCCGACCAACCACGAGATGATCCGGGAGGATTACGCCGATTCAATCTATAAAAACAAAAAGGCGAAATTCCGGGCCGTGGTCAGGGAGATCAAGGTGCTCCACGAGGCGGGCCGGCCGGTGCTGGTCGGGACCATCAGCATCGACGTTTCGGAGCAGATTTCGGACATGCTTACCAAGGCGGGGGTCAAACATTCGGTCCTGAACGCCAAGCATCATGAACATGAAGCCAAGATCATCGCAGAAGCCGGCGAATCCGGTCGGGTGACCATCGCTACCAACATGGCGGGGCGCGGCACCGATATCAAGCTGGGCGATGGGGTTGCCGATTTGGGCGGCCTCCATATTCTCGGAACCAGCCGGCATGAATCGCGCCGGATCGACAACCAGTTACGGGGCCGTTCCGGCCGCCAGGGCGATCCCGGTTCCTCACGGTTTTTTCTCTCTCTGGAGGACGATCTGCTCCGGGTTTTCGGTTCCGACCGGATCTCCGGGATCATGGACAAGCTTGGCATGGAGGAGGACGAGCCGGTTGAGCACCAGATGATCAGCAAGGCGATCGAGAACGCCCAGCGCAAGGTTGAAGGGCACAACTTCGAAATCCGCAAGCATCTTCTCGAATACGATGACGTGATGAACAAGCAGCGCGAGGTGATCTATCGGCAGCGCCGGGAGATCATGGTCAGCGACGACGTTCAGGAAGATATCATGGATATGGTTTCCGATCTGGCCGAGAACGTCTGCGCCGGTGTGGTCGACCCCGAGCTGCCTTCGGCCGACTGGAATTGGGAAAGCCTTTACGAACAGATCCATTCGACCTTCGGATTGCGGTTCCAGTTAAGCGACGAGGAAATAGCCGGGGTTTCGAGCCCCGATAAACTTATCGAGAAGGTCATCGTTTATCTGGAAGAGGCCTATCGCAAGCGGGAAGCGGAAAACGGTTCCGGAAATATGCGCAACCTTGAAAAGCTGGTCCTCCTCCAGGTTATCGATCAGCACTGGAAGGAGCATCTGCTCAATATGGATCATCTCAAGGAGGGCATCGGCCTGCGCGGCTATGGCCAGAAGAATCCTCTTAATGAGTATAAGCGCGAAGGCTACGAGATGTTCCTGGCCCTGATGGATACCATCAAGCAGCAGACCGTCCGCAATCTTTTCCTGATCAGGCTGGTTGAGGAGGATGAAATTGAAAGACTGGCCCGGGAGCAGCGGGAGCGCAAGCAGGAAATCGAGCTGCGCCACGGCGAAGCCGCCGCTGGCGAGGAGCCTAAAACGGTGCGGCGCGAGGGCGAGAAAATCGGGCGTAATTCCCCCTGTCCCTGCGGCAGCGGCCAAAAATATAAAAAATGCTGCGGAAGGGCGGCCTGAGGGCGCGGCCTGAAATAATCGCCATGACTGATTTCAAGGTAAACGGCTTCAAGGCGGCGGCGGTCCGATCGGGTATCCGCGGCAAGGACCGGCTCGATATGGGGCTGATTGTCTGTGAAACCCCGGCCGTCGCGGCCGGGGTCTTTACGACCAGCCGGGTCAAGGCCGCCCCGGTCCTGCTCGATATGGAGCGGCTCGCCTCGGGCCGGGCCCGGGCGGTGCTGGTCAATTCCGGCATTGCCAATGCCTGTTCGGGCGAGGCGGGGATGGCGGCTGCCATCGCCGCCAGTCAGCTGGTGGCGGACGGCCTGGCCGTCGATAAGCAGGAGGTGCTGGTCTCGTCAACCGGGGTGATCGGCGAACAGCTCGACCTTGCCTGTTTTGAGAAAGGGGTTCCCGAGCTGATCAGCTCTTTGTCCGCCGACGGTCTCGCCGCGGTGTCCCTGGCGATCATGACCACCGATACCGTGCCTAAAACGGCGGTGCGTTGTCTCGAAGTCGACGCCGTGCCCGTGAAGATAGCCGGGATCGCCAAGGGGTCCGGGATGATCAAGCCCGATATGGCCACCATGCTCGCCTTCATCATGACCGACGCGGCAGTCGAGCCCGATTGCCTGCGGCGGATGCTGCGGGAGGGTTGCGACCTTTCATTCAATCGAATCACCGTCGACGGCGACACCAGCACCAACGACTCGGTGATCATCCTCGCCAACGGCCTGGCCGGCAATCGTCCGGTAACCGGGGAAAGCGCGGGTTCCGCCGAATTTGCGGCCGCCCTGAACGAGCTTCTTCTGGATCTGGCCCTGCAGATCGTCCGGGACGGCGAGGGGGCCACCAAACTGGTGACGATCCGGGTAAAGGGGGCGCGCAGCGACGCGGAGGCCAGGCAGGCGGCGGAGACGGTGGCCAACTCCAATCTGGTTAAGACCGCTTTCTTCGGCGAGGATGCCAACTGGGGCAGGATCATCGGCGCCCTGGGACGCTCCGGGGCCGAATTCGCCCAGGAAAAGGTCGATATCGCCTTTGACGACGTCCTGCTGGTCGAAAACGGACTCGGCCTTGGCGGCGCGGCCGAGGCGGCCGCCACCGAGGTTCTGAAGAGAAAAGAGTTCGGCGTCAATATCGATCTCAAGAACGGCGACTGCTCCCGGGAATGCTATACCTGCGATTTTTCCCTTGATTATGTCAGGATCAATGCCGATTACCGCTCTTGAAATCACTTCTGCTTTTTCCACTTCCGTCTGCCCTTTTTTTCAGCTAGTCCCGCATCCCGCCGGCGATTTTACGAGCGCCGGAAACTATGCTATCATGAAGGGTCAAGCCGATGAATACTCCCATGCGTAAAATTATATTTGTGGTGCTGTTGCTGATTGTTATTGCCATCGGCCTCCTCCACTTTTTTACGCCCGGCGATCTCGGGGTCTATCATGCCGCCTACCGGCGGTTCAGCTATTTCCCCATCGTCCTGGGGGCGATCTGGTTCGGGTTGCGGGGGGGGATCTTTTTCGCGGTTCTCTCCTCGGTGGCCTTCATTCCTCATCTGTTTCTCTATCTGGGCGACGATCCCCGGATATATCTCAACGAACTGGTCGAAGTTGTCCTCTACCTTGCGGCCGGGGCACTCACCGGTTTCATTGCCAGCCGGGAGGCGAAGCTCCGTGACAAATATCGCAAGCTTTCCGAGGAGCTTGAGGAAGCTTACGAGCGCCTCCATCACGAGAGCGAGGTCTTGCTTGAGGTGGAGAACCAGCTGGGCGCCAACCAGAAATTTTCCGCCTTGGGCGAGCTTTCCGCTTCCCTGGCCCATGAGATCAAAAACCCCTTAAGCTCGTTGCGGGGCACGGCCGAGATCATTCTCGACGAGTTTCCGGAAGGTCATCCCAAACGGGAATTCGGCGAAATCATGCTCAAGGAGGTGGACCGCTTGAACGCGACCGTCAATGAAATCCTCCAGTATTCCAGGGGACAGACCACGGTCGGCAGCGACCAGCCCCCCGAGCCCCTGACCGAAGTGATAAATCGGGTGGCGAGGCTTTTGGAATCGTATCTGCGTAAAAAATCGGTAAGCCTCGATATCGATGCCTGTCCGGAAGCGGATCTCTTTTTGGTGGACGGCAGCAAGATGTCCCAGGTTTTTCTGAATATCATCTTGAACGCCATCGATGTCCTCTCCGAAAACGGCAGGATCAGGGTCAAGATCAGGCTCGATGGCGAGGAGATGGTGGTGGCCATCTCGGATAACGGGCCGGGGATTCCCGAAGACATGCGACGGGATATTTTCAAACCCTTTGTTTCCAGTAAGGAGCACGGCACCGGTCTGGGGCTGTCGATCAGCGCCAAGATCGTCGAAAGTCTCGGGGGCCGGATCGATGTGGCCGAAAGCTCCGAGGGCGGTGCCTGCTTTTCGGTGACTCTGCCGGGGGTCGGCTGAATGGGTATGGAGTTTTGCGGCCGGGAAAATAGAAAAATACCGGGTTGCTTCGTCGCTTCGTTCCTCGCAATGACGTGACGTCGCCACGGATTTGGAGCACACTTCGAGCCCGGTAAGAGCGCTATACAATAAGTTGCTCCGCTCACCTCGGACCTGTCGAAGGGTTTGCCGGGAGTCGGTATTCAGACCTGTTTAAAAGCTTTTCCCTGGCTTCCGACTCCTGAATTCTGTATTCTCGTTTAGAAATAATCTATAGTGGCTCTGTATGAAACTCAGCGTCAACTTCTGGATTCCCGCTAAAAACATGCGGGAAATGACGGCGCCCCGGCGTATTGAATGTCATTCCGGCATGTTGTAAGCCGGAATCCAGTACTCATCAACGTAACACCGGGGAAAATGAATTTTTAACTGAGTCTGATTCATAGCCATGTAATCTATTTAGTTCTTACACTCACAGGCAAGTTTCGTTTGCACCCCAAAGGGCTTTAAAAGCAGACAAACTGCTCAACTCAGCTTTATCGGATAGTTAAGCTTTAAAAAAACTGGAGTATAAAATGGCCGGCAGAATTCTCTTGATCGACGATGACGATAGCCTGCGAAGGGTGACGGAATACAACCTGGTGGCGGCCGGTTTCGAGGTGACCACTGCGGCTTCAGGCAAGGAAGGGCTGGCGGGATTTGCCGAATACGAGCCCGATCTGGTGGTTACCGACGTCGAGCTGGGCGATATGAACGGCCTCGAACTGCTGGCCGGCTTCAAGAAGAGCAACCCCGATGTCCCGGTAATTGTGATTACCGCCTACGGCACCATTGATATGGCGGTCAAGGCCATGGCCCAGGGGGCCTTCAACTTCATTACCAAGCCTTTCGACCGCGAGGCCCTGCGGATGTCCTGCCGGAAGGCCCTGGAGCTGACCACTTTAAAATCCCAGAAACGGCAGCTGGTCGAGGAAGTGGACCGGCTGAGCGGGGTCGAGGGCATGGAAACCGCCAATTCGGCCATGGCCGAACTGCTCGATACCGCCATGCGGGTGGCGGAGAGCGAGGCGACCGTGTTGATCTCCGGCGAATCGGGCACCGGCAAGGAGCTGCTGGCCCGCCTGATCCATCGGCGCAGCGCCCGGCGGGACGGCCCGATGGTGGCGGTTAACTGCGCCGCCATTCCCGATAACCTGATCGAGAGCGAACTGTTCGGGCACGTCAAGGGCGCTTTCACCGGTGCGGTTGCCAGTCGCAAGGGGCGCTTCCAGTCGGCCCGGGACGGCACCATTTTTCTCGACGAGATCGGCGAGCTCAAACTCGATATGCAGGCCAAGCTTCTCCGGGCCATTCAGGAAAAAGAGGTTGAACCGGTCGGCTCAGACAAGATCGAGAAAGTCGATATCAGGGTGATCGCCGCCACCAACCGCAATCTCAAGGAACTGGTCGATGCCGGGGAATTCCGGGAAGATCTCTATTACCGGCTGAGCGTCATCCCCCTCCACCTCCCGGCCCTGCGCGACCGGCCCGAGGATATCAAGACCCTGGCCCGCCATTTTCTTAAAAAACTAGGGGCGCCCGATTCGGTCCGGTTCAGCACCGCGGCCCTGGCCCGCCTCCGGGATTACGACTGGCCCGGCAATATCCGGGAACTGCAGAATGCCGTGGAACGCGGCTTTATCCTGCGCCGCGGCGAAGAGATCACCCCCGATGTTCTGGGCCTGAAGAATGAGACGGCGCAGGCCGGGGAAGCAGGGGAGAAGGGCTTTCTCGACTTTTCCATCCCCGATGAAGGCATCTCCCTTGAAGAGGTCGAAAAGAGCCTGATCCGCAAGGCCCTCGAAAAAAGCAACGGCAACCGCTCGGAGGCCGCCCGGCTCCTGAAGGTTCCCCGTCACGTCCTGATCTACCGGCTGGAGAAGTTCGACCTTTGATGAAGAAAGGGCGGAGCTGAAGAACCACCGGATCAATTGCCCCGGGGTATAAGAGGCTCCGTTCTCCGGAGGCCCGGACTGGACCT
The DNA here is from genome assembly GCA_024637225.1 of Desulfobacterales bacterium. Taxonomy (GTDB): domain Bacteria; phylum Desulfobacterota; class Desulfobulbia; order Desulfobulbales; family JAGXFP01; genus JAGXFP01. The sequence continues at coordinate 37,324 of JAGXFP010000015.1, forward strand.
CTCGCTTCGCCATCAATTGGAGTGAAATCAGCTCTTATCAATATCCTTCCCGCCTTTAAAGTCATTAAGGAGTCCTGGATAGTTAAGTCAATAAATCAAGTTCCCCCTCCCAGCTCCACTCTTTTCAAGTCAGGGTATTCGGTAAAATAACTTGAATTAATTCGGTGTTGGTATTACATTTTCAATAAAAGGTAATACATGGAGGATGCATCATGCCCACTACTACCACCACCACCGTTAAAGGTCAGGTTACCATTCCGGCCCGCTTGCGGAAGAAGCTGAATATCCGTCAAGGCACTCGCCTGAAGGTTGAGGAAAAAAACGGCAAGATCATCATGGAGCCTTTGCCGGATGATTTACTCGAAGTCGGCCGGGGTTTCCTTAAAAGCCAGGGGAAAGTTCTGAAATCGCTGCTGGCCGATCGGAAGTTCGAGGCTGATAAGTGAAGAACTATGTCTTCGACAGTTACAGCCTTCTCGCCTTCCTGGAGGATGAACCGGGGGCGGACCTGGTCGAGCGGGTTCTGCGGGATATTCTAAAGGGCAGGGCCAAGGGATTTCTGAGTGTGATCAACCTGGGCGAGATTTATTATATTACTTTGCGTGAACAGGGGAGGGAAGAGGCCGAAGGGGTTATGGAACTTTTGGCGAGTTATCCTCTGCGGCTGATCGATGCGGACTGGTCTTTGACCAGGGAAGCGGCGGTATTGAAGGAAAAATACAAGGTTGCCTATGCGGATTGTTTTGCGGCAGCTCTTGGCCGGAAGAATAAAGCCGCGGTTCTAACCGGCGACCCGGAGTTCAAGCAGATGGAAAAGGAAGTCGAAATCCTTTGGCTTCCATAAAGCTGAGTTGAGCAGCTTGTCGCTACCGGAACTACACATTGATTAGATGTCAGCTTCCTGCTCAACCCGAAATACCCCATAATCTGGAGAAGCGTTCTGCACTCCTCGACACTCCTCGCTCAATTCCCATTACACGTGAATGAGTCAAGCAAAGACCCCCAGCCCCTCAAAACCGATGGATGAGCGACCTTGCCGCGATATGCAAAAACATCACCCTCCTTTCTCAACTGAAGCTTGACCCCTTTTCGATCCACTGGTAAAAGTTTAAGAAAAAACTGGCTATTACGGCTTGCAACTAGGCCATTGATCTCGAATATCAAGTTAACGGGTGCGGTCCGGATGGAATGGGATGCGAAATACGAGCACGGCGTGATCTGGCAGGATCTCCAACATAAGGAGCTGGTCGAGAAAATGCATCAGCTTCTCGACTCAATTATTGAAATCAAAAAAGACAAAGAGATCTTCTATGATACCATCAAGTTCCTCAAGGATTATCATAAAAGGCACTTTCTGATAGAAGAAGAATATATGATAAAACACAAGTACACCGGCTTTAAAGACCATTACAAAGAGCACAAATACTTCACATGGTTTTTAAATGACTTCATATCCCAGAGCATCTATCGGGAAATCGAAACTTCGGTGGAATTGCTGAACGAATGCACCAATTGGTTCGGCAACCATATCAAAACCTCGGATAAGCTCTTCGCGCAATTCCTTCTCGAAAATCAAATCACTTAGAAGATTCCCCCGTCGCTGAATTTTCATTACATCACGTGAATGAGTCAAGCAAAGACTTGACCCACAGCTCTCGAAAATCACCTAGCAGGACAGACCGACCCCGGGTGAGTCAAGCAAAGACTTGACCCCCAGCTTTTCCTTTCTTCTTCCGCAAAGTCGCTCCCAATTTTATCTCAAAAATCCGATCCATATTTCCAATCTGCCTTGAATCCTCTTTTAGGATAATCGCCTTCCTAGCAGAGAATCAAAGAAACATCCTCTTGTCAACAGCAGAGATTTCCTGGTTCTTTTATTGAGCATTTTCTTGCTCCTCATTTTGCGTAATTTTTCCCACGTTATATGGTAATCCCCCCGAAAAATAGTGGTGCTCAAAAGTAGAATTTTCTCATAATTTGCGAGGAGGAGGGTGGCTCTTTTCAAATATTAAGACATCGTCCCGAATTTCTGAGACACAAATTATTCCGCTATTTTTGTTTTTTTGCGTGTGGCCCGGATCTGCAGCAGGGCTTGACCGATATAACTCCCTGCCCGGCCAAGGTCTGTTGAGCCTGACCACTCCTTAACTCCCTTAGACGGTACCGGCGATACAGGGTCCTGAGCCGATCGTGGCGGGCGGAGCCAATCATCGGGGCATCTGTAGTTGTGATATTCTTCAATGAAAGGCGGTTTCTCTTTCATCCATTCAAAGGGGACCTCGCCACCATCAGCCAACAGTTTGAGAGCATCGTCAAGACCTGACAATGTACGATTATTCTTATATAGCAGGGCCAGGTCGATCCAACTCTGGATCATCCTGTTGCGGGAAACCATCTCTTTTCTGCCACCGCGACGGACCGCCAGTTTTTCGGCCTCGAACTGAAGGATACGGGCAGCACCCTTTTTACCGTCAACCATGGCCTGATCCGCTGTTTCCTTCAGTAAAAACGGGCCAAGATGAGTCGAATCCATTGCTGCTGCAATTGCCGCCGCATACAGAGGATCACGGGTCGCGGCATTTCTGAGAGCAATGATCAGGAAAGACTGGACATCCAGCCCTGCGTCCATCATGACCTGCTTGGCCTTGACTATATCCTTGGCGGCATAATGATCAAAAGCCACTGCCCAGGCATGGTTGTATTTCATCGTATAAGTGACTTTATGAGATCGAGTGCGCGCTTCATGCATGGGTATCCAGGTGTGTGCTTTGGCTCTTGATGCATTTCCTTTTAAAGCGTAATGCCGGCCCATCAACATTCGCCATAGGGTACTTGAGCCGGTTACCCGTTCGTAGCACGCCACAGAGTTGAGATCCGGATTCTCGTAGAGCATCCGGAGAATAAATCTCGCAGCTGCATGTTCGTCATCGCGTTTTGATGCCAGTGCCACCCCTTTCGCTTCCTCTTCGTAGCCCAGACCCAGCAGAGCGTGGGCCACCTCGACGCGGGCGGGGTTGTAATCGGCCCCCTTATCTTTTAACCATGATCCCAGGAATTTAAGCCCCTCCACATCGCCCTGCAGCCAGAATTTGCGGCCGACAGTGGCAATTGTATAATAACTGGGTGCCTCCTGAAAGTTTTCCAATCCCTGGCGAAAATATGTACCATTTGTGAATGGACCACGGATCATCTCTTCGCGAACTCCTTTCAGCGCGTCCTCCCCTCCTGCTTTCCGTGCCTGTTTCATTGCCTCGGTGAAGTTTCCCGTCTCGGCAAGACTAAGGGCATAGGTTACATCAAGATCTGTTTTTTCAGGTAGGTGATCATACCCTCCCTTTGCCCCGCCAATCTGGTCATAGAATTTTCGGGAAAGAGCCGCAACCCTGTAGGCCTCCTTCATTTTTCCAACTGTCGCATGAGAATGAGAAATAGATTTCGCTTCTGTCCATTTCACATCGCGCTGGCGGACATTATTGTCAAGCGGTAGCGCGGCGAGCACTCCAAGAGCCCGCTCGAATAACTTGTTCATCTCTATTTCAGCCTGTACTTCGAGTTTTGCGATAACGGTTCTTACCTGCTTGCCGTTGGTCGCAGAAGGCAAAGCGGCAAGATACGCCTCCAGCCATGCGACTGCCGGCACCGGATTCCCCGCCTTGGCATTGGCAAGCCCCAGGTTGTAAAGCACCACCGGTGATAGTGGCTCTTCTTCCCAGGCATCGTTAAAGGCTGCCAGCGCGATCTCCCATTGACTGCTCTCGGCAGCGGCAAGGCCCCTGTCCAGAGCGGGGTTGGCATAAACACTGGTCGAAAGAGTGAGGCAGATGAGAAGACAGATCAGCAGCTGTTTCATAATTTAATCCTTCATTGTTGCCATATCGTGATAGGCGACCAAGCCCTGGATGAAACGGTAGGCACCACGAGCACCTGACTCTTTTTCTTGCCGGAGGAGACGTAACGATTTTTCCAGATCGCCACCATTTTGGACCAGGGTGCGTTCTAGCCATTCATTTTGACTTTTGAAGGCGTCATGGATGGCAGCCTCATTTTTTATTGCCTCTGCATCACTCCGTAAGGGTTCATTTTTTTGAGGTTCAAGGTCGGAAAATGCCTCTATCAGTGCCTGGCTATCATTTTGTCTGGCCCTGAAAGGATCTGTTTTTTTGTCGCCATAAATAATTTCGGAAACATATAATCCGCTCAGGTAACTATAGGCCTCCTGAGCGGCCTGATTATTCGCACCATGTCTTCGGAGGTCCTTATCCATGTTTTGCAGAGCCCCGGCCAAATCGCCGTTGGCGTCTTTAATCGCCTTCATGATATGGGTGACAGAGTCCTTCATGGCAAAACGCTCTTTTGGATCTTTGGGCAACAGGGCTTCCGGGAGGGGCACGGTTTTATAATGCACCCCACGCTCTTTTATTGCCGGTGTCGTTTCCTGCAGCTTTGGCGCTTCCAGTTTGTCCGGATCCATGAAACGTAAGTCAACCGTATCTGCTTCCTGATGGTCAGAGCCGGAAGAAGATGGCTTTTGGGCAATGGCAGGAGTGGGTTTGCTCATTGGCGTAAGGTCAATGCCGCGACCGGTGCCATCAAAATCCACAGCGGTATCCTCCAGTAATGAATGTATTTTTCGTTTGGCTTCAGCACGTTGTTTCGCATGTTCAGCTTCACGCCTTTTCTCTGCCAGCTCGGCCTCCCGTTTCTCATTTTCTTTATACGCTCTGGAATCCCGATAGGCCATTGCTGTGACCATGCGTGAATCGAGTTCATAACAGCCCCGGGTACTCATGCCGTACTGTTGGCATAAATTATAGGCTTTCATCCAGATATCCAGCGCCCCATCGTAATCGCCGGCGTTAAACTGAACGGCGCCGGCTGCGGTAATTGTACTGACTTTATGCTCAATCTGCCGGGTAGTGGGCTGCTGTGGGGTTACGACATTATTACTGCCGGGAGGGGAGTGGTTTGGATTGTTAGAGGTTGGCGGCGGGCTGACAGTGCCTCTATGATTATTGCCCTGTGAATCTGTCCAGCGCTCCTCCACCCAACCCGCATGGACATCAACGGGAATCAGGGTCATGATCATTAATATCATTAATCGAAGCATTCCTGGCCTCCCGTTTTATTTGTGTCTGGTGCAAAGCGGCAACTTATCCTATCCTCTTTTTCAGCCCTAACGACTTTTCCATCCTGACGAGATCTGCTTCCCCACACCACCCTGGACCTCAAACCAGTGATCGGGCATAAAAAAACCATACACCAGTCTGAATGACTGGGGTGCCTTGTCTTTGACGCTATCATCAGCCTCTTCGCCTGTGGCAGGGAAGTACACCATATTATCCTTGAAGAGTGTATCACTTACTCTTCCCCGGTTGTTCCAACCCTCAAATGCTGTGGGGCATGATCCGTTAGCACTGCATATCTTGTTGAAATTCGATGCTGCTTCTATGAGATCAGCTTTCCCGCCAAAATAGAATTTCACATAACCATGCCCTGCAACAGAGTAAATTATCAGCAAGATGGCTCCGATAATTAACCAGTTAAGTATAGTTTTTATTCTCATGATTAGCCTTCCTTTCAGTGAAACTGAATAATCCAATCTTTTAAAATAATTCCACACCAACTTAACATGCTAGAAACAAGATAGGAAATTGAATTGCTGGAATAAATGTCATACACTACAGTCTGGCGGCATCTGGCGGCATCTGGGGTCGGGCCACGCTAACTAGTTGGAATTCAAGAAATAACTTCCCAAAAGTAGGCATTTAAAGGCCCTATATCCTCTTTTTTGCCATCAAAAACGTTATTATAGGTTCCGGTTTCCTCTCGTAACTGAAGCTCGCCATCCTTTCCAAGGATTCTCCGCCCTTTCGCCAAGAAACCCAACTTGACCTTTATCCCCCCAAGAAAGCTTTCACTCCCAACAGCTATGCTTTCAGTCCACTGAGCCTGTCGGAAGTTGTTACCATTTATCAAAGAGTCATTCACCAATTCCTGATGGGCCATCCGAAATTCATCGTAGCTATCAAATCCAGCTAGTGCCTGTCCGTAAATCGCATTTTTCAATAGAAACCGGCTTGATCATATCCCATAGAGAGAACTCTGTTTCTGGGTAGAGCAGAGAGCTCAAGGGGCACGTAGTTATCTATTTATCTATTGCTCCCATGATCTTTTCCGACAGCATCGAATCCGCCTTCAGGATCTTATCCCCGCGTCTTGAGGCCAGGCTGACTCCTGTTGGCCCCAGGTGGAGAAATTTGCCGACTTCCCTGCCAGTATAACCTAGTTCGTATATCGCCAGATGGCAGATTATACCACGCGCCGCAGCCGGGTCCCTGCTTTTGCTTGGTTTCCTGATCAAATCCGGATCAATGGTCAATGCCGTTGAAACAATTTCCAACAGTTGCGTGAGGGTGACAACATGCTTCATCTTGTCCCGCAACCGAAAATCCTCTTTTAGGCTGTCAACGAAATCACCGCCGCCCAACACCCTTTCATCGAAACTTTCGTATTCGTGATTTTCTCTTTCTCCCTGGCTCCGCTTAAGACCGCCGCCGACAAGATCGTCACGGCGACCGGTCATAACACCATCCGCGACGAATTGACGATAATTTCGCCGCGCCGTGGAGACC
>JAGXFP010000016.1 GCA_024637225.1 Desulfobacterales bacterium
GCCGCGAATTGCTCAGCCTGCGTAAGTGTCTAGGTTTGCATACTCTTTCCCGCGCCAACGGTTGCGCCCAGTCATACCAGTAAACAGCAATCGAGTATCTAGCCTTTGCTCGTTTCAGCTCCCGGCTGATTGTTGAATGATAACGGTTAAACGACGAGCTATTTCACGGATGCTAAATGTACTGCGTAAATGGCTAATGACATATCTTTCCTTTTCGGTAAGAGGGCTGTAGGACATGGCAGGATCCTCCTGGCTGTGAGTTGGTCGATCTTCTCAACATACCAGAAATCCTGTCATGTCCTGCTTTTAGCTCAGGTGGTGCACTTTGAACTTGAATCTACCTTTGTCATTTTAAAAACAGCACCTCTTTATAACTATTTTAGTTAATCCTGATGCCAGCAAGTCAAGTGCGAAAATTTGAGACGCGGTTTTCGGAATTTATCATTTGCAGGTCTTGAGAAAGGAGTTGTCGCTGCTAATAGTGAAGTGCTCCGAGAATGGCTGAGCGAATCGCCCGGTTCTTGGATGGGCGCCCTGGAGGCGACAATTTTCACCGGCTGGATTTACGATTTCCTCAAGCCGCACGCGGTGGAGCTGAAGGTTGCCCACCCGGAGATGCTCAAGGCGATTACCGCCGCCAAGAAGAAAAACGACCGGGCCGATGCCGAGAAACTGGCCGACCTGCTGCGGGTGAACCTGTTACCGGAGTGCACCATGATGTCCACGGAGTTGTGGGAACTGCGCCGCATCCTGCGCTATCGGAATATGGTGGTCCGCACCGCCACGCAGATGAAGAACAAGATGTCCGGCCTGCTGATGGAGGTAGGGGCCACCTACAACAAGAGGAGTTTGCACGGGCGCAGATATTTTAACAACCTCCTGGAAAGTGTTGAGGATGTTCCGGATTCGGTCAAATAGTTGTCCCCTTATCTCACTCATCCCCAATCACCCTACGGGTCTGATCAGGTAGTGGGCTTTGCGCTATGTTACACGCTTACCCACCCGCAGCGCCGAATCAGGTTTACTTGCGCAATGTGCCGTTCACTTCTTATCGCTTCCTTCAGACCATGCCGTTACCAGCAACGCCCTTGCGATACGGATTGTCTTCCCCCTGATCGGGGTGACGCCAGTTTCTTGCAACAGGCCGTTTGCCAGCTACGCTGGGCAAACAAAAAAAGACCGCTTTTGAATAAAGCGGTCTTCCTTTTTCTTATGCTACATTTTTTTGTTTGGGACGTCTTACTTACGGGGCAGTAATGGTATTAGAAATCAAGGTAACTTGATCGTCTACCGCAAACAATCTGCCCGTTATGATGGCACCGGTAAGCGCATTTACCTCTGACTTGGCAAATACGTTTCCTGAGAAGATTATGCCAGCTTCAATACTCGTTTTGCCGCCTGTCCTGAAAAAGACGTTTTTAGCCAGGGCGCCATTATCGAGGCTGATTGCCCCAGCTGGAGCACCAACGGTAAGGGTGCCATCGATCGAAAAGATAAAGACTGCGTCCGCATCGCCCTGGGCATCAAGATGCAGAGGAGCGGTGGTTAATAATACATTGGCCGCCGTCTTGAAGACGCCCTTGGTAAGGGTCAGATCACCCAACTGGGTTGGGCAAACCTGGGTAGCCATACCCGGATTCGGGTCAGCAGCAAGGAAGTCATATGCAATGCCCAAGTCGGTTCTGACCTGATTTAAAAACGCAATAGTACTTGCATACGGTGAAGGTATTAAAGCCGGATCTATATCATCGTGCGCATATGACAACCCACCCGTGAGCTCATCAAGTTGTCCTGGTGCTGCACCTGCCGTAAATCCCGCATAATAAGTGCGGGCCTGGTCTAAAATGCCCAGATCCCCACCGGTTAGAGCACTGGCGGCTGATCCTGTAGTGGTGATTTTTTGGCTGGCCAGAACCACGAATCTGCCGGCTTCGCCAAGTACTGGTGCCTGGGGACCGGCCGCTACCGTTGCGGCAGTTGTAAAGCTCCAGGCATAGTCACTTGCCAGAGGATTGCCGGCCAGGTCTTGAACCGCGGCAATCGTGGCGGTATAGGTGGTGTCGGCCTCAAGACCATTGGTCGGGGTGAAGGTCGCTTTCTGACCCGCATAGGCTAAAGTTCCCGCCACGGGAGGATTGACGCCAACTGCCAGGGTAAAGTTTGCGGCGATGATCGTGGCGGGGTCCATCGGCTCACTAAATGTTGCGGCAATTTTTTTAGTGGTGACAACGCCGGTGGCGTTATTAAGAGGATCAGTGCTGAAAACCGTCGGGGCGGTGGTATCCACGACCGTACCGGTGGTAAAGGCCCACGCATGGTCTGCTGCCGGTGGGTTGCCGGCCAGATCCGTGACCCCGATAGTAATTGTGGCGGCATACAGGGTGTTGCCCGCAAGATTAGCGGCGGGGGTAAAGACAGCTGACCGGGCCGTGTCAACGTAAGTCACTGCCCCGTCTACGGCTCCACCACCAGGTCCTGTCACGGTAAAAGTAGCTTCGGTGATCGTAGTCGCGATCATGTCTTCACTGAAGGTCGCGGCAATCTTGCTGTTGATAAGCACACCGGTATCAGCGTCAGCAGGAACGGCAAGAGTCACCGTCGGCGCCGTGGTGTCGGGGGCCGACGTGGCGTCGGGGGACACAGGGGTGGCGACGTCATCTCCGCTGCTACACCCGGCCACAAGTACAGTTAGCAACAACGCAATTAAAAGGTAAGCGTGCTGCGTCTTGAATTTTTTCATAAGTCTCCTTTTTGTTTTTATGAGTTTCTATCAAAAAGCTGTTAACCAGCCTTTTTTACGATCTGTCCGCAAGCTTGATTCCACTTTCACCAAATAGAGTGCCTTTAGGCGGGATAATCAGATTCTTGTATATTCACTTAAGCAAATAGCACTCCAACTGATCACCTGAGAGCTAAATATTTCGAATATTCACCCAATAACGGCAGGTTATGCCATGAAAAAAAATGCGTGCCCAAACACCATAAATCCATTTGCCCACGCGATATTTGGTGGAACCGCAACATGTTGAGGGCTGGCCCGAGAGAAAGCATGGTTTTTAGTGGAATGAAACAAGAACCGGCTAGGTATTGTCCGGCAGGGTTTCGAGAAGGGGCGGCAGCGAGATGGATCGCCGATAATGCCGAAGAGCGAGTGGCTGCCGAGGCCCGGTCCCGTGTTATCGAAATTGTCGAAACCGAACTGCTAAGCCTGCATGAAGGCAATATTGCCAGGTACCGCCTGCAGCCGGCGAAGTTTGCCGCCTGGAAGAAAATTGGCGCTGAGACAAATGCCCAAACCGCTGGTAGTCTAAGGGTCAAATCGTCTCTGGATCGGGCTGACCTGTGAGTGTTTTGTCAAACTGAGGAAGTGGAATTTGCCATCATCGCGTCAGGCCGTATACGTTCTCGCCTTCCGCACAAGTCACTGATATGCCGTACTTTTCTTTTTTAGACGAGTGCTTGCAGCCCCTTTCTGTCAATGATGTCCAAGGAAGCACCCGTGGGCTTTTTATTCCCTCGTTCCCATTTCTGGACAGTTGATGGGCTGATATTAAATATAGAGGCCAATGCAGAAGTCTGTTCTCAAAATAGCGAGAGCCATCACGCCCGCGAGTCAGACTGAACTCAATGAGACTTTATCCCGAAGCGGCCCCAGACCTCGCGGTAATTTTCCTTGAGGCTTTCCTCAAGCTTCAAGCGATATTCCTCGATCCCGGCCGCCTTCAGGCCGGCGGGGACGGTCAGCGGCTCGCCGACCTTTACGGCTATCCGGGCGAACGGCTTGGGCAGGACGGTCCGGTCCCAGCTCCGAAAGGCGATATAGCGGTCCGCCCCCCAGCCGAGGGGGACGATCGGCGCTCCGGTCTTGCTGGCCAGCAGGACCGCTCCGGCCTGGGCAGTAAGGGGCGGGCCCTGGGAGCCGTCGGCCACGATAACCGCGGTCCTGCCCCTTTCCCGGACCGCCGCGATCAGTTTTTTCAGGGCGGCAATGCCCCCCCCGATTGCTGGAGCCGCGGACCGTTTCGAAACCGGAACTCTCCAGCAAACGGGCGATATACTCGCCGTCCTCGCTGGCGCTGACCATCGCGGTCAGGGGCCGGTCCCGGCCGAGTTCCCGGATATAGAAGATCCCGTAGTGCCAGAAAGCGGCGATATAGGGCTGCTTGCGGCGGTCCAGATCCTCCATGATCTCGATCCCGCTTATCTCGACCCGGCAGCTCGAAAAAAGCAGCTTGGCGATGATCTTGTAGACGACGGGCACCAGGGCCAGCAGGATCCGCCGACCGCTTTTCTTTCTTACAGGCATCTGAGCTCCTTCTCCTTCAGGGCCTTGACCAGATCGCGGAGCCGGGCCGCCTCTTCGAAGTTCTTTAAGGAGCCGGGGGACGTAGTTATCTATTTTTCTATTGCTCTCAAGATCCAAATTTGTTTTAGGAAAAAAATAATCTTTGTCAGGTTAACAATCTCTTCCGGTCCTTGCTAATAAAAATAAAGATAGGCGAAAAAAGAGAGGAACAATGACCAGTGGCGGGGTCTGGCGGGGTCAAGCTTGACATTTTGACATTCTTTTTCTCTCTTTTCCCAGCTCTGGCGATTAGACTTTTTCGGCCAGCAGGTTCGTAATCAACCTGATTAGCATCTCTTTCTGGTTCGGGTCGCTTTCCGCGATGAGCAAAGCGAGGGCCACCAAAGCATTGTCATTGATGCCGGATTGTTCAAGCAGTTGGTTTTTCTGCAGAAAAATCAGGAAGAGAAAAGAGCCGATCCTCTTATTGCCGTCGCTGAACGGATGGTCCTTGATGACAAAGTACAGGAGGTGGGCCGCCTTTTCCTCGACGCTGGGATAGAGGTCCTGTCCGCCGAATGTCTGATCGAGGTTGCCGAGGATACCCTGCAACGAGTGGCTTCTTTCCTGACCGAAGAGAGCGGTGGCCTCGCCCCGTTCGGCCAGATCGGACTTCAGGGCGGTGATGGCGTTTTTGAACTGCTGGTAATCGAGGGCTTTACCGGCCGCCGTAGGACGCCCCGGCGGCAATCCTAGCCGGTCTTCATCGTATTGCAGGAGGAGCGACCAGGAACGGGCATAGCGGCCGACCACATCCAATACCGCCCTGCCCTCGTCGGTCAGCGATTCATGGTGCCGCAGGGTGCGGGTGAGGAGTACAAGGGTTTGTTCCATTTCGGAGAGCCCCTTTTCCGCCAGGCGTCTCTCGTTGGTGGTATACCCATTAATCAGGTGGTCTTTCAGGACCGAAGTCGCCCAGATGCGAAATTGGGTGCCTCGTTGCGACTTGACCCGGTAGCCGACGGAAATAATGACATCGAGATTGTAGAAGGCGACCGGTTTGTCTGAATTTGCAATATGCATTTTTTGCATATTGCTTTCTTCGGCCAATTCGCCTTCCTTGAAAACATTCCGGAGATGACGGGATATAACGGACTGATCTCTTTGGAAAAGCTCAACCATCTGGGTCTGGTTCAACCAGACGGTTTCATCCGCCAGATGCACGTCTAGTCCGGCCCGGCCGTCATCGGACTTATAGATAATAACCTCACCCTGGGCGGGATGGCCGTGCCTGTCCATGCTCAACTCTTCATCCTTCATTTTATCTTCCCATACAACCCATGAGTTCCTTCTTCAAGGCCTCGCGGGTCACCGTCACCTCCGCCTGCTGTCTGGCATACTTTGCCAGCAACTTGTCGGGGTCGTGAATGACCTGCTCGGCGACATGGGGGTTCTTGATTTCCAGGTTGTAGTTGCGACCCTTGATCTCTTCAATTGATACCTTCCAAGCCTGCTCGGTTAAGATCCTTTAAAATACAAGAAGGGTCAAGGTCCACTCTTTGCGGTAAAACAAGGTGCCGGTCTTTGTTTAATACTCGTAACGAGTGGTTGTACGGAATTTCCGGACAACCATGACCATTGCTTTTGCTGTCCGATACTCAACTATCAGCAACATAGCATTAAATGCAGGATTATGCCGGGGTTCCAAGCAGCGCATGCAAAGCTTCAATGGTATAACGATATTCCAGCGTTCCCATGGGCATCCTGTTGAGTTGCTTGATAATGCCAGGCAGCGAGACGCTGTGGACACCGCCATTCGCCTGGATAAGATACTTATAATGAAAGGCCAGTTCGTTCATCGAACCGAGTATTTTTTTCGAATTGGTCTTGGCATAACCAACCTCCTGATACTCGGCTATAATCTTGGTGATTTCCGAATCAGCAATACCTTCCTCGCTGAGCACACAGGCCAGAAACCCAGTAAACAAACCGGATAAATTCCTGATCTGCGCCCTGGGAACGTCGGGGACGATAAAGTTGAATAAGGTTTTGTCATTGACGAATAAGACGCATTTTCTTCCGTCGATATGGATGAGGTTCGCGTGCCAACCACCGAGGCGGGAAGCGGTTGCCTCTTCCAGGACCAGATCCGCCTCCTTGATCCCCATTTCCTTCTGGAGTTTTTTAGTGCATCTGATTATCTGCATAGGTGCAACACTCATCTCAATGTGAATTTATCCCGAAGCGGCCCCAGACCTCGCGGTAGTTTTGAAGGAGTTTTTCCTCCAGCTTCAAGCGATATTCCTCGATCCCGGCCGCCTTCAGGCCGGCGGGGACGGTCAGCGGCTCGCCGACCTTTACGGCTATCCGGGCGAACGGCTTGGGCAGTACGGTCCGGTCCCAGCTCCGGAAGGCGATATAGCGGTCCGCTCCCCAGCCGAGAGGGACGATCGGCGCTCCGGTCTTGCTGGCCAGCAGGACCGCTCCGGCCTGGGCCGTCAGGGGCGGTCCTTGGGAGCCGTCGGCCACGATAACCGCGGTCCTGCCCCTTTCCCGGACCGCCGCGATCAGTTTCTTCAGGGCGGCAATGCCGCCCCGGTTGCTGGAGCCGCGGACCGTCTCGAAACCGGAACTCTCCAGCAATCTGGCGATATACTCGCCGTCCTCGCTGGCGCTGACCATCGCGGTCAGGGGCCGGTCCCTGCCGAGTTCCCGAATATAGAAGATCCCGTAGTGCCAGAAAGCGGCGATATAGGGCTGCTTGCGGCGCTCCAGATCTTCCATGATCTCGATCCCGCTTATCTCGACCCGGCAGCTCGAAAAAAGGAGTTTCGCGATGATCTTGTAGACGACGGGCACCAGGGCCAGCAGGATCCGCCGACCGCTTTTCTTTCTTACAGGCATCTGAGCTCCTTCTCCTTCAGGGCCTTGACCAGATCGCGGAGCCGGGCCGCCTCTTCGAAGTTCAGTTCTTCGGCGGCGTGGTACATTTCCTTTTCAGACTCCCTGATCTTTTTACGCAACTGGTCGAGGCTGAGAAATTCCGTATCCGGTTCGGCGGCTTCGAGAACCGGTTCGACATAATCTTTTTCGTAAATGGTGGCCATAATATCCTTGATATTCGACTTGATCGTGGCCGGGGTGATTCCGTGTTTTTCGTTATAGGCCTTCTGGATGATGCGCCGCCGGTTGGTCTCGGCGATGGTGGCGGCAATCGAGCCGGTAATGTTATCGGCGTACATGATCACCCGGCCGTCGACGTTCCGGGCCGCCCGGCCGCAGGTCTGGATCAATGAGCGTTCGCTGCGCAGGAAGCCCTCCTTGTCGGCGTCGAGGATCGCCACCAGGGACACCTCGGGGATGTCCAGGCCTTCCCGGAGCAGGTTGATCCCGACCAGGACGTTGTACTCCTGGCGGCGCAGATCCCTGATCAGATCCATCCGTTCCAGGGTCTTGATATCGGAATGCATGTAGCGCACCTTAATGCCGAGATCTTCATAATAAGTGGTGAGATCTTCGGCCATCCGCTTGGTCAGGGTGGTGACCAGCACCGCCTCGTTCCGCGCCGTAATGAGGCGGATCTCCTCCAGCAGATCGTCGACCTGGGAGGTGGCGGGCCGCACCTCCACCTCGGGATCCAGGAGGCCGGTGGGGCGGATGATCTGCTCGACGATCCGGCCTTCGGAATGTTCGAATTCATGGTCGCCCGGGGTCGCCGAAACATAGACGACCTGCCGGACCCGCTGGTCGAATTCCTCGAAACGCAGGGGGCGGTTGTCGAGGGCGGAGGGCAGCCGGAAACCGAATTCGACCAGGGTTTGCTTGCGGGAGCGGTCGCCCCGGTACATCCCCTTGACCTGGGGCACGGCAATGTGGCTTTCGTCGATAAACAGCAGGTAATCGTCTGGAAAATAATCGAGCAGGGTCGGCGGCGGCTCGCCGGGCTTGCGGCCGGTCAGATGGCGGCTGTAATTCTCGATGCCGTTGCAGTAGCCGAGTTCCGCGATCATCTCCAGATCAAACTCGGTACGCTGGCTGAGGCGCTGGGCCTCGAGCAGGCGCCGCTCCGATTCGAAAAACTCCAGGCGCTCCTTGAGCTCTTCCTTGATCGTGGCCATGGCGATCTGCAGGCGCTCCTTCGAAGTAACGAAATGGCTGGAGGCAAATATAGTGGTCTCGGCCAGATCCTCCAGGACCTTGCCCCGGAGGGGATCAACCATCCTGATCGCCTCCACAGTATCCCCGAACAACTCGACTCGCAGGGCCCGTTCCTCCTCGTAGGCCGGAAAGATCTCAACCACATCGCCGCGCACCCGGAAGGTGCCCCGGTGAAATGAGATATCGTTGCGCTCGTAGAGGAGGTAGACCAGGCGCCGCTTGATCTCCTCGACAGTATACTCTTCCCCGACCTTGAGATGAAGTTGCATATTCTTGTATTCATCGGGAGAACCGAGACCGTAGATGCAGGAGACCGAGGCCACGATCAGCACGTCGTGCCGGGTCAGGAGCGAACGGGTCGCGGAATGGCGCATCTTGTCGATGGCGTCGTTGATCGCTGAATCCTTGTCGATATAGGTGTCGGACTGGGGGATATAGGCTTCGGGCTGGTAGTAGTCGTAGTAGCTAACGAAATATTCCACCGCGTTGTCGGGGAAGAGTTCCTTGAACTCCGAATAAAGCTGGGCGGCCAGGGTCTTGTTGGGAGCGAGGATCAAGGCGGGTCGGTCGAGCTCGGCGATCACCTTGGCCATGGTAAAGGTCTTGCCGGAGCCGGTGACTCCGAGGAGGATCTGCTCCCGAGCTCCCGAGCGCAAGCCGTTGCAGAGGGTCTCGATCGCCGCCGGTTGATCGCCGGCGGGGGAAAATGGGCTGTCTAGTCTAAACATTGTTCATTCGATGATAAGCTCGTAAAAACTGATTTGCCACGTCATTGCGAGGAGCGAAGCGACGAAGCAATCCAGTATTCTCAACTAGTTACCTGTTACTGGATTGCTTCGCTACGCTCGCAATGACTGAATTTATGACTTTTTGCGAACGCATTAACCTTCGGCGACTTTTTGCGACGCCCATCAAGTTTGATTGAAATGATCATAACCGCGGTAGGAGATATCAAGACGCCCCTCGCCGTCCAGCAGGGTTACCCCCTCCCCTTCGATAATCCGGCCGATCACTGTAATATCGCGGCCGAGTTGGTCCCGGACCAGCGCGCTTAATTTCTCCCGGTGCCCGCCGGGAACCGTAAAGAGCAGGCGATAATCCTCGCCGCCGCTGATCGCCCAGGCTACGGGATCGCACGCCAAGGCCTCCGCCGTGTCCCGCAGGGCTCCTGAGATCGGCAGCGACTCCTTGTCGATCTCCGCCGCCACCCCGCTTTCGTTGCAGAGATGGGCAAGATCCGTGGCCAGGCCGTCGGAAATATCCATCATCGCGCTGACCAGGCCGCTCTCGGCCAGAACCATGCCCAGGGCAACTTCCGGGGTCGGATCGAGATGGGCCGCGATCAGTTGCTGTCGCGCGCCATTTCCTTCCCCGGCCTGACCCCGGCGGCAGAACTCCAGGCCAGCCGCCGCCTCGCCCAGGGAACCGCTGACCATGACCAGATCGCCGGGCCGGGCCGTGGAGCGCAGCAGGAGATGCCCCGCGGCAGCCTCACCCAGAATGGTCACCGATATCGCAATCGCGCCGGCGCTCTTCACCGTGTCGCCGCCGATCAGCAGGGTATCGTAATCGGCCAGCATCGCTTGGAATCCGCTCATAAACGAGGCGAACCAGCTTTCGGTGAAATCGCCCGGCAGGGCCAGAGAAAGCAGAGCGTAACGGGGCCGGCCGCCCATGGCCGCCACATCGCTTAAATTTACCGCGGCGGCTTTGCGGCCCAGAAGTTCCGGGTTGTGCCAGGCGGGATCAAAGTGAATCCCTTCGATCAGGGTGTCGGTGGTAATCAGTTCCGCCAGGCCATTGCCCCGGTCGATCACCGCGCAGTCGTCGCCGATTCCGACCAGCAGTTCGCCTGATCCCGAGGCGCTTTGCCGTCTAATCCTGGCAATTATCTCATTTTCGGACAGAGTAACCATATTCCCGGATCTCAATTTTCTGCTTTGTCTTATGGTATTGATTGGCTGTCATAAAATGATTCAGAGTCACAGTGGCATTCCATGGTGAGAAGCCAGAAGCCAGGAGCCAGGAGCCGGAATGACTGATTTTAAAGCTTTTCTCCTGGATTCTGACTCCTGGATTCTGACTCCTGGCTTCTGGCTTCTCTTGAAACACAGGCACGAAAAAATCGCCAAAACCCCTTTGTTATCGGGAGATTAACCAAACTCAGAAAGTTGAACACGAAGATCTAATCGACCAGCTGCAGTTTCGGCCGGCTCTTTTTTTCTCCGCTTTCCCGGCCGGGCTCATCATCGGGCGCCCCCTTGACTTCCTCCAGGTCAACGGCCTGGATAAATCTCCGGTCGCCCCCCATAGTGAAGATCTCGCAACCGGTAAACTGCTCCCGGCGCAGGGTCCATTTAACCTCCTGGGGCGGCACGCTCAGAAGTTGCAGGCTGACGTGCCACCACTCGTCGCGCCGGCTGCTGTCCCGCTCGAAATCCTTCACCCTGGCATAGAGCAGTGATCTGGGGGTATCGATGGCAATCAGGACGATATCGCCGATCTCGGTGCGGTCCTTGAAGGTGACCGCGGCTTTCAACTCTTCGACAAATTTTTCCATAATCGTTCACATGAATTTTAATTTTACACCCGACGCCGGATGCGAGGCTCCGGGTAGATCATCAACAGGCAGACGACGCTTGGGATGGACCGTTATCGGACATCCGAAAAAACGGTGTAATTACAGGCGACAAGAACAAGCCGCCCGGCGGTCCTCGGGAATTCCGCTCTACTTCAATTGTCTACTGTCGATCATGACGAAAACGAGAAAAGGCCAGCAACTATTTAACATAAAAAAATCATCCCGATAAATCTATTAATAAGTTTCGGGAAACAAGGCGATCCTCTCCCACTCCATACCGTAACCGGGATTGATCTTAATTGATCTCCTTCTTTACAAATCAGACTGACAATGATTAACATTAACTATGCATTTACCTGAAATGCTCATGCTAAAAACTAAATCCTTTATTCAAATAACAGGAGAGTCATACCATGAAAAGATTCCTTAACTTTTCCGCCCTGAAAATCGTGGTCACTATTTTTCTGGTTGGAGCGCCGAGCCTGGTTATGGCCGCGGGGGGACCAACCAATATAGCCGATCTGGTTGAGGAAATGGGCCCCTCGGTAGTCAATCTCTACTCAACCAAGACTGTCAAAGCCAGCCCCCACCGGGGAATTCCGCAATTCGACGACCAGGAGATTCCCGATCTCCTGAAAAAGTTTTTCGACATGCCGATGCCCGAGGAAATGCCTGAGCACAAAGCGCAAAGCCTGGGGTCCGGGGTGATCATCTCGGCGGATGGCTATATCGTCACCAATAATCATGTGGTCGAAGGGGCGGAAGAGATCAAGGTCCGCTTAACCACCCATGAAGAATACGATGCCGAAGTTATCGGCCGCGACCCGAAAACCGATGTAGCCCTGATCAAAATTGAACCGGAAAGCGTTTTGACCTACGTAAAATTCGGCGACTCGGACAAGATCAGGGTCGGGGAATGGGTGGTTGCCATCGGCAATCCATACGGTTTTGAAAACACGGTTACCGCCGGAATCGTCAGCGGCAAGGGACGGTCCTTCGGAAGCGGGCCTTACGAAAATTTTATTCAGACCGACGCCTCGATCAACATGGGCAATTCCGGGGGTCCGCTTTTCAATCTTGACGGCGAACTGGTCGGGATCAACTCGGTTATCTTCAGCCGCAGCGGCGGCAACATCGGACTCGGTTTCGCCACTCCGGTCAATATGGTCAAAAACGTAGTCACTCAACTCCAGGAGCACGGCTCGGTGACCCGCGGATGGCTCGGAGTCATGATCCAGCATGTTACCGCCGATCTGGCTGAAAAATTCGGACTGGAACGTCCCGGCGGAGCCCTGGTCGGTGAAGTGATGAAAGGCAGCCCCGCGGATAAAGCCGGGATCAAGCAGGGCGATGTCATTGTCGAGTTCATGGGTGAGGAAATTATCAAAATGGCCTCCCTGCCTTCGAAGGTTGCCCTGACTCCGGTCGGCACCAAGGCGGAATTAACGGTTATCCGCGATGGCAAGAAGAAAAAGTTAGAGGTAACCATCGGTAAATTGGCAGAAGAGGAGGTTGGCGCCCCCGGGATTTCGGAGGAGAGCAGCGCAGGCAAACTCGGTCTGACCGTCCAGGAGTTGACCCCGGAATTGGCTAATTCCCTTGGAATCGAAGATAAGAAGGGACTGATAATTTCCAATGTCAGAAGCGGCTCCCCTGCCGAGGCAGCCGGCATCCAGCGCGGGGAAATCATCCTGGAAGTAAACCAGAAACCGGTGGAAAGCGTCGAGGATTTAAAGGAGATCATCAGCAAGATTGCACCTGGTGAAAGGATTCTCCTGCTTACCAGAAGAGGCGAACACACCAGATTTGTCGTGATCAAAAGCGAGTAGGTCAAGAGGGAGCAGGAAAGCATCCGGTTAATGAAACAAATTTCGCTAGGGAGATCCTCCATAGAATGGCACAAATCAAAACAAAACGACTAACCCCAGGCCGGCTGCTCGCGCTACTTTTGGGTGTCAGTATCATTGCGTCCTGCTCGTACGGCGACCGGGTAGCTCCGATACGGCTACCCGATTCTTCGGCTAACATGGTCGATGTGAAGGGGCTGAAGGTCGCGGCCACCGCCTATGTCGACCGGGATGCGGCCGCCGATGCCTATGGCTTCGACATCCGCAAGGCGGGCCTGCTGCCGGTTCAGCTGACTTTCCAGAACGAGAGCGGCCGGCCGGCCAGGATCAATCCCGGTCAAACCTTTCTGGTCGACAAAAACAACAATGCCTGGCCCATCCTGTCCCGGGAAAAGACCTATGACCGAACCAGCAAATACGTGAAGATCGGCGAAAGCGCCAAAGGGGCGGCAGCCCCCTCTATTCTGATGGGCGCTGCCGGGGCGGTTGCGGGGCTTGCCATCGGGATCGTCACCGGCGAAAATGTCGGCGAGACCATGGGCAAGGGCGCGGCGATCGGCGCCGCCGGGGGCGCCATTGCCGGCGGAGCTGATGCCGCCGCCCGGAGCAAGAGGAAGATCAGGGACGACCTGGCCGAAAAGAGCCTGCGGAACAAGCCGATTGAACCGGGCCACATTGCTTACGGCACCCTGTTTTTCCCAGGCACTTCCGGCAGCGAGGCAGATTCTGTCCGGCACCTCCGGCTGGCTCTCTCCATCGGCCAGGCCAGCGAGGAAGTAGTAATCATCGACCTGGACCAGCAGTCCGAATAAAAAACGCGGGGTAACCGACTACAGGGCAAGTCCAGCGCTTCCAGGGCCGGAAACCTTGCCCGCAGGGGCTCGGCGGCTGCCGGCAATCCTAGAGTATCGAGCTGAGAGGTAATCAGGAAGGTAAACGTGGGGGCTGACTAAGGGGATACAGGACCCCGGGAACCGCGGCCCCTGCCCTGCGCGAATAGATCAGGAAGTTTGCAGGTCGGCCCGGCGAACCGCCTCGACCAAGGCGTTGAGCATCGCATGATCCTTGCGGCCCGGCGATTTTTCCACCCCGGAGTTTACATCCACCGCGTAGGGGCGGGCGGCACTGATCGCCTCGCCGACATTATCCGGCCCAAGTCCTCCGGCCAGCAGAACCGGCCCCGGGACACGCAGACCGGCAACCAGATTCCAATCGAAAGCCCGGCCCGTCCCGCCCGCCATTTCCTGATCGTAGGTATCGAGGAGAAAGCCCGCCACCTCTCCGGCATAAGCAGCCATTTTCGAGCCGTCGATATCGTCTTTAACCGCGAATGATTTCAAGACCCTTACCGGCATGAGCCGGCAGTAATCGACATTCTCCTGGCCGTGGAGCTGGACCATGGTCAAGCCGCAATACTTGATGATGTCAGTGACTACATCGGGATCCTCGTTGACGAATACCCCGACCGCATCGACAAAGGGCGGCACCTTCCGGATCAGCTCCCTGGCCTTTTCGGGCTCAACCCGGCGCGGGCTCTTTTCGGCGAAGATGAAGCCAACTCCGTCAACTCCCGCCGACACGGCGTGGGCGAGATCTCCGGAATCAGTTATCCCGCAAATCTTAATCCGTGTTCGAGTAATCATTCAAAAACCCTCTGCAAGATATTGTTAAAGCTGAGTTGAGCAGCTTGTCTGCCCAAACGAAACTTATGCCCTGTTGGGTGTAAAGCTGAGTTGAGCAGCTTGTCTGCCCAAACGAAACTTATGCCCTGTTGGGTGTAAGCATGCCTTAACGGCCAACCAGTTCTCGCAGGCCCGCAACCCGATCGGCGGCCCGCATCAATGTTTCCCCGACCAGAACCGCAGCGACGCCGTGCCCGGCCAGTTTTTTGACATCATCATGATTTCTGATTCCGGACTCGCTGACCACCGGCATCCCGACGGGAATCATACTCTTAACCCTGAGGGTGGTGTCAATATCAACGCTAAAATCGCGCAGGTCGCGATTGTTGACCCCGATCAAAACGGAACCGGCCTCCAAGGCGCGTTCCGCTTCCCATTCGTCATGGACCTCAACCAGGCAGTCCATGCCCAGTTCCTCGGCAAACATCCGGTAATCGCGGAGCTGGATCTGGTCAAGGATGGCGACGATCAACAGGATGGCATCGGCTCCGAATTCCCGGGCCTGACGGATCTGAGCCTCGTGGATAATAAAATCCTTGCGGAGCACCGGCAGCTTCACCGCGTCCCGGACGGCGGGGATGTAGGAAAGGCTGCCTTGGAAGAAGTCCACGTCGGTCAGGATCGATAGGGCCTGGGCGCCGCCTTTTTCATAGTCGACGGCGATGGCGACCGGATCGAAATCCGGACAAATGATGCCCTTCGAAGGCGAAGCCTTTTTGGCCTCGGCGATTACCGCTATTCCGTCACAATCAATCAGGCTTTTATGAAAGCCACGGGGGGGGTCGACCTGTTCGGGAGGTTCCTCGGTTGGGCCGTTGAGCAGCTCGGCCACTTCCTCCTTCTTGCGGGCGACTATTTGATCGAGAATCATGTTCGACATATCATTCCATCACGGTTTAATTTTGTTGGCGTCGCAAAAAGGGGGGCATGCTTAGCCATCCTGAGACTTTTTGCGAACTCATCAAATTTATTTTCGCCCTGCATCCGCGAGCTTTCAAAACGGGTCGGATACAGTATGGCGACGATGTTGTCATATTGATAATAAACGAATCGCCGACCCAGGCCCATTATCCTAGCTGAAAGGAAGCCGGGGTAAGGTCTCGGATCAGCCTAGCGAAAACGCCGCCAATCCGTCGACCTTGACCAGGGCTGCGCCGCTGGCCACGGTTTCCCTGGCCAATTCGACGCCTCCCTTGAGATCATCGGCCTTGCCGGCCGCGGTCAGGGCCGCGCCGGCATTAAGCAGAACCATATCCAGACACGGCCCCTGTTCACCGGCCAGGATCCGCCGTAGATGGGCGGCAGCGGCGACGGCATCATCCCTGCCCTTTATATCATCGATTGTCGCCCGTGCGAGGCCGACTTCTTCCGGTTTGACAATGTATTCCCTGACCTGACCGTCACTCCATTCGGCGACCCTGGTCTCGCCGGTCACGGTCAACTCGTCCATGTTGCCCGCCCCGCAGACCACCATGGCCCGCAATGCTCCGAGCCTGCCAAGCACCACGGCCAGTTTGCCGGTAAGATCGGGATCAAAAACCCCCATGACCTGGACATTGGCGCCGGCCGGATTGGTAAGGGGCCCCAGGACATTAAAAACGGTCCGGATCCCGATTTCCCGGCGAGGGCCTATGGCATGTTTCATGGCGCCATGCATGATCGGGGCGAACATGAAACCGATGCCGACCTCCAGGATACAGCGGCCGACGGAAGCGGGGGGAAGGTCAAGATTGACTCCCAGAGCCTCCAGGACATCGGCGCTGCCGCAGTGGCTGGTAATGGAACGGTTGCCGTGCTTGGCCACGGTCACCCCGGCCCCGGCCACCACAAAGGCCGCCGCCGTGGAAACATTGAAAGTGCCGGAACTGTCGCCGCCGGTGCCGCAGGTATCGACTACGATGCCAGGCCCGGCATCGACTTTCACCGCCTTCTCCCGCATGACCCGGGCCGCCCCGGCAATCTCGTCAATGGTCTCGCCCTTCATCCGCAAGGCGGTAATGAACGAGCCAATCTGGGCGGGGGACGACTCGCCGCTCATGATCTCGTTCATCACCCCGACCATCTCGTCCTCGTTCAGATCGTGGCCGGTCACCACTTTGGAGATAGCTTCCCTGATCATATCAATCCCCCTTCTCGAACTTTTTTAGCTTAGCCATCCCGAGACTTTTTGCGACGCCATCATTCTTGCCCGCCGTACATTTCCGGATATGCGGGATCGATGAAATTCTTCAACAGCCGCACCCCGTCTGGGGTCATGATCGATTCCGGATGAAACTGCACCCCCTCGATCAAATACTCCCGATGCCTGACCCCCATCAATTCGTCCTGATCGGTTCTGGCCGTGATCTCCAGACAGTCGGGCAACGAGTCCTTCTCCACAACCAGGGAATGATAGCGCATCGCGGCGAAGGGGTCCGGCAGGCCGGAGAAAACTCCCTTGCCGTCGTGATAGACCTTGCTGGTTTTGCCGTGCATCAGCCGTGAGGCCCTGACCGTAATGCCGCTGAAGGCCTCGCCGACCGCCTGATGGCCCAAGCAGACCCCGAGGATCGGAATCCGGCCGGCAAAATATTTAATCGCCTCCACTGAGATTCCGGCCTTGGCGGGGGCACCCGGCCCGGGTGAAATCAGGAGCCGGTCTGGCCCCAGGGCCTCGATCCCGGCAAGATCTATCCGATCGTTGCGGAAGATCTTCATCTCGGCCCCGAAACCGCCCAGGGTCTGGACGATATTGTAGGTAAAGGAATCGTAGTTATCAATTATAACAATCATTTAACTCAAGCCCCGATCAACCATGCCACTTCTCGGCCAATTCCACGGCCCGGCGCAGTCCCATTGACTTATTGACAGTCTCTTCATATTCTAGCCGCGGATCGGAATCGGCAACCACCCCGGCCCCGGCCTGAATCCAAAGATCATCGCCTTTCTGAATAAAGGTGCGGATGGTAATGCAGAAATCCATATTGCCGGAAAACCCGAAATAACCGACGGCCCCGGCATAGGGCCCCCTTCTTTCCGGCTCCAGTTCCTCGATAATCTCCATGGCCCTGATCTTCGGAGCGCCGCTGACCGTACCGGCCGGGAAACAGGCGCGCAGCACATCGAACTGATCGTAACCGGGGGCCAGGCGGCCATGCACTCCGGAGACAATATGCATGACATGGCTGTAACGTTCAACGACCATCAGATCGCGGGTCTCAACCTGTCCATGCACCGAGACCCGGCCGACATCGTTACGGCCCAGATCGACCAGCATCAGATGTTCGGCCCGCTCCTTGGGGTCGGCCAGCAACTCCTTCTCCAGAGCCAGATCCTCTTCCGGGGTCGCCCCCCGCCGCCTGGTCCCGGCAATGGGTCTGAGCTCGATATCGTCATGCTCAAGGCGAACCAGAATTTCCGGCGAAGAGCCGATCTGAACCAGATCGCCCTGTTTCAGATAAAAAAGATAGGGACTGGGATTGATATGGCGCAGGGCCCGGTAAAGGCGGAACGGCGAAATTTCGCTCCTGGTATGAAAGCGCTGGGAGAGCACGACCTGAATAATATCGCCGGCGAGAATATACTCCTTGGCCTTCTCGATTATGCCCCGAAAAGAATCCTCGCTCATATTCGAGCTGAATTGGTGGTCGGTCCCGGTCCGGCCGGGGGCGGTAAGTTCAGCCGGTACAGGCTCGGCAAGCCGCGCCACAACCTCTTCGATCCGGGCGACTGCTTCAAGATACTGCCCGCCGATCTCCTTTTGCCGGTCAATCTCGACGCAATCTACGATGGTCAGGGTCTGCTTGAGGTTATCGTAAATCAGCACCATCCGCGGAATCATGAAGGAACTGTCCGGGAAACCGGCCAGCGGCTCCTTACAGGCGGGCAGAGTTTCCATGAAGCGGACCATGTCGTAGCCGAGAAAACCGACTGCGCCTCCGAAAAAGCGAGGCAGATACTCCGTTTGACCGCTGACTTTAAAGGAACCAACCAGTTTTCGGAGCAGTTCGAGGGGATCACCCTGCAAAACCTCCTCGCGGGCGTTTCGGTTCAGAGTAACCTTGTCGCCATGGCTCTCGAAGACGACCAGGGGGTCATAACCGATAAAAGAGTAACGGCCCCACTTCTCCCCGCCCTCGAGGCTTTCAAAGAGGAAAGCACGGGGTTCGTCGCCGGCGACCTTGGCAAAAACCGTAAGGGGGGTATCGAGATCGGCGATGATCTCGCGATAAACCGGGATCAGATCCGCTTCACCGACAAGCTCTTTAAATACATTCTGGGATGGTTGGCACATGGCTATACCCACAGGGCATAAGTTTTCGCTTGAGCAGACGATCTGCCCAACTCAGCTTTATAGTCGAAATAACAGGTCGCAGGCGGTTTTGCCCAGAATAAAAAAAGCCAGGCAGGGGACGATACCCCGCATGGCTTTAGTTCAACCGAAATATTGTTCATGACCCAGGTCTTCCAGGCTCACCGCAAAGGATTTCTTAACCGGGGTGAATGCCGCCGGATCAAGCCTTTACTGGGCGCTGGCTTCAGACATGGTGTTGACGCTTCGGGTTAATCTAGAAACCTTTCTGGAAGCGTTATTTTTATGGATGGTCCCTTTGCTCGCGGCGCGGTTGATGATCGGAATTGCTACCTTGAGCGCGGCCTGAGCCTCTTCCTGGGAATTCTGTTCAACGGCTACCCGAACTGACTTGATGGAAGTCCTCAGGACGGATTTGATGGCTCGATTACGACTGCGCCGAACCAGGCTCTGACGATGTCTCTTTAACGCTGACTTATGATTAGCCAAAACGGCCTCCTGTATCTCAATAAGAATTATGCGGATCAAGTTTAATAACTAAAAAGGACAAAATTAAATTAAATACATGGAAATGTCAAGGAACTAAAACTCATATTATATTTTTCCAGCCCCTCAACACAAGATAGCGTCGCAAAAAGTCGCCATCTCCTGCGTTGCTGCAAATAGTCTCGTCACTGCAGCGAACAAAAGCACGGTTCATTCCTTGAATTTGCGCGCCTTGGATCTGACGATTTTTGCTTAACTATCCAATGTGAAAACGCGGAGTTCACCGCAGGAGCGGCTTCTACCGCGAATGATAGCAGTCGCGGAACAGGAGGTTTTCGCGGCTGAAGCCACTTCCTCACCGGACCAGGGAATCCGCTCATCCTGAGCCTGTCGAATTAATGACTTCTGACTTCTTGCGAATTTATCACATTGGGTGGGTTCGCGAAAAGTCCGAAAATGGAAAAGGCGGCTTTTATTTCCACACCGACATCAAGCCGGCCAGGCGAATCTACCCGACCCGGTTGGCGAGTTAATATAATTTATTTTTTAAAATCAGCAATTTATCCTTGCTTTGGAAACTTTGTTCAGTTTATAAATTATAATATTTCCTGAATCCGTTAACGTCGCCCTAAAAGGCGCCGGGGGAATTACCTTCACTGCATTTACGAACAGATAAACATGTAACAACAGACTGATAAGAGCCAAACTTGTCCGATAGCCGTCACGGATACAGGTATTTGTCAAGTCACATCATCTTGGTTTCAAACCAAAACATTTTTGACTGCGTTCGCATAAAGATCAACAAAGTCTGCTCTGTTTTTCGGTTCCGGCCAAAATCGAGCTTTAACGGGCAAAGCCGTCTTCTAATCAAAATCCTGTCGCGACATGGAATCCGGTTAAGAAAGCGACAAATATGCCGGGCAACTTGAGCGGGAGAGTTGCCTGATAATCCATCTTAATCTTTTATCTTTCGAAAAGTTTTGCAATGTTTGACACAATCAACTCACTACGCTGGCAGGATGTTATAGATATCGTCATTGTATGGTATATCATCTACCGGCTTCTTCTGATTATCAGGGGGACGCGGGCCGCCCAGATGCTGGCGGGTATCGCCATTATTATTTTCGCTTATTTCGTGGCCAAGCACTTTGAGCTCCTGACCCTGTACTGGCTGTTGAACACCTTTTTAAGTTCGATTTTCCTGATCATCATAATTATCTTCCAGCGCGATATCAGGCGGGCTCTGACCCAGGTGGGCCAGACCCCGTTCACCAAGACCTTTGAAAACACGGTTCACTACCTCGAAGAAGTAGTCGAAGCCGCCCGCTACCTCTCACGCCGAAAGATCGGCGCCCTGATCGTCCTGACCCGGGAAACCGGACTTAACGACCATATTGATTCCGGTCAGACCATCGATGCCAAGCTGAGCAAGGAATTGCTGATCAGTCTGTTCCAGACCCGCTCCCCCCTCCATGACGGCGGAGTTGTGATCACAATGGGACGGATCATGACGGCCGGCTGCGTGCTGCCGTTAACCAAAAACCCCTATATAAGCAAAAAACTAGGGACCAGGCATCGAGCCGCCATCGGCCTTTCCGAGGAATCGGATGCGGTTATAGTTGTGGTCTCCGAAGAAACCGGCAGCATTTCCCTGGTCCAGCACGGTGCGATCAATTCGGGTCTTGACGCAAATTCCCTCAGGAACAGGTTGAAAACGATATTCGTCCCCAAGGAAGAACAAAACTACATATGGAAAAACTGGTTAAGCAGGTCTCAAGAGCGAAAAGTCTAATCAAAGGGGTAAAGCTGCCCAAGAACCTGGTCCTTAAACTGGTCTCGTTCTTTTTCGCGGTATTTCTCTGGTATTTCGTGGTCGGCGAAGACAAGATCGATACAACCCTGTATATCCCCTTGGAGATCACCAATCTGCCGCAGAACCTGGTGATCTCCAACCAGTTCCGGAAACAGCTGGAAGTTACGGTCAACGGTCCCAGGGGGCTGGTACGCAGCATTTCGGGCAAGGACATCTCCAGGCCGGTAGACCTCAGCAACGTCCAGCCCGGCAATCATGTGATAAAAAACACTCCGGAATCGATAGAATTGCCGAACAGCATCCAGATCCAGAATATTCGCCCCGCCAACATATCGTTGACCATTGATCGTCTGGTCAAAAAAGAGCTGCCGATCAAACCGGTTCTGGAGGGAGAACCGGCCGCGGGTTATGAGGTGGCCGGCCTATTCGCGGTACCCCCTACCCTGGAACTGACCGCCCCGGCCGCCATCCTGAAAGAAGATGTCTTCCTGTCGACCGAACCGATCGACATCTCTGGACTGAAAAAGAATTTCACCGCCGAGGTTTCACTTAAGGTCAGGGATGAGATTACCGAGCTGATCGGCGAACCGACCATTTCCGTTAATGTTTTGATCAAGGAAAAAGAGGTGAGCCGGGCATTTGAAAATATTCCGGTATCATTTACCCATGAAGCGCAACGAACCACCTATCGCCTCGACCATCACCACGTGGACGTCAAGGCCACGATTCCTTATCATCTGGCCGAAAAAGCTGCCGGTGATTTTCAATTAGAGGCCGTCATCGACGCGGACAAACTGCCGGCTGGACAATATGAACTGCCGGTCAGGATCGTTTCCGCGATTCCGGACATTAAAATAGAAAGGGTGATCCCGGATACGATAAAAATCCGGATAAGCCCGCCCCAGCCCGTCATGAAAAAACAACTTCGCTCTCAATAACCCCCAATGGAACCATGATTAAATGAGAAAACTTTTCGGTACCGACGGAGTCAGGGGGGTTGCCAATATCCATCCGATGACCACGGAAATAGCCATGCAGATCGGCCGCGGCATCGCCTATCTGGTCAAGGACATGAAAAAGGACCACCGGATCGTGATCGGCAAGGACACTCGCCTTTCCGGATATATGATCGAAAACGCCCTGGCCTCCGGGATCTGTTCGATGGGAGTCGACGTGCTGCTGGTCGGCCCGATGCCCACTCCGGGCATCGGCTTTATCACCACGAGCATGCGGGCCGATGCCGGCGTGGTTATCTCCGCTTCCCATAATCCCTTCCAGGACAACGGCATCAAGATCTTCTCCCGGGACGGCTTCAAACTCCCCGATCAACAGGAATTGAAGATCGAGGATCTGATCTTTTCCAAAAAGATGGAGTCGCTCCGGCCGATCGCCGAAGAGATCGGCAAGGCCTTCCGGCTCGACGACGCCCGGGGGCGCTACACGGTTTTTCTGAAGAACACCTTCCCAAAGAAGTATGTCCTTGATGGCTTCCACATCGTTCTCGATTGCGCCAACGGCGCCACCTACGGGGTGGCTCCCCACGTTTTCGAGGAGCTCGGCGCCAAGATAACCGCCCTGGCTGTGGAACCGGACGGCAGGAACATCAATCACCAATGCGGCGCCCTCTATCCGCAGCTGATGGCCGAAAAGGTCAAGGAGGTCGGGGCCGATATCGGCATCGCCCTGGACGGCGACGGCGACCGGCTGATCGTGGTCGACGAGAAGGGCAGAATTGTCGACGGCGATCATGTCATGGCGATCTGCGCCTCCGAGTTGATGGCCCGGCGCAAACTCCGCAAGAAAACCCTGGTCAGTACGGTGATGAGCAACCTGGGCCTGGAAGTGGCGATGCAAAAGATGGGCGGCAGGATGCTGCGCACCCAGGTCGGCGACCGGTACGTCGTCGAGGAGATGCGCCGGGGCGGCTATAATTTCGGCGGCGAACAATCCGGCCATCTGGTCTTTCTCGATCACAACACCACCGGTGACGGCATCCTCGCCGCTTTGCAGCTTCTGGCGATCATGATCAAGCGCGACAAGCCTCTCTCCGAACTGGCGACCCTGATGGAATCATTCCCCCAGACCCTGCAAAACGTTAAAACCGGAAGCCGAATCGATCCCGCCCGGATCAAGGGCTTCTCCCGGAAAGTCGCCGATTTGGAAAAAGAGCTCGGCACCAGCGGCCGCATCCTGGTCCGTCCCTCCGGCACCGAAGCGGTGATCAGGGTGATGGTCGAAGGACCGGACCAGAGCCTGATCGACTCCATGGCCGCCGAGCTCTGCGAGATGATCAGCCGGGCCGGCCGATAAATTGCCGAGCCCGATGAAGTTACGTTTGGACAAGCTGCTGCTGAGCCGGAATCTCGTGGAGAGCCGCCAGAAGGCCCAGGCCCTGATCGGGGCCGGAAAAGTTTTCGTCGACGGCCAGCGCTCCGACAAGGTCGGCAGCCGGATTCCGATCGACAGCAGCATCGAGATCAAGGGCAACGACTCCCCTTACGTGAGCCGGGGCGGCCACAAAATCGCCGCCGGCCTGGACCACTTCGGGATCGATCCCGCCGGAATGATCTGTGCCGACTTCGGGGCTTCAACCGGCGGCTTCACCGACTGCCTCCTCCAACGCAATGCCGCCAGGGTATATGCCGTCGACGTCGGCTACGGGCAGCTGGCCTGGAAACTCCGCCAGGATGAACGGGTGGTGGTCATGGAGAGAACCAACGCCCGTCACCTGAACCCGGCAGACATTCCCGAACCGCTTGATCTGGTAGTTATCGACGCCTCCTTCATTTCCCTGGAGCTTCTGCTCGGCCCCGCAAAAACCTTTTTAAAACCAGGCGGCGCCATCCTCGCCCTGGTTAAACCCCAATTCGAGGTGGGCCGAGGCCAGGTCGGCAAGGGCGGCGTGGTCAGGGACCCGGAGCTGCACGAGGCCGCCATCAAAAAAATCGAGGATTTCGGCATCGCCCTCGGCCTGCGCAGCCGGGGTTTCGTCTCTTCACCTATCCTTGGCCCCAAGGGTAACCGGGAATTTCTGATCAACTTTACCCTGCCCTGAGCTCCCCTTCCTCAGCTGCACAATAATTTTCCAGAGCCCTGACGGCTTGACTTGTCGATTCCGCTAATGCCAAAATGACGTAAGTCATTGCGAGCGCAGCGAAGCAATCCAGAGAACATGTAACTAGTTAAAAGCACCTGATTGCTTCGTCGCTTCGCTTCTCTCAATGACGTGGTGAATCAGTTTTTGCGAACTCAAATATAAAAAATGTGAGTTTTTCCTTGAATACGATGCAAAAGGAAAACTCGGCGGATATAAATGCTGCGGCAAACCCTTAAGAAGACCTTCGCCAAACGATTCAAGCGCTATTCGTTTCTGGCCGGCCTGGCCCTGCTCACCATTTTTCTGCTGACCAACGGGATCGACGACCATTTCCGGGAAACCCCTGCCGATCCGGCAATTGAGGAAGAGGCTGCCGCCGAGGATTCCGGATTCCCGCCCCCCTCGACCATTGTCGAGATTCCCCTGGTCGGCGAAATCGACGCCCGGAATTTTTCCCTGCCGGTCCTGGCCGTGGTCCTCGGACTGGTGGACGGTTTAAACCCCTGCGCCATGTGGGTCCTGGTCTATCTCATCTCCCTGGTTCTATCCCTGAAAGACCGGAGGAAGATCTGGCTGATCGTCGGTTCTTTCGTGTTTGCCTCGGGGGTGCTCTATTTTCTGTTTATGACGGCGTGGCTGAACGCCTTCCTTTTCATGGGCTATGTCCGGGAGCTGACCCTGTTGATCGGTTTTTTCGCCCTATGGGTCGGCATAACGGATATTTACGAATCGATCAGGAACCGGGGCCGGCCGACTTGTCAAGTCGGCGACCGTGAATCGAAAAACCGGACCATGGCGCGGATCAAGGAAGTAGCCCTGTCGCCGCTGTCGGTCGGCAGCTTTTTCGCGATTATCGCGCTGGCCTTCATCGTCAACTCGATAGAGTTCCTCTGCTCCGCCGCGATCCCGGCGGTTTTCACTTATATCCTCTCGATCAGCCCGCTCAGCCCCATCCAGTACTATATGTATATCCTGATGTATGTCTTGTTCTTCATGCTCGACGATCTGCTGATCTTTGCCACCGCCGCCTTCGCGGTCACCTCGAGTATCGGCGAGAAATATGCCGGATACACCAAACCTGTCGGCGGGGTGATCATGCTCGCCATCGGTGTAATCCTGATCTTTTTCCCCGATGTCCTTAGATAATCCTGAATCCGTGAGCGTTTTTAAGAATTGAAGCAACTGAGAGAATAACAGGGAGAAGCGCGGCGTGTTGGTCAGGGAAGCTTAGATCGATCCAAAGAGGCCGTGATCGCTTTTTAAAAGACCTTTCCGCAAGAAAAGGGGGTATAATGCGCTAAACAAAAAGATTGGCATGGCAGCATAATTCCATCAGCCCCGAGGTAAAACAAGATGAGCAAAGGCATGAACACCAAAAAAAGCGCCAAGAAGGACCCGGCCAAAAGTATGAAAGAGAAAAAGGCCGCCAAGGCCGCCAAGAAAGTGGAAAAAAAAGGTCAAGGCTTCAGAATATCGTAACCCCGATTTTTCCAGCGAGATTGATCAATCGGAGAGGATGCCGGGGTTGCCGATTCCTGAATCCATGAGCCTAAAGAAAAACAGAGTCAAGGAAAAACGCCCCGGCATCACGATTCGATAATTACCCGCCCGCCCCGTCCAACGCAATTAACACGCTCCGGCCCGCCGATTTTTTTTAACCGGCTGATCAAAGGTTAGCAACCATCTGCCCGGAGTACTCCCCCCGCAGCCTGGCCACCTCTTCATCTTCGAGATAGTCGTCGAAATTCATCATCCTGTCGATCGTATAAGTCGGGGTGATCTCGACGATCCGGTTCGCCACCGTATTGACGAACTCATGATCGTGGGAGGCGAAGAGCACCACCTCGGGAAAGGCGATCAGGCCGTTATTGAGCGCGGTGATCGATTCCAGGTCAAGGTGGTTGGTCGGCTCATCGAGGATAAGGGTATTGGCGGAGGCGAGCATCATTCGCGCCAGCATGCAGCGGACCTTCTCACCACCGGAGAGGACCTCGACCTTTTTGAGGGCCTCTTCGCCCGAGAAGAGCATCCGGCCGAGAAAACCGCGGGAAAAGCTTTCGCCCTCGGTGGGCGGCGCGAATTGGCGGAGCCATTCGACCAGGTTCAGGTCGTGGTCGAAGTAGGCGCTGTTTTCTTTTGGGAAATAGGCGGTGGAAATGGTCTGCCCCCAATTAAAGGTGCCGCTGTCCGGCTCGATTTTCCCGGTCAGGATCTCGAAGAGGGCGGTCCTGGCCAGGTTGTTAGTGCCGACAAAAGCGATCTTGTCTCCCTTGTTGACCGTGAGCGAGAAGTTATCGAGGACCACCACCCCGTCCACCTTCTTACAGAGGTCCTTGACCGCGAGGATGATATCGCCGCAGGGCCGTTCCGGCTTGAATACCACATAGGGATATTTGCGTGAGGAGTTCGGCATGTCCTCGGTGGTGAGCTTTTCAAGCAGTTTCTTCCGCGAGGTGGCCTGCTTGGCCTTGGAGGCATTCGAGCTGAAGCGCTGGATGAATTCCTTGAGCTCCTCGGCCCGGGCGGCGCTCTTTTTGTTTTCATTCTGCTTCTGCTTGAGGCTCAGCTGGCTGGCCTGATACCAGAAATCGTAGTTACCGACATAGACCTGAATGCGGCCGAAATCGATATCGGCCGTATGGGTGCAGACCTGGTTCAGGAAGTGGCGGTCATGGGAGACGATAATAGTGGTGTTGTCGAAACGGGACAGAAAGCTCTCCAGCCAATTGATCGACTGGAAGTCCAGGTTGTTGGTGGGTTCGTCGAGCAGCAGGATATCGGGATTGCCGAACAGGGCCTGGGCGAGCAGCACCCGCACCTTGTCGCCGCCGTCAAGCTCCTTCATCTTCATTTCCCGGAGCTCCTCGGCAATGCCGAGACCGCTGAGCAGCACCGCCACTTCGGATTCCGCCTCGTAACCGTTCATCTCGGCGAATTCACCCTCGAGCTCACCGCAGCGCAGGCCGTCCGCCTCCGAAAGATCGGTTTTGGCGTACAGTGCCTCCCGCTCCGCCATCAGCTCGTAGAGCCGGGGATGGCCCATGATCACGGTATGAAAAACGGTCTCTTCATCGAAAGCGAAATGATCCTGCCGCAGCATGGCGATCCGCTCCCGGGCCCCAACTGAGATCTCTCCGCGGTCCGCCTCCATTTCCCCGGCGAGAATCTTCAGGAAGGTGGATTTGCCGGCGCCGTTGGCCCCTATTAGGCCGTAGCAGTTGCCGTGGGTGAACTTGATATTGACGTCCTGAAAAATAACCCTCTTGCCATAGGCGAGGGTGACATTTGCTGCATTGATCATGAGCTTCTTACCTGTGTGGTCTGGCCTCGCCGGTTGCGGCGGGCTTGAAAAATAAAAAACCACGGAGCTTGCCTCCGTGGTTCGCGGATCACCTGTCTGCTGCCTCCCTCCCAAGGGAGAAGTTAACGCAATCAGTTACTTTACAACATTTTGTTATTTTTTTCTCGTCTACCCGGCTAAAAACATATCAAGTGTACAAAAAAATTTACCGCTCCCGCGAATCCGGCTCAGTGTCAAGCCAAAATTCCCCACGAAACCGCCACACCAGGAAGGAGCGAACTTGCCAAAGGCTTCTCAACCCAGATATTTGCGGATTTGGGCTGCCTCGATCAGCATGTCCTGGAGACCGGTGGTCTGGTTCTCCCGGATAGCCTTGATGATCCTTGAGGTGATGGCCCGGTGCTCCTCGTCGATTGTAATCCCGTCCCACTCGAAACGCAGATCATTTTTAACCGATTCCGGCAGGATGGTCAGCACCTCTTCGTTGAAGTACGACATGGAAGTCTTGATGTCGTAGAGCAGGTTGACGTACATGTCCTCCATGCAGGAGAAGTCCTCGGCATCCAGGGCATTGAGGCCGAGAATCTCCGGCGGCAGGCCGATGGAATAGCAGGCGGCGCAGAAGCCGATAACCCGGGGCAGGCTGACCTTGCCCATTTCCCGGGCATAGCCGAAAAGCCCCACATGGAGTTTGCGCATCCGCCGTCGGGGGATATAGGCCGCAACCTGGTTAATGATCGGCGCCAGGGCCTCCACCGTGTGCCGGTATTCGGTGGAAACCTTGTCGATGATCTCGATACACTGCTTCTCGTTGATCTCGGCTCCCCTTCGGCGCGGGGTGTTCTTGAGCTGTTCGATGGCGGCGGTCACCTCAGGAAGGGAATGGTCGTACTTGAAGGCCGACTGGGTGGTGAAGGTCTGGACATCGGGGTACTCCTCGATCACCCGGCCCACGTTGTCCGGGGACAGGTGCCCCCGGAAGGGCGCGGAGCCGGCCCCTAGGATGGGATAGATTTCAACGCCGGTCTCGTCGGACATCCGGCCCAGCCGCTGCAGGGCGATTTTGTTGCAGAGGATGGCGCTCACCATGCCGTAGTTCATGGCCGGGTCCGATCGGGCCAGGAAGACCCGCTGGTGCTTGACATCCTTGTCCCGGAGATAGTTGCGAACGATGTTGTGGGCCTCGAGCATGTGCTCCTTATCTTCGAAAAGGGGGATGACGTTGATGTTTTCGGGGCGGAATTCCCCGATCCAGTCGGCGATTCGAACGTCGCCCGGGAAAAAGGGCTTATCCTGCTTGCCGACCACGAATTCCTTATAATAGTGATAGACCCGGCTCAGGCTTTCCGCGCTCGTAACCATCGGCAGGATGACCTCGAAGATCGGGGCCCGTTCCCGCTTGTAGAAGAGGCTCGCCGCGTCCCTTGAGCGCGGAATGCTTTCCAGGGTTTCAAGCAGGACCTTGGCCTCGGCCTTTTCCACATCCGGATTGGGCACCCGCAGGGTCAGAAAGACGTCCTCGCCCAGTTTTTTTTCCCTGAAAAAATAATCGTAACGGGTGAGCAGTTTGCGCACCACGAAATCGTCGACCTCCTTGCCCTCGCAGTCCCACATCTGTTCATCGCAGCCCAGGTGGGAGAAGGCATAATAGGCCTCCTGGATCTCGTCTTCGCCGGACATATCGGCGTTTTCGGCAAAAAACGGCAGGGTGACATTGTCTGGATGCTGGGTCGACATCACTCGGGGAATCTTCATAGACTCTCTCGCAGGCTCCTGTTTTTAAGGGTATCGCATAATTATAACGACTTACTGCTGATTCACAAAAGGCCGGGGCAAAAAGTTATGATCCCGCAGGACCTTATCAGATAATAATAGAGAACCCCACGGAATTACAAGCAAACCCTTGCTTGACGGATAAAGTCCCATCGGAGGTCGGCAGATGTTCACCGGGGCTGCAACCGCTTCACATTTGAGTTTTTTCACCAGTTTCCGGAGCCTTGAGTGATTTGCTCGATAAAACGCCGGGCCTTTAAGGCTTCGGCGAGGATGGTTTCCTTTTTAGCCCCTGTTTCTCCGGCAAGCTCAAGAATGAACACCCCTCTGAAATCGAGATCCCGAAGAAGTGCGAGCAACCCTGGCCAGTCGATATTTCCCTTGCCGGGCGGGAGATGATCGTCATGCAGGCCGAGATTGTCGGCGGCATGGACCATGGTCAGTTCATCCGGAAAAAGCTGGATAAGTCGGTGGAGATTGCGGCCGAGATGGGCATGGCCCGTATCGAGACAGAAACCCGGGTTCTCCGGGGCTAATTCGCTCATCAGCCGACGCAGATCCGCCGCATCCCCCAGAAAGAGATGGGGCAGCATGTTTTCCAGTAGAAGTTTTATTTCGTGCCGACCGCATTCCGCGGCGATGCTCCGCAGAGAGTCCGCGCAATTTTCCAGCATCGCCAGGTGCCTTCGCGAATCTGGCCCTCCTTCTCTTTCCGGGCCGGGATGAATGATAAA
Organism: Desulfobacterales bacterium; assembly: GCA_024637225.1. Classification (GTDB taxonomy): domain Bacteria; phylum Desulfobacterota; class Desulfobulbia; order Desulfobulbales; family JAGXFP01; genus JAGXFP01. The sequence goes on from JAGXFP010000016.1 coordinate 30,049, forward strand.
ATGAGGGGCGCCGAGAGCAGCCGCGGCCCTGACCGCAACCAGCATTTCGGCTACCGAATCCCGGCGCGTCCCAGAGTCAAGGGAAGCGATATCGATATGATCGGCAAAGGGAGCATGGAAGGAAAACGGCTGAATCCGGAATTCACGCAGACAAGCGGCCGCGCTTCGCACCTTTTGCTCGTTGTGATAATCCAGATGAGACCGGTGCGAACAGATTTCGACTACGGAAATGGTACTGTCGCGGATGGACTCCAGTACCTCAAATATGCTCGTCCGAAAAAAACATCCTGTTGAAAGGCCGACTTGCCAGGCGTTCACTCTTTCTCCTTGCCAGAAGAGATTTTTTAAAAAGATCCAGACTGCAATGTTGTCCGGAGGTTGCGCAAAAACCTTTTTCCTGGGTGGAAAGGCAGTTGAAATCGACCAGATCATCGACGCCGGTCGCGAACAGGCCCGCAAAAATACGGGTATAGAAATCAGCCCGGCTGGCAGCGTCGTAATTCAACCAGTACCATCCCCAGTCATAATCCCGTTCATATTTGGAGCGGATAAGTCCGGCGATATGACGGGGATGCCAGCCCAGGGCCAGCATCGACCTGACCAGCAACTGGATATAACCCGGAATGAGCAGCAGGTTATTGGGCTGCTCCAGAATCCTCCTGACGCAGGGCGGCAGCATCTCTAGCGGAGTCCGGTCGTAGGTCCGGGGCCATTGTTCATGGGGTTCGTGCTCTTGGGAATAGAAGCAGTCATGGAATTTTCTCAGATCCGATTGCAGGTAGCTTTCGATCAGACCTTCTATGGCCCGGGAAGAAGCCGAGGGGATGCGGACCGAAGCGTGTCTAGCCAGTTCCGCGGCCTGGAGCGGGTCGCGCATGATTTCGATTATTTTTCCGGTGGGCATGCCGAGGGCAGGAATCATAACTACCGGAGGCATGACCGGGGGTTCCTGATTGACCAGCCCCATATCCCTGGTCAGGGGTTTCAGATAGGCGCTGAAAGGCACCCGGATCATCCGGGTTGCCGGACAGTCGCCGTACTCCGAAATATCGATGGAAACTATCTCCCTGCCCCGGTCGCGCGCTCCGGCTTCGACGGCGGTTAATTCTACCGGCAAGGCGCATTTTCCGGCCGCCCTTTTTTTTATCCGCATGGCAAGAAATTCCATGATCAGCTCCATTCCGGCAAAGGCTTTGCCGAACCGGGACGGAACTGCCACCGTTTCCCTGTTAGTGAAGGTCAGGGTGTTATTGCAGCGCCCCGTCGCAGGATATCCCAGTTCGACCAATCTGCGGAATGATTCGCTGCGCTCCGGGACCTGCCAGATGAAATGATGGCCTCGGCCGCTGACCAGATGCAGATATTCGAGGCCCCAGTCGGTCAGGAACTTTTTGATTTCGCCGATGACCGGTTCCTGCAGCACGAAACTGCGCTCGGGATCCAGGTAAGGTTCGGCCGGAAAATCAAAGTTGACGTATTCGATGTCAAGATGAGCCAGTGAGGCCTGGCAATCCAGGATCGACCGGCCGATATCCAGACCGTTCTCAAAGAAAAAATCGAGTTCCGCCGGATTTTTGATATTTACTGACTCGAAGGAATTAACGTCACATCTGGTCAGATAAAAACAGGTGGCGGACTCCGGAGAATCACCGCCCAGATATTCGATGATCCTGCGCCGCACTTCGATATTTTTATAATAATTTTTCACCCGCGAGTTCCGTCGAATATATCCAGGGTTTTCTAACCTGCAAGGGCGTCCGAATAACGGATTCTAAGAAATGATATTACGAATTTCTCCCAACCACAAAGGGATTAATGGCAAAAAGCAGGGATGCTTAGGCAAAAATACGCCATGGCTCGGTAGATCGGATACCATACCCCTTTTGAGTGTTTTTGCGATGCGATCATGATTGATGAGTTCGCAAAAAGGCACAAATCCTTCAAAGCGGCGTAGGAGTAACGATCAGAACAGAATAAAGGGCGGAAAGGAAAATAACAGGAGGGATGTGAATTGCTTTAAAATAACGATCAAGAGATCTCGATCAGTAGCTGCTTCTGGCCAGAACTTCGCGGGCTTTGGAACCGTCGGCCGGGCCGACAACCCCTTCTTTCTCCATAAGCTCGATCATCCGGGCCGCCCGATTGTAACCGACCCGCAGACGTCTCTGGACCATGGAAATGGAGGCCTGGCCCGATTCGCAGACCAGGGCTACCGCCTCGTCGTATTTTTCATCCATCTCCTCGGCATCGTCTGCATCATCGTCGGAGAGGCCCTCGCCGATAACGGTGACCGATTCGTCATAACAGGCGGGGCGCTGCTTCTTGACGAAGTTTACGATATTTTCGATCTCCTTCTCGGTGATATAGGCGCCGTGGATTCTTTGCAATCTGGCCGAGCCGGGCGGCAGAAAAAGCATGTCACCAGCGCCCAGCAGATGTTCGGCGCCGCTCGAATCGAGGATGGTGCGGGAATCGATCTTCGAAGAGACCTTGAACGACATTCTGGTCGGGAAGTTGGCCTTGATCAGACCGGTGAGCACATCCACCGAAGGGCGCTGGGTGGCAAGAATCAGATGCATGCCGGCTGCCCTGGCCATTTGGGCCAGACGGGCCACGGCATCTTCAACCTCGCGGGAGGAGACCATCATCAGATCGGCAAGCTCGTCAATAATGATCACGATCAGCGGCAGCCGTTCTTCCTCGCTGAGTTCGTTGAAACTGGAGATACTCTTGACCCGCTTCTCCTCCATAAGCTGATAGCGCCGCTCCATCTCGCGGACCGCCCATTGCAGAGCCCGGCTAGCCATCTTCGGATCCACCACGACCGGATGAAGCAGATGGGGGATGTCTTCATAACAGGAAAGCTCTATCCGTTTGGGATCGACCATCAATAACCGGACATCCTCCGGGGTAGCCTTCATCAGGATACTGCAGATGATCGAGTTTACCGCCACGCTCTTCCCCGCCCCGGTAGCTCCGGCAATCAATAGATGCGGCATTTTGGCCAGGTTGGCCATCACCGGGTTGCCGATCACGTCCATCCCCAGCCCCAGGGTCAGTTTGGAGGCGGCCTGCTGGAATTCGTCGCTGGCCATAATGTCCCTAATAAAAACGGTCTGGCGCTCCGGATTGGGAATCTCGATGCCGAGGGCTGCCTTGCCGGGGATGGAGCCGACGATCCGGACGCTTTCGGCCTTCAGCTTCATGGCCAGGTCGTCGGCCAGGGAGACGATCTTGTTGATCTTGACGCCCGGGGCCGGGGCGAATTCGTAGGTGGTGATCACCGGCCCCGGCGAGATTCCGGCAACCTTGCCGATCACCCCGAAATCCTTCAGGATGGACTCCAGCTTGCGGCTGACATCCAGATAGTGTTCGCGGTCAGCCAGAAAATCGCCGATCGAGGACTTTGCCAATAAATTAACCCCGGGAAGACGATACTCGCCGGCCGCCAGGGGCAGGGGTGCGAAATCCGTCTCATCCTCGGTCAGCCGCACCGTATGGTTGACTTTCGGCACCGAAATGATCATTTCATGTTCATCGTCGCCACCCGGTTCCCGCGGTTTAGGGCCACCCGGCTTTGCGGTCGATCTCACGGCCGGATCGTGTTTGACATTTCCGTTTTTTTCGAGCCGCCCGGCCAATCCTTTCCAGACGAACAACCCAAGAGATTTCAAACCTTCGAGGGTGTTGCAGGCCATCAGATAAGGAGAGAACTCAAAAGAAATCATCAGGGAAACCAGCAGCAATGAAGTGAAGAAGAGAATCGAGCCGGAATTACCGAAATATTCGCCCAGGAAAGAGTGGAGCAGGCCGCCGATATAACCTCCGACCGGATAGAGGGTACCGGCGATATGCATCTCGGCAATGCCGCTGGCAGCGAGCATGCCGCTGCCGGCAATAAGAATACCGGTACCGCCCGCGACTACGTGGGGAAGCCGGTCGAGGGTTGCTTTGGGTGAGAAAAAGGCAAGGGAAAACCAGAAAAGCAGGAGGACCATCAAAAAAGAACCGAGACCCAGGAAAGCCATGACATGCCGGGCGAAAAAGCTGCCGACCTTGCCGCCCCAATAGAGGGACTCGACCTGACTGCCGGTTTCGGAGAGAGAAAAACCGGCCAGGCAGATCAGCAGGAAAACCGCAACGACTATACCCAGGACGGAGAAGAGTTCCTGAACTAGACTCGGCCGCTCGCGGCTGGTAATTTCTTTGGCCATTCTAACTGGTTTCCCGGCAAAGACAACCGGTGATGAAGCCGATTACTCCCGCCTTAGCGCATTTTTCATGGAATCGAGAACCCCGTTAATGAATGGGGAGGCATCCTCGTCTGAATAACGGGCCGCAACCTCCAGGGCCTCGTTAATCACCACCGAGGCCGGCACATCTTCCCGTTTATGCAAAAATTCAAAAGCGGCGATTCTGAGGATGTTGCGGTCAACCATAGCCATCCGTTCCAAACGCCAGTTCTTCGAATGTTCGGAGATCAGCTCGTCGATTTCGCCCCGGTTGGCCATGACTCCGGCCAGAATCTCCAAGGCATAGGGGGCCGCCTTTTTATTGGCCTGAAAATTATCCCGCATGAGTTCAAAAGCCTCCTCCACGGTCTGCCCGGAAGTCTCACTTTGATACAGGACCTGCATGGCCAGCTCTCTGGCCCTCCGCCTGATTGGAACAGTCATATATGCAATCAGTACTGCGCAAGCAGATTGATCATTTCCAGGGCGGCCACCGCGCAGTCGGAACCCTTGTTGCCGGCCTTCGAACCGGCCCGTTCGATAGCCTGCTCGATATTGTCAGTGGTCAGCACCCCGAACATAACCGGCACGCCGCTATCCAGGCTGACCTGGGCAATGCCCTTGGCCGCCTCATTGGCGACGAAGTCAAAATGGGGGGTGGCGCCCCGGATAATCACCCCGAGACAGATGACTGCGTCGAAGCGGTCGGATTTGACCATCTTCTGGGCAACCAGAGGTATCTCATAGGCGCCGGGCACCCGGGCAACTTCGATATCGTCATCGGCAACCCCGGACCGGATCAGGGTATCAAGGGCGCCTTCCACCAGCTTCTCGGCAATAAAAGAGTTAAAACGGGAAACGACAATGCCGATTTTTTTTCCGTCACCTTTAAGACTACCGTCAACATATTTAACCATTTCAGTCTCCTGATATTTTTTCCCTGAATCCGTGACGGCTTCCAGGGTGATTTCTCTTTATCCGTTTGTTCTTACGTGAAATAACCGCCCTGCGGGGCTCCGATAACGGCGCATCTGCGCCCCGCTGGAAGTGCCCTTGGGGTGCCGCGTTGGCAACTCATTGATATATCATTAATTAGTATTATCAACATATCAACATCGTTGCCGCCTTGCATCTGCACCGTTCTCGAACGCTCACGGATTCAGGTTTTCGTAACCGATCACGGAATAAGCCGTCCAGGACCGGCCAATCTCCCGGCCGATCCGTTCATTAAGCGATAATAGCAAAAAACAATTTATTTGTCAGCTTTTCCGGGTTTACCCACAATGAGATCGAGCATATGCCCGAGCTTGTCCTTTTTGCACTGGAGGTATTTGAGGTTCTCGGCATCGGGAGCAATTTCGACCGACAACCGTCCCGTAACCTTGAGACCGTAACCCTCCAGGCCGACGATCTTCTTGGGGTTATTGGTGATCAACTTCATCTTGCGCACCCCTAAATCGCGGAGGATCTGGGCGCCGATTCCGTAATCGCGCAGATCCGCCTTGAAGCCGAGCTGCTTGTTGGCCTCGACCGTATCCAGCCCCTCATCTTGAAGGGCATAGGCCTTCAGCTTGTTGACCAGGCCGATTCCCCGCCCTTCCTGGTGCATGTAGAGAATAACACCCTTGCCGGCCTGCTCGACCATCTTCATGGCCGCCTGGAGCTGACCGCCACAGTCGCAGCGCATCGAACCGAAGACATCGCCGGTCAGACATTCGGAGTGGACCCGGACCAGAACCTCGCTCTCTGGATCGACATCCCCCTTGACCAGGGCCAGATGCTCGTAGTCATCGACATCATTGGTATAGACGATGGCCTTGAATTCGCCGCCGTAGGTGGTCGGCAGTCTGGTTTCGGCGGCCCGATGCACCAGGGTGTCCTTCTGGAGCCGGTAAGCGACCAGATCGGCGATGGTGCATATCTTGATCTTGTGTTTTTTGGCAAATTTCTTCAGATCCGGCATCCGCGCCATGGTGCCGTCATCCTTCATGATCTCGCAAATGACTCCGGAGGGCCGCAGTCCGGCCAGACGGGCCAGATCGACGGAACCCTCGGTCTGGCCGGTGCGGACCAGAACCCCGCCCCGCCGAGCCCTCAGCGGAAAGATATGGCCGGGGCTGACAATATCCTGGGGCTTGACATCGAGCCTTACCGCGGTCTGAATGGTCCGGGCCCGATCGGCGGCTGAGATCCCGGTGGTCACCCCGGTGGTCGCCTCGATACTGACGGTAAATGCCGTCTCAAACGGGGACTTGTTGTCCCGGACCATCATCGGCAGCTGCAGTTTTTCGATCTGCTCGGGGACCAGGGTCAAACAGATCAGACCGCGCCCATGGGTGGCCATGAAGTTTACCGCATCGGGAGTCACCATCTGGGCGGCCATACAGAGATCGCCCTCATTCTCCCGATCCTCGTCATCAACCAGGATGACCATCTTGCCGGCCCGGATATCTTCAATCGCCTCTTCAATCGTATTAATTGTCATCTAATTTCACCCACCTTGCTTGAAGTAACCGATCACGGAACAGCGCAATCGGTTCAGATTGTTTCCATTTTATTAAGTACTGACGATTTCCCCTCGCAAGGGGTATATAATGCCGAAGGAGCAAAAATGCGCTACGACGCGGTAGATCCGAGTTTTTGCGACGCCATCAATGTTTACAATTTCGCAAGAACCACAGGAGATGGCTAAGCAAAAACTTCGATATTCAAGGAGTAGTGTATTTTTGAGAGTGAGGCCATACATATGGTATGCCGAACGAACAAAAATGCGCTACGACGCAGTAGATCGGAGTTTTTGCGACGCCATCACCGGTTACTGCTTGACAAATCCATGCTCGGCCAGAAAGGCCGGGTTGATCTGCGAAGACGCCGCCTCTCCTCCCGCCGGCTTCACGGACAGGAGTTTTTCCACATATTTGCCGATAAGATCCACTTCAAGATTGACCGGGTCGCCTTGGGCCAATTTGCCGAGGGTAGTGATTTCCAGGGTATGGGGGATGATGGACACCGAGAAGCTCCGGTCATCAACCCGGTTGACCGTCAAACTGATCCCGTCGATAGTGATCGATCCCTTCTCGATAATATAGCGCCCCAGACCTTCGGGTACCCCGAAGGTAAAAATAACGAAATCACCCTGGGAGTCGCGGGATACAATCTCCGCCACTCCATCGACGTGGCCGCTCACCAAGTGCCCGCCGAGGCGGTCGCTCAGCTTAAGCGCCCTTTCCAGATTAACCCCACCGCCGACCGAAACCCGGCCGAGATTGGTCCGCTTGAGACTCTCGGGAGAGACGTCCGCCAGAAAACGGCGGCCGCTGATCTCTCTAGCCGTCAGGCAAACTCCGTTAATGGCGATGGACTCCCCATCGGCGGGGTCGGTAAGATCAAAATCGGCCTTGATCCTGAAGACCAGACCGCCCCCCGCCGGCCTCTTCTCAAAAATCACGCCCCTGCCCTGAATAATCCCGGTAAACATAAAACTCCACTGGCAAAAGTTAGTATTCGAACAAACCTGCAATCATTAGATCGCAGCCGAGCCTTCTGGTCTTGATGATACGAAAGCATTTGCCGTCGTTGATCCGGTCAATCCCCAGTTCGCTGACCACCGGCACCCCTTCGGAACCGATAAAGATCGGGGCGATAAAGAGATTGGCCTCATCGTACAACCTCTGACGGAGAAAGGCGGCATGGATCGCGCCGCCTCCTTCAACCAGCAGGCTGGTAATTTCGGCCCTGCCGAGTTCCTGAAGAACCGCAGTCAGCTCGAGGCCTCCCAGCGGGTCTTCGGCCACCCTTTTCACCACCGCGCCGGCAGCTTCCAGCTGTGCGCGTTTAGCGGAATCGGCACCGGGTCCGCAGAATATCCAGGTCGGGGCTGCCGATTCAAGATGCAGCATTTGAGCCCGGGCCGAAAGTTGCAGATTAGTGTCGAGCACTATCCGCAGGGGATCGCGGCTGGGACGCCCCGTCAATCTGGCGGTAAGGGCGGGATCATCGGCCAGGGCCGTGCCGGAACCGACCAGAATGGCATCCACCCTATCACGCAGGTGATGGACCTGGCGCCGGGAGGCATCACAAGTGACCCAGTTGGAGTGGCCGGAGCGCGTGGCAATCCGCCCGTCAACACTGAGACCGGCCTTCATGATCACCCAGGGGAGGCCGGTGCTGACGTGCTTGATAAAAGGTCTGTTCAACTGCCGGCATTGATCGGCGAGAATCCCGGAGGTCACCGTTATTCCCTTGCCGGAAAGATAAGCATTACCGCCGCCGCTGACAAGGGGATTGGGATCATTCATCCCGGTCACCACCCGCATGACTCCGGCGGCATAAATCTTTTCGGTGCATGGTGGGGTTCTACCCGTGTGATTGCAAGGTTCCAAGGTAACATAAATGGTAGAACCGCTGGCGTCACGGCCGGCCATGGCCAAGGCATTCACCTCGGCATGGGGCATCCCCGCCTTGCGGTGATATCCCTTGGCAATCAGAATTCCATTTTTGACCACAACCGCACCGACACACGGGTTCGGAGAGGTTTTACCGAGCCCCTTTCTGGCCTCACGAATGGCAAGCCGCATAAACTTGAGATCCTGATCGTCGCAGTCAGTCATCAGTCAATTTGAACGGCTATGCAAAAGGGATGCGAGGCGGAAGGAGGAGATTGATACCCATTGATTTGTCTCGCGCCAAGCTGGCCGCTACTGAGTTTTGGCATCGCCGTCATTTTTTCTTATCGCGGTCCAGCATAATTTTCAATTCGGACATGAATTCGCTAAGGTCCTTGAACTGCCGGTATACCGAGGCGAAGCGCACGTAGGCAACTTCATCCAGCTTCCGCAGGCCCTCCATAATCCTCTCACCTATCAGATCAACCGAAATCTCGCGCTCGCCAAGGCTCTGGAGCTCGATTTCCATGGCATCGACAAACTCCTCGATCTCAGCCATCCCGACCGGTCTTTTTTCGCACGCCTTCTTCAGGCCGGCAACCACCTTATGCCGGTCCCAGGGCTCGCGCCGGCCGTCCTTTTTGATCAGCATCGGCATGGTGACTTCCAGCCGTTCGTAGGTAGTAAAACGGCGGTTACAAACATCGCAGGAGCGGCGGCGCCGGGTAATCGTATATTCCTTGTTGATCCGCGAATCGACCACCCGATTCTCCAGATGGCCGCAATATGGACATTTCATTTATTCACCATTTCTGGTTTCGGTTAGAAATCAATCGGCGGGAACAAGAAAAAAAAGGCCATCAGCCCAGGCGGATAAGCGGGATACCGGACTCGGCCAGCAAAGCCGCGGCAAGTGAATCCGCATAACCTTCCCGGTAGTAAACCTCGGAAATCTTGACATTGATCAACATTTTGGTGCAGATCGAACAGGGCAAATTAGTGCAGTACAGGGTTGACCCGGCGATGCTGCTCCCATGCAGGGCGGCCTGGATAATGGCATTCTGCTCGGCATGGAGTCCCCGGCAGAGCTCGTGGCGCTCGCCGGAAGGAATCCCCTGCTGCTCCCGGAGGCAGCCGACATCGAGACAATGACTGATTCCGGACGGCGCCCCGTTATAACCGGTGGTAATAATCCGTTTATCCCGGACCATAATCGCACCGACATATCGTCTCGTACAGGTGGAGCGTTGCGCAACCAGGTCGGTAATCGACATGAAATACTCATGCCATGAAGGCCTGGGGACAGTCATGTTCAGACCATCTCCCGCTGTAAATCGGGATAAAGTGGGAAGCGGGTGCACAAATCGTGAACTTCCCGACGGATGGCGGCCAGGGCGGCGGCGTCATCTAAATTGTTGATGACCCGATCGATCCAGGCGGCGACCAGTTCCATCTCAGCTTCCTTCAAGCCCCGGGTGGTGACGGCCGGCGTGCCGATCCGCACCCCACCGGTTACGAAACGGGGCTGGGTATCGAAAGGCACCGCATTTTTATTGACGGTCAGACCCGCCTTTTCGAGGCCCTCTTCGGCATCCTTGCCGGTAATGCCTTTGCCGGCCAAATCGACAAGAAGAAGATGATTGTCGGTACCGCCGGAGACCAGGCGAAAACCGGAAGCCTTGAGGCTTTCACCAAGAACCCGGGCATTGGCGACAACCTGCTGCTGGTATTTAATGAAATCTTCGGTCAAGGCTTCCTTAAAAGCGACGGCCTTCGCGGCAATCACATGGACCAAAGGTCCGCCCTGGATCCCCGGGAAGATCTTGCTGTTCAGGCTACGGCCGAATTTTTCCCTGGCCAGAATCAGGCCGCCGCGGGGGCCGCGCATGGTTTTATGGGTGGTGGAAGTTACGAAGTCGGCATGGGGCACCGGCGAGGGGTGAACCCCAGCCGCGACCAGACCGGCAATATGGGCCATATCGACCATAAACAAAGCGCCGATATCATCGGCGATGCGGCGAAATCCGGCAAAATCAATATCGCGGGGATAGGCACTGGCGCCGGCCACGATCATTTTTGGACGGTGCTCCCGGGCGATGCGTTCGACCTCGGCCATATCGATCTTTTCGGTTTTTTTATCGACCCCGTAGGAAACAAAATCGTAGAGCTGGCCGGAAAAGTTAACTGAACTGCCGTGGGTAAGATGACCGCCATGGGCCAGATCCATTCCCAGGACCTTGTCGCCCGGCTGTAGAGTGGCGAAATAGACCGCCATATTGGCCTGGCTGCCGGAATGGGCCTGTACATTGGCATACTCGGCCCCGAAGATTTCCAAGGCCCGGTTTATGGCCAGGGTCTCGATCTCATCAGCGTACTCGCAGCCGCCGTAATAACGCTTGCCCGGATAGCCTTCGGCATACTTATTGGTGAAAATTGAACCCTGGGCATCGAGAACCGCCCGGCTGACCGTATTTTCGGAGGCGATCAACTCAAGCTGGTAAGCCTGGCGCTCAAGCTCGTCTTTTATCGTCTTATATACTTCGGGGTCAACTGTTTTCAGACGGCTCACTTGGCAACCTTCCTGTGATGAGATAAACTGTTATGAATAAAAAGGGGTGGCAGGCAACCACCCCAAACCGGGCTTCAGTCGAGAGCGGAAAACAGGGCAAGCCTGGTCTGATGACGACCGCCGGCAAATTCGGTGGTCAGCCAGGTCCGGACTATCTCACGCAGCAATCCAGGCCCGACTACCCTGGCCCCAAGGCAGAGAACATTGGCGTCATTATGTTCCCGGCTCATCGCGGCGGTAAAAAGCTCATGACAGAGCGCGGCCCGAATGGCGGCCGAGCGATTGGCGGCCATCGACATGCCGATGCCCGTGCCGCAGATCAGAATCCCGCGATCAGCGCCGCCGCTCTCGACATCCTCACACACTTTTTCAGCGTAATCGGGATAGTTGACCGACTCTCCGGAGTCGCAACCGTGGTCAATTACTTCATGACCAAGCTCATTGACCACTTCGGCGATCTCGCCTTTAACGGCAAAGCCGCCATGATCACAGCCGATTGCTATTTTCATAATTCCACCTCCGGGCCCGGAAAGCTCAGCCATCAAATTTTTTCATGGCCAGCACGGCATTGGTCCCGCCGAAGCCGAACGAATTGGAAATGGCGGCGCGAACCTCGCTCTCCCTTGCCACATTGGGAACATAGTCAAGATCGCAGCCGGGGTCGGGATTAGTCAAATTAATCGTCGGCGGAATGATTCCGTTTTTTATGGTTAAAGCGGTAAACACCGACTCGATGCCGCCGGCGCCGCCGAGCATGTGCCCGGTCATCGATTTGGTCGAGCTGATGGCCAGCCTGGCGGCATGATCGCCAAAGACCCGCTTGATTGCTCCGGTTTCAACCACGTCGTTTAGGGGGGTCGAGGTGCCGTGGGCGTTTATATAATCGATATCCCCGGGATTCAGGCCGCCATCCTTCAGGGCCATCTCCATGCAGCGCACCGCCCCGTCACCGTCTTCGGGAGGGGCCGCCATATGATAAGCGTCGCCGCTCAAGCCATAGCCGACAATCTCCGCGTATATCCTGGCGCCGCGCTTCCTGGCGTGTTCGAGCTCTTCGATGACCATCATACCGCCGCCTTCGGCAATAATAAAACCGTCGCGATCACGATCAAAGGGCCGGGAAGCCCCTTGAGGATCGTCGTTGCGTTTGGAAAGAGCCTTCATGGCATTGAAGCCGCCCACAGCCAGGGAGCAGATCGTCGACTCACTGCCGCCGGTCACCGCCGCATCGCAGTCACCGTGGATGATCGACCTGAACGCCTCGCCTACCGCGTGGGTTCCGGCCGCGCAGGCGGTGGTCACCGACAGGTTGGGGCCCTTGGCGCCGAGTGCGATCGAAACCTGGCCGGCGCTCATATTGGAGATTACCATCGGAATGAAAAAAGGAGTGATCCTCTTCGGGCCTCGTTCGAGAGCCACCGAATGGTATTTCTCGATAGCCGGCAGGCCGCCGATGCCGTTGCCGGTAAAGACCCCGATCCGGTCCGCGTTCGCATCGCTGATTTCGAGTCCGGAATCAGCGTGAGCCATCACCGCGGCAGCCATCGCGTACTGGACGAACAACTCAAGATGCTTGGCCACCTTTTTGTCGATAAAGGTCTCAACCGCGAAATCCTTGACCTCGGCGGCAATCTTTACCGCGTAGTCACTGGTATCAAAACGGCTGATCAGGCCCACCCCGCTACGCCCGGCGCACAGCCCTTCCCAGGTCTGCTCCACACCAATCCCCAGCGGGGTGACCAAACCAACGCCCGTAACAACAACTCTTCTTCTCACCTGTCACTCCTTGTCAAGCAGTGGCGGATAAAACAGCTTAACGCTTTGCCGTGAAAGAACACTCAACAACGGTCCGTTTTATGCGGACGCCTTGTCGACATGCTCGATGGCATCCTTGACGGTAGTAATCTTTTCCGCAACTTCATCGGCAATCTCGATATCAAAGGCTTCTTCCATGGCCATGATCAGTTCGACCAGATCGAGGGAATCGGCACCCAGATCATCCACGAAAGATGCTCCGGGAACAACCTTGGCTTTATCGACGCTGAGCTGGTCCGCAATAATATCAATAAGTTTTTCCTGAACAGACATAGTTTTTCTCCTTAAATTGTTGTCTGAAAAATGACCACTGCAACTATTATCCAATAAACATCTATCCCATAAACATCCCGCCGTTCACATGAATGAACTGGCCGGTTATATAACGCGCATCATCACTGGCCAGATAGGCAACCGCCCCGGCCACGTCCTCGACCGAGCCCATGGCCCGCATCGGAATCTCTGCCAATACCTTTTCCTTCACCTCATCGCCGAGGTCACGGGTCATGTCGGTATCGATATAACCCGGCGCCACCCCGTTAACCGTAATGTTACGGGAGGCAAGTTCCCTGGCCATCGAACGGGTCAACCCGGTCAGTCCGGCCTTGGCGGCCGCGTAATTGGCCTGGCCGGCATTACCTAGAAAACCGATAACCGAGCTGATGTTAATGATCCGGCCCCAGCGCTGTTTCATCATCGGCCGGTTGACTGCCTTGATACAGTTATAAGCGCCCTTGAGGTTGGTGTCCAGAACCTGATCCCAACTCTCTTCCTTCATCTTCATCAAGAGTCCGTCGCGGGTGATCCCGGCGTTATTGACCAGAATATCGAGCCGCCCGAAATCTTCAATGATTTTAATAACTCCATCATTGACCGCCGTGGCTTCGGCCACATCAAATTTATAGAGACCGGCGTCGCCGTCTGCCGCCTTGATGGCATCGACAACCTCCTGGGCGGCATCGGGCTTGCTCACGTAATTAATGGCGACCCTGGCGCCCATTGCGGCCAGACGCAGGGCGATGGCCCGGCCGATTCCCCGGCTGCCGCCGGTTACAAGTGCTGCCTTACCCTCAAGAATCATCGATTACCAGCCTCCCCTGTTCGGCTCTCCCGGATCCGCTCGATAAGCTTCGGCAGAATCTCGAAGAGGTCGCCCACCATGCCATAGGTGGCGACCTGGAAGATCGGCGCGTTTTCATCCCGATTTATGGCAATGATGGTATCCGAAGACTGCATGCCGACCATGTGCTGCACCGCCCCGGAAATACCGCAGGCGAAATAAACTTTCGGACAGACCGTCTTGCCGGTCTGACCGACCTGATGGGGGTAGGGAATCCAGCCGCTGTCTACCGCGGCCCGGGAGGCGGCGGTAGCGCCGCCGAGGAGCCCGGCCAGTTCCCGCACCATCTCGAAACCTTTTTCACTTTCCAGGCCGCGGCCGCCGGCAACCAGAACATCGGCCTCGTTGATATTAACCTCATCCGACTCTTCCCTGACACTTCTCAGCACCCTGACCCGGGACTGCAATCTGGCGGGATCCGGGGTAAAATCGATAATTTCACCTTGGCGGCTCCCGTCATGGCTGTTCGGCTTCATGACCAGAGGCCTGACCGTCGCCATCTGCGGACGGGTTGTGGGGCATTCGATAGTGGCCATAATATTGCCGCCGAAGGCCGGCCTGGTCTGGAGCAGCGCCCCGTCCTCGGCCCTGATGGCCAGGTCGGTGCAGTCAGCGGTAAGACCGGTGGCAAGCATGGTGGCGAGCCGGGGTATAAAGGAACGCCCGATTGCGGTGGCGCCGGCCAGAACGATCTCCGGCTGATGCTCCCGAATCAGGTCCTCGAAAACATTGGCATAGGCATCGTCGGTAAAGTTAGCCAGGGCGGGATCATCCACCCGGTAGACCTGATCCGCCCCGTGGGCGATCAGCGCTTCGGCCGACTCACCAAGCGCCGAGCCGAGCAGCACCGCCGACAGCGGCACCCCGAGCTGATCGGCAAGTTTACGGCCGGCCCCCAGCAATTCAAAGGCGACCGGGGCAATCCTGGCATCGCGATACTCAGCGTAAATCCAAACGCCGGCCCAGTCCTTAAGCTCGTCCGGCACATTCTTTTCAACCGTATCGATGGAAAGCGCCCCAACCTCGCAGACATCGACACAGCTGCCGCAAAGGGTACAGGTTTCGCCAACTACGGCCACGCTATCTTCAACCTTGATTGCGCCAAATGTGCAGGTATCCTCACAAAGCCCGCACCCGATACATGCTTCCACGTCTATCTTCAGCATCAGAATTTATCCATTTTACAAAGACCGGTACAGAAACGATCTTTTTCTCTTAGCGATTTAAAGCAGCTTGTCAAGCTTGGCCAGCAACTGGTCAACCATTTCATCGGTGGTGCCGGCCAGCATACATTTATCCGCGGAAAAATGGGGCGAAAAGACCTTGACCACCTGGGTGTTCGAGCCCTGCAAACCGAGTAATTCCGGGGCGGCTCCGATATCGGCCGCCGAGAGCACGGTGGCCTGCATCTTCTTGGCTTTCATCTTCCCCTTCAGGGAAGGAACCCGGGGCTCATTGATCTCCTTGACCACCGTCATCAGGGCGGGCATCTCCATTTCGATCTCGTCATAACCGTCATCCATCAAACGCTCCAGACGGATGGTGCCATCAACGCATTCGGTGATCTTACGGGCATAGGCCACATAGGGGATGTCAAGGCGCTGGGCCAGTCCCGGTCCAACCTGGGCGGTATCGCCGTCGATCGCCTGTTTGCCGCAGATGATCAGATCGAACTCGCCAAGCTTCTCTATCGCCTTGGCAAGGGTATAGGAAGTGGCCCAGGTATCTGCACCCGCAAAGGCACGGTCGGAAACGAGCACACCGTGGTCGGCTCCGCAGGCCACCGCATCGCGAAGGGTCTCCTCGGCCTGTGGCGGTCCCATGGTTATGGCGGTGACGGTGCCGCAGTACTGTTCCTTCAAGACCACAGCCGCCTCGAGGGCATGGCGGTCAAAGGGATTCATAATACTCTCAACCCCTTCTCGGGAAAGGGTGTTGGTCTTGGGATCGAGCCGGACATCCTTGGCATCCGGCACTTGTTTTACGCATACTATAATCTTCATTTGCTTCTCGAATATTCTTTGTTAAGGGCTTGACCTATGACGTTGCGCTGAATCTGGTTGGTCCCTTCATAGATCTGGAGAATCTTGGCGTCGCGCATCATCTTCTCAACCGGATATTCGCGCATATAACCGTGGCCGGCAAGGACCTGGACCGAGTCGGTGGTCACTTTCATGGCCATATCGGTGGCCATGACCTTGCACATTGAAGATTCCTTGGAGATCTCCTTGGCGCCGGAGTCGATATGGCGGGCGGTGCCGTAGACCAGGGCACGGGCGGCCTCGACCTGAATGGCCATATCGGCCAGGATATGCTGGACGGCCTGAAAAGAGATGACCGGCTTGCCGAACTGGACACGCTGCTTGGCATAGAGGACCGCCTCGTCGAGAGCGGCCTGGCCGAGACCGACACCCAGAGAGGCGATGCCGGGCCGGGAAAGATCAAGGGTTTTCATCACCGTGAAAAAGCCGGTCCCCCGGCGCCCGATCAAACGATCCTTGGGAATCCGACAATCTTTGAAAATCAACTCCCGGGTTGAAGAAGCCCTGATTCCCAGCTTCTTTTCCTTGACGCCATAGGAAAAACCGGGATCGCCGTCCTCAATCACGAACATGCTGGCCCCGCGCGGACCCTTGTCGCGGTCGGTTATGGCAATTATCGAATAAATCTTGGCATCGCCGGCGTTGGTGATCCACTGCTTGGTGCCGTTTATAACCCATTCCTCGCCGTCCAGCACCGCCGTGGTCTGAATACCGGAGGCATCGCTGCCGGCATTGGCCTCGGTAAGGCCGAAAGCGGCCAGTTTAGCGCCGCTGGCGATCTCGGGCATATATTTGTCTTTCATCTCATCGCTGCCAGAAACCAGAATCGGATAAGCGCCGAGGGCGCTGGCCGCGAAGCTTGTGGCAATCCCCACGCACCCCTTGGAAAATTCCTCAAGGGCCAGAACCATTTCAAAACTGCCGCCGCCGAAGCCGCCGTATTCCTCGGGGATGTATAGCCCGAAAAGGTCAGCCTTGGCAATATCACGGAGGATCTCTGTGGGGAACTCCTCTTTTTCGTCAAGTTCGGCTCGTTGCGGAATAATCTTTTCTGCCGTGATCTGACGGGCCACGTCAACGATCATCTGCTGCTCTTCAGATAAAAAATAATTCACGATGCTCCCCTTATTATTTATTAAATTTCAAAAATCGTTTTCGAGGGAGGGGGGACAGGAACATTTGCGCCAACTACCATCTGATGATCTCCGCTCCCCAGGTGAAACCGCCGCCAAAGGCGCAAGTCAGGATCAGATCACCTTTCTTGAGCAGGCCCTGGCGATTCGCTTCATCAAAGGCTATAGGCACAGTTGCCGCCGATGTATTACCATACTTATGGATATTTATGAATATTTTTTCCTTGGGCACGCCAATCCGTTCGCCGAGATTATGCAGGATTCGGATATTGGCCTGATGGGGCAGAATCCAATCAATTTCGGGTCCGCTGAGACCGGCATCCTCGAGGACCTTGTCGATCGAGTCCTCCATGGCCAGCACCGCGTTTTTGAAAACCTCCCGGCCGGACATTTTTATATAGGAGCCGTTGTCGGTCCTGGGGAAACCCAGCCGGGCCGGATCGAAATCCTCCGCCTCAGCGGGATCCGTCTTCTCGTATGGGTTGTTGATATGTGGATTCATGCTCGGGGCGGCGTTCATATAGAGGAGATCGCCCAGCCGGCCATCCGAGAAAAGCCTGGTGGCCAGCACGCCCCTGCCGGTATCGTCGCCGCCGACCACCGCGGCGCCGGCGCCGTCGCCGAACAACACACAGGTGTTACGGTCTTGCCAGTTGACCCTGGCCGAAAGATTTTCGGCGCCGATAACCAGAATCTTCCTGTCCGGATAGGCCTTGACCATATTGTCGGCCAGTTCAAGACCGTAAATAAAAGCGGTGCAGGCCGCCGAGATATCAAAGGCAAAGGCGTTAACCGCTCCGATCTCCTTCTGGACCAGACAGGCACAGGAGGGCATGGTCGTCTCGGAGGTCATGGTCCCGACGATGATCGTGGCGATTTCCTCGGCCGTGA
This sequence comes from Desulfobacterales bacterium, assembly GCA_024637225.1. Classification (GTDB taxonomy): domain Bacteria; phylum Desulfobacterota; class Desulfobulbia; order Desulfobulbales; family JAGXFP01; genus JAGXFP01. The sequence goes on from JAGXFP010000016.1 coordinate 48,236, forward strand.
CCCCGGCCATGGCCATGGCCCGCCGGGCCGCCTCGGCGGCGATTTTCGAGGTCTCCTCCCCCGGTCCGGCTATGCGTCGGCTGGCGATGCCCGTCCGGGCGGTGATCCACTCATCCGAAGTATCCACCAGTTTTTCCAATTGATCATTGGTCAGTTGATATTCGGGCAGGCAGGAACCGGTTCCCTCAATTACTCCTCTGATCATCAGGGGGCTCCCGTTTCAAAATGGTCATCGTCAGAAGAGTCGTTATTCCCGGCATCGCCTGATTCCGCGACAAGCTCCATGATCCGGTCGTTAACCCTGTTATGAACGGTCTCGGCCGCCACGAAAATGGCGTTTTTGATCGCCACTGCGCTGGAGCGGCCGTGGCAGACAATCCCGGTTCCCTTGAGCCCCAGAAGCGGCGCCCCGCCGTACTCGGCATAGTCTATTCTTTTCTTGAATCGGGCAAAGGCGCCCCGGGAAAGCAGATAACCGAGCTTGGCGAGCAGACTGTTGTTGATCTCGTCACGCAACATGATAGTCATGGCCTCGGCAAGCCCTTCGCTGATTTTCAGCGAAACGTTGCCGACGAAACCGTCGCAGACTATGACATCGACATCACCCTTGAAAGTGCTGCTGGCCTCGATATTACCTACATAATTCAGGGAACTGTCCCGAAAAAGCTGATCGGTTTTGCGCACCAGGGTATTGCCCTTACCCTGCTCCTCGCCGATGCTGAGCACCCCCACCCGGGGACGATCATTACCGATGATCCCCTCCGAAAAGGCGGCGGCCATCAGGCCGAACTGGAAGAGATGGGTGGGACGGCAGTCTACATTGGCGCCCACATCCATCATAACCACGGGTTTTTTCAGAGTCGGGAAGATGCTGGCGATACCGGGTCTGGCGATTTTTTTCAGACGGCCCAGAGAGCGCACCGCGGCAGCCATGGTGGCGCCGGAGTTGCCGGCGCTGACCACTGCGTCCACCTCGCCGCTCTTGAACCTCTCGAAGGCGACCACGATCGATGAATCGCGTTTACGCCGGATCGCCTCGATGGGAGACTCGTCCATGCCGACCACTTCGGTGGTGGGGACGATTTCGATCCGGCCCGCATCGCGGGCGCCGGCGTGGCCTTTCAGACTGGCGGTAAGTTTTTTTTCATCACCGAAGAGGATAACGTCCAGATCCGCTTCGGAAACGGCCTGGACGGCGCCGGCAACAAGGTCTTCCGGCCCCCGGTCCCCCCCCATGCAATCAAGGGCAATTCGCACTTAACCTATTCCAGGTAATCTTCGTCGAGACTGACAACCTTCCGGCCCTTATAGGAACCGCAGCTGGAACAGAGGCGATGGGGCAGTTTGGGTTCACCACATTCCGAACAACTGGAAATGGTCGGGCCGGTCAAGGCGTGATGGGAACGGCGAAGTCTGGTTCGGGAATGGGATTGTCTTCTTTTCGGTAAAGCCATTTTTTTTCTCCATTTACGAAGAAACCGTCAGGGTTTCCACGCATATTCATATCCGCAATATTTATAAAGGTAATAAGCCGCCGGCGCAAAGAGAATCCGGCAACAGCGCTATTTTTTTTGTTTGTCCAGAAGCCGGCCGAGAACGTTGAAAGGAGAATCAACGGTGCCGCCTCCGCAATCACATCTTCCTTCATTGAGATCTTCCCCGCATTCAGGGCAAATCCCCGGACAATCAGTCCGGCAGAGTTTTTTCTGGGGAACGGCCAGAAGCACCTGCTGGGCCAATGTATTGCCGAGATCGATGACGGGTTCTTCAAGGAAGACCACATCCGTCTCATCGCTGTCGCACTCATGCTCGCGAACCTGAAGGGCGGGGTCTTCGCCGCTGAGATCGAAGACAACCTGAAAATCCAGCTCCCGGGGCAACTCAAACTTCTCGAGACATCTGTCACAGACGAGAAGCATAACCAGCTTGATCGAGCCGGTAACGAACACCTTCTCACTACGGCGTTTCAGAAAAAGTTCGGCCCGGACCTTCCCTTGATGGGGAACCTCACGCCGGGGGAACCAGGACATATCGGTAACGTTTACCGCCAGTCCCTCTTCAGGAATTTCAGCTGCTTTCAGCCGCAACATCGAATCTCCTCCTAAAGAGATAAAACCCACATATAAACCGAGCGATTATAAGTTATTATCTTTAGTTGTCAAGCGATTTGACGAGGAGGGCGACAGCAAAAATCATCGCAAAACAGGAAGAAAAACCGTGTCACTGCCAATTACCATCGACCCTGCCTGATGTAAGTGATCCCGAGGGAACACCGCAACCATATAACCAGGGCTCCGGCAATCCCTGAATTGGCCGCCCACCGCTCGTAATGGTGAACCAGCTCTTCCAGTCCCAGCCCGTTGAAGACCAGGGCCATGGGCTGGCCCAGCAATAACAAAAAGATAAGAACGCCAACCACCAGGCTGGCGAAGAAGGTAAAAAAAACGGTCCACAGAACTCCGATCCTGTTCCGGATCCCCCGAAAAAAACCGGGCAGACCCTTGTCCAGCAAAACCAGGATGACGACCGACGGCAAGGCGATCGGCAGGGAGGCGACCACGACCCATGGCGAAGCCTCATACACCGCCACAAAAAAGATGGTCATCAGGGCGACAAGCCCAACCCCCAGAAGCACTTCGGAGTATGTTGCCCCGAGCCGCCGGTAAAGACGCCTTCGTACTGGGTGGTCTGGTTTCCGAATGGCCGCTCCCCGGGGCGAATGACGAGATCGCTTATCTTTCTTGGCGCGGCGATGCATTGAATGTCGATGCCTTTATTTCAGGATATGCGCCATCGGCAGCTAGAGCAGCGCCGAAAGACGATCGTATGCCCGTCTCTGCCTCAGGCTTAATACGTGAATAACTCGCTTCAACAACTTGAAACCGAGGCTTGGCTTTTCAACAACGATCCTCTCCAGGTCATCACAGGATAAAACCAGTAAACCGGCATCTTCCATAGCGGAGACGGTGGCGGTCCTGAGACCGCGATCAACCGCCGAAATCTCGCCGACCATGGCGCCGCGATCCAGAATGGCGATCAGGGTAAAACGGCCGGGGAAACTGGTCTCTTTCTTGACCGCCAGCTTTCCGTCCAGCACGAAGCCCATGAAATCACCCTGTTCGCCGTCATTCATCAGGACTTCGCCCTTACCCCATTTCTTGTAGCGCAGATAAGGACAGAGTTCGTTTATCTCCTCGTCGTCCAGGAACTTAAGAACCCGTTTCAGGGTATCCCGTTCTATATCGCAAACTCTTTTGCCCGTCTCAACCATTACCTTTCCCGCTGAGCCTCGTTACTCTCGATCTTTTCCCGCATCCGCTTGATCAGCCCGGCAAAATCCTCATTACCGAGAATCCGCCCGAACTCGGCCCGGTAGTTTCTGACCAGGCTCACCCCTTCGATAATCACATCGTAGACAAACCATTCATCACCTTTTTGGACCAGGCTGTAATTAATCGGGATGGCTTGACTGTTTTTGAGAATATTGGTGTACACCCTGGCCCGATCAGGACTGTTCCGGCTGAAAATCTCCTTGGTGTATTCGACTTTTTCGTCGGAATAGGCATCAATCCGACTGACATAGGTGTTTTTCAACAACTCAGCGAAAAGATGCTGAAATTCCTTCTTTTCTTCATCGGTCAGACCTTGCCAATCCTTGCCCAAGGTCCTTTGCGAGATCTCGGCAAAATCGAAACGCTGCTGAACGATATTCATAATCCGTTCTCTTCTTTCTTCCCGCTGCTCCGGACCGCTCAGTTTCTCGTCCTGCATGACATTCAGGATCGCCTCTACGGTTTCCCTGAGCTGTTCTAGTGGGGTGACTGAAGCGGCAAAAGCCGGTCCCGAGAGAATAAGGAGGAGAAGCAGGATCGGCAACATGCCAGCCCGCATAATTCCGGAGATCGATTGCCCTTTGGCCGGCCCTTTGCTAGCCCTGGTCGCCTTGTTTTTCATTCATTTGCCTATATTGTTACGGCGTCTTAAAAAATAGGAATCCCGCATGGCGCTGTATGGATCAAAAGACGCCTTCTTGAAATCCTCATAATCGCCAATTCTCAGGGAAGTGGAGTTGATCGTCTCCCCGGTTTTCAGGGCATACACTTCATCCGTCTCACCGTTCATCCCAAGATAAGAAACCGGGTTAAGAAAGTAATCCCCGCCAAGCCCCAGAGTATCCCTGACATTCGAAGGCCCCAACACGGGCCAGTAGAGATAAATCCCCTCCCCTATTCCATAGGTGCCCAGTGTCTGGCCGAAATCCTCTTCGCCGGGTTCCAGATCAAACCAGTTCCGGGCCGGATCCCAGAGCCCGGCAACTCCCACAGTGGTATTGATCATGAATCTGGTCATCTCAATTCCTCCCTGCATGACCTTGCCCTGCAGAACATTGTTGACCAGCCGGACCGGAGTTTTCAAGTTATAAAAAAAATTGACCACTTTAGTCCGGACCGGTTTCGGAACCGCAAAACCATAGGTCAGGCTCAGGGGCTTCAGCACCCAGAAATAAAGTTTATCATTGAACTGGAAAAAAAGCCGATTTACCGGCTCCAGGGGATCGGCAATCCGGGGAGCCGCATCCTCCACCGGCCACTCGTCTTCAAAATATTGCTCTTGCTCCGCACCGGCATCGCGGGATAAGGCCTCCGGACCTGGATCCTCGCCATTTCCGGAAACCGCGCCGGACAACCCGGCCGATCCGAGGACCATGAAAAACAGCAGTGAGGAAATAAGAAAAGAGTTCATCGCCTCTTAAAGATCGCCAAAAATATATTTACCGACCATCTCTTCGATATCGATTGCCGACTCGGTTTCTTCTAAAAAATCCCCGTCCCCGAGGACCTGGTCCGAGCCGCCCTGAATAATCTTGATGTATTTATCGCCGATGATCCCCTTGGTCCTGATCGAGGCCACGGCGTCTTCATAAATCTCAATCTCCTTGGGAAGCTTCATGTAAACCCGGGCGCGGTCGTCGTCATTCAGAATGATCTTGCCGACCTTGCCGACATTGACTCCGGCAATTTCCAGAATCGCTCCCTCCTTAAGGGCGGCGACGTTATCGAAGTCGGCCACCAGCGTGTAATTCTTATCAGCGGTAAAGAAAGACACTTCGCCGAGTTGCAGAGCCAGATAGACAAAGCAGAGAAAACCGACAATCAAAAAGAGGCCGACAACAAATTCCAGATTAAATTTTTTCATAACATTTTCACTTTTCATTTTTCCGGGCGGTGGCCCGGAAGTAACCGATCAGGGGCCGGGGCAAATTCAGCACCGGAACCCGTTGTCCGCAAGCATTCGCGGCGCGGGACTCCGGAGCAGATTCGGGCCCCGCCCTCGGCGGTGCCCGGAGCTATTCCATATCACTGCTATGATAAAGATGGCCCATGGTGGCCTTCACAAAAGATTGAATCTCCGGAATTTCAGACAACTGGATCTCCTCGGGCCGATCGAATGCAACCAGCTTGCCGCCATTCAGGACCACAACCTGATCGGCCAGATTAAAAACCTTCGGTATATCGTGACTGACGATAACCGCCGTATACTTGAATTTGCGCTGGGTTTCGAAAAAGAGCTGATAAATCTCCAGGGTTTTTTCCGGATCCAGGCCGGTGGTCGGCTCGTCAAAAAGCATGATCTCGGGCTGTAACTGCAAAGCCCTGGCCAGACCAACCCGCTTTTTCATGCCGCCGCTCAGCTGGGCCGGAAATTTTTCATCATGGCCGACCAGACCGAGCTGTAAAAGGGTATTGACAACCTGTTCCCGGGTTTGATCCCGGTTCAGTCTGGTTCTCTCCCGCAGCGGCAAGGCAACATTATCAAAAACATTCAAGGAATCAAGCAGGGCCGAACCCTGGAACAAGACGCCGAATATAGACCTGATCTCGTTCAACTCCCGGCGGCCCATGGCGGCAATGTCTTGCCCCTTTACCAGAATCGTCCCGGAATCCGGTTTGAGCAGCCCGAGGATCAGTTTCAGGGTTACACTCTTACCCTGGCCGCTGCCACCGGCAATAACTGTGGTCCTGCCCGGAAGTATTTCCAGATTAACATGGTCAAGAATCCGTTGCGAGCCGAAATCCTTGACCACATCCACCAATTGAATAATCGCCTCACTCATAGCAGCATCGCGGTCAGGATATAGTCCCAGATAAGGATCGAAATGGAAGAGAGCACCACGGCCTGGGTGGTCACCCGGCTGACCCCTTCGGCCCCGTAGCCGGCCCCCTCGATCTTGTCGACAAAATAGCCGCGCCCGGTGCAGATCCAGACAATCAGGACCGCGAAAACCAGGGACTTGATGATTCCCATGCTGATATCTTTATTGACCACACTCGATTCCATGCCGCTGAAAAAGGCGCCGGGATTTACCCCGAGCATCTTGACTCCGGCGAGATAACCGCCGAAGATGCCGACCACGTTGAAAATCATGGTCAACAGGGGAACTGAAATCAGGATGGCGATGAATTTGGGGGTGATCAAATAGCGAAAAGGATCGATGGCCATGCATTCGAGGGCGTCGATCTGTTCACTGTTCCGCATGATGCCGATTTCGGCGCACATCGCCGAACCGGCCCGGCCGGTTACCATAAGGGCGGTCAGCACCGGACCCATTTCGCGCAGCAGGGAAAGGGAGACCGCCGAGCCGAGCATCCCCTCGGAGCCGAATTTGCGGAGAGTATAGTAGCCCTGCAGGCCGAGAACCATGCCGGTAAAGATCGCCGTAAAAAAAATCACCCCGAAGGAATTGGCCCCGATCTCACGAATCTGCCGGACCACGGCCCGAAAACGAAACGGACGCTTAAAGATACCTGACAGGGACCTAAGCATAAAAATCCCCATTCGGCCCAGATCGTTTAAATTGTAAAGGGCCCTGTCCCCCAGATTTTCTATGAATTTAAAAATCATTTCACGTCTAAAAAGTTAAATGCAGTTCACGGCAGTTAGCCGATTTCCCGATAAGTAATTGTAAACGATCGCACCTCAGACCCCAAAAAATAATGATTACAGCCCGGCGCAAGCATCTTTTTGCCAGACGGGGACGCGATACCCCTAAGAGGTCGCTCTCCCGCGATACAAGGGCTTGCGAACAGGGCGATGCCGGATAAGGGAGCGTCGGAAAAACTCTTGGGCGGAAGGCGCTCTGTTGATTGTTTTCGAAACATCGTACTTACATGCTGCAAGCAAACCGTGTCAAGACAAATGCCTGTTATTTTTCCGAAAGCAGCCGGGGTGCAAACCCAGATACGCACGGCATTAGCCAGCAGAGAGGATCCTGGCCCTGAAAGACGAGGCAAGAGCCAGCCGATTTCCACTGGCAAACCTTGGGACCGGTCCGGAGGATCGGCTGAGCTATCGATTAAATTCTAGCGGTCGGGGCGAATGACTTTGACCAGGGTTGCGCTAAAGGAACCGACCACGACCTTGCTTTCCATCTTAACCAGGAGACGGCGATCATCATCGGTAATCCACAGTTTCAGCTTAGAGTCACTGCTTTTCTCGAAGACCCCCCGGGCATCCTTAAGATCGGGCTCAACCAGGAAAGTATTATATTCCGCCCCCTCGATCTCCACGGTTTCGCGTTTCACAACCCGGGCCCTCCCGTCGACAAGCTTTTTCCCGTCGGTCACCGGCCTGACTATTTCGGAATTCTCCTCCAGAGGCCTGGTTCTTATATAATAGAGTGAGGCCAGCGGATCCAGGGTACCGGCCGCGATTTTTATGGGTTCCAGGGCTTCACCCCTGTTTGAATATAGGGCGGTGCGGGCAGCCTGGTTAATGCGGACCACGACGTCCCGCTTGATGGAGCCTTCGCGCTGCTTTTTGTTATAGAGCAGCGAATTGGCCAGGGCAAGGTCGGTAAAAGAGTCTATTCGGTCACGAACCTTGTAGAATACGTCAATAAATTCGGTGGTCCTGGCCGACATCCTGAAGTGCCAGACCCTTTCGCCGTTAAGCTCGGTAAACGGCAGCACTTCAAGTTCGGCCTCGCCCGCCGTAAATATCCCCCAGCTCAACTTATAGATCAATTTCTCTCCCGGTTGAAACGGAAAGTCAACCGGCAAGGAATCTTCAGCCGAGCCGGCGCTGACCCCGAGACAGAGAAACCAAAAGGCAAGCAGCGCCCAGATTGGAAAACTGGTTTTTTTCATAAAATTTCGCATAATTATCAGGATCCCGGATGATGGCTACAGGCCAAATCACAATCACTCTTTAATGGTGTCGCAAAAAGCACCCTCAGGGCATAAATCGCCAGCTCCTGCGTTCCTGCAAATGTCTCGTCATTGCAGCATACTGAAGTACGCTTCATTCCTCGAAATTCGCGCGCCTTGGTTATGACGATTTTCACCCCCCGCAAGGGGATATTGCATCCATGGTCATCGCATTTTTGACTTTTGCAAAACTTGTCATTTCTGAAATTACTTTCGTAAACCGGGATGACACACGCACGCAGGTTGATGATAATACCAAATATCCGTCCAGAATACCACGCCGTTTCACCCAAGAGACACAAATGTCCATCACCTGTCACTTACTTCCACTCCCAGGTATATCTGAAAAACTGGAGAACTTGATTGCGCCGCAAGGGGGGTAAGGAGGGAAGGCTCCGTTATTTCGAACAAATGCGTAACCGCTCGTTGAAAATTCCGGCGCGGATCTAGCGGTGGAAAAGATTTCACCCGTAAATGCCCAGGGCTCGCGAAACGATAGACTATGAATCGCGGCTGAAGCCCCTCCCTCACCGGATCAGGGAGTCGGGCGCAACTTCCGGGTCAAGCGGAAAGGTGGATCGCGACTGTGCCGATAAACTGCAAATGAAGATATTATGCGGGAGGGGTAGCGGCTGTCTTGGAGAGCTCTGAATCGAGAAAAAAGAAAGCCCCGCCATCGGGGGGTAGAGAGAGGGAGAGAGGAGAGTACCGATGGCAGAGCCCAGAAGTGAGATACTTACTGATTGGAACAATACAACTACCACAGTGTGGTGTCAAATAAAAAGAAGTGAAACTTAATAAAATCTAGTTTTAACACTTTTTTTCAGACAGATAGACCGAACCCCCCTGCCGAGATATATTTTCTGTGATCAGCATTAAGGGTGACTGTCGCATCTATGATACCCCTCCTGGAATGAAGTCTTTTGTTCGCGATTGTTCAATGCGAACAAATCGGCAAAGGCCAACAGGAGATATTTCAAAATTATTTGCTGGATGAACGGAATATCGAGAGAAAAGGTGATTTGGCACGGGCAGGAGATATATTGTGACGCCATCGGCAAACGATCAGCGGATTAACTGCCCACTGAAAAACTTCATTTGCAGTTCAGGGGGAAGCCAGCCGGTCTCGATAAACATCGAGACGGCTTGCGAAGATCTTTCGGGGAATGCATGAAACGAATAGTCACGCAGCAACAACAAGAGAGACAAACAGCAAACGAACCGGGCCTTAGTCGAGCCTTGCGCGGACACCGGAAGATGAGTCCCAGGGTTTATTGACATGTTCATAATATAGGCAATTTTTACAAAAAAATTTCTGGTCGCCGTCAATTTCCATGCTTTCGCCATCTTCAACCAGCAGACATGAAGTACCAGGCACATCCCAACAATTTCTTTCCTCGCCTTCGATAAACATCGGGCATTGCGTCTTTTTGCAACCGAAAAAATCATAGCATTTGGCAACCATAGTTCACCCCTTTTGAATCCATAGTTCCATTTGAAGTGGTAGCGGTTTTTGAGACAGGAGTGTAAGCAATGAACCGAACTCAAATAAGGAGAAGGTTCATGTCGCAAAACCGAACACGTCACAGCGCAAAATTTAAGGCCAAGGTTGCTTTGGCCGCCCTGACGGAGGCAAA
>JAGXFP010000017.1 GCA_024637225.1 Desulfobacterales bacterium
CGGCAAGGTGCTGCCGTTCGGCGACCCCCTCTCCGGGCTCCTTTTCCTGTTCACCTCCTCGCCGGCCGCCCTTTCTCCGGCCTGGTATCTGGAGGGTCAGTCGATCTGGTCCGAGACCGAATTTGTCCCCCCCGGCCGGGGCGAATCCACCCTGGTCGAGATGATTTTCCGGACCGCGGTGCGGGATGACAATCTCCTGCCCTATGCCAAGTGGTACCTGGAGATTCCCCAGTGGCCTTACGGCCTGGGCGCCTACCTCTATGGAATGCGGCTGATCCAGCATGTCGAGGCGACCGCGGCCGGGGAGAACCCGACCAGCGAGTTAAACGGGGAGATCGCCCGCGGATTTCTCTTCGCCAACAGCCGCGCGGCCCGGCGGGCCACCGGCAGATCCTTTCCGGTTCTGGCCGAGGAAACCCTGGCCCTGGAAAGGGTATATCAGAAAGAGCGTCTCGAAAGGCTGCGGAGCCGCCCCGTTACCGATGTCCCCCGGCTCACCCCGAAAGGGATGGCGGTGGGGCAGGCCGCGGTTTTAGGCGATCTCGTCTATTTTCTCGCCGATACCGAAGAGGAGGTCGGACGCCTCCTTGTCTACGACCCGGCCACCGGGGAGGTTAAGCGCACCTCGTCGGCCCAGACCACCTCGCCTTTTGGAAGTCTCGCCGTCTCCCGCGATAGCGGCACGATCATTTATACCCGGCTCAATGTCGAGGATTTCGAGAATACCTGGTATGAGATCCGGCGCTTCGAGCCCCGGACCGGCAAGGACCGGCTGGTCAGCGAGGAGGGCAGGTACCGGGCCGTCGATCCCTCCCCGGACGGGCGGCGGCTCGTTGGTGTCAGCCAGCGGCGGGGCAAAGCGCTCTTGCTGGAACTTTCCCTGGACCCGAAGGGCAGGGCAGCCGGCGAACGGACCCTTCTTACCCTGCCTTTCCAGACCGAGCTTGCCTCGCCGCGTTATGCGCCGGACGGCTCCCGGATCTCCTTCGTCAGGGCGGACGAAGAGGGCTTCCGCCTGGAACTTTACGATCCGGCGAGCGGGGCAGCACGCACCCTGTTCGCCACTCCTGCCCAGATCATCGCCCCGGCCTGGCATCCCGATGGGCGGACCCTGGTCTTCGGCAGCGATATGAACGGGGTTTTCAACCTCTATGCGCTCGACGTGGAAGGGGGAGGGGCTCCGGCGCCGCTGACCAATGTGACCGGCGGCCTCTTTTTCCCGGTCTTCGCCGACGATGGCCGCCGGATCGCCGCCACCGGCTACGACGGCTTCGGCCCGTATCTGACCGAGATTGCCTATGGGGAGCCGATCAAGGGGGAGCTGCCCTTGATAACCCCGCTGGGAGCGGAAGAGGGTGAAGACTCCCGGCTCCGGGAGCTGAAGGAAAAAAGCGCGGCCGGAGCCCGGGAGGCGACGACCGACCTGCCAGCGCCCCGCGTTTATAACTCCTTTGCCCACCTCCGCTTCGATTACTGGTCCCCCTGGCTTACCGCCAGCTCGGAAGGGGTTGAGGGCGGCATCGGCGCCTCATTTTCCGATCCCGCCGGCTTCCATGACCTGAAAATCCTCTCCGGTCTGGAATCGCAATACGAAACCCCGCTTGGTTCGCTCCTCTATACCTACCGGGGACTGCTGCCGACCCTGCGCCTGTACGGTTCGGCCGATCAGGACTATTTCCCCGACCTGCTGCACGAGGAGGGGAGCCAGCGCCGTTTCGATCTTGGCGAGGAGGTCGTGCGCTACGGGGTCGTCCTCGAATTTCCCTTACAGAGTCTGGAGCGCAGCTTTATCGATGAAGTGGAGGATGACTCCCGGGGCTTCACCCTTTCGCTGCCGCCTTCCGAGGCCGACGAGGGGCTGGTGTGGACGCGGCTGAACTACTTCGACGGCAAGGTCTTCGGGCGGAGCAATTCCGTCGAGAGCGGCCGCTTGGTCTCCCTGGCCGGGGAATGGTCCAGGCAGGACCTGGGCGGAGATCTTGACCGCTCCCGCTATCTCGGGACATGGAACGAATATCTGCCCGTGCCGACCCTGAGAAACCATGTCTTGAAGCTCGCCGCCGCTTATGGCTTCAGCGAGGGGGACCGGATCGCCCAGGGGAGTTTCGGGCTGGGAGGATATGCCGGCCCGGTGACGCAGCTGACCCCGGGCATTCCCGACACCCTGACCCTGCGGGGTTATTCGACTAACTTCCGGATCGGCGACGAGGTGGCGGCGGCCGCGATAGTCTACCGTTTTCCGATCTGGAATATCCACCGGGGCAAAGAGGGGATTTTCCCCTTTTATGCCCGGCAACTCTTCGCCGAGGTTTTCTATGAGGGAGGACGCACCTGGCTGGACCGGAGCGGGGAAGACGGGGAATGGCTCGATGCCGCCGGCGCCGAGGTCAATTTTGCTGTGACCATGCTGCGCTATCTGGACTTCGCCCCCGGGATCGGCATCGCCTACGCCCCGGACCGGGAAGAAGAAGACGAGCTGCAGCTCTATCTGACCGTCAAGGGCTGGGTCAGCTTCTGACCACCGGGAATAGTTGCCGCCGGGTGCTATCCGGACTTGATTTGGGAAAGTGTATCCGCAACGGGCAGGCTGCCGGGATCTCAGGAATAAGCCGTCCCGGCGGCGCCTGCCCCGATAGTTCTTTATTCATATCTGGAGGCAGGTCAGGCGGTTGCTTCCTTCGGATTCGCACCATAGGAGTTCTGCCCGGGCTTGCTGTCTTGGACCATAAAGACAAGCAGCACGACCATCCCGATCAGCGGGACAAGGCTGATCAGCAGCCACCAGCCGCTGTGACTGGTGTCATGGAGGCGCCGCACCGATACGGCAAGTCCTGGAATGAACACGGCCAGGCCGTAGAGCATGGCGATCATGCCGGGACTGCCGACAAGTCCCTCTACGAAGCCAAGCACGAAGGTGATGATCAAGTTGAACAGCACAAACATCCAATATTCCGTTCTTCTTGCTCGTTCGCCAAAGACCGCGTATTTTTTCAACACTTCCAGATACCAATTCATCTTAATCTCCTTTTCATTTCCCCTCGTTTTTCAGTTAGAGGGCGGCGGGGCATCCTGCCGACTAACCGGTAAAAAACGATACCGGCCAGCAAAGGGAACCGGGGCATACCTTTCCGATTTTATTGCGTCAGGCCTTTTTAACGATCCTGATTGCAAATAACAGCACCACGGCACCGACCGTGGCCATAACTAAAGAGCCGATCAGGCCGCCGGCGGTTATGCCCAGCCAGCTGAATAAAAAACCGCCCAGGACGGCGCCGATAATACCCACGACCATGTTGCCGATAATCCCGAAGCCCTGGCCTTTGGTGATGAGGCCGGCCAGCCAGCCGGCGACGGCGCCGATTGCCAGAAAGATAAGCAGGTTCTCGATATCCATGCTGCCTCCTATTTTTTAAGAAAAAGGAATAGCCCGGCCACAAAGCCGGCCGCCCCGCCGATGTAGAGGAGCATTACCTTGTCGGTTGCCGAACCGGTAACGGTTTGGGTTATCTGGGAGCCGAGTGAGCCGGACAACTGCTCTCCCCAAATCACCAAACCAATGCCGATGATCATCAGGGCGATACCGGCGCTTTTCCGTGTGGAAGCTGAACTTTTTCCCATAGTGTCCTCCGGGAATTAAGATGTGCTGCAATGCCGGAAATCCCCGGGGGGTTATAGAGCCATGGACATCCATGGTAAAATCGGGAAGGCGGCCTCTTCTGCCTAAAGCATCCAGGGAGTATTAATACCACGAATGTCGGCATTGGGCATAATATTTTTGGCGGATAGGTTTTTACCGGTTTGGATAATGGCGGGCGCCGGCCGAGATTGGAGCTTTGGCCATGGGGAAAGCGGCCAGGGCCTGGGGGTAAAATGGGGTAATGATGGCGGGACTTCGGGGTAGAAGGAGTGAAAGGGTTTTTGCGCAAACCCTACTCAGCCGGAAAAGAGACCGGCACCGATAATTTATTGCTGATCTCCATCAGTAAGGCGGCGGTATCGGCCAGCTCCCGGCGGCTCTGGTGGAGGGTGACCGAGAAGCGCAGGCGGGCGGTGCCTTCCGGGACGGTCGGCGGGCGGACCGGGGTGACGAAGATCGAGTTTGCGCGCAGCTCCGCGGCGATCTTCACGGCCAGGCGGCTGTCGCCGACCATGACCGGGACAATCTGGGAGGGGCCGGGTTTGCCGGGCAGGCCGGCCGCGACCAGGGCATTTTTGAAATAGGCGGCGTTGTCGCAGAGCTCCTTGCGGCGCTCCGGCTCCCCGGCGAGCAGTTCGACCGCTTTAAGGGACGCCGCGATTACCGCCGGTGGCAGGCCGGTCGCGTAGATGAAGCTGCGGGCCCGGTTGATCAGGAAATTTTTCAGGGTTTCCGAGCCGGCGATATAGGCGCCGTAGCTGCCCAGGGCCTTACCGAAGGTGCCCATGGCGATCTCCACCTCATCTTCAAGGCCCTCTGCCTGGATGAGGCCGCCGCCTTTGTTGCCGAAGATGCCGGTGGCGTGGGCCTCGTCGACCATCAGCAGGCAGCCGTGGCGATTTTTGAGGCGGACGATATCGGCCAGGGGACAGCGGTCGCCGTCCATGCTGTAAAGGGATTCGACCACGATCAGGGCCTGGTTGCTGCCCCTTTTATCTCTTAGGCAATCTTCGAGGTGATCGGGATCGTTGTGGCGGAAGCGAACCAGTTTCGCCCCGGAGAGACGGCAGCCGTCATGGATGCTGGCGTGGTTCAGGCGGTCCGAGAAGATGATGTCTCCCCTCCCGGCCAGGGCGGGAATCGCGCCGATATTGGCCATGTAGCCGCTGCCGAAAACCAGGGCCGCCTCTCGGCTTTTCAAATCGGCGACCGCCTCCTCCAGTTCATGGAAGAGCATGAGATCGCCGCTCATCAGGCGGGCCGCCCCGACCCCGGTGCCGTATCGGGTCAGGGCCGCCTGGCCGGCGGCGATCATTGCCGGATGGGTGGAGAGGGCCAGGTAGTCGTTTGAGGAAAAATCGAGGATGGGGGCGCCGGTTTTCCCGGCCTCGCTGATTCGGCCGTCAGCGGAACGCTCGACGGGAAACAGGCGGCGGTAATCGTTACTGTCCGAGCGTTCCTGCAGCCACCGCTTCAGGAAGTCCATATTCGCTGGATCTCGGCCACGAAGCGCCGGTCATCTTCCGGGGCTCGGCCCCGCTGGGTGAGATAGCCGCCGATCATCATCCCGTCGGCTCCGGCCATAAAGGCCGAACCGAGCAGGTCGGTGAGGATCGTCTCGCGGCCGCCGGCCAGCCGGATCGGCACCTCCGGGTTGATCAAGCGGTAGAGGGCGATGGAGCGGAGCACTTCCGCGGCCGGGATCGGCGCCATTTCGGCCAGGGGGGTGCCCGGCAGGGGGATCAGGATATTGAGCGGTACCGAGTCGACCTTAAGCTCCCGCAGGGAGAGGGCCATCGAGATCCGGTCATCCTCGCTTTCGCCGAGTCCGAAAATGCCGCCGGCGCAGACATCGAGATCGGCCTCCCGGCACGCCTTGATCGTATTGACCCGGTCCTCGAAGGTATGGGTGGTGACCACCTTGGGGAAAAACTCCCGGGAGGTTTCGAGATTATGGTGATAGCGACTTACCCCGGCCTGCTTGAGGATGCGGAGGTCATTGACCGCCAGGATGCCCAGGGAGGCGCAGACCTTGATGTCGACATCCGCCCTGATCGCCGCGACCAGCTCGGCGATGGGCTTGATCTCGGCGCGGTTCATGCCCCGGCCGCTGGTGACCAGGGAAAACCGGGAGGCCCCTGCCTCCTTGGCCGCCCGGGCCGCCGCCAGGACTTCCGCGCGGTCCTTCAGGGGATAGATTGGCGCGTCGGTCTGGTAATGGGCCGACTGGGTGCAGAACCGGCAGTCTTCGCTGCATTTGCCGGACTTGGCATTGATGATGCTGCACAGGGAGACCCGGCTGCCACGCCCGGCCAGTTTTTGCTCCAGGGCCAGCCCCGCCAGCTCCCGGAGCGGTAATTTACGTAAACGGCTGATTTCCTTTACGGTAATCATTTTTTCCTAAGGCCGAATACTCCGCCTTCGGTATCCTCGGCAAAGGCGGGGGTTCTGCTTTGCCTGCTGGGTTTTTTGTGGCGGGCGGCCGGTTTAGCGGCGGGCAGCGGCTCTGTCACGATTTTTTCTTCATCGGGGATGGGCGGACCGCCGGTAGCCTCCAGGTAGACCTTGTAGAACAACAGGCCGTCTTTGAAATAGCTCTTTCTGGTCAGCCAGGCCGGCCATTTATCTTTATCGGCATATTTGATGAAAACCGGCAGGTTGGTCAGCAAGTGGGTGACCGCATCCTTTTGGGCTCTTTTGACATTGAGATGCTGGAGATTGCGGTCAACGGCGTCACGTGCGGCCTTGCTCAAATTGCTTTTTTTGGCGGTATCGGCGGAGTCGTCCAGCAGACCTATTTCAGCCACCGCCCAGGGCAGCATCAATAAGGCAAAGAGAAACTGCTCCGGCAGCCGGGCCCCGGTCCTTTGCAGGCGGTCGCTAACTGAGAGGCAGGCCAGCAGGAGGTTTCTGGTCTCGGCGGTCGGATTTTTCCGGTAAAAGGGCAGCAGGATCTGGAAGAGCCCGCAATCCATGGCCAACCCGGCCCAGCCGGCGCTGGCTCCGTCTTTCAGATCCTTAAGCAGTTCGTCGCGGAGTCTCGACTCGGGGCACATTTTCAGATCGGCGACGTTATCTTTAATCGCCGCCCAGGTCAACGGTTCGATGTGAAAGTCGAGGCGCGCGGCGTGCCTGATTGCCCGCATCATCCGGACCGGGTCCCGCTTGATCCGCCGCTCCGGTTCGCCGACTATCCGCACCGACTTGCTCTTGAGGTCGGCAACCCCGTTCACGTAATCGATAATCGTGAAATTCTTGATGTCATAAAAGAGGGCGTTGATCGTCAGATCACGCCGAAAGGCATCCTCAGCCACGGTGCCGTAGGTGTTGTTCGCGGCCAGGACTTCAACCGGGCCGTCAATGTCGAATTCGCTTTGACAGCGCAGGGTGGAAACCTCGACAATTTTACCGCCGTGGAAAAAGACCTGGACCAACCGAAAGCGTTTGCCGATCACCCGGCTGTTTTTGAAGAGTTTGCGGAGCTGACCGGGGCGGGCATCGGTGCTGATATCAAAATCCTTCGGGGTTTTACCGAGGAACAGATCCCTGACCCCGCCACCGACCAGATAGGCGTCGTAACCGGCATCGCGAAGACGGTATAATACCTTCAAGGCCTCACGGTCTATGTCCTTTCTGGAAATGGAATGCTCATCCCGGGAGATGATTTTGGGTTCGGGCAGGTCTTGGGCCATATTTTAGTCAGCGGCAACCGGGAGGTTGCGGAGATAGTTACGGGTTTTATATAGGACAGCCGTCCGGGCTACGCGTCTGCCAGGGGCTGCAAGGTTCCGGTTAAGCCGGGCTTGGAGGCTCTGCTTCAAGACCCTTCCTTATAAATGGACTCGGCCTGGGATACGAACTGGTCGAATACTTCCTTAACCGACAGGATGTCGTTAAACTTGTCGACGTTTTCGCCGGAGAAGAACAGGCCCTCTTCGATATTGCCGTCCCGGGCCGCTCTGAGCCGTTCCGAAATACAGTAGACATGGTCGCATTTTTTCAGGCATTTGTAAGGGCATTTCTTGCAGGCCAGTTGGCTTTCGTCTTCGAGGAGCTGCTTGACGAAAGGGGTTTTAATGGCCCGGCCGGGCAGCCCGACGGGGGAGCGAACCAGGGTGACGTCCTCCTTGGTGGCGTTCTGCAAAACCTTTTTGAAGTTCTCGGCGACACTGCATTCCTTGGTGAGCACGAAGCGGGTGGCGATCTGTACCGCGTCGGCGCCGTACTTGTCCATCATTTCGGCCATTTCATAGCCGTTGGTTACGCCGCCGGCGGCGATGAGGGGGACGTTTTTGACGACCTTTCTGATCTCGGGGAAAAGGTCGCGCAGGGAACGGTCGGTGCCGAGGTGGCCGCCGGCCTCCTTGGCTTCGACGATAATGGCGGCGGCGCCCAGTTTTTCGGCGAGCTTGGCAAAGGCGGGTGAGGAGACGATCGAGACAATCGGGGTGTTGGTATCCTTGCCGACCTTGAAGATATCCCTGGAAAATCCGGCCCCGGTGACGATCATATCGACCCCGGCGTCAATGGAGGCCATCACCAGTTCATAGAAGTTTTTCATGGCGAACATGATGTTCACCGCGATAACCCCCTTGCTGGCCTCCTTGGCCTTGCGGATATCGGCTTTCAGGTCCTCGACCGGAATGGATGATCCGCCGATGGTGCCGATGCCGCCGCAATCGGCGACCGGGATAGCCAGGGCGGAGGTGGAAACCTGAATGGACATGCCGCCCTGGACCAGAGGAATTGGCGCCACAAAGGAGCCGATTTTTAAAGGAGGAAGCTTCATTGTCTGGAAAAACTCCAAATATGTTGATGGGTTTTGTGAAATAAAAATCAAAGCGGTCAAATTGACCAACGATAAATCAATCAGTTAAGTGGCGCGGCAGTCGATCTCGCGGCTATCCGTGGACCCGGGGATATCGGATTGTATTAGATTTCCCGGGCGATGGAAACAAAAAGACCGGTTTGAATCTTTCAAATTACCCCGTATGCTTAGAGCAAACGACAATATGACTTCTTTGCCGCTATTTGTCAAGTTGGCTTAAATCATCGTAAGGCCCTGCTTTTGCGCAAGGGAAACCGCTCCTGAATTAGTGTGCCGAACTTTTTGCTTAGCCATTTCGTGACTTTCTGCAGGTTTGTCACGATTGACGGCTCCATTCGATTATGGAGAATGCACCTGTTTTTGATAAATCCCGAAGATGGGACAACCAAAGAAGAATTATGATGAAGATAGCCCCGGGAAAGATCGGTTTCGATTTCGATTGCGTGGTAGCCGATACCATGGAGGCCTTTATCCGTCTTGCCTCCGAGGATCATGGTCTGGAGATCTCGCCGGAAGAGATTACAGATTTCATGGTGGCAAAGTGCCTGGCGATCGATCTGGAGATAATTGACGAGATCTTTGCGCGGCTGGTCCGCGATCCTCTCGGAGAGGGTCTGCAGCCGATGGCCGATGCCATCATGGTGCTGGAGGAGCTGGCCGCGGAAGCTCCCCTTACTTTTATTACCGCCCGTCCCGATTTGCGGCCGGTTGCCGCATGGCTCGAGCATCATCTCGGCAGTACCAGCTTTGCCCGGCTCAGACTGGTCGCTACCGGCGATCACGACAACAAGGGGCCGCACATCAAGGCCCTGGGCCTTACCCATTTTGTCGATGACCGGGCGGGAACCTGCCGCGCCCTGGCCGGGGAGGAGGGCATAACCCCGATTGTCTACGAACAGCCCTGGAATTTCGGGAAGCACGATTTGAACTCGGTGGTTAACTGGGTGGACATTAAAAAAATTTGCGGTTGAGCCGGAGCCGCTGAATATGCAATCATGAGGTGACGAGATGAAGTGTCCCAGATGCGGCGCGGAGGTTGAAAAATTCCGCAATCCCGTGCCGACGGTTGATATTATCATTGAAGTCGGGGAGAAGCTCGTTCTGGTGAAAAGGCGCAATCCTCCCCATGGCTGGGCCCTGCCGGGCGGTTTTGTCGACTACGGCGAAAGCCTCGAGTCGGCGGCCCGCCGGGAGGCCTTTGAGGAAACCGGACTGCGGGTTGTGCTGGGGCGCCAACTGCATACCTATTCCGATCCGAACCGGGATGCCAGGATGCATACGATCTCCACGGTCTTTCTGGCTACCGCGGAGGGGCACCCCCTCGGGGGCGACGATGCGCTGGAAGCGGCGCTTTTCGCACCGGATAGTCTGCCCCCTCTGGTTTTTGATCACGGGAATATATTGGATGACTATCGAAAATCAAAACAGCGCAACGGTCGAAGAGCGGATTTTGATCGTTGACGACGACCCCCTGGTTCTGGAACACCTGGACATCGCGGTTCGTTCCTTCGGCTTTGTGTGCGTAAAGGCCAACAACGGCCGGGAGGCCATGGCTATTCTCGAAAAGGAGTGGTTTTCAATTGTCGTCACCGACATGGTGATGCCGGAAATAGACGGCATGCAGCTTCTTGAACACATCAAAAGCCATTACCCCGAGACCAGCGTGATTGTGGTCACCGGCTATACCGGAACTTTCAGCTATGTCGACGTGATCGGGGCCGGGGCCAGCGATTTTATCCTCAAGCCTTTTAACACCGACGAGCTGGAGGCCAAGATCAACAGGATCATGCGGGAGAGGGAGATGCTCAGAAAGCTGGAATTCCTTTCCAGCTGCGATCCCCTTACCGGGCTTTACAATCGCCGCCACATGGATAAAAAAATCAGGGAAGAGGTGCATCGTGCGGCCCGGCAGGACTATCCGGTCTTTCTGATGCTTGCCGATGTCGATAATTTCAAGTCGTACAATGATGATTTCGGCCACCAGAAGGGTGATCAGCTCTTAATCAGAGTTGCCGAGATCCTCAAAAATTGCACCCGAACCGACGTCGACCTGGTCTTCAGGCATGGCGGCGACGAATTTGCCATCCTGACTCCCCAGGTCAACGCGGCACAGGTGGCCAGGGTCGGAGAGCGGATTATCGCCACCTTCGATAAAGAGGCGCTGGGCAAAACCGGCCTCAGCCTGGGCGCCGCCGAGTTTGCCCGGACAAATGATAAGTTGGAGAAGGATGTCTTTGCCATGTTCAGCCGGGCCGACAAGGCTCTTTACCGGGCCAAGGAGGAGGGTCGCAGCCAGCTGGTCTTCAGCGCCTGATCGTTGCATAAACCGCTGAGCGCCGGCGGCGGCATTTTCCCGATTAACAAAAATCTGAATCCGTGAATGTTCGAAAACGGTGCAGATGCAGGCGGCGGGGTAATCGGGGGCGCCCCTTGAAAAACGATTATTGACGGTAACAACAGACGAATAAAGCAAAAACCCCCACTAAGCCGTCACGGATTCAGGGAAATGAACAGTCATTAACTATCGGACTTCATTTGTTTTTTTCGGCCGCGCCTTCTTTGTGAAATTCCCGGTATTTTTATCAAGGAAATTGTTGTTTTTGGTCGTGGTCTCTGGTATATAAGCGCTTTCGATAAAAAGGAACTAGGAGCTATTTTAATGGTAAACAACAAAACACAACCCACAACCCCAACAATGGAAGAGCCGCCGGTCGGTTCTTTCGCGCAGATGTTCGAAGACAGTCAGGTCAAGGTGGCCGCTGTCGGCGAAGTCGTAGTCGGTACCGTGATCGGTTTAACCAAGGATCAGGCAATTATCGATATCGGCGACAAATCGGAAAGTTCCATCCCTCTCTCCGAATTCAAAGTGGATGGCGAGGCGACGGAAGTTTCGGTAGGAGACACCTTTGACGTCTTTGTGGAGAAGCGGGAGGCCGAAGGCGGCATCAAGCTTTCCCGGGAAAAGGCCATCGGTATTAAAGTATGGGAAGACATTGCCAGGATTCAGGAAGCGGACGGCGTCATCCAGGGTCGGATCGACAGCCGGG
Source organism: Desulfobacterales bacterium (assembly GCA_024637225.1). Lineage (GTDB taxonomy): Bacteria > Desulfobacterota > Desulfobulbia > Desulfobulbales > JAGXFP01 > JAGXFP01. Next base: position 11,513 of record JAGXFP010000017.1, read on the forward strand.
TCAAGGGTGGTCTTTCGGTGGATATCGGCGTACCCGCCTTTCTGCCATACTCGCAGATCGACCTGCGGCCCGTCAAGGATCTCGACAGTTTGATCGGCGAGGCCTTCGATTTCAAGGTCCTTAAATATAATCGCAAGAGAAACAACGTCGTGATTTCACGGCGCGCCATTCTTGAGGAAGAGCGCAAGCAGCTGCGCGAGCAGATGCGCGATACCCTGGCGGAAGGCTCGGTTATCAACGGCACGATCACCAATATCACCGATTACGGTATTTTTGTCGATCTGGGCGGCATGGACGGTCTTTGCCATATCACCGACCTTTCCTGGGGCAGGGTTTCCCATCCCTCCAAGCTGTTCAAGGTCAATGAGCAGGTCGATGTCAAGGTTCTCAAGTTCGATAAAGAAACCGACAAGGTCTCCCTGGGCGTCAAACAGCTCAAGGAAGATCCCTGGAAGACCGTGCAGGACAGATACCCGGTGGGCTCCAAGACCACCGGCCGGGTAGTCAGCACCACCGACTACGGGGTTTTTGCCGAGTTGGAGGAAGGAGTCGAAGGACTGATTCATATCTCCGAGATGTCCTGGTCGAAGAAGACCAAGCATCCCTCCAAGATCCTCGATATCGGCGACGAGGTAGAAATCCAGGTCTTGAATATCGACGCGGACGCCAAGCGGATCTCCCTCGGCATGAAGCAGCTCCAGGCCAATCCCTGGGATCTGGTCTCCGAGAATTATCCGGTCGGCTCGATCATCGAAGGCAAGATCAAGAACATCACCGACTTCGGCGTCTTCATCGGCATCGAGGAAGGCATCGACGGTCTGATCCATGTCTCGGATCTTTCCTGGACCGAAAGGATCAAGCATCCTTCCGAGAAATATGCCAAGGGCGAGACCATTCAAGCCGTGGTCCTGAAGATCGACCGCGAGAATGAAAGATTCTCCCTCGGTGTCAAGCAGCTCGAGCCCGATCCATGGCTGGCCGCGGTGGAGAAATACCCCTTCGGCAGCACCGTGGAAGGTAAGATCACCAACGTTACCGATTTCGGGGTTTTCGTCGAACTTGAAGAGGGCATCGAAGGCCTGGTCCACGTTTCCGAGATCAGCAAGGAGAAAGTCACCACCCCGGTGGGTCTCTACAATGTCGGCGATAAGCTGGAGGTCAAGGTAATCAACGTTTCGGCCAAGGATCGCAAGATCGGCCTCTCCATCAAGGCCCTCACCGAGAAGCCGGGAGCGGGTGGTTACAGCGAATACCAGGCCAAGGAGGCGAGCAAGGCGCCCGCCACCCTCGGTGATCTCCTCAAGGAGGAAATGGAGACCAAGTCTAACGGGGAATCCGCTGAGGGCGAACAGAAATAGTTCGCAAATAGCCCTCTGATTATGGAGTCCACAAAAAGACGGTTTAAACAAAAACACCCGGTCATGATGGCAATCGCCATTCTGGCCGGAGTGTTTGTTGTGGCCTGGTTCGGCATGACATTCTTCTTCAATTATTTCGGCTCTCCGCAGTCCGGCGTCTTCGGGGCCGGTTCCGCCAAGATCGGGGTAGTTGAGGTCAAGGGCATGATAACCTCTTCCGAAGAGGTTATCCGAGTGCTCACCTCTTTTCGGAAAAACCGCAATATTGCCGCGATTGTTCTCCGCATCGAAAGCCCCGGGGGGGCGGTCGGTGCTTCCCAGGAGATATTCGAGGAGGTCAAGCGAACCAGAAAGGTAATGCCGGTTGTCGCTTCAATGGGCTCGGTCGCGGCCTCCGGCGGCTATTATGCCGCCCTCGGGGCGAATAAGATCGTGGCCAGCCCGGGCACGCTGACCGGCAGTATCGGGGTTATCATCAAGTTTCCCAATTTTGCCGAGATCTTCGAGAAGATCGGCTATAAAGCGGAAGTTGTCAAAAGCGGTAAAATGAAGAACATCGGCTCCCCCGGGCGATCGATGACCGAAGCGGAAAGGGAGTTGATCCAATCGATTATCGATAACGTCCACGGTCAGTTTGTCAACGCCGTCGTCGAAGGGCGAGAGCTGCCGGCCGCAAAGGTTCTTGAGTTGGCCGACGGTCGGATTTTCTCGGGCGAACAGGCTTTGCAGGCAGGTCTTATCGACCAGTTCGGTAACTTTACCGATGCGGTTGAGTTGGCGGCGAAACTGGCCGGCCTGGAAGAGAAATTACCTGAACTGGTTTATCCTGCCCAGAAGGACTTCTCTTTACTGAAGCTCCTGCTTGGCAGCCGGGGAAGCGCCCTGTTTGAAGAGGCCGTTTTGTTTCAGCCGCTGCTGTCCTATGAATGGAATGCCTCTCGATTGCTTGAGTAGCCAAAAGCCGGCACCCTTAATCGCATACCGGCTGGGAGATTGGCCAATCCTGGGGGCTTATCCCGTGATCGTTACCAGTAAACACATGAAGGGGAAAATAAGAGATGCTAAAAAAAGACCTGATAGATGAGGTGACCGCCAAGATGGACGGCTATCTCAAGAAAGACATAGGCCAGGCCGTGGATATTCTGCTGGAAACGATAGTTGACGCCCTTATCGAAGAACGGCGGGTCGAGATCCGGGGATTCGGCAGTTTCAGCGTACGCAGACGCAAGGCCCGCAGCACCAAGAACCCTAAAACCGGCCAGGTGATGAACATTCCCGAACGCAAGACCCTGCACTTTACAATGAGTAAATCCCTTAAAGAACCCCTGGCGGGTAAAAACAGTAACGATCGCGGATAGGCGCGCCGCCGGCTGACCGTCCGGCTATTCAAACTGGCTGGTATCGCCCTTGCCGTATCGTAGAATCTCGACTTCGTCGTTGGCCAGGGATACCACCGTTGAAGGGGCCGGATAAACCGGGCCTCCGTCAATGATCATATCGAGTTGATTGCCGAGCCGTTCTTCTATCTCGAAGGCTTCGGCCATCGGCTCAGTGTCATCCTCCACCACCGCACTGGTAGTCAAAATGGGGTTCCCCAATTCTTCGATAAGCGCTCTGCAGATGGCATTGTCCGGCACCCTGATCCCGACGGTTTTCTGTTTGGAGATCATGATTTTGGGAACAATCTTCAGGGTGGGCAGGATGAAGGTGTAGGCGCCGGGCAGATTCTTCTTCATCAGCCGGTAGGCCGCGTTGGCAACCAGGCAGTACTTGCTGATGTCCTTGAGGTCGGCGCACATGAAGCTGAACGGCTTATCGATCGCCCTCCTTTTCAGCCGGTATATCCGTTTAACCGCTTTCTGATTAAAGATGTCGCAGCCGATGCCATAGACGGTATCGGTAGGGTAGCAGATCACCCCGCCCTGTTGCAGACATTTTACCGCCTGACTTATCAGGCGCGGCTGGGGATTGTCCGGATTTATTGAAAGCAGGGCTGGTGAACGCAAGGTTGTTTATTCCGGCAGTTTTATGAGCTTTTTGCGGTTATCCGCTAGATATCATGCCTCTTCCAGGGGATGCTATTGTTTGAAACCACCTCTTATCTTACATCCGCGCCATGGTAGACGCAACGGGAAAACAGAATATAAAGGTCGCGGCCCTCGATCTCGGCAGCAACACCTTTCGTCTGCTCATTGCCCGATTCGAAGGTGATAAGCCGACGCTTCTGCTAAAGAGAAATATCACCGTCCGGCTGGGCCGGGGGCTCGGCACCGGTTCTGCTTTGCGTTCCGACTCCGTTAAGCGGGCCTGCGCCGTCCTCCGGGAATTCAAGGTGGAAATAGACCGCCACCAGCCCGATTGTCTTCGTTGCTGTGGGACCGAGGCCCTGCGCCGGGCGGCTGATGCCGGTGAATTTCTCGACGAAGCAACTGAAATTCTCGGGGTCGGGGTTGAGGTCATCGACGGAGCGCAAGAGGCTTCTGTAACCTATCGCGGAGTGCTCGCCTCCCTGGAGGAGAAGCATATTTCCTATCCCCTCCTGGTGATCGATGTCGGCGGCTCCAGCACCGAGCTTATCTATGGCGAAAGTATCTCCCTGCCCCCCATTTCGGTAAGTCTGGCGGCCGGGGCCGGCTTGTTCACCGAACTGGCCGAAAGCGGCGCTCTGGCGGCACCCTTTGAGTTGATGCGGAGCGGCCTGGGCGACTTTTTGGCGGAGCGCAACCTGGAACCGGGAAGGATTTCCCTGATCGGCACCGGCGGCACCGCCACTACCATGGCGATGCTCGACCTGGGTCTCGACCATTATGATCAAACGAGAGTTCAGGGCCACTATCTGAGCAGGACGGCGATCCGCAGGATTCTTGCCAAGTTGCGGGAGCTGCCGGTTGCGGCCCGGCAATTTCTGCCTGGACTTGAAGAGGGCAGGGGGGATATCATTTTAGCGGGAATCGAAATATATCAAGAGATTCTTGCAACAATTGAAGTTGACGGTATGATTGTCAGTGATTCCGGATTACTGGAAGGCATCATGATGAGCTGCCTGGAGCACGACTCGTTGCCCCGATAAATACATAATTCCCGACCCGGTTCAGCCCTTGCCTGATCTGTCGGATAATACTGGAGAAGATTTGATGAACCCGGACAAAATTAGACCCGCCTATACCTTTGACGATGTCCTGCTGGCTCCGGCCAAGTCGGAGGTCCTGCCTTCCAGTGTCGATCTGTCGACCCGGCTTACCCGGGAGATCACCCTCAATATCCCTCTGATCAGCGCGGCGATGGATACCGTCACCGGCTACCGGACCGCGATCACCATGGCCCGGGAGGGCGGCATCGGCATCATTCACAAGAATATGACCATTGAGGAACAGGCCACCGAGGTCGAGAAGGTAAAAAAATCCGAATCGGGGATGATTATCGATCCGATTACCGTGGAAACCGGCCAGAGCGTCGGCGAAGTCAAACAGATCATGCGCAGCTATCAAATTTCCGGAGTTCCCGTTTTACGGAACGGCAAACTGGTCGGCATCGTCACCAATCGGGATTTGCGTTTCGTCTCCGATCTTGATCTCAAGGTAGACGAGGCGATGACCAGCAGGAATCTGATCACCGCCCGGCCGGGCATCACCCTGGAGCAATCCAAGGCCCTCCTCCACGAGCACCGTATCGAAAAACTGCTGGTGGTCGACGACAGCGGGGCGCTCAAGGGGTTGATTACGATCAAGGATATTGAAAAGGTCAAAAAATATCCCAATGCCGCCAAGGACGAACGCGGCAGATTGCTGGTCGGAGCCGCGATCGGGATTGGCGGCCGCTTTATGGAACAGGTGGAATTGCTCTTAAAGGCCGGAGTCGATATCGTCGGCCTTGATTCGGCCCACGGGCACTCCATGAACGTCATCAATACCCTGCGGGAAATCAAGGCCGCCTTTCCGGACCTGCCGGTTATCGCCGGCAACATCGCTACCGCCGAGGCGGCCGAGGACCTGATCAAGGCCGGAGCGGACTGCATCAAGGTCGGGGTGGGGCCCGGTTCGATCTGCACGACCAGAATTGTCGCCGGGGTGGGGGTTCCGCAGATGACCGCCGTGCACGACTGCTCCCAGGTCGCCGAAAAACACGATATTCCCGTAATTGCCGATGGCGGCATCAAATTTTCAGGCGATGTTACCAAGGCGATCGGGATCGGCGCCAACGTGGTGATGATCGGCAGCCTCTTCGCCGGCACCGAGGAGACCCCCGGCGAGACCTTTCTTTACCAGGGCCGGACCTATAAGGGATATCGGGGCATGGGCTCGATCGGGGCCATGAAGAAAGGCAGCAGCGACCGTTACTTCCAGGACAACGTCGAGAGTTCTTCGAAGTTCGTACCGGAAGGCATTGAAGGCAAGGTCCCCTATTGCGGCCCCCTTTCCGACATGCTCTACCAGCTGATCGGCGGACTGCGCTCCGGGATGGGCTATGTGGGCGCGGCCAACATCGATGAGCTGCGCCGCAAAGCACGCTTTGTCCAGATAACCGCGGCCGGACTCAAGGAGAGCCATGTCCACGATGTGATCATCACCAAGGAAGCGCCCAACTATCGCTTGGGTTGACCGGTGCCGGTTTCACGAAAATCCGTCGACAATCTCACTATAAGGAATAACCATGGATATCCATGCTGAAAGGATACTGATCCTTGATTTTGGCTCCCAGTACAGCCAGCTGATCGCCCGGCGGGTTCGCGAGGCCGGGGTTTATTGTGAAATATTTCCCTGGGACCTGACGACCGAGGATATTCGCGATTTCGCCCCCAGCGGAGTTATCCTGTCCGGCGGGCCGCAATCCGCGCACGAGAAGGCCACCGCCAGGCCCGCCGATATCGTCTTCACCCTCGGGGTGCCGGTCCTGGGGATCTGCTACGGCATGCAGGCCATGGCGGCCCAGCTCGGCGGCGGGGTCGAACCGGCCTCGCACCGGGAGTACGGCTACGCCCAGGTTCGGGCCAGGCACCATTCGAAATTGCTTGAAAATATCGAGGATCATACCGGTCCGAAGGGTTTCGGCCTGCTCGATGTCTGGATGAGCCACGGCGACCGGGTTGAAAAATTGCCGCCCGGCTTTAAGGCGATCTGCGAAACGGACAACGCCCCCCTGGCCGGCATGGCGGATGAAAGTCGGAACTTCTACGGTCTGCAATTCCATCCCGAGGTGACCCATACCCGCCAGGGCCAGCGGATCATCGAGCGGTTCGTCCACGATATCTGCGGCTGCGGCCATCTCTGGAACCCGGACAACATTATCGACAACGCCATCGCCAAGATCAAGGCCGAGGTCGGCGATGGCGAGGTGCTGCTCGGCCTCTCCGGCGGGGTGGACTCGTCGGTGGTGGCGGCCCTGCTCCACCGGGCAATCGGCGACAAACTGACCTGCGTTTTTGTCGACAACGGCCTCCTGCGGCACAAGGAGGGCGACCAGGTGATGCATACCTTCGCCACCCATATGGGGGTCAAGGTCCTCCGGGTCGATGCCGAAAAACGTTTTCTCGATAAACTGCTGAGGGTGGCCGATCCCGAAGAGAAACGCAAAATCATCGGCAACACCTTTATCGAGGTGTTCGACGAGGAAGCGGAGAAGCTGCCCAACGTCAAATGGCTTGCCCAGGGCACCATCTATCCCGACGTGATCGAGTCGGCCGGGGCGAAGACCGGCACCGCCAAGGTGATCAAGTCCCACCATAACGTCGGCGGCCTGCCCGATTTCATGAAGCTTGAGCTGGTCGAGCCGTTGCGCGAACTGTTCAAGGACGAGGTCCGCAAGATCGGTCTGGAGCTCGGCCTGCCCTCGGAGATGGTCATGCGCCATCCCTTTCCCGGACCGGGCCTCGGGGTCAGGATCCTCGGCGAGGTAAAGAAGGAATACGCCGACACCCTGCGGCTGGCCGATCATATCTTTATCGAGGAACTCTTCAAAAATGACCTCTACGACAAGACCTCCCAGGCCTTTACCGTCTTTCTGCCGGTCAAGGCGGTGGGGGTAGTCGGCGACAACCGCCAGTATGACCACGTCGTCGCCTTGCGGGCCGTGGAAACCGTCGATTTCATGACCGCCCGCTGGGCCCATCTGCCCTACGATTTTCTTGATCACGTCACCCGGCGGATCTGCAATGAGGTGCGCGGGGTGTCGCGAGTGGTTTACGACATTACCGGCAAGCCGCCCGGTACCATCGAGTGGGAGTAAGCCGAAGCGCCTGATGACGTTTTTGCGGGAAAGTCCTTAAGCTCGATGATCTCTCCTGGGCATAGCGAGAGGCGTTTTCTTTCAGGGTGACTCCGGTCTTGTCAATCGCCGGATGATTTTTTCATGTACGGGATAGGCGGCCAGGAGAGCGGCGCGGCCGGCCATTTCAAAGTCGGCAAAATCAAAGCCCGGGGCGACCGTGCAACCGACCAGGGCGTAATCTCCCGGGCCGCTCACCTCCGCTCCGAACCAGGAATCGGCCGGGACCGAGGCCTGGAATGTCTCGCCCCCGGCAAGATCCGAACCCAGTCTGATCGTCCGATGCTCCCCGGCCGGGGTAATGACATGGACTGACAGGGCCGTGCCGCTGTAGAAATGCCAGAGCTCGTCGGACTTGATCCGATGGAGGGCGGAGAATTCGCTCGGAGTCAGCAGGAAATAGATGGCGGTGGTGAAGGCCCGCGCTCCGCCGAATCTGGCCGGCAGAGCCGCGGCGGGAATCAGTTCAGGCGCTCGATAGGTTTCGCGATACCAGCCGCCCTCCGGATGGCGCGCCAGAGCGAGGCAGTCGATGAGTTGCCGGCCACTCTTATTCGTCACGGCCTTTTGCCTCACCGTCAAAAACGGAATCGGCCGACTCCTTGAAATCCCGGCCCAGATCCTTGAAGCCGCGACCGATTGACTTGCCGCCTTCCCGGGCTTCCCGGCCCAGGGTTTTCGGAACTTCCTTGATCTCCCTGCCGGCGGCCCGCCCCTCCTTTTTCAGTTCTCCCGGGACTTTTTGGCTCTCTTTTTTCACGGCCTTGCCTTCTCTCTTGAAGAAGCGGCCGATATCCCGGCCGGTTTCCTTGACCCCGGCCCAGAAGCCTTGCTCCTTTCCAACTTCGGCGGCCGCGGCCGGGGATTGCACTTCGCCGTTCCCCAGAGACCAGGCCGGGGCGGCAACAGTCAGTAATATCCCGAAAGCCACCAGCATCAAACGCAGTTCTCTTTTCATGATAAATCCTCCGGTTGGGCGGCACAGGGAATGCATAGCGCTCCTTCGGCTCCCGATTCGGCTCGGGGCTCCATTACTTTCTCTTCGCAGAGGCGGCAGGTCAGGCTCCGGTAAATTTGGGCCGGGGCCGGCGGATCGAGTCGCGGAGTGGTGATCTTGAACAACTTCCGGTCGGGGGCGGCGAGGATTGCTTCGAGCTTGGACTTTTTGGCGCTTTCCACCAGTGCCATGATCTCCGGCGAGCGCTCTCCGGCCCTGAAGCTCTGCCACGCCTTTCGGGTCTCGTTGCTTTCCGGGGGATTACGGCGAGCCGGACAGCTTCGCCGGAAGATCGGTTAAACAGGGTATAAACCTGCTTGCCGTAATCTTTGAAAATCAAGTTGCCCTTGCCGAATGTGCAGCCGGCCAAGGCCTGAATGGCGTCAACCGCGCAGGATTTGTTCTCGACCACCGCCACCAGTTCTTCATCACCGGCACGGCTTATCCCCAGTTGTTCCAAGGCCAGTCTGGTTGCCCTGAAGCCGAAGGCCAGTCCCGGACAGGCATGGCCGTGAAATTTAACCACCTCGGCAAAATCGTTATTGGGATTGCTCATCGAAATTGTTTCTCCTTAAACCAGGCAAATCATCTCATTTTCTGGTTTATTTGTGGGTGGGAGACAGGTTAGATTGTAGCTGTCCATAAAAAGGCTCTTTTCTCGCAGGGGGCTTCTGCAATTCCAGGCCCGGGATCTTGCACGAAAATCTGATTTCGGCATAACTGAATTATCATTTCAAATCAACCTTAATCCGTGCCCGGTCGAGAACGGGCGAGCCGCGAGGCATTCGGGCACTGGTTCCAGCGCTGATTGCCGGCTAAGGACTACCTGCCCCAATAACAGTCACTGAAGCAAGCCCCGACAGGGATAAAAATGCCAACCACTATTCTTCTGAGCAGACACGGTAAAACCGCGGCTAATCTTGAAAACAGATTTGCCGGGCGGTCCGCCGAAGCCCTTCATCCCAGCGGCCGCGAACAGTTTGCTGAAGTTGCCGTCAGGCTGAACAGTATGCCGGTCAGCGCCATCTACGCCGGCCCCCTGGCCAGAACCAGTCAGTCGGCGGAGATAATTGCCGGGGTGACCGGGACGAAGGTCCTGGCCCGTGAGGCCTTCAACGAGATCCTGATCCCCCACTGGGACGGCCTGAGCAAAGCGGAGATAACTTCGCGATTCGGTCCCCAATATCCGATCTGGCTGAGCGCTCCGGAGCGATTCCGCCTGCCGGGCTGCGAAACCCTGCACCAGGTTACGGAGCGGGCGGTGGCAGGGATCGAAGCTCTCTTCACGGCCCATTCCGGCGAAACGGTTGTGGTGGTCAGCCACTTGATCGTGGTGCGCTGCCTGATCCTTCACTACAGCGGCCGACCTCTGAGCGAGTTCAGAAGCGTCAAGGTCGACAATGGCGCCATTATCGGATTGTCTCGTAGTGAGGCGGGCGCAACCGAAGTGACTTCGGGCGACTGAGGAAAGGGGAGTGGCTTGTATTTGATGGCCGCGCGCAAGAAAAATCTCGGGATGGCTAAGCCTGCAATGCCCCCTTGCGGGTGAAAATCGTCAGATGCAAGGCGCGCGCATTTCGAGGAATGCAGCGTACTTCACTGTGCTGAACTGACGAGACAATTTGCAGCAACCCCGGGAGCTGGCGATTTATGCCCTTTAGGGTGCTTTTTGCGACGCCATCAGAATTTAGTGCTTTTTCTTAGCTTGGACGGCAGAATCCCCAGTTGTTCCCGGTACTTGGCTACGGTCCGCCGGGCCAGCCTGATTCCGTCTTTCTTGAAAATCTCGGCGATGGCGTTGTCGCTTAAGGGTTTGCCGGTATCCTCGGCCTGAATGATGCTTTTCAGTTTGTTTTTGATACTCATCGAGGAGAGGGCTTCGCCGCCGTCCCGTCTTTCGATGGCGGAGTTGAAAAAATATTTCAGTTCGAAAATTCCCTGGGGGGTATGGACGTACTTGTTATTGGTCACCCGGCTGATCGTCGATTCGTGCATCTCGATATCCTCGGCGACATCCCGCAGGACCAGGGGCCTGAGATGTTCAATCCCCCTGTCGAAGAAATCCCGCTGAAACTTGACGATGCTTTCCATCACCTTGTAGATCGTGCGCTGGCGCTGCTGGATGCTTTTGATCAGCCAGGCGGCGGATTTCATCTTCTCCTGGATATAGTTTTTCGTGCCGGCGGGCGCCGCCCGCTCGTCCTTCAGGACCTCACGGTAGAAGGAGCTGATTTGCAGGCGGGGCAGGCCTTCGTCGTTCATCATGATGACGTATTCCTCGTCAACCTTGTAAACATAAACATCGGGCAGAATATAATGGGCTTCCTCGTCGGCAAACTGGCGACCGGGAAAGGGGTCCAGGTTCATGATGATCTTTAAAGCGGACTGTACCTCATCGTGGGAACAGCCGGTGGCCTTGGCGATGGCGCCGTAATTTCTTTTTTCCATCAGAGATAAATGGTCTCTGACGATGCGGGCGGCCAGGGATCTCCCAAGTTCAAGGTAATTCAGCTGGAGAAGAAGAGATTCCCGGACCGATCTCGCCGCGATGCCGGGAGGGTCCATGGCCTGGATGGCAAAGACCATCTCCTCCGCCTCCTCAACCTTTACGCCGGTGGCTTCGGCAATACTCTCTGAGTCGACCCGCAGAAAGCCGTCCCGGTCGAGGTTGCCGATGATGTACTCGCCGACCGCTTTTTCTTCATCACTTAAGGGAGAAAGGCTAAGTTGCCAGTGCATGTGGGACTGGAGATTCGGCTTTTTGGAGAGGATGTCAAGGCGCGAGGGCAGGTCGGGATCGTTACTCGGCTTGAAGGAGGGCAGCGGTTCGTACTCGTTGGCGTAATCCTCCCAGTTGATTTCCTGGAGGGATGAGGTCGACTCCATTTGCACTTCTTCGGTCCGCTCGGAAGTTTCGGAAGTGTTGCCGGTATCCTCCCGGTCGGAGTCGAGTTTCCTGCTGTCCCTTTCCTCCGGTTCGTCGTTGCCCTGCAGCTCCTCAAGAACGGGATTCTGTTCGATTTCCTGCTGGATGGCATCGACAAGTTCCAGCCTCGATAACTGCAGGAGCTTGATTGCCTGCTGCAACTGGGGGGTCATGACCAGTTGCTGGCTTAGTTTTAACTGTTGTCTTAATTCTAGGGCCATGGGTTGGTCTATTTTTTCACAAGCATATAATTGATGGCGTCGCAAAAAGTCGCCAGCTCCCGCGTTGCTGCAAATTGTCTCGTCATTGCAGCGTACTGAAGTACGCTTCATTCCTCGAAATTCGCGCGCCTTGGATCTGACGATTTTAGCTTAGCCATCCCCATCGAGAATGACGGCGTCGCAAAAAGTCTCCAGCTCCCGCGTTGCTGCAAATTGTCTCGTCATTGCAGCGTACTGACGTACACTTCATTCCTCGAAATTCGCACGCCCTTTGATCTGACGATTTTGCTTAGCCATCCCGTGACTTTTTGCTAATTTGTCATAATTATTTCTGCTTGCTATCCTGAATCAATGGTTACATTCTGAAATTTTCACCGAGATAAATTCGGCGCGCCTCTTTGCTGCTGATAATCTCTTCGGCCGGACCCGTAGTCAATATCTTGCCGTTGCTGACGATATAGGCATTGTCGCAGACCGCCAGGGTTTCCCGGACATTGTGGTCCGAAATCAGGATGCCCAGCCCCTTTGCCTTGAGATCCAGAATTATCTGTTGCAGGTCGGCCACCGCCAAGGGGTCTATGCCTGCAAAGGGCTCGTCCAGCAGAATAAAACGGGGGTTGGTCGCCAGGGCCCGCATGATCTCGACCCGGCGCCGCTCGCCTCCGGAGAGGGAATGGGCCTGGTGGTCGGCCAGGTAGCCGATCTTCAGCTCCCCGAACAGTTCATTGATCCTCTCTTTGATCTTTTTGCGCGACAAGCCCAAGGGTTCCAGGATAATTCTGATATTTTCCTCCACGGTCAGTTTCTTGAAAACCGAAGAGTCCTGGGCCAGGTAGGAGATGCCCTTCCTGGCGCGTTTATGGATGGGCAGGCTTGTGATATTCTCGCCGTCAAGAATGACCTGGCCCCGGTCCGGTCTGATAAAACCGGCAATCATGTAAAAGGAGGTGGTTTTGCCGGCGCCGTTGGGGCCAAGCATCCCGACAATTCGGCCGGTTTCGACATTGATGCTGATACCGTCGACAACCCGCCGCTTCAAATACTGTTTGGCTATATCTATGGTCTGCAGGACGGACACTTTAATTTCCGGGCTCCGGGGCTTCTTCGGTTTCGGATGATTCAGGGTAGAAAAAGGCTTTTACCCGGCCGCCTTCTTCTTTATCCCGGGCCTCAACCACACTTTTCCCCTCATCCAGATAGAGAACCACCCGGTCGCCGGTGACCAGATTGCTGTTCTGCCGGACTTTGGTATTGCCGGTGAGGATAACCTGGCGCCCTTCGGTCTGGTAGTCCATCCGGTCACCGGAGGCGTGCCAGTCCTCCTTGTCTATCATGACATTGCCGGTGGCCTGCAAACTTTCGATGCTCTGGCCTGCCTGTAAGCCGGGAGCGGAGTCGCCGGGGGCTCGGCGGTAATGGACGGTCATCAGGTCGGCCCGGATGGTCATGCCGGCCTGAACGGCTTCAACGTTGCCGGCAAAAGTCACCGACGCCGTGCGCTGGTCCGCCTCCATCCGGTCGGCCTCGATATGAATAGGCTCGGCGGCCGCGCCGGGGTCTGCCGGGGCGGCTTGGACTGCCGGTATTATTCCCCATATCGCGATGATCGCCGACAGGACGATTCTGGAAAGTCCGGACACAATGCTCTCCTTGCAGAATAATCATTAAACAGGCAAAAGAACCTGGAAGTTCTTAACTTAATTTACTTCTTCACCCGTGAATTGTAAAGGCGGGGAGTTGCTCAAAGGGCCGAAGCCGGATATTTCCCGCTCCGGTTCGCGGCCGGACCAGGAAGTAACGCGGCTTTGCACGGAGGGATTCCGGAATCACTCTTTTCTCCGAAGCTCGGTGAGACTGTAAAAGGTATCCCGCCAGACAATGCCTCCCTGCAATACCGTCCGGATCGTTGAATTCCAGAGAATGTAGAGGCCGATAAACGGTGAAACCGGCAGCCAGACCACATACCGGACCGGAAGCGAGGATTTGCCGGCGGCGACCGCAGCCAGTCCGGCCTGGATCACGATCAGCAAACCGTTCAGAACCGCGACCGGGGTGCTGGACAAAAAGATCGCCGCCAGCGGCCAGATCCGTAAAATTATGATTGCCAGGGAAGCCGCCGTGATTTTAAAGAGCGAGTAATTGCAGAACGGAAAGACGTTTTTTTCAAGACCGCGCACCATCTCCGGGATCGAGTGATACCACTTGACTGAAACAGAATGGTTTCCGAACAGGCAATCCTGGGCTCCGCCGTTTTCCTTGATCAGCCGGCCGAGTTCGACATCGTCGACCGGTTCCAGGGCGATGGCCCGGTGGGTGCCGCAGCGCTGATAGGCTTCAGCCCGCACCAGGTTGAAGGCGCCGACCCCGATATGGTAGCGGCTCCCGGCCCGGCGCGCCTTCCATGGCTTCATCCAGGCCATGAATGCGCAGGCGAAATCGATTATCATCATGTTCAGCAGGCCGCCGGGAACCTCCGCCGCAAAAAACAGGGCCAGATGGTCCAGGCGTTCCTGTTCCAGAAAATTGACCGCCCTTCCCAGGCTGGTCGGAGTCAGTACCACATCGGCATCGGTGAACAGGAGGATCTTGCCGCGGCTCCGGCTCGCCCCGTACCAGAGGGCATGGTTTTTACCCAGCCAGCCGGCGGGCAGCTCTTCGAGGTGATGGACCTCCAGGTGGGGGTGTTCTTCCGCGATCCGGTCAAGGAGCGGGCCGGTTTCGTCGGTGGAGCGGTCGTTGACCACGATAATTTCAAGGTCCGGATAATCGAGGGCCAGAAGAGAGGCGAGGGCCTCGGGGATCGCGTGCGCTTCATTCCGGGCCGGAACGATAATCGATACCGGCGGACACTTCGGCTTGAGGGCCGGAGCTATATCCCCCAAGCGGCCGATGCGCCGGGCGCCGAGCAGGGTCTCGCCGGCGACCACCAGGTAGAGCAACAGGGAAATCAGTACGAGCACTAAAAGGAGATCCATCTTTCACATCCGATCCGAAAAAAAACGCATAAAAATTATCCGCGCCCCTTGCGCGGCAACTACTTCTTTACATATCAACCTGCTGTCATTATGATGTTTTTCCTCTATTATGGGAACAGGAAAAGCAGGATTAACCAGAGAACGGATGGAAGAAACCATGCAGCAGGTGATCGACAAAGCCAAAACCCTGATCGAGGCTCTGCCCTATATCAAGGAGTTCTATGGCCGGACCATCGTCATCAAGTACGGCGGTCACGCCATGGTCGACGAGGAGCTGAAGAAGAACTTCGCCCTGGACATCATTTTAATGAAATACATCGGCATCAATCCGGTAATCGTCCACGGCGGCGGCCCCCAGATCAACCTGTTCCTGGACAAGATGAATATCCGCTCCAGTTACGTGCAGGGGATGCGGGTCACCGACGGCGAAACCATGGATGTGGTGGAGATGGTCCTGGTCGGCAAGGTCAACAAGGAGATCGTCGGGTTGATCAACTACCACGGCGGCAAAGCGGTCGGCCTTTCCGGCCGGGACGGCGATCTGATCAAGGCCCGCAAGATGAAGATCATGAAGGAGCAGGCCGAAAACGCGCCGCCCGAACTGATCGATTTGGGCCGGGTCGGCGAGGTCACCGAGGTCAACCCCGATATTCTTACCACCCTCGACGCCCGGGGCTTCATTCCGGTGATCGCTCCGGTGGGAGTGGGGCCGGACGGCCGGTCTTACAATATCAACGCCGATCTGGTGGCGGGGGCGGTCGCCGCCAATCTCAAGGCCGCCAAACTGATCCTCCTTACCGATGTCGAGGGGGTCAAGGACGGCGAGGGCAAGTTGATCTCCTCCCTCAGCTGCGCCGAGATAGATGCCCGGATTAAAGACGGGGTGATTGCCGGCGGCATGATCCCCAAGGTCAACTGCTGCCGGGAGGTGGTGGAGGCCGGGGTGGCCAAGGCCCATATCATCGACGGCCGGACCGAACACGCCGCCCTGCTCGAGGTTTTCACCAATGAGGGGGTCGGCACCGAGATCGTCCGGGAGTAAAAACGCCGGCAGGCCATCGAATCTGCCCTGTTTTCGGCTTTTCGCCTGCCTTCGGTATGGCGAACAGAGCGAACAGGCCTCCGGCCCGTATCGCCGTCGCCCCGCGCGATTAATTTTCGAGGAAGTTTTAGCTTATGGACAAATGCAAAATGAACAACCAGGAACTGATTGCCAGGAGCAGCCGCGTGTTTATCAACACCTACAGCCGCTATCCGGCGGCGATGGTCGAGGGCAAAGGCTGTGTGCTGAAAGACGCCGACGGCCGGGAGTATCTCGATTTTCTAAGCGGCATCGCGGTATGCAGCCTGGGCCACTGCCATCCCGCGGTGACCGAGGCGATTTGCGATCAGGCCGGCAGACTCCTCCATGTCTCGAACCTCTACCATACCTTGTCCCAGACCGAGCTGGCCGAACTGCTGATCGAAAATTCCTTTGCCGAGCGGATCTTCATGTGCAACAGCGGCGCCGAGGCCAACGAGGCGGCGATCAAGCTGGCCAGGAAATACAGCCCGGCCGGAAAATACGAGATCATTTCCCTGGAGGGCTCTTTCCACGGCCGCACCCTGGCCGCGGTAAGCGCAACCGGCCAGCCCAAGTTTCATCAGGGTTTCGAGCCGCTGCCGGAGGGTTTCGTCCATGCCCCTTTCGGTGATCTCGCCGCCCTGGAAAAAATGATCTCGGCGAAGACCTGCGCCGTTCTTTGCGAACCGCTGCAAGGGGAAGGCGGGGTACGGCCGATGCCGAAGGAATACCTGGCCGGGATCAGAGAGCTCTGCGACCGACATCAATTGCTGCTGATCTTCGACGAGGTTCAGGTCGGCATGGGCCGGACCGGCACCCTGTTCGCCTATGAACAGCTCGGGATCATTCCCGATATAATGACCCTGGCCAAGGCCCTGGCCAACGGGCTGCCGATCGGGGCCTTGCTGACCACCGAGGGGGTGGCCGCAGCGTTCACGCCCGGTAGCCATGCCTCGACCTTCGGCGGCAATCCGGTGGTCTGCGCGGCCGGCAAGGTGGTGGTCGAGACCATGCTGGCCGATGGCTTTCTTGAAGGGGTCAAGGCAAAGGGGAAGTATCTGGCCGGCAGACTCGCCGAACTGGCTTCCCGCTATCCCAGGATAGCGGGGGAGGTGAGAGGGATGGGGCTGATCCAGGGTCTCCTTCTGACCCCGGAATACGTCGATCGGGGGCCGGCAATCGTTAATAAACTTTTCGAAGCGGGCATTCTGGCCAACTTCGCCGGTAACGTCGCCCTGCGCTTTCTGCCGCCTTTGATCGTTACGGAAGAGGAGATCGACCGCTTGGCGGCAGCCCTCGATAAAATTTTCGGGGAAATATCATAGGCTGCTGAGACTAAGTTCAACGGCTTCCCGCTGATTTTTCTCCCGGCGGCAGATCATCGATGGATTCGGGTGTAGATGGATTGGTTTGCAAGAGATATGTTGACTTGTGCAGATGGGTTTCTTTCAGCAAAATTCAAAAGCGGACCCCTCGCACCCCTGAAACGCATTGGTCTTGACATAAAACGAATGACTGGTTACCATATTGGTAACAGGGTTGCGGATGAGGATAATCGCCAAAAGCAGGCTGCGAAAATACTGGGAACGGCCGGGAAACGAGCAGGCTCAACCGTATCTGACCGAATGGTATCATTTCTGTCTTAAACAGGCTTGGGCGACTCCGCAGGAAATAAAAAACACCTTCGGGCATGCTTCGATAGTCGCGAACAACCGGGTAGTCTTCAATGTCAAAGGCAATGATTACCGCATAGTCTGCGCTCTCGATTATCGTCGGCAGGCCATGTTTATCAAGTTTGTCGGCACCCATGCCGAATATGATGCAATTGATGTCGAGGTGGTCGAATGAAACCCATCAAGGATGAAGAAACCTACAACAAAGCCTTGGCCCGGGTCGAAGAACTCTGGGGCGCCGAACCGGATACCCCGGATGGCGACGAGCTGGATATCCTCCTGGTCCTGGTGGAGGCCTACGAAGAGAAGCACCACCCCATCCCCCCACCGGACCCGGTGGAGGCCATCATCTTTCGGGCCGATCAGATGGATCTGGACCGCAAGGCTCTAGAGCAGTTCCTCGGTCCCAAAAGCCGAGTCAGCGATGTCCTGAACCGCAAACGCCCCCTATCCCTGCCGCAGATAAAGCGGTTGCATAAAGGCTTGGGAATCCCCTATGAAAGCTTGCTTGGCGCAACCTGACCAGCGAAAGGCCGCCCCACCGGCGGTTTTTTATTGGCGGAGGAAGGGATGCAGGGTGAAAAAAACGGGACTGTCTCGGCTTTCTCTTCCGCGCTTTAAGTGTCTAATATGACAGTGTGTAAGCTCGTTGTTTATTGTTTAATAAGGGCTTCTTGATCCCGCCTTCCTTCGTAGGCTGCTGAGACTAAGTTCAACGGCTTCCCGCTGATTTTTCTCCCGTTGGCAGATCATCGATGGATTCGGGTGTAGGTGGATTGCCTCATCAGCATCCCACACAGCTCCGAGCTGATCCCCAAACCGGCAGAGCAGAAAAAACATTGCGTACAGAAATAGGTACGTTTATATTGCATACAGGAGGTATGCTATGAATGCAATTAATTACACGACGCTTCGCAAGAAACTGTCTGCAACAATCGACCAGGTAAATCGAGACCATAGTCCGATTCTGGTGACTCGCCAGAAGGGGAGTCCAGCTGTTATTATGTCCCTGGAGGATTTCAAGTCCTATGAAGAAACTGCTTATTTGATGCGTAGTCCCAAAAATGCTGAACGATTAAACCAGGCAATTGAACAGCTGGAGGCTGGTGAGACAGTAGAGCGCGAGCTGATTGAAGAATGAAGTTGTCATGGGCAGATAATGCCTGGGAAGATTATCTGTATTGGCAACAGACTGACAAGAAAATTCTGAAAAGAATTAACCGAATCATCAAAGATATCCAGAGAAAACCTTTTGAAGGCATCGGCGATCCGGAGCCTTTGCGGTTTACCTGGTCCGGCTACTGGTCACGCCGGATAAACAAGGAACATCGTTTTGTCTACAAAGTTAAAGATAACGAGTTGCTAGTTGCCCAATGTCGTTTCCATTATTAAAAGACGTAGTTCTAGGTAGTTCTGGGAGCAGTCATCGTCATCCTGGAAAATATCCATGGAATGACCAAAGAAGTAAGAGTCAAGCAAAGACCTGACCCCTTCTCTTTGTGTGACCCCTTCTCTTTGTGACCCCTTCTCTTTGTCGGGATGTTGAAAGTTGCTGGAGTGGCTTGAAATCAACATACACCGGTGAGTTCAGAGGGCTGGTTTACGGGGAGTTGCCGGCGGAGCAGCGGGTTGTTGAAACACTCACCCGCATTCAAGAGAGATTGCGGAAGATTGAATGGGATATCGTTGTAAATGAAAACAACGATTGATTGTATTGCCGGTGACCCGGTTTTTACCTTGTTGGAGAAACAAGTCCGGAAAAGGGTTTCTTGGGTTGCAGGTGCGAGGAAACATAGAATGGGCCCAAAACCCGGAGTCAGGTCTGGCAAATGGGATAGACTGGCCCTGCTGCGTTATGCGGAGGAGCACCGTTAAACCGGCTTTGATCCGGCCGGCGGCTCCGGCGAAAATCTTCGCCGAAGCGGAACGATAACTATCCCTCGTATTCTTCCGGGGTATGGCGGACGATCTCGGCATCGACCAGGTAGATCACGTCCTCGGCGATGTTGGTGGCGTGGTCGGCGATCCGCTCCAGATGGCGGCCGGCCGAGACCGCCTGGAGGACGAAGTTGATGTGGTCGGGGGTTTCGGCGAGGATCTCTGTGGCCTTCTGGTACATCTGCCGGGTGTACTCGTCGACTTCGTCGTCTTCGGCCCTGATCCGGTGGGCGAGCTGGGCATTGGTCTGGACCAGGCTGTCGATGCTGCCGGTCAGCATCTTCTCGACCTTGCCCGCCATCTTTTCGATATCGAAGAACAGCTCGTATTTCGGGTTGTTGGCCAGAAACAGGCTGCGCTCGGCGATGTTGACGGCCAGGTCGCCGACTCGTTCCAGGTCGTTGTTGATCTTCAGGATGGCGATGATATAGCGCAGATCCCTGGCCACCGGCTGGTAGAGGGCCAGGGTCTTGAGGCTGCTGTCCTCGATTTCGACCTCCATCTGGTCGATATCGTAATCGGAGTTGATCACCGCCTTGGCCATCTCGGCGTCGCGGTTGATGATCGACAGGGTCGCCTTGTAGACCCGGTCCTCGATCTCTCCCCCCATGGTGATGATCTTGTTCTTGAGCTTCTCGATGTCCTTCTGCAGATGGGTTCCCATGGTCATTTTTCCTTGTTAGTGCCAGTCCATAAATGGTCTTTTTGCCCAATTACTTCGTCGCCGCAGAGTCGGAAAGTGCTCACGTACCCGAGTACGCGAAGTTTATACCCTTTAGGGTGCTTTCCCGACATCTTTGCTTCTCGTTCTCGGACAAAAATCCTCATTTCTGGACAGACACTTGTTATCGGTGATAATTGGCTTTCCCAGCGAATATTCTATCCCCATTATCTATCTGAAAGATACCTTTATCTTGAGCCCGGTTGAAATTCCGCCGCGGCCGGGAGCCGCACCATGAAAACGCTGCCTCTCCCCGGTTTGCTTACGACCGATACGATGCCGCCGTGGGCCTGAACGATATGTTTGACGATGGCCAGGCCCAGACCGGTTCCCCCCAATTTCCGGCTTCTGGCCTTGTCGACCAGATAGAATCGTTCGAAAAGCCGAGGGAGGTGCTCCTTTGCAATGCCGGGGCCGTTGTCCCGGATATTTATCCTGATTGAACCGGCCGCCTCTTCGGTGTCGATAAAGACCGTCGAGTTTTCGGGACTGAATTTTACCGCGTTGTCGATCAGGTTGATCAGGGCCTGCTCCAGCAGGGGGGGATTGATCATCGCCCGTAGGTCGGCGAGGTCGGCGAGGTTAATCTCGATTCCCTTTTCGGCGGCCTTGGCCGAACAGATCTCGACCGCCGCTGCGACGCTGTCCCTGATGCCCGCCGGTTCCAGTTTGATCCGGTCCCGCCTCTCATCCTGCTCGATCCGGGACAGGGTGAGGAGATCCTCGACAATCGCCTCCAGCCGGGAGGCATGCTTGGCGATAATCCCCAGAAAGTCGCGGAAATGGGGGGGGCTGCCCTCGCATTCCTGCAAAAGGGTTTCGACATAGCCCTTGATCGAGGTGATCGGCGTTTTCAGCTCATGGGAGACGTTGGCGACGAAGTCCCGCCTGAGGTTTTCCAGCCGCAACACCCGGGTGACATCGTTGATCACGATCAGGGCGCCGATCCTTTTGCCGCCCGGATCGGTGAGCTGATTGCCGTTGACCTGGAGGATCCTTTCGTCGTCCCGGCCCCGGTTGAGGATAACCGTGCCCTCGATGGGGGCGTCTTTATCGAGGGTCTGCCCGATGAAGCGGAGCAGATCTATATTTCTGACCACCTCCAGGATATTGCTGCCCTGGAGATCGCGCCGATCGACCTCAAGCTGGTCGGCGGCCGCCCGGTTCATATAGAGGATCCGGGCCTCGGGGTCGCAGGCGATAACTCCTTCGATCATGCTCGAGACAACGGTCTCCAACTCGTTGCGCTGGGATTCGATCTTGCCGATTCTTTCCCGGAGCTGGACCCCCATCTTGTTCAGGGCCTGGGCCAGGGTGACTATTTCCTCGGAACCGGAGACCACGATGCGCCGGGAGAGATCGCCCTCGGCAAAGCGGGTCGCGGCCCGGGTCATGGCGTCAAGGGGGCGGGTGATTTTGCGGGAAGTGAGAAAGGCGATAATTGAGGTGATGATGGTGACCAGAAGAAGCACGAGCCCGATTTTAAGGAAGAAATCGTTCAGGGGCTCCCGGACCGCGGTCAACGGCATTGAGGTGCGAATCACCCCTTCGGTTTCTCCCCTGATTCGCAAGGGCACCGCCACGTAAAGCATTTCCCGGTTGGTGGAAGCACTGTAGCGCTGGGAGGTGCCGGTGGCGCCGCGCAGGGCCAGGAGCACTTCCGGGCGCTGACCGTGATTATCCATGCCTTGCGGATCGCGGGAACTGTCGCAGGCCACATTGCCGTCCGCTGCGATTACCGTGATCCTGGTTGAGGCGTTGCGCCCCGAATCCCGGCAGAAACCGCCAAGCTCCGGGGAGCCGGCGCCGTACAGCTCCCTGATGCGGGGCTCCAGGAGCCGCGCCTGGGCCTCCAGGCCGGCAATCTTCTGCTCCAGATAGAGCTTTTTCAGGGAATCAGAGCCGTACCAGGCGGTGGTCAGCATGGCCCCGATAATTATCAGGAGATATGCCGGATATAGTTGCCAAATCAGTTTCGAGCTGTACACAATGAGCCTATGATAATCCTGAATCGGTGACGGCTATGGGCAAGCTGGTACCCCGTAACCTCTGAACCACCGCATTCGCTCCGTGGCGGGCGCTCAGGGATTCAGGGGTATTTAAGACTGAAATAGCAGAGATTGGTAATTATGTCATCCGGCCAACGAATTTTTAACCGTCTTTTAACCGAATCTTAACATTTGCCTGTGATTATAGGGGGCCTTGGCGGCGGGAACTTTAAAACGCAACAATAAGTCGGGTTCGAGCTTTTATGTCCTTCACTTTGGTTTTAACGATAGTTTTAATCTTAAGCCTTGCCGGCTATCGGCTGGGCAAGGGCAGGGCGGCTTTTGTCGCCGGCCGGGACAAAGGGCAGCGGCTCCATTCCCGCCCGGCCTACTATGGGCTGTTGACCGCGCTGTGGTGCGGCATCCCGGCTCTTCTCCTCCTGATAGTCTGGGGGCTCGGCGAACCGCTGGTCATCGAAAATCTGGTGGTCGCCGAGCTGCCGGCAGAGATGCGTGCCCTGCCGGAGAACCGGGTGGAGCTCCTGGTCAACGAGATCAGGAACATGGTCGACAGCAATATGGTCGCCGGCGATCGGGACGAGGCGCTGAGCCGGGCCGCTGACCGTTACCGGCAGCTGCGGATCACCAGCGGCAGACTTGGCGCCGGGCTGGTTCTGGTGCTGGCAAATTTCTCCATCTTCATGGTCCGGCGCCGGATCAGGCCGGCCATGAAAGCCCGCAATCACGTGGAGCGGATTATCAAGGTCGGCCTGATCGTCTGCGCGACTTTCGCTGTTTTTATCACCATCGGTATCGTCCTCTCGGTCCTTTTCGAATCGATCAGATTTTTCAGGATAGTCCCGATCCACGAATTCCTCTTCGGCCTGAAGTGGAGCCCGCAGATGTCGATCCGGGCCGATCAGGTCGGTTCCTCCGGGGCCTTCGGGGCGATCCCGGTTTTTGCCGGCACCATGATGATCTCTCTGATCGCCATGCTGGTCGCCGTGCCCCTGGGGCTGATGTCGGCCATCTACCTGTCCGAATACGCCAATCGCAAGTTCCGGGCCGTCGCCAAGCCCCTGCTGGAGATCCTGGCCGGGATCCCCACCGTGGTCTATGGTTTCTTCGCCGCCCTGACCGTCGCCCCCTTCCTCCGGGAAAGCATCTCCGGCTTCGGGTTCGATGTCTCCTCGGAAAGCGCCCTGGCCGCCGGGCTGGTGATGGGGATCATGATCATCCCCTTCGTCTCCTCCCTTTCCGACGACGTGATCAATGCCGTACCCCAGGCCATGCGGGACGGGGCCTATGCCCTGGGCGCCACCCGGAGCGAGACCATCAAGCAGGTGGTGATCCCCGCCGCCCTGCCCGGCATTGTCGGCGGGGTGCTGCTCGCGGTCTCCCGGGCCATCGGCGAAACCATGATCGTGGTGATGGCGGCGGGCCTGGCCGCCAATCTCACCGCCAACCCCTTCCAGGCCGTGACTACGGTGACCGTCCAGATCGTCACCCTTTTGGTCGGCGACCAGGAGTTCGACAGCCCCAAGACCTTGGCCGCCTTCGCCCTCGGGCTGGTCCTCTTTATCATCACCCTGATTTTAAATATCGTCGCCCTCTTCGTGGTGCGGAAATATCGGGAACAATATGAGTAACGGCTCCGAAAAGACCATCGAGGTCGTTAAAAGGGGGTTGGGCAGACGCTACCGGGTGGAAAAGCGCTTCCGCCTGTATGGGGTGCTGGCGATTGGCATAAGCCTGCTTTTTCTCGCCCTGCTGTTCGCCAGCATTATCGCCCGGGGGCACAGTGCCTTCCGGCAGACCTTCGTCAAGTTGTCGGTGGAACTGGCGGAAACCGAGTTCGATCTCAACGATCTGGACCGGGCCAATTACCAGGGGCTGATCAAAAAAACCCTGCGCGGGGAATTTCCCCAGGTCAAGTCCAGGAGTGACAAGAAGGCCCTTTACTCGCTGGTCAGCAGCGGCGCCGCCTTCAAACTCCACGATCTGGTCACCGACAATCCCTCGCTGATCGGTCAAACCGTTGAGATGTGGGTGCCGGCCGACGACGACGTCGATATGTACTACAAGGGCTATATCTCCCGGGAGGTGCCCGAGGGGGATCGGCGGCTCAAGGACAATCAGCTCGTCTGGCTCGATAAGTGGCAGGCGGAGGGCAAGATCGAAAAAAGGTTCAACACCATCTTCTTTACGGCCGGCGATTCGAGGGAGCCGGAACTGGCCGGGATACTTAGCGCCTTTACCGGCTCGATGCTGACCCTGGTCATCACCCTGGCCCTCTCCTTCCCGATCGGGGTGGCGGCGGCCGTTTATCTCGAAGAGTTCGCGCCGCGGAACCGGTGGATCGATACGGTGGAGGTCAATATCAACAATCTGGCGGCGGTGCCGTCGATTATCTTCGGGCTTCTCGGCCTGGCGGTATTCATTAACTTCTTCGGGGTGCCGCGTTCCTCGCCCCTGGTCGGCGGCCTGGTCCTGACTTTAATGACCCTGCCGATCATCATCATTGCCAGCCGCGCCTCCCTGCAATCGGTGCCCCCCTCGATCCGGGAGGCCGCCCTGGGGATAGGTGCCTCCAAGATGCAGACCGTCACCCACCACGTCCTGCCCCTGGCCCTGCCGGGCATGCTGACCGGCACCATTATCGGCATGGGGAGGGCTCTCGGGGAGACCGCCCCGCTTCTGATGATCGGCATGGTCGCCTTCATCGTCGATATCCCCCAGGGCTTTACCGATCCGGCCACGGCGCTGCCGGTCCAGATCTACCTCTGGGCCGACAGCCCGGAGCGGGCCTTTGTCGAGAAGACCTCGGCGGCGATCCTGGTCCTGCTGGCCTTTTTGATCGCCATGAACCTCCTGGCCGTCATCCTCCGCAACCGCTTCGAGCGGCGCTGGTGAGAAAGCTGAGTTGAGTCCCGCAAGGCGGGACTCGTACGATACTTATGTGCCGCGGCGAAGCAAATGCCCTTACGGGAGGATTGCACGGAGCCTTGGGGAGCCCTGGTGATATACAATAATCAGCGTTGTCCCGTTAGAAATTTACAGCCCCATTTGTTTGCGCAGAAAGAACATCCACAGCGGCGGGTGGTTTTATGGGCTGCCGATAAATTTTTTCGTCATTCCGGCAGGTTGTTAGCCGGAATCCAGGTTGACACCAATGAAAAAGCAGCCTGCTGTATATATCCTCGCAAGCAAAAGAAATGGAACCCTTTATACCGGTGTGACTTCGAATCTCGTTAAAAGGATATGGGAGCACAAGAACGATTTTGTCGAAGGATTCAGTAAACGGTACGCAGTACATCAACTGGTCTGGTATGAAGTGCACGAGACCATGGAATCCGCAATTCAGCGAGAGAAGAGAGTGAAAGGATGGAAGCGCGCATGGAAGCTGGAATTAATCGAAAAGCTCAATCCCGATTGGCATGATTTGTATCAGAAGATTTTGTAACTGGATTCCGGCTAACTACCTGCCGGAATGACGGTCGGAAAAAAGGAGAGGAACTTCTGCAAGTTCTTAACCGGTAACCGATAAAATAATTCAATCGTAATGCTCTCCTAATAAATTCCTAAAATTGGGACCCTATATTGTGACCACGAAAGAGGATTTCTTTCCCGGAAACAAATCGGAAGTCACAATTCATTCAAGGAGGATTCCATCATGTTTAAAAGAAGTGTTCTCGTTACCCTTGCGGCCCTGATAGCCGCCGCGCTGGCCGCCGGCCATGCCTCGGCCCGCGACTACATCAGCATCGTCGGCTCCTCGACGGTCTACCCCTTTGCCACCGTGGTGGCCGAGCAGTTCGGCAAGACCAGCAACTTCAAGACCCCGAAGATCGAATCCACCGGTTCCGGCGGCGGCTTGAAGCTGTTCTGCGCCGGAGTCGGGGTATCCCACCCGGATATCACCAATTCCTCCCGGCGGATCAAGAAATCCGAGGTCGAGATGTGCGAGAAAAACGGAGTCAGGGAGATCGTCGAGGTCAAGGTCGGTTATGACGGCATCGTTCTGGCCAATTCGAAAAAATCAAAGACCTATGCCTTGACCACGAAAGAGATCTTCCTGGCCCTGGCCAAACAGGTACCCGATCCGAAAGGCGGCGAGAAGCTGGTAAAAAATCCCTACCGGACCTGGAAAGACATCGATCCGCGGCTGCCGGAGGTCAAGATTGAGGTCCTGGGACCGCCGCCGACCTCCGGGACCAGGGACGCCTTCGTCGAACTGGCCATGGAAGGCGGCGCCAGGGAGTTCGGTTGGCTTGCGGCCATGCGGAAATCCGACAAGAATGGTTTCAAACGGGTTGCCCATACGATCCGCGAGGACGGCGCTTTCGTCGAGGCGGGCGAGAACGACAACCTGATCGTCCAGAAGCTGGAGGTCAACCCCGACGCTCTCGGCATTTTCGGCTTCAGTTTCCTCGACCAGAACAGCGACAGGATCCAGGGCTCGCTGATCAACGGGGTGCCCCCGACCTTCGAGGCCATCGCCGACGGCGACTATCCGATCTCCCGGCCCCTCTATTTCTACGTCAAGAAGGCCCATGTCGGGGTGATTCCCGGCATCGAGGAGTATCTGGCCGAGTTCACCAGCCCGCGCGCCTGGGGGGAGGACGGCTATCTGGCCGACAAGGGCATGATCCCCATGCCGGAAGAAGAAAGGGAAAAATTCGCGGCCGACGCCAAGAAATTAAATGCTTTGCAAATGTAATCAGCAGGCAACCGGGCGGCTCCAACCACAGCGGGGCCGCTTTTTCAGTTTAAGTGGATCTTGGGGAATACCGAGCTGAAGCTTTCGAAGGGGCTTTATGTGCGCATATATGTCATTTAGACCGCAGGGAGAAATCTAGTGTTTATGGTGCGATAAGATTTCTCACTTTGTTCGAAATGACTGAAGTCTGTAATGGACCTGAATCGCACCGGCGGAGTTGCATTTGAGATTCTTAATGATAGGATTGTCACCGATCAATTTGCTCGGAAGATGAAATCAATTATCCAAGTCACGCATTGAGTAATTTGGATAATTATTTTTTATGGGGTTATACTGGCATGGAAAATTACGGTCGTGAAAGTCGATATCCATTCCGCTCCGAGCGCGGAGCCGGATCGGGAAAGCGCAATAGAGGCGAGAGGCCCGGAACCATGAAGGCATCATACGAAAAATACGATCGCGAACATCGCGGCACGGTCGGCAGGGTCGAGGTGGAATCGCCGCGGATGAAATGCCGCAACGTCAACGTCTATTACGGCGAGAAAAGGGCGATCAACGATGTAACCATCGATATAGCCGGAAACGAGGTGATCGCCATGATCGGCCCGTCCGGCTGCGGCAAATCGACCTTTCTCCGCTGCCTGAACCGGATGAACGACACCATCGACACCTGCCGGGTCGAGGGCGAGATTTTTCTGGACGAGCTCAATATCTACGACAAGGGGATCGACGTGGTCCAGCTCCGAGCCCAGGTCGGCATGGTCTTCCAGAAGCCCAATCCCTTCCCGAAATCGATCTACGACAACGTGGCCTACGGTCCGAAGATCCACGGGCTGGCCGGCACCAGGGTCGAACTGGACGAGATTGTCGAGGAGTCCCTGAAAAAGGCCGGCCTCTGGGAGGAAGTCAAGGACAGCCTCGATCAGCCCGGCACCAGCCTCTCCGGCGGCCAGCAGCAGCGGCTCTGCATCGCCCGGACCATCGCGGTCAGTCCCGAGGTCATCCTGATGGACGAACCCTGCTCGGCCCTGGACCCCATCGCTACCGCCAAGATCGAGGACTTGATCGACGAGCTGCGAGAGCATTACACCATTGCCATCGTCACCCATTCCATGCAGCAGGCCGCCCGGGTTTCCCAGCGCACCGCCTATTTCCATCTCGGCGATCTGATCGAGGTGGGCGATACCAAGCACATCTTCACCAATCCCAGCCACCGGCTGACCGAGGACTACATCACCGGCCGGTTCGGCTGATTGCCGCTCCGGCTGCCGGCCGTTGCACGGTTTCTCAAGGAAGTCAGGCTTTGCTGGAATAATCCGGTCCGGAGAACACATGGCCAAACAAACCATCCTGATTGTCGAAGATGACGAAGATATCCAGCAACTGGTCAGTTATAATCTGATTAAAGCCGGATTTAACGTTGAATGCGCCGATACCGGAGAGGAGGCATTGGCGGGAATCAGGGCGGCCGTTCCCGACCTGGTGCTTCTCGATCTGATGCTGCCCGGAATCGACGGCTCGGAGTTATGCCGGCGGATTCGCGGCGATGAGCGGCTGTCCGGGCTGCCGGTGGTCATGTTGACCGCCAGAGGCGAGGATCTTGATGTGGTGGCCGGTCTTGATTCGGGTGCCGACGACTATGTCACCAAGCCTTTCAGCCCGGCTATCCTGGTTTCGCGGATAAAGGCGGTTCTCCGGCGCAAACCCCCGGCCAATGCTTCCGCCGGCGGGGAAGAGACGACCAGGGTAAGGGTTCACGATCTCCTGATCGATTCAGGCCGCCATCAAGTGAGCGTGGCCGGTAAAACGGTCGAGCTGACCCTTACCGAATTCGGCATCCTGGAACTGCTGGCAAAGAGGGCCGGCTGGGCTTTTTCCCGGCAGCAGATCATTGACGCGGTCAGGGGTTATGAATATATCGTGACACCCAGGGCCGTTGACGTGCAGATCTCCAGTCTACGCAAAAAACTCGGCGCAACCGGCAAAAAGATCGAGACCGTCCGCGGGATCGGCTACCGAATGGGCGACGGATGATTTTTTGCTGGTTCCTGTTTTCCGAAAAATATCCGAACTGGAGGTAATTGCAAAAAACTTTGCAAAAAGGTTCCTTTTTTTGTAATGATACATGTTTTCCGGTTTACTGAAACCTGAATCCGTGACGGCTTGGTGGGGAATTTAACTTTATCAGTTTATAACGAACGCTCACGGATCCAGGTGAAATTGTTGGGGGAAGATGTTTTTTCCCAACAGCATGCTGGAAGCATCGACATTCTAATGTTTTGATCGGCTCAATCTGCAACCAGGCGAAAATGCTGTTGCAATTAAGGATTGGGCCAGAATTTTTTTTGAGAAGAGCATATGGTAAATCATCTCCTGTCCCTTGGGGACTTCGATGGCGAGCAGCTTCAAGGATATCTGAAGCTGGCCCTTCAGCTCAAGAAAGAGAGCAAGGAAGGAGTCCGCCATCAGCAGCTGACCGGCAAGGTCGTCGGTCTGGTCTTCGAGAAACCATCGACCCGGACCAGGGTCTCCTTCGAGGCGGCGATGTACGGCCTTGGCGGCCAGGTCATCTACCTGTCCAGCCGGGACACCCAGCTGGCCAGAAACGAACCGCTGAAGGATATGGCCCGGGTCATGGACCGCTATGTCGACGGCATGGTGGTCCGCACCTTCGGCCAGGAGGTGGTCGATGAACTGGCCAGATATTCCGGAGTGCCGGTGATCAACGCTCTGACCGATCTCCATCATCCCTGCCAGGTGTTAAGCGATGTGATGACCGTGATCGAGAAAAAAGGTCCGATCGCGGGCCGGCGGATCGCCTGGGTCGGCGACGGCAACAACATGGCCAATTCCTGGATCCAGGCCGCCGCCCGGCTCGGCTTCGACCTGACTCTGGCCTGCCCGGCAGGCTACGATCCCGATCCGGAGATTCTGCGGACGGCGATGGCCGAAAGTACCGGCCGGATCAAGGTGGTGCGCGACCCGCTTGCCGCGGTGCGCGGTGCCGA
This sequence comes from Desulfobacterales bacterium, assembly GCA_024637225.1. GTDB lineage: Bacteria > Desulfobacterota > Desulfobulbia > Desulfobulbales > JAGXFP01 > JAGXFP01. The sequence continues at coordinate 41,362 of JAGXFP010000017.1, forward strand.
GGTGATCAACGTCGATGTCTGGGCCAGCATGGGCCAGGAAGAGGAGCAGGCCTCCCGGCTTAAGGTTTTCGCGCCTTACCAGGTTAACGAGGCCATGCTCAATGAGACCGGAGCCGGGACCATCGTCCTCCACTGTCTGCCGGCCCACCGCGGCGAGGAGATTACCGACGCGGTCCTCGAAGGACCGCAGTGCGTCGCCTTCGACCAGGCCGAGAACAAGCTCCATATCCATAAAGCCATTCTGGCCAAACATCTATCATGAATTGGCCTGAACGGGCCTGAACAGGATAAAAATTCTGGGGAGTTAACATGGCAGAAGATGTAAACAAGATAGTTCTCGCCTATTCCGGCGGACTCGATACCTCGGTGATCCTCAAATGGCTCAGCGAGGAGTACCAATGCCCGATCGTGGCCTATGCCGCCGATGTCGGCCAGGAAGAGGATTGGGAGGCGGTCCGGGCCAAGGGGTTGGCCACCGGGGCCGAGAAGGTGGTGATCTCCGATCTCCGCGAGGAATTCGTCCGGGATTACGTGTTCCCGGCCTTCCGGGCCAACGCGATCTACGAGGGTTCCTATCTGCTCGGCACTTCCCTGGCCCGGCCGATCATCGCCAGGGAGCAGGTCAGGGTGGCGGAGGCGGAAAACTGCGACGCGGTCAGCCACGGCGCTACCGGCAAGGGCAACGACCAGGTCCGCTTCGAGCTTACCTATCTGGCCTTGAATCCCAAGTTGAAGATTATCGCGCCTTGGCGCACCTGGGACCTGAATTCCCGGACCAAACTGATCGCTTATGCCGAAAAACACGACATCCCGATCCCGGTTACCAAGGAGAAACCCTACAGCTCCGACGAGAACCTGCTCCATATCAGTTTCGAGGGCGGCATCCTGGAGGACCCCTGGAACGAGCCGGAAGAGGCGATGTTCAAGCTGAGCTGCTCGCCGGAAAACGCCCCGGACAAAGCGACCTATATCGAGATCGAGTTTGAAAAAGGTACCCCGGTGGCAATCGACGGCGAAAAACTGGGGCCGGCCGCCCTCCTGGCTCGGCTCAACAAGCTGGGGGGCGCGAACGGCATCGGCCGCCTCGATATGGTCGAAAACCGCTTCGTCGGCATGAAATCCCGGGGGGTCTACGAGACCCCCGGCGGCACTATTCTCCGCGCCGCCCACCGCGATCTGGAAACCATCACCCTGGACCGCGAGGTCATGAAGATCCGGGACAGCCTGGTGGGACGCTATTCGGAACTGATCTACAACGGTTTCTGGTTTTCGCCGGAGATGAAGATCATGCAGCGGACCATGGACGACTGCCAGGAGACGGTCACCGGCGTGGTGAGGTTGAAACTCTACAAGGGCAACTGCACTCCGGTCGGCCGCAAGGCGGAGCGCTCCCTCTATCAGGAGAGTTTCGCCACCTTCGAGGAAGACGAGGTTTACACCCAGGCCGATGCCGGCGGCTTTATCCGCTTAAACGCCCTGCGCCTGACCATCCAGGCCCTGGTCGAAAGACAGAAAGGATAACGGCATGAGCAAGAAGCCCTGGGGAGGAAGATTTTCGGCCGGCACCGCCGCTTCGGTGGAGGAGTTTACCGCCTCCCACCAGTTCGACCGCGAGCTCTACAAGCACGATATCGCCGGGAGCCGGGCCCACGCCAAAATGCTTGCCAGGCAGGGGCTGATCTCCGATGACGAGCGGGACGCCATCCTCGCCGGCCTGGCCGCAATCGAGGCGGCGATCGAGGACGGCAGCTTCGAGTTCAAGGACGAACTCGAGGATATCCACATGCATATCGAAAGAGCCCTGGCCGAAAAGATCGGCCCGGCCGGAGCCAAACTGCACACCGCCCGGAGCAGAAACGATCAGGTCGCCCTCGACCTGCGCCTCTATCTGCGCGAGGAGAGCGGCCGGATCATCGAACTGATCACCGAGCTGCAAAAGGCCTTCGTCAAGCTGGCCCGCCGCTACCTGGGCACGATCATGCCCGGTTATACCCATCTGCAACGGGCCCAGCCCCTGCTTCTCTCCCATCATCTCCTCGCCTATTACGAGATGTTCGGCCGGGACCGGCAAAGGATGGAGGACTGCCTGAAGCGGATCAACGTCATGCCCCTGGGGGCAGCGGCCCTGGCCGGGACCGGCCTGCCGATCGACCGGGAGTTTGTCGCCCGGGAACTCGGGTTCCCGGCGGTGACCGCCAACAGCATGGACACTGTCGGCGACCGCGATTTCGCCGTGGAGTTCACCGCCGTTGCCGCCCTGGCCCAGATCCACTTGAGCCGCCTGGCCGAGGAGCTGGTTCTCTGGTCGACCGAGGAGTTCTCCTTCGTGACCCTGGCCGACAGCCACTGCACCGGCAGCAGCATCATGCCCCAGAAGAAAAACCCGGATATTCCCGAACTGATCCGCGGCAAAAGCGGCCGGGTGGTCGGCAATCTGATGAGCCTCCTGACCCTGCTCAAGGGGCTGCCCCTGACCTATAACCGCGATCTCCAGGAGGACAAGGAGCCGGTCTTCGATACGGTCCGGACCCTGGCCAGTTGCCTGGCGATCGGCGCCGAGATGCTGGACAACCTGGAATTCAATACCGACCGCCTAGCCGGCGCGGCCGGCAGCGGCGGCTTTATGACCGCCACCGACCTGGCCGATTATCTGGTCACTAAGGATATGCCCTTTCGGGAGGCCCACGCGGTGGTCGGCAAGGTCGTCGCCTACTGCATCGAGCAGAACAAGGACCTGCCCGGTTTGAGCCTTGAGGAACTGCGGCAGTTTGCCGGGGTGATCGACCGGGATGTTTTCGCTCTTCTTAGCGTTGAGGGCTCGGTGGAGAGCCGGCGTTCCATCGGGGGTACTTCCTCCATACGAGTGGAGGAAGCGCTGGCCAGGGCGGAAAAAGAACTGGGTATGGCGTGAAAATGAAGCGGCGCTTTCTCATGATCCTCGCCGGAATGGTTTTGGCGGTGGTGCTTTCGTCGTGCGGCAAAAAAACCGCGCCGATCCCGCCCCGGGCGATAATCCCCCTGCCGATCACCGATCTTGCCCATCAGCTGGACGACAGCGGCGTCACCCTTTCCTGGTCGCCGCCGGCGCGGAGCGAACAGGGGCACCGGTTGCCGAAGATCGACAGCTACCTGATCGAGAGAGCGGAATACGCCCTGGCCGATTTTTGCAAAAACTGTCCGGTGCGGTACACTGAGATCGGGGTCATAACCGGCGAGGATGATCCCGCAGGCTGGGGAGAGACCCTGACCTACCGCGACGAAAAGCTTAAGGACGGTCATATCTACTATTACCGGGTTAAAACCAAAGTGGGCTGGCGGGTGATCAGCCGCCCGTCGGAGCCGGTCCGTTTCGAGTGGCGGGCCCCGGCCGGAGAAGCGGGGGACGAAGGGGAGCGCTAAGCGATTCGGGCATCCCCGGACCCCTAAGGGGATGACTAAGCAAAAAGTTCGATAAACAATGAGTGGTCTATTTTTGTGACTGAAGCAGCCAAAACAGTGCGAACCACAAAACGGAACGGATATGAATCATTTCATCTATAAAAACGGGGAGCTCCACTGCGAGGCGGTTCCCGTCGCCAGGATAGCGGCCGAAATCGGCACCCCCTTCTATCTATACAGCCACGCCACCCTCAGTCAGCATTTCAAGGCCTTTGACACCCCCTTTGCCTCGATTCCGCATCTGAGCTGTTTTGCGGTCAAGGCCTGCTCGAATATCGCCATCCTCAGAGTATTCGCCGGGCTGGGCGGCGGCGCCGATATCGTTTCGGGCGGCGAACTGTTTCGGGCCCTGAAGGCGGGAGTCGACCCCGCCAGAATCGTCTATTCCGGGGTAGGCAAGACCCGGGAGGAGATGGCATACGCCCTCAAGGAAAACATTCTCCAGTTCAATGTCGAATCGGAACAGGAACTCGACGCACTCCAGGAGGTCGCGGCCGGTTTGGGGGTCGTGGCGCCGGTATCGTTTCGGGTCAATCCGGACGTCGATCCCAAGACCCACGCCTATATCTCGACCGGACTGGCCAAGAACAAGTTCGGCATTCCGATCGAAACCGCCGGCGAGGTCTACGCCCGGGCGACGGAAATGGCCAATATCAAGGTCCAGGGGGTGAGCTGCCATATCGGCTCCCAGTTGACCACGGTTTCGCCCTTTATCGAGTCCCTCGGTAAGCTGAAGATCTTTATCGCCAAACTGCGGGACCGGGGCATTGGTGTCACCCATCTCGATCTGGGCGGCGGCCTGGGGATCAAATACGATGCGGAAAGCCCGCCCCTGCCGGCCGAGTATGCCGAGGCGATCAAAAAGGAGATCGGCGATTTGGACTGCACCCTGATCTTCGAGCCTGGCCGGGTGATTGCCGGCAACGCCGGCATCCTGGTCACCCGGGTTCATTATACCAAGGCGGGGCCGAGCAAGAAATTCGTCGTAGTCGACGCCGGAATGAACGACCTGGCCCGGCCCAGCCTCTATGATGCCTATCACGCGATCGAGCCGGTTGTTGAAGGGAGTGGCGGCCGCGAGATTGCCGATGTGGTCGGGCCGATCTGCGAGACCGGAGATTTTCTGGCCCGGGACCGGGAGGTGCCGGTCAGCGCTCCCGGCGATCTCCTGGCGGTGATGAGCGCCGGCGCCTACGGGTTCTCGATGGCCTCCAACTATAACTCCCGGCCCCGAGTCGCCGAGGTCATGGTGGCGGATGACCGCTATCGGGTGATCAGGGCCCGGGAAACCTACGAGAGTTTGATCAGGGGCGAGGTGATCCCAGATTTTTTGCAGGGTTAAGGGGGGCGGATGAACAACCCGATTTCATTTACCAAGATGAGCGGTACCGGTAACGACTTTATCATTATCGACAACCGCGACCGCAAGATCGAAAAGCGCCGGATGGCCGAACTAGCCGCGCGGATCTGTCGGCGCCGTTTTTCGGTGGGGGCGGACGGCCTGATTCTGCTCGAGGAATCCGACCGGGCCGATTTCCGCTGGCAGTTTTACAACGGTGACGGCAGCGAGGCTGAGATGTGCGGCAATGGGGCGCGCTGCGCGGCCCGCTATGCCTACAGCAGGGGGATTGCCCCGGCCAGGATGCATTTCGAGACCATCGCCGGACTGATCGAGGCCGAGATGGTCGGCGACAGCGTCAAGATCAGGCTGACCCCGCCCACCGATATATTGCTCTCCAGGACGATCGAGATCGACGGCCGGCAAAAAGTGGTTCATTCGATTAACACCGGGGTGCCCCACGCGGTTCACTTTGTCGAGGAGAACGGCGATGTGCCGATCCGGGAATGGGGCAAATATATCCGTTTCCATAAGCTTTTCGAACCGGCCGGGACCAATGTCAATTTCGTCCAGATCTCCGAAAAGGGACTTTATGTCCGTACCTACGAACGAGGGGTGGAGGACGAGACCATGGCCTGCGGCACCGGGGCGGTCGCTGCGGCGATCATCGCCGCCCTGCACGGTCAGGTCACTTCACCGGTTCAGGTCAGGACTTCCGGCGGCGATGTTTTGACCATTCATTTTACCCTGATCGAACTGGAAGGGTCGCCGGCCGCGGTTGATCAGGAATCTCGGCATGAGCAGCGGATCGCCGAGGTCTTTCTGGAAGGTCCGGCCAACTTTATCTATGATGCAATTCTTAACGAAGAGGCCCTTTGAGAGGCGCTTCTCCCAGGTTTATTTTTGGGCTTTTTATTTGCTTTTTACCGGCCGGTCCCGTAAGAATGGCAGGGGAACGGCAAGAAGCTTCTTGCCGTGCACAGCGTTTATATGGATAATTAATTCGTCGGCTTCGCGAAAATGCTTTGTGCTCGTCGATGCTAGGGCGCGAATTAATCAAATAACTCCGTGCTTTCAGCTAATTAGATGTTTATACCGCAAGGGCATAAGTTTCGTACGAGCAGACCAGCTGCCCTTTATAGATTACTGCGCCGCACTCGCGACAACTTGATTTTCAGCTTTTTGCGAACTGATCAAATTTGCCGATATATCGATTTATTTTTTTATAAAATCAGGAGGATATTATGACCCGGTTCAAAGGCGCCTTCGTTGCCATCGTGACCCCGTTCACCGACGGTAAGATAGACGAACAGGAACTGATCGACCTTATCGAGTTTCAAATAGCCGGCGGTACCCACGGCATCGTGGCCTGCGGCACCACCGGCGAGTCCGCCACCATGAGCCATGAGGAACATCACCGGGTGGTCGAGCTGACCATCAAGACGGTAAACGGCCGGGTGCCGGTTGTTGCCGGCAGCGGCTCGAACTCCACCTCCGAGTCCATCGCCCTGACCGGACATGCCAAGGAGGCCGGGGCGGACGGGGCTCTGGTCATCACCCCTTATTACAACAAGCCTTCCCAGGAGGGGCTCTATCGCCATTTTAAGGCGGTGGCCGAAGCGGTCGATATCCCGATCATCCTGTACAACGTGCCGAGCCGGACCGGGGTCAACATGCTGCCGGCGACGGTGGCCCGCTGTGCCCGGATCCCCAATATCGTCGGAATCAAGGAGGCCACCGGCGACCTGAATCAGGTCAGCGAGGTGATCCGTCTCTGTCCGGACGACTTCACGGTTCTCTCCGGCGACGACTTTACCGCGCTGGCCACCGTGGCTATCGGCGGCAAGGGGGTGATCTCGGTTACCTCGAACGTGGCACCCGCAGATATGGCTGGGATGATGGAGGCCGCCCTGGCCGATGACATGGCCAAGGCCAGGGAGCTGCATTATAAGCTGTTTCCCCTGATCCAGGCGATGTTCATCGATACCAATCCGGTCCCCGCCAAGACCACCCTGGCCCTGATGGGCAAGATCAAGGGCGCCAATCCGCGCATGCCGATCTGCGAGATGTCCGCCGAGACCGTCGAAAAAATGAAGCAGGTGATCAGCGCCTACGGCCTGATTTAAGCAGGTTGTCGGACTGGCGGATTGTAACCGTTCACCGGGGCGGTCACCAAAGTACCCAAAACCGCCGGACTGTAACCGTTCAGCAGTGGTGCAGATTTGGACAAGCGGACCGGTGCCGCGTACCTCGTGTACGTAAGCCGGGCCGATCGTCCGAAGATGTGGTGCTGCTGAACGGTTACCTCGGATTGAATAACGGAAATCCAAAGGAGTAATCATGATTAAAGTAATCGTGGCCGGGGCCGCCGGCCGCATGGGCCGGCGTATAACCTATATGGTGGAGCAGCATCCGGACCTGGAACTGGCCGGCGGTTTTGAGCAGGAGGGCAACCCGGAGATCGGCAAGGACCTTGGCGAACTGGCCGGGATCGGCAAACTCGGGGTGAACCTCTCGGCGGGGCTGGCCGGGGTGATCGGGGAGGGAGATGTGATCATCGATTTCACCTTCCATGAGTCCACCATGAAATTCGCCCGCCTGGCCGCTGAACACAAGAAAGCCATGGTCATCGGCACCACCGGTCTTAGCCCGGAAAATCTGGCCGAACTGAAAAGCCTGGCCGCGGATTTTCCCTGCGTGCAGGCGCCCAACATGGCGGTCGGGGTCAACGTCCTTTTCAAGATGGCCCGGAAGATGGCCGCCATCCTCGGCGATGATTATGATATAGAGATCGTCGAGGCTCATCACCGCATGAAAAAAGACGCCCCGAGCGGCACCGCTCTGAAACTCGGCGAAATGGTCGCCGAGGGGGTCAACCGCGATCTGGCCAAGGTCGGAGTCTATGAAAGACACGGCATCATCGGCGAGCGGACCGATCAGGAGATCGGCATCCAGACGATCCGGGCCGGAGACATCGTCGGTGAACACACCGTCTATTTCGCCGGAGCCGGCGAACGCCTTGAGATCACCCACCGGGCCCACAGCCGGGACAATTTCGCCAAGGGCGCCACCCTGGCCGCCGCCTGGGTGACCGGCCGGGCAAACGGGATCTACTCGATGTTCGATGTGCTAGGTCTTCAAGATCTCTGAAAACCTGATGGCGTCGCAAAAGTCGCCAGCTCCTGCGTTGCTGCAAATTGTCTCGTCATTGCAGCGTACTGAAGTACGCTTCATTCCTCGAAATTTACGCGCCTTGGATCTGACGATTTTTGCTTAGCCATCCCATCTCGAAACTTTAGGGACCGGTAAAAATTTAATGTGGCTCAATATGAAACTCAGCTTCAACTTCTGGATTCCCGCTAAAAACGTGCGGGAATGACGGCTCCGGCGGATTAAATGTCATTCCGGCATGTTGTGAGCCGGAATCAGTACCCAGCAACGGAGCACCGGGAAAAAATCGAATTTATAGCTGAGTCTGATTCATAGCCATAAAATTTAAAGCTGAGTTGAGCAGCTTTTCTGCTCGTACGAAACTTATGCCCTGTGAGTATAAAAACGATTTAAAAAGGATATATCAGCGATGATCAAGATTGAAAAAGCAGACCGCCTGAAGCAGTTGCCGCCCTATCTCTTCGCCGAGCTCGACCGCAAGAAGGACGAGGTGAAGGCCCGGGGGATCGATGTGATTGATGTCGGGGTGGGGGATCCCGACCAACCAACCCCGCAGCATATTATCGACACCTTGTGCGAGGCCGTTCAGAAGCCCCAGTACCACCGCTATCCCAGCTACACCGGGATGAACAACTTCCGGGAGGCGGTCAGCGCCTGGTACGACAAGCGGGCCGGGGTCAAGCTTCATCCCTTAAAGGAAGTGGTCTCGCTGATCGGTTCCAAGGAAGGCATCGCCCATATTCCCCTGGCCTTTATCAATCCAGGCGACGTGGTTTTGGTCCCCAGTCCCGCCTATCCGGTCTACAAGATCGCCACCCAGTTCGCCGGCGGCTTCCCTTACGAAATGCCGCTTTTGAAGGAAAACGGTTTCCTGCCCGACCTGGACAAGATCCCCACCGATGTCCTGGCCAAGGCGAAGATGATGTTCCTGAACTACCCGAACAACCCCACCGCAGCCCCGGCCACGCCGGAGTTTTTCGTCAAGGTGGTGGCCTTCGCCAAGGCACACGACATCATGATCTGCCACGACTTCGCCTATTCGGAAATGGCCTACGACGGCTACCTGCCCCCGAGTTTCCTGGAAACTCCCGGCGCCATGGAGGTGGGCATCGAGTTCCACTCCCTCTCCAAGACCTACAACATGACGGGCTGGCGGATCGGCTGGGCCGCCGGCAACAGCGAGATCATCGGCGGCCTCGGCCAGATCAAGAGCAATATCGACTCCGGGATCTTCGAGGCCATCCAGATTGCCGGGATCGAGGCGATGCGGGATGACGCGGCCTGGCTGGCCGAAATGCGCACCCTCTACGAAGAGCGCCGCGACGTGGTGATGCGGGGTCTTGCCGAGATGGGGATCAAGGCCGATGCCCCCAAGGCCACCTTCTACGTCTGGGCCGAGGTGCCGGCGGGCTACGATTCGGCCGGGTTTGTCGCCCACCTCCTGGAAAAGACCGGGATCGTCTGCACCCCCGGCAACGGCTTCGGTGATCCCGGCGAGGGCTATTTCAGGATCGCCCTGACCGTCTCCAAGGAGCGCTTGCAGGAGGCGGTCGACCGCATGAAAAAAACGGGCTTCTGATGGCCCTGGTTTTTATCGGGCTGGGCTCCAACCTCGGAGACGGCATTTTAAATCTCCGGAAAGCGTGGCGGATCCTCGGCGAGCAGCCCGGCATTATCAGCCTTGCTGCTCTGTCAAGCCCCTATCTGACCAGGCCGGTAGTTAAGGAAGCGTGGCTCAGGGAGGGCCGCCACCTGTCCGAGCAGTGGTTTACCAATGCGGTGGGGGTTCTGGAGACCGACCTCCCCCCCCATGATCTGCTGGCGACTTTACAGGCCGTCGAAAAAGATCTGGGCCGGGACCGGCAAAAGACCGTGGATCGGGCCGTGGATCTCGACATTCTCTATTATGACGAGCTGGTTTGTGTCGACGAGAAGTTGCAGATCCCCCATCCCGGCATCGAAGAACGGCTGTTCGTTCTGGCCCCGCTGGAGGAACTTGCGCCGGACCGGCTCCACCCGGTCACCGGGAAAACGACTCAGCAGATGCGGCTGGCCCTGCCGCCCGGCGGCGACATCGACCTCCGCAAAATGACCTGGCCGGATGTACAACCTTTGCAAGGAGCGAACCAGGCGTGAATCCGCTTAGAATATTAATACTTACCGCTCTGCTTTATATCCTTTACCGGTTGCTGACCGGCGGGAAGAGGCGGCTCCGGAAGGGCGCTTACCAGGGATCCGGCAGGCACGATGTGTTGGTGGAAGATCCGGTCTGCAAAGTCTGCGTACCGAAACAACAGGCCGTAAGCCTGCAAGAAGCAGGGAAAACCATATATTTTTGTTCCGACGAATGTCGCGAAAAATTCATAGCCAGAAAAGGAGAATAAAATGAAATTCTTTATCGATACCGCCAATATCAGCGAGATCAAAGCGGCGGTCGCCATGGGCATGGTTGACGGAGTTACCACCAATCCTTCCCTGATCGCCAGGGAAGGCCGGGATTTCCATGAAGTCATCACCGAGATCTGCGCAATTGTCGACGGCCCTGTCAGCGCCGAGGTAGTCAGCCTGGAAGCGGAGGGCATGCTCAAAGAGGGACGGGAACTGGCCAAAATCGGCAGCAATATCGTTATCAAGGTGCCGATGACCACCGAGGGGCTGATCGCCGCGAAAACCTTTGCCTCCGAGGGTATCAAGACCAACGTCACCCTGGTCTTTTCGGCCGCCCAGGCTCTGCTGGCCGCCAAGGCGGGGGCAAGCTTCATCAGCCCCTTCGTCGGCCGGCTCGACGATATCGCCCAGAACGGCATGGACCTGATCGGCGACATCATGACCATCCTCGACAACTATGGCTTTGCCAGCGAGGTTATCGTGGCCAGCATCCGCCACCCCATGCATGTGGTCGATTCGGCCCTGATCGGCGCCGACATCGCCACGATCCCCTTCAAGGTCATCGGCCAGCTTGCCAAACATCCGTTGACCGATATCGGCATAGAAAAATTTCTCTCCGACTGGGAAAAAAGATCATAAACTGATATAATAGGGGGAATGCACATTAATTTTCGGGGGAAAATAGTGACAGCTTCTCTCCTGGCTGTCCTTGCGGCCGCTCCGGTTCAGGCGGCGATGTACAAGTACGTCGACGAGAGCGGAGTCATTCACTTTACCAATGTGCCCAGTGATCCCAAGTATCAACCGGTGAACGGATCAGCCCGCCGCGGCGCGGTCATCGTCACCGCGGACCCCGCCCTTGACCATAATGCTTTCGATGCCGCAATCCACGCCGCTGCCAGCCGTTATCAGATCGATCCCCGCCTGGTCAAGTCGGTGATCAGGGCCGAGTCTAATTTCAATTACCTGGCCGTTTCCCGGAAAGGCGCCCAGGGCCTCATGCAGTTGATGCCGGAAACCGCCGGCGATATGGAGGTTCTCGATCCGTTCGATCCCCAGGATAACATCAACGGCGGCACCCGATACCTGCGGAAAATGCTTGGCCTGTTCAACGGCAATCTGCGCCTGGCTCTGGCCGCTTATAACGCTGGACCTACCCGGGTCGCCGAGCTTGGCCGGGTTCCCCGCTTCAAGGAAACCGAAAACTATGTCCAGAGAGTTCAGCTTTTCTATGAAGAGTATAAGAAGCAGCCGTCTCTCTATTAAAGGCCGGACCAAATATTATTAAGGCACCGGTGGATCGTCCTTGAAACCATCTTTTCAAGATGATATAAACCCTGAATGAATCAACTGCTAACCCTGCCAAATATTTTGACCGGCTTCCGATTTGCCGTCGTGCCGGTTCTCCTTTTTTGCATCAGACCCGACGCCGTTATGTGGATGGATCTGCTCGCCTTTGTCCTGTTTCTTTCGGCGGCGCTCACCGATTTGGCTGACGGCTATTTTGCCCGCAAGCAGCAGAGCGAAAGCGTTCTCGGCAAATTGATGGACCCCTTGGCCGACAAGGTCCTGGTCGCGGTGGCCCTGATCATGCTGATCCCGCTGATTCCGGCTTGGGTCACTTTTCTGATTTTAGCCCGGGAACTGGTGGTTACCGGTCTGCGGGGAATCGCCGCCTCCTCCGGGGTTATTGTCGCGGCGAGCGGTATGGGCAAAATCAAGTCGGTAATGCAGTATACCGCCCTCTGTGTTTTGATCTTTCCCGAGAATCTTTTGCCGATTCCCTATCTGCCCGAAATCGGTCTTGGTATTCTCTATATATCCCTGGTCCTGACGGTCTGGTCCGGGGCTGAATATTTTTATAAGTTCCAGCAGGTGTTCCTCGTCTCCGGCGATCTTGAAGCTTCTTGATCGTCCATTGGTCTACGGAGACCGTTTAGCTTGACATAACCAATTAACTTCCTCTATATTGCAGCGCATCCTGTGCCATTTAGCGCCCTTGCGGCGGGAAGAGAAAATGTCAGATCCCAAAGCGCAATTTTCGCTGAATGCAGCGGGCTTAATCAAGAAAATCGCCGGAGTGGTGAAACTGGTAGACGCACTGGACTCAAAATCCAGCGGGGGCAACCCCGTGTCGGTTCGATTCCGACCTCCGGCACCATTTTAAAGTACATTAAAATCCAAAGTTATCCAAAAACCCCGTGAGCCATAAGGCTTTCGGGGTTTTCTTTATGTAACCGGCTTGGGCCGCTTTAATATCATGGGGGGCACTGGAATTGGCACGGGCCAGCCATAAACCCATAGAGAGCATTTGGGTAATGGGGATCTTATTGCCGGATGGACGTGGGTTTTTTGGAAAGCCTGTCCAGACCCCTGAAAACCTGGGGTAAGTATCGACCAATCCGGGGTGACGAGATTTACTTCATTTTGGAATGTGAGGCAGGAGGGCCGGATAAAGCAAAAGGCCGGCTCTTTGGGGGGAAAGAAGCCGGCCTTTCTAGGGGGAAAGTAAGATGTTGTTTCAATCTACTTTGATTAGTTATTAGTGCAATGGCTGTGCCAATATAAGATGAAAAAATCATAAATACTGATAAATACACAAAATCAATAAGATATCTAAATCGGATCAAGGGGTGATAAAGAAGGGCTCGGTACAAATATTTAAACAATTACCGGCGGAAAATTAATTTTTTGTACCATCCATCCTGGAGGGGGTCCGGTGTCGAGGCCGTATTTCGAGGTGAAGGGCCTCGATTATTTATCGAATCAGGTCTGATCTATGGCGATGGCCGACGGCAACCAGTCCCAGGCCGCCAGGATTCTCGGGGTCAGCCGGGTCACCGTCTGGAAAAGAATGAAGAAATACCGGATCTCCCCCCGAGTTTCTCCTGAATAATTTCCCCAAAAAAAATCAGGGAGCATGGCGCAGGACCACCAGGGAACGGGCTGCGACCTCGACCTGCTCATTGGCTCGGAGGGCTTCCTCCTCTTCCAGCCAGCCCCGTGCGGTGTCGAGTTCCTTCAGCCAGCGCTCCCCCCAGTCAGGGCCGGGGAGGATGAATCCCAATGGTTCATGGTGGGCATTGAAGATCAGGTAGAAGTTATCGTCGGTTACCGGTTCCCCGCGGGGATTGGGGTTCGGAATGGTGGCGCCGTTCAGGAAGACCCCCAGGGACTTGGCATAGGCCTGGTCCCAGTTCTCTTCCGCCATCTGTTCCCCTTCCATGGTGAACCAGGAAATGTCGTCGACCTCGCTGCCGTGAATCGGCCGGCCCTGGAACCAGCCGCGCCGGCGGAAGACGGGGTGGTTGGTACGATAGCGGATGAGTTCCCGGCAGAAGGTGAGAAGTTCTTCGTCGACCCCCTCCCAGTCGTACCAGGAAATCTCGTTGTCCTGGCAGTAGGCGTTGTTGTTTCCCTGCTGGCTGCGGCCGATCTCGTCACCGCCCAGAAGCATGGGCACCCCCTGGGAAAGCAGCAGGGTGGCGAGAAAATTACGCTTCTGGCGGGTCCGCAGGCGGCGCACCCCGGGATCGTCGGTGGGTCCTTCCGCCCCGCAGTTCCAGGAGCGGTTGTGGCTTTCGCCGTCGTGGTTCTCCTCGCCGTTGGCCTCGTTGTGCTTTTCATTGTAGGAAACCAGATCGTTCAAGGTGAAGCCGTCGTGGGCGGTGACGAAGTTGATGCTGGCATAAGGCAGCCGGGAGGTGTTTTCGTAGAGGTCGCAGCTGCCGGTGAAGCGGGCGGCGAACTCGCCCAGGGTCTGGTGCTCGCCCCGCCAGAAGTCCCGCACGCAGTCCCGGTATTTGCCGTTCCACTCGGTCCAGACCGGCGGAAAGTTGCCGACCTGATAGCCGCCCTCGCCCACGTCCCAGGGCTCGGCGATAAGCTTGACCTGGCTGATCACCGGATCCTGCTGGATCAGATCGAAAAAGGCGGAGAGACGGTCGACATCGTGGAGCTCCCGGGCCAGGGTGGCGGCCAGATCGAAACGGAAGCCGTCCACGTGCATCTCCAGGATCCAGTACCGTAAGGAATCCATGACAAGCTGCAAGACATGGGGATTGCGCATGTTCAGGCTGTTGCCGGTGCCGGTGTAATCCATGTAATAGCGCGGATCATCGGTCAGGCGGTAGTAATAGGAATTGTCGATCCCCTTGAAACCGAGCATCGGACCGAGGTGATTGCCCTCCGCCGTGTGGTTGTATACCACATCCAGAATCACCTCCATGCCGGCCTGGTGCAGGGTTTTGACCATCTGCTTGAATTCGGCCACCGCGCCGCCGGATCGGTCATCGGCCGCATATTCATTCTGGACGGCCAGATAGCCGATGGAGTTGTAGCCCCAGTAGTTCCGCAAGTCCCGGTCGACCAGATGCTTGTCGTGGATGAAGAAATGGACCGGCATCAGCTCAATGGCGGTGACCCCTAGTGCCTTCAGATATTCGATGACCGCCGGTTGCGCCAGCCCCGCGTAGGTGCCGCGCAGCTCTTCGGGAACTTCCGGATGGCGGACGCTGAGGCCCTTGACATGGGTTTCGTAGATGATCGTTTCGTGCCAGGGCAGTTGCAGGCGGCGGTCGCCGCTCCAGTCGAAATGGGGCTGATGGACCACGGCTTTGGGCATGAAAGGGGCGCTGTCGCTGTCGTTGCGGGATTCGGGGCCGTCATTGAAGACGTAAGGGAAGACCGCCTCGTTCCACTGGACCTGGCCGTCAATGGCCTTGGCGTAAGGGTCGAGCAGCAGTTTGGCCGAATTACAGCAGTGGCCGCGGGCCGGATCCCACGGGCCGTGGACCCGGTAGCCGTAGCGTTGGCCCGGTTCGACGGCAGGGAAGTATCCGTGCCAACAATAACCCGTCACCTCTGGCAGATCGAACCGGGTCTCGACGCCCTCATCGTCGAAGAAGCACAGTTCGACACGTTCGGCGATTTCGGAAAACAGGGAGAAATTGGTTCCGGAGCCATCAAAAACAGCACCCAAGGGGTAGGGTTGTCCAGGCCATACTTTCATAGTTCGTATTCCCGCAAAGAGGTTTCAAGTTGGCGGCGGTGGTTCTGCAACAGCCGCCGGCTGGTTGGTGGCTGCCCACAAATGGCCTTTTTGCCCGGGCAGTCCGTCGCCGCGGAGGAGAATGGAGCCCACCCAGCCGAGGACGGGGAGTTTGTATCCGTCGGGGTGCTTTCCAAACATTCCTGCTCCTTGTTCCAGGACAAAAAACCTGATTTATGGTTACCACGAGTAAATTTTAGCGATAATCGAGGAGCCATGGCAAGGAATTGTTTTTGCCGGCCGCACAGCCCGGGCACGAAATCGGCCCTCTGCCCTCCGCGCCTCCAATCAGATTCAGCTGACAGGGTCTGGAGCCGGGGATGAGCTCGCGGGAGGGGGGCGGTATCCAGTTTCCAGGGGTTGCCAATGCGGGCGAGGAATGATATAAAACTTGGCAGAAGTTTATATGGCCCCTGAACTTTGATGGCGTCGCCAAAACTCGCCAGCTCCTGCGTTGCTGCAAATTGTCTCGTCATTGCAGCGTACTGAAGTACGCTTCATTCCTCGAAATTCGCGCGCCTTGGCTCTGACGATTTTGGCTTAGCCATCACGTGACTTTTGCGAACTTGTCAACTTAGATGGCCTCGCAAAAAGTCGGGATTGCCGTATTGTCATTTCGACCAACGGGAGAAATATTAATAATTCCAATTGGTTAAATCTGAGTTAAGGAGCTTGTCAGCTCAAAGAAAACTTATGCCCTGTAGGTGTAAAGAACAAGATTTCTCACATGCGTTCGAAATGACTGTTTTTTATACTTTTTGCGAATTTATCAACTTTAACCTCAAAAAAGTTTCGGGAATCCCCGAATCCCTTAATCAAGCGGGCCGCAAAGGCTAACAGGCCGGCCGGCGCAACAAAAAAAGGAATAAATTATCATGCATGCACTTATCTGCGGATCGTTCGCTTTCGACAATATCATGGTCTTCCATGACCGTTTCAAAAACCACATCCTGCCCGACAAGGTCCATATCCTCAATGTCAGTTTTCTGGTCCCCGAGATGCGCCGTGAATTCGGGGGGTGTGCCGGCAATATTGCCTACAACCTTAATCTGCTTGGGGGCAACGCCCTGCCGATGGGCACGGTCGGCGAGGATTTCGGTCTCTATGAGGCGTGGATCACCAAATGCGGGATCAGGCGCGATCATGTTAAGCGGATCGACAGGACCTTTACCGCCCAGGCTTTTGTGACCACCGATCTGGATGACAACCAGATCACCGCCTTCCATCCCGGGGCGATGAATTATGCCCATGAAAACAAGGTTTCCGATGCCGCGGACGTCACGATCGGGATCGTCTCCCCCGATGGCCGGGACGGGATGATCCAGCACGCCAGCCAGTTCGCCGAGGCGAATATCCCTTTTATCTTCGATCCGGGCCAGGGACTGCCGATGTTTGACGGCGAAGACCTGCTGCGCTTTATTGAGCAGGCCACCTGGCTCACCGTCAACGATTACGAATGGCAATTGATCGAGGACCGGACCAAACTCAGCCCCGAGCAGGTGGCGGAAAGGCTCAAGGCCCTGATCGTCACCCGGGGCGGCGAGGGCTCGCGGATCTGGACCGGCGGCAAGAAAATTGAGGTGCCGGTGGCCAAGGTCTCGGCGATGGAAGATCCCACCGGCTGCGGCGATGCCTACCGGGCCGGGATCCTTTACGGACTGATGAACGATCTGGACTGGGAAACCACCGGCCGCCTGGCCGCCCTGATGGGGGCGATCAAGATCGAGAAACCCGGCACCCAGAACCATTTCCTGGAAACCGCGGCCATCGCCGAACGTTTCAAGGCTGAATTCGGCTACTCGTATTAAATCTCAAACTTTTCGTGTTGGAGATTTGTATGTAATAACAACATTTTATGCGTACAGATCCGGAGACCTTTCGTCATTCCGGTATGTTTTTAGCCGGAATCCAGGCTTTCACTATATACTGGACCCCGGCTCAAAACATGCCGGGGTGACGGAGACGTGAAATTGAACACATAGGTAGCAACAAATTAGTTCGTTTTTACAATATAATAAGTTAACCCGGAAAGTTTAGTTATTTCAGATCGATTGTTAAACGAGAAGCCAGAAGCCAGAAGCCGGGAGCCAGGAGCCAGGGAACAAGCTTTTAAAATCAGTTCTTCTGACTTCTGGATACTGACTCCTGGCTTCTTTATGATCGGAACAACGGTACTCCACAAATGCCGCCGGCTTAAAGCCCGGACTTTCGATGAAACTTTTCGGGGAATCCGGGTTTTTTATGATCGGAGCCGGGCAGCGCCGGGCCGGGAGGAGGGCCTGGGTGATTGATTCGGAAGCTTAAGCCTTGCGGCCATTCACTTTTCCCGGCTTATCTGTGTATAATCGGGGTGTGGGCCGGATCTTCTTTTCCGAAGGACTCCGGTATTGGCGACCCGGGGGAGAGCCGGGCGAAACCCCAGGCAAAGTCGAAAACAAATTGTCCAGTTATCTCGATTTTCTCAAAGATCCCCGGGCCTATCCCCATCGAGCCGCTGAAGTAACCCTTCTGCAAACTCACATCTCCTACGTTTTCCTGGCCGGTTCCTATGTCTACAAGATCAAAAAACCGGTGGACTTCGGTTTCCTCGACTTCACAACCCTCGCCAGGCGCAGATATTACTGCGAGGAAGAGCTGCGGCTCAATCGGCGGCTCTGCCCGGATATCTATCTGGACGTGGTTCCGATCCGGCAAGAGGATGACCGCTTCGAGCTGGGCGGCAGCGGCGGACGGATCGTTGAATATGCGGTTAAAATGGTCCGGATGCCTGCCGAAGGGATGATGGACAAGGTTATCGAGGCGGGCAACCTGACCCGCCAATCCTTGGAGAAGATTGTCGAGATCCTGGTCCCCTTTTACCAACAGGCCGAGACCGGCCCGGAGATCGTTGAGGCGGGGAGCAGGGACAGTGTCGCCGGAAACATCCGCGATAATTTCCGGCAGACCGAACCCTTTGTCGGCTGTCCCGCTTTGTCCCGGGAAGATTTTGATCGGCTCCGCGCTTATACCGAGGGGGTACTGGCCGACGATAAACTCTTCCGGCAGCGCCAGGAGGAGGGCTGGATCCGCGACGGTCACGGTGATCTTCATTCCGGCAATATCTGCCTGGGCGAGCGGGTCTGGATTTTTGATTGCATTGAATTCAATCGACGTTTGCGCTATGGTGATCTGGCTGCGGATTTGGCCTTTCTGGCTATGGATCTCGATTATCGCGGCCAGGAGCAGCACTCGATTTGGTTTGTCGATACCATGTCCGGACGGCTCAATGATCCCGGCCTTCATGGTGTGTTGAACTTTTACAAATGCTACCGGGCTTATGTCCGGGGCAAGATCGGTCTGCTGACCGGCCAGGACCGGGAGGTCGATGAGTCGACCAGGGCGGCGAGCCTTCAGCGGGCGGGCCGTTATTTCAAGCTGGCGGTGCTATATGCCGAACAAAGCTAGAACCCGGGTAACCGATCACGGAATAAGCAGCTCAGGATTGGCCCATCTCTCGGCCGGTAAGCGATCACAGGGTGGTGGAGATGCAAGGCATCGGCCGGTGATGTGTACTGGTGTAGATGAACAGGTCGATATCGATAACACAGCAGATTCGGTCCCCTGTGATCGCTTACGAATCTGGGTGTTCTTTGGGATGATTGCCACCGGGAAAAGTACCCTGGCGGCAAAATGGGCGGCCAGGCAGGGGGCGGCCTATTTCAATTCGGACCGGGTTCGCAAGGAACTGGCCGGGCTGCCGGCCACCGCCGGCAGCAGGGAGTCCCTCGACCTGGGCATCTACAGCCGCGAATTCAGCCGGCGCACCTACGATGCCCTGCTGGGCAAAGCGGAGGAAGAATGCCTGCGGGGCCGATCGGTGGTCCTCGACGCCTCCTATCAGAGCCGGGCCGAACGGGATCGGGTCAGGGCGCTGGCCGTCCGCCTGGGGGTTGAAGTGTTATTCATCTTCTGCACCTGCCCGGAGGAGGAGGTCATGCGCCGCCTGGCCATCAGAAGCCGGGACCCCGAGGCGGTATCGGACGGGCGTCCCGCTATCTATCAGGCCCAGAAGGAGCGTTTCGATTACCCCGACGAACTGCCCGACGACCAGCTGGTAGAGCTGTCCACCGCAGGCGATCCCGATGCTCTGCCGGGGGAGCTGGACAAGATCCTGGCGGGTTTTCCCCGACGCTCCTCCCATAAATGACATATTCGCAAAAAGTCGAGGTTCCCCATAATGTCATTTCGACCGCAGGGAGAAATCTTTTGTTTTAGGTGCGATAAGATTTCTCACATTCGTTAGAAATGACAGCTTGTTAAACCTCAACTTTCCGGGTTGGAGATTTACATGTAATAACAACATTTTATACGTACAGACCCAGAGGTCTTCCGTCATTCCGGCATGTTTTTAGCCGGAATCCAGACTTTCACTAAAATACTGGACCCCGGCTAAAAACATGCCGGGGTGACGGAGGGGGGAAAGTGAACACATAGATAGCAATAAATTAGTTCGTTTTTACAACATAATAAGTCAACCAGGAAAGTTGAGTTAAACCTTTTTGCGACCCCATCATAAACTCCAGTTACTTTGAGGTAAGCCGATTATGTACAAACGCATTTACGTGCTGAAGTTTCCAAAGGAAAATATCGATCAACCGATTATCTGCAAGCTGGTCAAGGAATATGATGTCGAATTCAATATCCTCAAGGCCGATATCAATCTTCAGGAGGAAGGGGTGATCGTGTTGGAACTGCTCGGCCGCAAGGCCAATGTCGAGGAAGGGGTTCGCTATCTGAAGACGGGGGGCGTCAAGGTGGAAAGGGTCGCGGCCGCGATTCGCCGGGACGATGACAAGTGTTTCCAGTGCGGGGCCTGTACCGGTATCTGCCCGACCGGCGCCCTAAGCATCGAGCGCCCCGAGATGGCGGTGCGCTTCGATCCTGAAATTTGCAGCGGCTGCGGCTTGTGCGTGGCGGTCTGTCCGGTCCGGGCCATGGCGGTATCCCTGGAGGAGCATCTTGAGCTGATGGCCGCCGCCGTTTAAATTTTCCGTGCCCGGGCCGCCGCGGCCGGGAACAGGCCCAGGTCGGTATGGGGCAGGAAAAGGGCCGCGATGTACTGATCCTTGAAGCTGTTGACCTCCGACAGCTCGAAACTGGTCATTCTCCCCACCACTTCAACGACGTCCCGGCGGATATGGTTGCTCAGTTCGCTCAGCCGGCCGCCCATTAAGGCGCCGTTCCCCACATATCGAACCTTCCCGGCTTCGATCTCCGGCAAGAGGCCGACCGCGATGGCCGCGTCGAGATCGAGATAACTGCCGAAGGCGCCCGCCAGGATGATCCGCTCAAGGTCGCCGATCCGCAGGCCGACCTCCTCGACCAGGGTCTTGATTCCGGCATAGATCGCCGCCTTGGCCCGGATAAAATTCTCGATGTCGACCTCGGTGATGACCAGATCATGGTCGGTGTTGTTCTCTTCCCGCCAAACCAGGACATATTCATAGCCGCTCCGCCCCTCCCGGAGCCGGGTCGAGTCGAGATCGCGCCGGAATTTGCCGCCGCGGTCGATGACCCCGTTTTCGAGCAGGGCGCCGATAATGGCCAGCAGGCCCGAGCCGCAGATCCCGATAGCCGGCTGGTTGCCGATGGTCAGATTCATCGGTTCGAGGCTTTCGGGATCGATGTCGAAATCGCTGATCGCCCCATCGGCGGCCCGCATCCCGTGGGTGATGCCGCCCCCCTCGAAAGCCGGACCGGCCGAGCAGGCCGCGCAGACCAGCCACTCCCGGTTGCCGATGACGATTTCGGCGTTGGTGCCGATATCGACATAGAGGGTCAGTTCCTCGGCGCGGTAAAGGCCCGAGCCCATTACCCCGGCGACGATATCGCCGCCCACGTAGCTTGAGACCGCGGGGAAAAAGAGGGCGACGCAGTAACGGGGCAGCTCGAGGCCGATATCCTCGGCCCGGATCGGCGGGAAAAAGGTGCTGACCGGCACATAGGGCGCCCGGCGGATCGAGTGGGGTTCCAGGGCGAGGGCCAGGTGGGTCATGGTGGTGTTGCCGGCGATGGTGATCGAGGTGATCTCGTCCCGGTCCACTGCGGCGCGAGGCAGCAGCTCGTTGATTATGGAGTTGATGGTCCCCACCGCCAGTTCCGCCATTTTGGCCAGTCCTTCCGGGCTTTCGGCGAAGATGATCCGGTTGATCACGTCCTCCCCGAAGCCGAGCTGGCCGTTGTAATCGCCGGCTCCGGCCAGGATCCGGCCGTCGTTCAAGTCTAAAAGCTGGCCGTAGATCGTCGTGGTGCCGATATCGAAGACCAGCCCGAAGTTGCGGCGGGTCCAGTTGCCGGCCTGGATGTTGACCAGGTAATTCTTCCCCCTTTCCTTGTTGACCGGCCGGGCCAGGGTAACGGTGACCCGGAAGTCATCTTCCCGGAGGACCCTTCGCAGTTTGCGCAGCACCGGCAGGGTGACGATTATCCCCCGTTCCCCATACTGGTCGTGAAGGGCCTGGACCACCCGTTTGGCATCGGCCAGATTGTCGACCGCCGAGGGCCGGGGCAGTTCCAGGAAGAGCTTTTCAACCGGCGGATGGAAAATCCCGGCCCGGCGAAGTTCCTCGATATCGTATTCATAGAGGCTGGCCCGGTGGTGCTCGGCAATCCCGGTAGTGAGGCCGCCCCGGCTCCGGCCCGATTCGGCGGGGATCATGACGAGACAATCCCCCGAAGGTGTCGCCGTGCAGGCCTGCCGCACCCCGCCGGCCAGATCGGCCGGGCTGAGCTTTTCGCTGATCCCGCCGCTCAGCTCGCCCTCCCGGACGACAATCCGGCATTTACCGCAGAGCCCGCTGCCCCCGCAGGAAGCGTTGATATGGATGCCCGCCTTCCGGGCCGCCTGGAGCACTGTTTCGCCGCTTGCGGCCTCGACGGTGATCCGGTCGGGCAGAAAGGTGATCCGCGCGGCCGTACTCATCGGCGCCTGCCATGAAAAGAGTTGAACATAGGATCGGCCATCGATTTGCTCCCCCGGCAAGGATTTGGCGATTCAGGTAAACGAGATTGAAAGATTATCCTAGCCAGAATTGCTACCACCATGCAATCATTAAGATGCGCCGGATTCCGGAGCCGCTCATGCCGAGGCCTGCCGTTTCCGGCCGGAGGGCTTAAGAAGGTAAGGCATATTTAATCGAAATCTGTTGTGCTGGCCGGTTATTATTGCTAATTAATGAGTCATAAGCGGAGAGGTGTCAGAGAGGTCGAATGAGCCGGATTCGAAATCCGGTGTACCTTCACAGGTACCGTGGGTTCGAATCCCACCCTCTCCGCCATTTTCACTATCTAGAAGATCCCCCCTGGCGGTTCAAATTCATCCATGTTTTCCCATGGAATTTATTCAATTTGATTTTGATTATATTGTCCAGTGAAGTACATTACTGCAAATCATTGTCAAGGCATGTTGGATATATGTTGACTTGTAATTGAGCATTATGTCCCCGGATTTATCCTGTAATTGAGTATTGTCCACGATTTTTGGAATTCTCATAATTAGCTTGGAGATGGGTAATGGCTGTCCCTGATTTTCAATCGTTCTTTCTACCGCTGTTGAGATTCGCCGCCGACGGCGAAACCCATGACACAAAAGAAGCCCATGTGGCCATGGCTGATCACTTCGGGTTGACCGATGATGACCTGCGGGAAATGCTGCCCAGCGGCAGGCAAACCGTTTTCAAAAACAGGGTGGGCTGGGCGAAGGTCTATCTGCGCAAGGCCCTTCTCCTCGAAAGTCCCAAGCGGGGCTCTTTCCGCATCACCGAACGGGGCAAAAAGCTCCTGGCCGAGAATCCGGAAAGCCTCAGGGTCAAGCATCTCAAGCGTTATGCCGAGTTCTCCGAATTCCATACCTCGGGGAATTCGCAGGATAAAAGTGAAGAAGCCGCAGACACAAGCTACGAAGAGCGGACCTCAACCCCGGAAGAGATTTTTCAGTCCGCCCACCAGGAGTTGCGGGACAGCCTGGCCGACGAACTTTTGAGCAGTGTATTGAACAACACGCCCGAGTTTTTCGAAGATCTGGTGGTAAAACTCCTGGTCAAGATGGGCTACGGTGGTTCGATCAAGGATGCCGGCCGGGCCATAGGCCGCAGCGGCGACGAAGGGATTGACGGGATTATCAAGGAAGACAAGCTCGGTCTCGATGCGATCTATATCCAGGCCAAGCGCTGGCAGGGCTCGGTCGGCAGGCCGGAAATTCAGAAATTTGTTGGTGCACTCCACGGCAAAAGGGCCAAGAAAGGCGTTTTCATAACCACTGGCAATTTTACAAAAGATGCCGAGCATTATGTCTCGACCATTGACCCCAAGGTCGTCCTAATCGACGGTGTCCGGTTGGTGGAATTGATGATCAATTACAACCTGGGCGTTTCCATAGCTGACACTTACGAAATCAAGAAGCTCGACTCTGATTTTTTTATAGAAGAATAATTTTAGAATTGAATCGAGGAACATGTGGATACCCTTCAAGAAATATTAAAAGACAGCAACTACAATCTAGCTCTGTTCTCCGAGGCAGAAATAGCCGCTCTTAGGGACAAGGTCGTTACGAAAACGGTCCGGAGTAAAGCCGCCCACTTTGTGCCGTGCGTTGTTCGGGGAAAGGACATTCAGCTGAAACCGGAGGAGATTGTTCGGCAACTCTTTGCCGCCCGCCTTATCAAGGAATACGGTTACCCCAAAAAGCGGCTTGTTTTCGAACATCCGGTCAGTTTCGGTCGCGAAAAGAAAAAAGCCGATATCGTGATTTTCGACAAAGACCGGCCCGATTCCGCCTATATCGTGGTCGAACTGAAAAAGCCCAAGCTGATCGAAGGTAAAAACCAGCTTCGTTCCTACTGTAACGCCACCGGCGCTCCTATCGGCGTATGGACCAACGGCGATAAGATATCCCATTACCACCGCAAAGACCCCAACTACTTCGAAGACATTACCGATATTCCCAATGTCAATCAAAGCCTGAAAGACATCCTCAGCGAACGCTTTACCCTGCGTGACCTGATCATCAAGGACAAAATCGCAAACGAGCGCAAGTCTTTGAAGGACATAATCCTGGAAATGGAAAACGAGGTCCTTGCCAATGCCGGGGTTGATGTATTTGAAGAGGTGTTCAAGCTCATCTTCACCAAGCTCTACGATGAATTTCAAAGCCAGCAGGATAAAGGAATTCTCAACTATTTTCTGCGGCAGGTCATCAAAACCAAGATTCATGAGCCGGAAGGGGAATACGATTCCGAACATGTCCTGCCCCCAAGCTATCTCAAAGGCCAGGATTACGAGGCTTTGAAAGACGCGGTTAGCGGGATCTCGGACGAGGGCTTCAGGGTCCTGGAGTTCCGGAATACCGGGCAGACCGACACGGAGCTGAAAAACAAAATCCAGGACCTGTTCAATCGTGCAAAAACCCAGTGGCCGGGAGTATTCCCGGAAGGATCCTCTTTCGAATTGTCCGATAGCCATCTATCCATTTGTGTGTCCGGTTTACAGGATGTAAAGCTGTTCAATTCAAACTTGCAGGTTGTGGACGAGGCCTTCGAATATTTGGTCAATAAATCTTCCAAGGGTGAGAAGGGCCAGTACTTTACACCGCGTCATGTCATCGATATGTGCGTACAAATGCTGAACCCCAAGCGGGGCGAGTATATGATCGACACCGCTTCCGGCAGCTGCGGTTTTCCGGTCCATACCATCTTCAAACTTACCGGTCATCTTTTCACCAATGCCGAAATACCCGATAAAGACAAGAAGCATATCCTCAAGGTCTTCGGCATCGACTTCGACGAAAAAACCGTCAGGGTGGCCAGGACCTTGAACCTGATTGCCGGTGACGGCGAAACCAATGTACTGCATCTTAACTCTCTCGATTTCGAACGGTGGCAGGATAAAACCGAGAATGACAAAAAATGGATCAAGACCTACGGCAAGGGCTTTGAACGGCTGGAAAAATTAAGGGCAGAGAAGGGCGACAACAAGCAGTTCAATTTCGATATTCTCATGGCCAACCCTCCCTTTGCAGGCGATATCAAGGAAAGCCGCATCCTGCATCAATACGAGCTTGGCTTTAAAGCCAATGGCAAGGCGCAAAGCAAGGTCGGCAGGGATATCCTTTTTATCGAACGAAACCTCGACTTCCTGAAACCCGGCGGCAGGATGGCGATTGTCCTGCCGCAAGGGCGATTTAACAACACTTCCGATAAGCATATCCGAGAGTTTATCGCCGAACACGGTCGCATCCTTGCCGTGGTTGGTCTGCACGGTAACACTTTCAAACCTCATACCGGCACCAAAACCAGCGTTCTTTTCGTTCAGAAATGGGACGACAAACTTTGTCCGAAGGTGGACGATTATCCGATTTTCTTTGCCGTTTCCGAAAAAGGCGGCAAAAACAATTCAGGTGATTACATCTATGTTAAAAACGGCAACGGGCAATACAAGCTGGACAGGAACGGTCATTTGATTGTCGACCACGATCTCCACAGCCACGACGGGGAGCTACCCTATGGCATAGCCGAAGCCTTTATTAAATGGGCCAACAGCGAAAAGCTTTCTTTTTGGGCGGAGGATTAAGAATGCAGTTCTCGGTTGTTCAGAAAACAGAATTAGACAATATTGTTCTTCGCCTTGATGCTGAGTTTTATCGCCCAGAACAATTGGCTCTTCAAAGCAAATTGGAACAACTCGACTCTATTTCGGTGCGAAATGCTGGTGGGGAGCTTGATTGCAGTGCTTTTTATCCGTCAATAGTTCCCTATTATAATTTTGAGAAGGTCGGCATCCCATTCTTGAGGGTGAATGAAATACAAAATGGATTGCTTCACATCTCAGATAATACGGCTTTCTTACCGCAAGAAATTCTTGATGAAAACAGAACAACGATAGCCCGTAGTGGTCCAGGCGATTTGATTATTGCCAAGGGAGGGAACTCCTTAGCGAAGGTAGCTCTTTTAACGGAAGAATATCGTCATTTTTCAGTTTGTAGAGACGTTATTGTTCTGAAAACAAGTAGGCTATCAAATATAAACCGCTACTATTTATGGATGTATTTACATTCAGCGGTTGGA
The DNA here is from genome assembly GCA_024637225.1 of Desulfobacterales bacterium. Lineage (GTDB taxonomy): Bacteria > Desulfobacterota > Desulfobulbia > Desulfobulbales > JAGXFP01 > JAGXFP01. Next base: position 67,847 of record JAGXFP010000017.1, read on the forward strand.
CAAAAGGTATTATTACGTACCGCAAGTCAAACAGGACAGCCGCACCTCACACTTGAAGCTATTAGCCAGATAGAAATTCCATTATTTACAGAAAGATTTCAAGATAGCTTCGAATGGTTATATAGAGAATCACAACGACTAAAGAATGACTCAGAATGTGAATACGGAAAAGCTCAAATTCTTCTTCTTTCCGAACTTGGTTTAGCCAACTGGCAACCCAAGCACCAACTTCCTTTTGTTAAAAACTACTCCGATACCGAGCACGCCGGACGTATCGACGCAGAATACTTCCAACCTAAATATGAAGAGATTGCTAAAGCAATTCGGTCCTATTCAGACGGGTGGGACTCCCTCGGAAACCTGGTGGATTTAAAAGACAAGAATTTTTGCCCGATAGAAGATAAGGAATATAAATATATCGAATTGACAAACATCACAGCTAATGGGGAAATTGCTGGTTGCATGACCGAATTGGGGGAAGATCTTCCAAGTAGGGCAAGGTGTAAAGTTGCAACTAACGATGTTATCGTTTCATCCATCGAAGGATCATTGCCCAGCATTGCTTTAATAGAGCAGGAATATGACAAAGTTTTATGTTCAACGGGATTTCATGTCATCAGTTCAAAATCGCTAAATTCGGAAACTCTTCTAGTGGCGCTGAAAAGTATTGCTGGTCAAATTCAACTCAAAAAAGGTTGCAGTGGTACGATTCTTACCGCGATCAATAAAAACGAGTTCAGCAAGATTATTCTGCCGAAAATCGCACAAAATACGCAAGACGAAATCCAACAAAAAGTTACTGAATCATTCAATCTCCGTAAACAGTCCAAACATCTTTTGGAATGCGCCAAGCGGGCGGTTGAAATCGCCATAGAACAGAACGAAGAAGCAGCGCTGAAATGGTTGCAGCAGCAGGTAGAAAAGGTGGAGATCGAACCCATAAATTGAACGAAACGAATGTCAAAGCCGCCGATACAACCGAAAATCTATCATATCACCCATTTCGACAATCTGGCCTCTATTGTGGCTGCGGGTTGTATCGAGTCCGATAGAAGGCGATTGAGTTCTGGTAGCGGCCAGACGGCTATCGGCATGACGGAAATTAAGCTAAGGAGATTGCAGGAGCTTGATATTCCTCGCCATCCTGGCTCTCGGGTTGGCGATTACGTCCCGTTTTATTTTTGTCCTCGCTCCATCATGCTCTTCATAATACATAGAAATAATCACCAGGATATGAACTATCATGGGGGGCAACGTCCTATTCTTCACCTCCAGGCAGACTTGGGGGCAGTTATTGATTGGGCGGATACTCATGAGGTGTTTTGGGCTTTTTCGGATCGAAACGCCGGGACCAGATTTACCGATTTTTACAATAACCGTGAAGATTTGGACAAGGTTGACTGGAATGCAGTAAGCGCAACTGATTTCCGAGATCCGTTGATAAAAGAAGGGAAACAGGCGGAATTCTTGGTACATGAAACTTTTCCCTGGCAACTTGTCGAGAAGATCGGGGTAATTGATACGAATGTAGGAAACCGTGTGGATGCAGTCCTGCAAAATGCCAATCATAAACCAATCGTGGATATAGAACGGTCATGGTATTATTGACACTAAGCGAGGGGACAGCATGATCGAACTGAAACAAGGCGACATATTGCGTGCCGATGCCGAGGCTCTGGTAAACACGGTCAACTGTGTCGGGGTCATGGGCCGGGGTATCGCGCTCCAGTTCAAGAAGGCCTTTCCGGAAAGCTATTTCAAAGATTACAAAGCGGCCTGCGACCGGAAGGAACTGCAGCCGGGCAAAATGCTGGTCCATGATCTCCACAGGCTCCATAATCCCAGGTATGTGATCGATTTTCCCACCAAAAGGCATTGGAAAGGCAAGAGCCGGATGGAGGACATCGAGGCCGGATTACAGACGCTGTTGGAAGAGATTCGCAGCCGGAATATCAAATCCATTGCTATTCCGCCCCTTGGTTCCGGCCTAGGCGGTTTAGATTGGGAAGAGGTGCGGGCAAAAATCGAGGAAGCATTTCAGGAAGTGGATGATGTCCAGGTGCTTCTTTATGAACCGAAGGGAGCCCCGCCCGCGAAAAAAATGGTCCATACCGACAAGGCGCCGAAGTTGACCGTCGGCCGGGCCGCGCTATTGGTGCTGATAAGGCGTTATCTGGCGGCGGTCATGGACCCTTATGTTACCCTGCTGGAAATCCATAAGCTGATGTATTTCATGCAGGAGGCCGGCGAAGGGCTGAAGCTGCAGTACTCAAAAGGCCCCTACGGACCATATGCCCAAAATCTTCGCCATGTGCTTAATCTCATGGAAGGGCATTTCATTACCGGATACGGCGATGCGGCGGATAAACCCGACCGGCAGATCGATCTCGTTTCTGAAGCCATTCCCAAGGCGGAAGAGTTTCTTGATAATCACCCCGATACCCGAGATCATTTTCAAAGGGTTGTCGAACTGATTACCGGTTTCGAAACCCCGTTCGGAATGGAATTGCTGGCAACCGTTCACTGGGTCGGGTGCCGGGAAGGCGCCCAGGACGCGGACCAGGCAGTTATGAAAACCTATAACTGGAACAGCCGCAAAAAGATGTTCAAGGAAAAACATATTCGCCTGGCTTGGGATATCCTCGAACAAAAGGGTTGGTTCCACCAGCATTAAACAGGCCCCGGGGACACTCCCCATGGAGTTCGGGGGGACACCATACTCAACTATTGACACTCGCTTTCGTGGATCTTAAGTGCGGGGGTCGGACCAAGCCAAGTGGTTGATAATACGTTGGATTAGTTAGAAACTGCCTGTTTTTATCCTTAGAGGTGCTTTTTCACCATCAAAAAGATACTTTTAAGCTTTATTTCCTTGATCCCTGAATTGACAGAACTGTTAATGGTATTTATATTAGTACTATTAATAATGCTGTCAGGAGGTTTGCCATGGGTGCGATTGCCGCGAATGATCTTAAAACCAGGGGGGTGGTATCGATCAGTGAACAACTGGCCGATAACCACGAAGCGATAATCACCGTCAGAGGAAAAAGCCGCTATGTGGTGATGGAGATAGAACAATACCAGTATCTGCGGGAGTGCGAGCTGGAAGCCGCTCTATTGGAGGCGCGGGAGGATGTCCAGGCGGGCAGGGTGGTTACCGAAAATGTGGCGGATCACATAAAAAGACTCACCGATGGCCTATAAGCTTATCTACCCGGAAAGCTACCTCAGGCGTGCTCGCAAATTCATCAAGAAACATCCCGAGCTCATCGGCCAATATCAGAAAAGTCTGGAGCTTCTGGAGATCAACCCCCATCACCCCTCGCTCAGATTGCATCCCCTGCAAGGGAAGCTGGCTGGCCTGCATAGTATTTCAATCAACATCAGTTATCGGATCAGCCTTGAAATGGTGATCTCCGATCAGGAGATAATCCTGATTAATATTGGCACCCATGACGAGGTTTATTAAGGCCGCCGGGGACCAGCTGGTACGAGTTCCGGAGTTCCGCGGAGTTCCGCGGACACAATATCTAACTACTCTTTTAGGGTCGGTTTCGGTCCCGGCTTCCGAGGGCGCAAGACCCCGAACGGTCATGAGTTCCGCCTTTTCCCGGAAGGCATTGCTGCCGCAGGGCCGGCGGTTAAGGTCTTCTCGCGCAAGACATCGAGGTCGTCGCTTTCCTTCGACAAAAACAGGCCACTCTAGAGAATCGTGCCATGGGGCAAGGCTCCTCCTGCCAATGGATTGGCAAGATAATTAAGCATTATGTCCGCGGAACTCCCTTTTTCATAATACCACGGCACTCATCTCATAATCAGTATCCATCCGAAACCACCCCTTTGCTTCCGATTAATTGCCTACTTCAGTTGCCGGGTGCTTTGATAATCCACCGCAGCAGGAATTTTTCCTGCCGGGGTGGACTATCCGCCCTCCGCCACGTTCTCCTGTTTTCAGTTTGTTTAGCCGATTTCCTTTTATTTCAGGGCGTTTGTCCTAGTTTACCCATCCCCCTGGTTCTGCTGGCATAGGATTTGCTTTTATTACGAAGATGGCAGGACAGCAAAAAATATCGTATGAATTTTTTGCACGGTGGGAACAATGAGCAAATGACAAAAAAATTAAAAAAGGAGTATCAAAATGAAGAAAATCACCGTTTTTATGATTACCGGGTTGACCGCATTATTCATGGCTTCCCCCCTGTTTGCCATGGATGACGCCACTAAAGGCGACAGAAGCGAAGCTCAGCAGATGAGTATGAAACAACAGGCCGGCAACGTTAAGTCGGCTCAGGATCTTCTGGGAATGAACGTGGTTTCCCAGACTGGTGAAGAGGTCGGAACGATTCAGGATATCAAACTGGATATTCAATCCGGCCGCATCGGTTATGTGAGCCTCGCCCAAGGCGGCGTTTTGGGTATGGGTGAAGAAACCACACCCATACCGCTGAATGCCTTAAATTTTGAAGCCGACCAAGAGCGGGCAACATTGACTGTAGATCAAAGCAAGCTCGACAATGCGCCGAAGCAGGCAGATTTGTCCGATCAAAGTTACCAGCGTGAATTGGAAACCCATTATGGCGTTTCTCCGATCTGGGAAGATGAGCAAAAGGAGGAGATGAAAGAGCTTGAGCCGATGAAAGATGATATGAAAAAATGAAGCCGCGAATCCTTAAGGGGATGAGCAATAGAAGTTAAGAGTTTCTTGTTAGTCCTGACCGTAAAATCTCTATACGCTAATTTTTCCTGAATTTAATCGGTTCCCGCCGGACAGAAAAAAAAGGGGTGTCGTCAGGCGCCTCTTTTTTTTTATGGGTGGAATTCCGGGGGCACAATACAGAACTGCTCTTTTAGGGTCGGTTATATCCCGGCTTTCGAGGGCGCAAGACCCGATCGGTCATGAATTCCGCTTTTTCCCGGAAGGCATCGCTGCCGCAGGGCCGGCCGGTTCTCAGTTCAGGGAACACCATTCTCAACTATTGCCGCTCGCTTACGTGTACCAGCTGGGGTCGGACCAGGGCAACTCCTTGTTTGTCCATTTTAATTTCAATTATCCACCAATTATGAGCCTTAGAACCACCTTTCCAGTATCAAAAAGCGATCTCTATGCCAAACCGGAAAGGGGATTGATTCGCTTTTGATTCTCCATCCACAAGACTCAGATCGCATAAAAGTGTTTCTCGTTATTGACAAATTTACTATAATGCATATAATGAGAAACACTATGCCAGCAAAAGCGCCCGACATATCGAGAAAATCCGCCGACAAGCTTGCCGCACTGGGAAACCGGATTCGCGCACAGCGCAAGGCGATGCAAATCAATGCAACCACCCTGGCGGAGGCCGCAGGGATGTCACGTGTGACTTTGCATCGAATCGAGAAAGGGGAAGCCTCGGTAACGATGGGGGCTTATCTTAGTGCGGCAACAGCTTTGGGTCTGGAGTTAGGTATCATTGAAAATGTCGATTCTCAGCCCCCTGATAATCGTGATGGCATGATCCCGGCACGTATTCACCTGGCCGAATACCCGCAACTGAAGAAACTCGCATGGCAGGTGCAGGGTGTTGATTCGTTGACCCCTACTGAAGCATTAGACATTTACCGACGCAACTGGCGGCATCTGGATGTGAGTGCCTTGGAGCCGCAAGAGCGGCAGCTGATAGATGCATTGCAGCTGGGCTTTAATGAACAAATCGGTAACGATGTTTAAACGTCAACATCATCAAAAAATTGCCTATGCTCTCAGGGCTCTTAACGGCCCGCTCTTAAAAGAAAATCGGTGTTTGTTCGCCGGCGGGACGGTGATGGCACTAAGCTTCGGAGAATATCGGGAATCCCTTGATCTCGATTTTCTGGTGTCCGACATTGCTTGCTATCGAATCTTGCGGCAGTTGCTCACCGGTTCCGGAGGAATCGCTGCCATTGTCCGCGAAGGGGTTGGCCCCCTGGTCCAACAGAGGGAAATAAGAGCGGATCAATACGGGATCAGGACGGTTCTTGAGGTGGCGGGTCAACCAATAAAATTTGAGATTGTTCTGGAGGGACGAATAGAGCTGTCTCCCCCTGATGCCCGGGATGAAGTGTGTGGAATTGCAACCTTAACCCCTTTGGATATGGCTGCCAGTAAACTCCTGGCAAATTCGGACCGCTGGGCCGACGAGGGGGTTTTCAATCGCGATGTGATTGATCTTGCTATGATGAAACCTTCATTGAAATTGCTTCGGCAGGCTGTAGAGAAGGCTGAAACAGCGTATGGTCAGGCCATTCAGAGAGACCTCAAAAAAGCTGTTAATCGCCTCCAGGAAAGGCCCGACTGGCTGGAACGCTGTATGGAGGCCCTGGCAATGTCCCAGCCCAAGGCTTTGGTGTGGAAAAACATTCGTTCACTTCTCAGAGTGGTTTCCTGATGAATTACCTGGCGCACGGAGTCGGACCACGATAACTAACTGAAAATACTTTTATTTGTCCATAAAAAGAGGCCTTTTCAGGTCTTAGAGGCCATTTTTCGGCATCAAAAAGACTTCTCTTAGCTTTATTTCCTAAACCCCGAATGAACAAGGGGCCGCTTTTACCTTTCTGGAGCAAGTCAAATAGCTATTGAGTATTTCTCATTGATTTTACCTCGTCCTGTTGTTATTTTAGGATATGGCATTAAACTAAAATAACCGTAAATCTTATTTTAAGTTCGCAGTGAAACGAGAACTCCAGGGTCAATATATTACGGTATCGACTGTGGGGGAAAGAGTGGAAGCCTTTGTGCCGACTCCTCTTCCGCCGTCACCTCCAATTCAGTGGTCGCCGGAACTGCGGGCTAAATTTGACCAGGCCCTGCTGGCCCTTGGTCGATTGGACAGTGTTTCTTCTTTATTACCGGAGACTTCTCTCTTTTTATACATGTACGTCAGGAAAGAAGCTGTTCTTTCTTCGATGATAGAAGGAACACAGTCGTCTTTATCCGACCTTCTTCTGTTCGAGCTTGATCAGGAGCCGGGAGTTCCGCTCGATGATGTCCAGGAAGTGAGCAATTATGTTGCCGCCTTGTACCATGGGTTATCACGATTGAATGAAGGTTTTCCTCTCTCTCTGAGACTTATAAAGGAAATACATAGTGTTTTGTTGACTAAAGATCGTGGCGGCAACCAGACCCCCGGCGAGTTTAGAAGCAGTCAGAACTGGATTGGAGGCACTCGTCCTGGAAACGCTGCTTTTGTTCCACCACCGCCTGAGCAGGTAATGGAGTGCATGGGCAAATTGGAACTGTTCCTGCATGACCAACCCGGGCTGACACCGGTTCTGTTGAAAGCGGCACTTGCCCATGTTCAGTTTGAAACCATCCACCCGTTTCTGGATGGGAATGGTCGCCTCGGTCGACTGTTGATTACCCTGCTTTTATGCGAACAAAAAGTGCTGAAAACACCTATGCTCTATCTGAGTCTCTACTTTAAAACCCACAGACAATATTACTATGAATTGCTCAACAATGTACGATTGACTGGGGACTGGGAAGCCTGGCTTGATTTTTTCGCCGAGGCTGTCAGCTTTACCGCTGCCCAGGCCGTAGAGACCGCTCAACAACTGCATGATCTCTCAAGTAAAGATCGTGACAAGATTGGCGGTCTTGGCAGAGCCGCAAGCTCTACATTGAAAGTTCATCGTGCCTTGCTGGAGCATCCAATTTCCACTGTAGACCGGTTGGTCAAGGAAACGGGTATCACTGCCGCTACGGTCAATAAATGCATGCGGCACCTGGAACGTATCGGTATAGTCCGGGAGTTGACGGCTCAAAAGCGTAACCGCTTATTTAGCTACCATCGGTACGTGGGCATAATGAATAAGGGTACGGAGTCGCTACCTGCCGGAAGCTCCACAAATTTCTGAACTCGCGATCATGAATCGGTCAGATCAGTTCGACCGGACGGATCGGACCGATTAAAAAATCACGGCCAGGGATTGGCCGCAAGCAGTTGACCTATCTGCTCTTTCCTTTTTAACCGAAAAAGAAACTTCAAAGGGCGGGACGATTAGTTGCGCCCCGCCGGTCTATTTATTAACCAAGTATACTTTTCAGGTCCTCTTCAGGTGTTTCTGCAATTGGCATGATATTGAAATTTTCAACCAGGACATTCAAGACTGCCGGTGAAATGAATGCCGGCAGGGAAGGGCCAAGGCGAATATCTTTAATGCCAAGGTGGAGCAGGGTCAGAAGAATAGCTACCGCTTTTTGTTCATACCAGGAAAGAATCATGGATAGAGGGAGTTCGTTTACTTCGCATTCAAAGGCATCCGCAAGGGCAACCGCTATCTTTACGGCTGAATATGCGTCGTTACACTGACCGACATCCAGCAGCCGGGGGATGCCGCCGATATCGCCAAGCTTTTTATCAAAGAAGCGGAATTTACCGCACGCCAGGGTCATAACGACACAATCGCCGGGGACCTTTTCAACGAATTCGGTATAGTAGTTACGACCTGGCTTTGCACCGTCGCACCCGCCTACTAGAAAAAAGTGCCTAAGGGCCTTGCTCTTGACAGCTTCGATTAGTTTGTCCGCAACACTAAGGACTGTATCGCGACCAAAGCCGACGGTAACCGCGCCTTTATCGGCATCATCAGTAAATCCATCCATGGCAAGGGATTTATTGATGACCGGGGTGAAATCCTTATTGGCAATATGCGTGCAGCCCGGCCAGCCCACTAACCCGGTGGTAAAGACCCTCTCTTTATAGTCCTCTTTGGGTTTTTGAATACAGTTTGTCGTAAACAGAATGGCGCCGGGGAAATGAGGAAATTCCTTATGCTGGTTCTGCCAGGCGGTGCCGAAATGGCCATAAAAATGCTCATGCTTTTTAAGTTCCGGATAAGCATGGCAAGGGAGCATCTCACCATGGGTGTAGATATCGATTCCTTTTCCTTCCGTTTGCTTGAGGAGCAGTTCCAAATCCTTAAGATCATGGCCGGAAACGAGAATAGCTTTATTTTTTCGGTGCCCTAAAGGCACCTGGGTCGGTTGTGGCTGGCCATATGTACCGGTGTTGGCCGCATCCAGAAGTTCCATGGCGCGCAGATTTATTTCACCAGCCTTCATCACTGCCCCTACGCACTCATCAACCGTCAATCCCTTAGCCAGCGTGCCAACCAGGGCTTCATAGGTGAATCCGGCTACGGCATCGTCTTTCTGCCCTAAAATCCAGGCATGATCGGCATAGGCCCCGATCCCCTTAAGACCATAAAGGAGAGTTTGTTTCAGGGAGCGAATGTTTTCATCTTCATCCAATGAATTCACAAAGTCCAAGGCTTGTCCCTGTTCGACCAGGCTGCTCAAATTGCCGGCAGGAGTGAACGATGCCGCATCTTCCGTGAAATCGATCTTTCCACCGGCGGCCGCTACTTTTTCTTTCATGGCATTGCGCAGCGAGACGGTCTGGTTGATGAGTTCTATACATCTCTCGGAGTCAAAGTCCACATTTGTCAGTGTTGAAAAAAATGCCTGAAAGGTGAAATGATCGGTTTGATGATCAACGACGCCTTGTTGCCGACCTTCATGGGCAAATAAGGCTAAACCCTGGACGGCATGGACTAACAGGTCCTGAAGAGCGGCTACCTCTTCATTTTTCCCGCAAACCCCGATTTTGGTGCAGCCTTCACCTTTTGCGGTCTGCTCGCATTGGTTACAAAACATGGTTTGAACCTCCCATTTTTGAATTCAAATTTATGCATATTTTGAATTATCTATTAACCTGAAGGGCGGATGCAAATTATAATTTCATGCGGCTCTGCCCATCAACCCATGCCGATGAGGATGTGCGTAAAAGTAAATGTTCGATTTATCAAGGGTTTATTGGAGCAGAGCTTCGGGGGGATGCCATACCAATTGTCGGCACTTGTTAATTATTCAAGGGGGGAACTGGGCATATTTGAATTTGGCCAACCTGTCAGCAACCTTTAAATAAATCAACGATTACAGCAAGGTAATTGGCTCACGGGCCAATGAATTGGTTTGTAAATCATCATAAATTACTAAAAAATCAGTAAATATAAAAGCCGATTAGGTTTTCTCTGTTGTAATCGCGTGTAATAGAATAAGTATTTCAGGAAAACAAGGGAGGTAAACAAATGGAATGGGATGAAAATTGCGAACACGGGATCGAATGGCAAGACAACCAACACAAAGAGCTCTTAGAAAAGATAAATATACTGCTTGAATCAGTCGCAATTGGCAAGGAAGACAAAGAAGAATTTCGTCAAATTCTCATATTTATTTCCGGATACATCAAAGATCATTTAACGGAAGAAGAATATTACATGAAAAAACATGGTTATCCCCGGCTGGATAATCACATCAAGGAGCACCAGAAATTCACTGAGGATTTTAATATTATTCTATCGGTATTTAAGTACGAAGGAATTGAATCTTCTGTGGAACTGCTTAATAAGCTTACCACTTGGTTTTTTAATCACACCCAAACTACTGATAAGCTGCTCGCCAAATTCCTCAAAAAATACGAAACAAGTTAGTACCTTATAACCCTATAACTGTCGCATCTAGCTCGTTATTTTCCGCGCCTATTCGTTGCGGCTTCAGTTTCATAGTGCTGCTATGCGCCTTCTGCCACGCCTCGCCGTCACGAAAAATCCCTGCGCAATTGTGCGAAATTCAAAGTTCTGCGAGGTGCCAGCCGTTGAGGATAAGGCAATTAAAGCAATGCTACAAGCGGGCTGTCCGCAACGTCGGCTGGGTCCGCGCCTGTTCACCTTGATCTCGGAGGTGGCCATCGGCCGGCTATAGTTATATGGCAATGACCGCTCGAATATGGTCCTTGGGGTATTAACCCCGAAACAGAAGTCGGTCCGTAGGGGACTTGGTTCCTGCTTGTTGCGCCCATCCATAAAAAAAAATGGGGGGAATATCTCCCCCCATCCCCCCCGAATCTTTTCAACGCCTTAATCCTTAACCCCTGAAATCAAATTTGAGGGTGGTATGAAGGCCTGCCGTAGTTGCTATATTGCCGGAGTCCCGGTCTTCATCTTAAGTTTCCTGACAGCAAGAAGGGTTGCCATAATAACCGGATAGATAAAAAGAGTTCCAACCGTAAATGAGATTGCCAGCCAAAATAATATTTCCATGATATCCTCCATTCCTTTAGGTCTTTGCAGGAGGGGTTTTGTAACAAAGTAACCCGACTTGCACCTGGTTCTTATTTTTAATAGTAATCATTACGGTGTGGCCCGTCAAAACATTTCTACCACAATGTGGGATATTTTTAGGCCCGGGCATCGACCAGCCGCTTACCCGAGCGCCCGGAACCCGCACGGAAATCGCGGACCTGAACTCGCGGGGCATTACTGGGCATATGCCGCCTGATAAAGCAAGGAAGGCCGGGGGCCGATGATTATCGAAAGAAGCGGGAAATGGCTCCATAAGATAATTACCCCTTCTTGCGGAAAACAGGAAAACCCCAAAAGAGCTTATCCTTTTCGGCTTTCCATACAGCGATTTTGCCATAAGGGGCTGGGCCTGGGGGCTCGACAATCATCCCGGCGCTCGAATTTCCGGGCGGCTTATTTTGTTGTTTTCAGCTTGGCTGCAACAAATTATTTGCCAAACGGTATATTTGGGTTAGATTGGTTCCGGTGTGGTTTCCGGAGGAGTTGGTCCGGGTTATGACAGGGCACAATTTGGAAAAAAGGAAATCTGGAAATTCATCGCCCCCTGGGAGTGAATTTCGTCGGGAAAATTTGCCGGCGGCGCCACAAAATCTTAAAATGAAGTTGTTGTGAATGGGACAAAGCACCGTGGAATGTGTAACTCCTGAAGATTTCGGCTTGCCTCGGTGCTTTAACCCTCGGAAATGACGAGAGAATTTGCAGCAACGCCGGAGCCGGCGATTTATGCCCTTTAGGGTGCTTTTTGCGACGCCATCAAGTTTTTAACTGATCTCTATGGGAGGATCGGGGACATGTTGAAGTATCAGACAGCCGCGGGCTTGATTCGCGGTTTGACCAGTGGCGCAGTGACGCTCGCCGGGATTGAAGAGTGCGACCGCCTCCTGGCCGAGTATCCCGACAATCCCCGCGTCACCAGACTGATGGCCGATTTCCTGAAAAAGGAGCGCTCTTACATCAAGGCCGGCAGGGCATACCGCGCGACTTATCGGCTGTTCATGGCGGAAGGCGAGACCCTCCAGGCCCTGGCCGCCCTGCTTGAGTTGTGGGATATCTTTACCCCCGCCCCCCGCGATTATCGCAGCCTCCATTCGCACCTGCGCCGGAAAAAATCCCATAATTCGGCAATCTCCGAGTGTTTCGCCACCATGTCCTATCCTGAATTGCGCGCCACGATTTCCCGCCTGGAGAAGATCAGGGTCAAGGCCGAGGAAGTCATCCATGAGGCCGGCGAATCGGAGGATGCGCTTTACTTTGTGATCTCCGGGGAACTGGTCAAATCATCGCCGGAGGCCGGCAGCGACGAAACCGGGGAGATCAGGTTTCTGAAGGCGAACAATCATTTCGGCGACGACCACTCCTTCGAAAAGCGGGGGACGGCGACTTATCGAATTACCGCCGCCGGAGCCGCCGAGCTGCTGAAGATAAGCAAGGATGACTTCCGGGTCCTTTGCGGCGAGTACCCGGAGCTAAAACTGGGCGCCAGAAAACTGATCAAGTACCAGCAGATCCCCGAAGAGGAGAAACCGGATAAATTCTTCCGGAAAACCTCGCGGCGCCATTTGACCATTCCTTTAAGCCTCGATATCTTCGATCCCGATCCCGGTCTGAGTCCCTTGGCCGCCAAAGGTTTCTCCAGCGATATTTCCCTGGGCGGCGCCTGTGTGATCGTCGATCCGAAATACCGGGATATTCCGGTCGAGGATCTGTTGGACCGGAAAATCAGGCTCCGGATCGGTCTGCCGGACGAATCCATCGCCGTGTCGATCATGGGCCGGATCAGCTGGTTCAAGGAGACCGAGATCAAAGGGCGGCAGACCTGTGCTATCGGGGTGCAGTTTCAGAAAACTCCGCCGCGGCTGCAGGCCTCGATGATTGTCTTTGTCACCGCCCTGGGCTCGATCAACAGTTCCGCCACCAATTATTATCTTTCCCAGGACGAGATCGAGACCAGGGTTTCCAAGCCGGCTCAACAGGTCAACGGCTAAACGGTAAAACTTTACTTTCCGGCTTTATCATGCGACGCAACCAGGCGGCAGGGGAAGAAACAGCCAACAGTATCAGTCATGGTTGCGGTTTACTGGCGATACTGGCCGCGACCCCATTCCTGATCGACCATGTCGCCGGTTTCGCTAATCCCGGGCTTACGGCCGGCGCCGTTATCTTCGCGGCCGCCTCCGCCATTCTCTATCTTGCCTCGACCCTTTATCATGCCCTTCCCCAGGGCAAGGCCAAACTGACATTCCGGACTATCGAGCATTCGGCGATCTATATCCTTATTGCCGGCACCTATACGCCCTTCGCTCTCGGGGTGCTTCGCGGCGGCTGGAGCTGGACCCTGATCGGTCTTATCTGGGGGTTTGGCCTGACCGGGGTGGCCCTGAAGATTTTTGCCAGACCGGCGCATCCGGGAATTTCAACCGGCTTATATCTGGTGATGGGCTGGCTGGCGCTGATCGCCATCAAGCCCCTTTACGAACTGATGCCGACCGTGGGTTTTTTATGGCTGGTGGCGGGAGGGGCGGCCTATACGATCGGGGTGATCTTCTATGCTAGCGATGCCCGCCTGCGCTTCGGGCACTTTGTATGGCACCTGTTCGTGATCGCCGGCAACGTCTGCCATTACCTGGCGATCCTCAATGCAGTTTAGACCAGGCAGAAGCATCCGCCAACCGATGAGTTTCCGCTCAACATGACCGGGTGGAGATGCCGGGAGATTTGCTTGCTTCCACAAAAAAAACCACAGCCCGGCGGCTGTGGTTTTTTTGTGGTGCAGCTATATGTTTCGATCCTTAACGGATCACGGGCAGGACTAGAAGCGGCTGTCGAGCAGGATATAGAAGTTGTGAAACTCGGGGTCCTCGGTCAAACCCATATTCTCCTCATACTCGACGGGCTGACCGAAAGGCATTCCCGACCCCGTGGCCTCGTAGGTGATTTTGGTGTAGCCGGTCCGCAGGAACAGGTGCTGGTTGAAGGGCTGGATGTAATAAACATTGAAGGCCTCGCCCCGGGTGCCCAGGCGGTTGAAGATCTCGCCGGAGCCTGGGGTGAAGCTGAACCAGTACTTGTTGCCCCGGTTGTACTCGAAACCGAGTTTGGGCCGGTTGAGGAAGTTGACCGGCAACTCGTAACGGAAACCGGTGTACCAGGCCCAGCCGGTGGTGGTGCCGGTGGGGGCTTGGTCAGCAGCCAGAGGGGAGAGAGGAGAGCCGCTGAACAGGCCGTAATTGGCGCCGCCGAAGTCAATGGTCTTGCCGCTCGGCTCGTTCCTGTTCTCGCCGTAGGAGGCGAAGAGATCGAGGCCCGAGCCGAACAGGTTGGGAACCTGGAAGTGGACGCCGTAGAGGGTGATGTCGCCGAGATTGTCAATGGCCTGGCTCTGGTCGACGGGGGCGGGGCTCTGCATCAGGATGTTGGTGGCCGGAATATAGCTTAAGACCAACAGGCTGTCGCGCAGGCCGGGCACTTCCGTTTCGAAAAACACCGCCTGCACGTCGGTGTCTCTATAGGGATCCATCCAGATAGTATCGAGGTGATTCATGGAAAGATGTTCGGCGTCGTACTGGGTCGCCTTTGCGTAAAAATAACGGAGCCCGGAATTTTTCAGATTCAAATACTGATCGAGACCGGCGGTGACCACGATTCCATCGGGTTCGCCGTCAAAGATCAGGGCCGGATAGATCGACTGGCGCTGCCGGTTTTCCTTGTACTCCAGGGGAGGGCCGTCGGAGGTGGGCAGCCGGCCGAAACTGATGCTGATCGGCGTAACAAACTTAGGAGTCCAGTCGATATAGAAGCGGTCGACCTTGAGGTCGGTGGTGCCGTCGGAGACATGGGCGCGGTTGTTGTCGCTCGACATAAAAGCACCCATGGAGTCAGCCCAGTTCTTATAGAGGGCGAGGCGGCCGGCGAAGGTGATCGACTCGGAGACCTCGGCGTCCATATTGATCCGGAAGCGGCTGCTCCAGTTGCCATCGTTACGCTCATCCGCCACCGGAGTCCCGGTGGATGTAACATAATTTTTCACCCGGTAGTTGTCCATCCTGACCCTGACCTCGGCGCCCAGGCTGATTCGATCGAGCAGGGCGTCGGTTTCGACCTTGTCCAGGGTGTCGTAGATATAGGAAATGTCCCGGTCCAGTTTCCGGAGTTTGCTGTCGGAGTATTCCTCCTCAACCGCTTCCGCCTCCGGCTGCTCGATCTTCATCTTCAGCTCGTCAAGCTGCTCTTGCATGTCGTTAAGCTGTTTTTTGGTCGCCTCATATTCGTCAACCGGCACCTTTACCATCAAGTCCGCGGTAAAAGCGGCGCTCGGCCAGACCAGCAGTACCGCTAACGCAATCACTATTCTTCGCACGTTACATCCTCCCGATAAAAAAAATTTCTCAAGGTTGGTCATCTTCATTGGGGTATCGCCAGCATCCGGGGTTGGTCGCTGTCGGCGGCATGCTGCTCCAGGAATTCGATAATCAGATCCATCTCGGCTTCAGTGGCTTTGATCTCCACCGGATGGCGATCCCTTTTAAAATACTTGACCCATACCCTGCCGGCTTTTTCACCGGGATTTACCGGCGCGGCAGCGCCACCTCTCATATGACAGGCACCGCACCGGCTCTTGAACAAGGTCTCGCCGTCCCCGCCGGCAGCCCAAGCTGAAGCTGTCAAGGCCAGGCAGGAAAAAGCCAAGAGAAAAATTGAAACTTTCTTCAAGATCTACCCCCTTATCTTCTGTTTTTCTATTAATTAATAATTGAGAATTCATATCAAGTCGGAAGAACTTGCCGTTTTCCCGACCAATTTAACAAGAAAGGGCCGACGAGGAGGACATTGGGCCGCTCCCTGCGCGCCTGATTACACCTATATCCGGTTTTATCTACTACAGTTAAGCAGTCTTGTTAACCAGATTTTACTTTTCAGGAAATTAACTCAACCCGGTATATCACCAAGGGGTCGATGCCGCCGGTCCATTCAAACTCAATGCGGTAATCCCCCGGCATGGTGATGAGTTCCGAGATATCCTCAATGAACGGCTCGATTTTCTCGTAGGAGGAAAGTTCGGTGGCGGGCTCGTCGAAGTATTGCTCTTTCCATTTGGTGATTCTTTCACGGCGGCCATCCGGGCTAATCAGCCAGACATAACCGACAGTGTCGATCGAGCGCCGGCCGGTGGCCCAGAACTTCAGGGTGCTGACCTTGCCTACGTCGGGGAGGTGGAAGGTGTAGATGTTGTTCTTGGAAAAACTTGGCGCGCCGGCCAAGCCTTCGATACGGCTGACATGGGTTTGCGGTTTACGTTTAATCCTGACCGGTGGGGCGGCGGGTGGCGGGGTCGGGACAGCCGAAGCCACAGGTATGAGGGGGGGAGTGCCACCGGAAATCTTTTTTAATTCCTTTTCGACTCTGCCGATCTCGATTTTAACCTCGGCTGCTTCCTGCGGATTGCTGCTGGTAACAATGGTGGTTTCGAGCTGGACTAACCTCTCCAGATAGTTATACAGGAGTTTTTGCTTGCTGCCCAAAAAGGAGTGCCGGAGATCTTTCAAGGTGAGCTCCCCGGCCGCGGCCGAGGAGCCGGCAGAAGCGCCAAGAAGCATTACGCCAACCGCAAAAATCGACAACCAGGTGAATTTCTTTTTTGCTCTCATCATTTTTCCTCTGAAAATTCGACTACTGTTGAAATTAAAAAAGGGGGCGTCAATTTTGCCTGGCGTCGCGATAAGCCGCGGCAGACGCACTTCATAAGCTCGGCGCGAACCTTGAATCGGTTAGCCGGCACCGCTCGCCCTGGCTCTGGCGATGGGCATGTTGACTTGTCGCGAATTTAACCAGCTGGATAATTTTGCCAAAAGCGGCGGTTGATTTATTTATTGATGCACTATATAAAAAGAAAGAAATTAAAAAATCAAGTAATTAAGAAAATAGTTAAGTGCTTTACCGTTAATCCTGTTAAGATCAGCCTCTTCTGTTGGTGGTCATGACGGCAAAAATGCCAAATAAGAAGTGGTTAAGATTACCGCTTTGTAGTGTATTGCTGCTTTTTCAGGAATAATGTCGGCAGAATTCCGGCCGCTAAAGTGACGTGAATAATATGCGAAGAAAAACAACGGGAAAAGTTAAGCCAGGAGCGGGATTTCGCGGTTGCGCCCGTTTCGGCGCCCCCTTTCTGGCGCTTTGCCTGCTGTTGAACATCTATCCGGATGTTGCTGCCGCCGCCGCTGATCCTGCCTTGCGGCAAAATATCATGGCGCATGCGGGCTCTGTGACCGGGGTGGATATCTCCCCCGACGGCAGCCTGATCGTTTCAGGCGGTTCCGACGGCAGGGTCGGGATCTGGAAAGTCGCCGACGGCAGCAAGCTCCACACCCTGGGTGAATATCGGCAGGTTGGGGATGTCTCTTTTTCTCCGGACGGCCAAAGGGTCATCGCCGCGGCCACCGACAGCGCCAAAAATGAAGTCCTGCATATCTGGGATTATCAAGCCGAAAAAGTGCGGGTGGAACTCGAAGGGCACAGCCAAAAGATCAATGCCGTGGCCTACTCGCCCAATGGCAAGATGATCGCTTCCGGCAGCGACGACAATACCCTCAAGACCTGGTATGCCGGCAACGGCCGGGACATTCATACCTTTGAGGACAAAAAGAACGATGTTCTGGCGCTCAGCTGGTCGCCGGACAGCGGGCGTCTCGCCGGCGGCTTGAGCTGGAACGGCAACATCCAGATCTGGGATATCGGCTGGGATAAACTGGAAAGAACCCTGAGCGGCCATCGCGACTGGGTTCAGGCGGTACTTTTCTCCCCCGACGGGCGCAAGTTTATCTCCGGCAGCAGGGACGGCAGCATCCGGATCTGGGATACCGGCTCCGGCAAAGAGACCGGGATGGCCCAGGAAAGCTGGTGGGGCGGGATCAATGATCTGGCGATCTCCGGGGACGGCGCCTATCTGGCCGGTGCCACCGAGGCAAACAGCGTTGTGGTCTGGTACGCCGATAGCGGCAGGACCCTGGCCGTGCTTGCCGGCCACTCCGCCCCGGTTAAGGGGGTGGCGTTTTCGGCCGACGGCAGGACCATTGTTTCCGGGGGCGCCGACGGCGCGATCAAGATCTGGACGGCGCCCGGTTTCGGCACTCCCGAGGCGCTCTTCAATCTGGCGGCCCGGCATGACAAAGGTGCCGGCCGGATCAAGCAGGACAAGGCGGAGGCCTTCAAATGGTATCTCAAGTCGGCCACCGCCGAATTTCCCCGGGCCATGACCCGGGTCGGCGAAATGTTCGACAGCGGGGAAGGGACCGCCGTCAACCGGCAGGAGGCCGTGAAATGGCTGACCGCGGCGGCCGCCCGAGACGATATCGATGCCATGTACCTGTTGGGTGATATTTACGCGGCCGGCCGGGGGGTAACGACTGATCCGGACAAGGCGGCGGCTCTGTGGGCAAGGGCGGCTGAAAAGGGTCATCCGAAGGCGCGCTTGCGGCTCGGCAAGACCATCGAGGCCCTGGATATCAAAACCGTCGACAGTAATTCCCTGACCTGGCTGGAAAAGGCTGCCGGGAACGGCGATGTCAAAGCCATGTACGATCTCGCCCTGATCTATGGCGGCGGGGCTGCCGAGGTGGACAAGGATATCGTTTTGGCCGGCCGGTGGTTTACCGAAGCCGCCAAGCTGGGGCACTCTGACGCCCAGTACAAGCTGGGTAAAATCCATGCGGCCGGAACCGGGGTCAATAAGTCCTGGAAGGAAGCGGCCTTCTGGTGGAGTAAAGCCGCGGCCCAAGGTCAGGTAGACGCCCTCTATCATTTGGGCGTCAGTTACCTTGAGGGCAAAGGGGTGAAACAAGACGACCGGGAAGCGGCCAGGCTGCTCAAGCAGGCCGCCGCCAAGGGTAATTACGCCGCGAAATACCGCCTGGCTCTTCTATATTACACCGGCAGGGGAGTTGGCCGGGATTACTCCAGGGCCGTAAAATTATGGCAGGAAACCGCCGGGGCGGGGGATGCCATGGCGAAATTCTTCCTGGGCCATGCCTATGAAACAGGTTCCGGAGTACAGCGTGATTCGGGCCTGGCCGGAAAATACTATAAAGATGCGGCCGGCCAGGGTAATCCTTACGCCGAACAGGCCCGAAAACCTTGAGATAAGCCAGGTAAGACCAGTTCCCTGAAAAGCCGTGACGGCTTAGCGGGGAATTTTGTTTTATACCCACAGGGCAACTCGACTTTATACCCACGGCATAAGTTTTCGGACGAGCAGGCAGGCTCCTCAACTCAACTTTATTTATTTGTTTTTACGTTTAATAATCTTTTTTTCACTGAGTCGCCTCCGATCATTCACCCCGCCGCCCTGCGGGGCGTCCGCGGCGCATCTGCTAAATTGGCAACTCGTTGATATATCATCTGGGTATTATCAACATTGTTGCCGCCTGGGATTTGCACCGTTCTTGAGCGCTCACGGATTCAAGTGCCTGAATATTCCTGAAAAGTAATGAAGAGCGAGAATCATGAAAATCGACATCAGTCAAGCGCCGCCCTCCGATATCTTCAAGGACCGGGTCAAATATCTTTGGGTTGCCGCCTTCATCCTCTCCCTGGCCCTGGTCGGGGTCCTGTTGATTATCTACGGCATCTTTTCCGCCGCCCCGGCCAGCCCGATCCTGGAAAAAGTCGCCCTGGGCCTGCTTTTCGGACCGGCGGTGCTCTTCACTTATTTCGGCCCCAAGCTCCGGGTCTATAAAAGGCTTCTCCCCAAGGAGAAAGAGGAACTGATCGTCTTGAGTCTTAAACACCCCGAAATCTCGACCTATTTAAAGCAGGTATCCGCTCTGGACCGGCAACCGATCCTGGCCGAGTACGAGGCCTGCAAGGAATGGGCGGAAAATGAGGAGTACAAGAGGCAAAGCGAGTGAAAGTAATCCGATCATGGCTGGCCTGATTCAGGGATGGAAGCGTGAATGGAAGCTGAAGTTAATCGAAAGGCTAAATCCCGATTGGCATGATTTGTATCAGAAGATTTTGTAACTGGATTCCGGCTAACAACCTGCCGGAATGACGGTCGATAAAACAGTGAGGAACTTCTGCAAGTTCTTAACCGGACAACCCTGCAGTATAGTATGAGAAAAATCGACCGGCATTCACCGCCACCGAGGTCCGAATAAAACTTAAAACGGCTTTACCTGAAACCTAAGGGTTACCTGGTATCAGTCATATGGAGTTATTATGAAGTTTCGTTTCCTTTATCGGGGATTGAAGGCGAGGTTCTGTGACGAGCGCGCCGAAATAGCATCGCTTGTCAAGGCGCTTGGTCCTGCCGAGATTGCGGTTGACGTCGGGGCAAATAAAGGTAGCTATCTGCCCTCGCTGTCCCGTGCCGTTCCCGAGGGGTTGGTTGTCGCCTTTGAACCTCAACCTCATCTGGCAGAGTATCTCAAGCTCGCTTGCGCATCAGCAGGAATTACAAACGTTATTGTTGAGGCGGTTGGTGTTTCGGAGAAAAAGGGCATTCTCACCCTTGCGATTCCAGGCGGCGACGATTCATCGCCGGGAGCATCCTTTGAACAAGCGGTCAAGGAAAGGGAATCCTGCCGAACCGTAGATGTGCCCGTCTATACCCTGGATGAATATTTTGGCAAGGAACAACGCCGGATCGGCGCGATCAAGATCGATGCGGAAGGACATGAACTCTCTGTCCTTCGAGGGGCTGAAAACATTCTTGGGAAGCACCATCCTCTGGTTGTATGTGAGTGCGAATCGCGGCACATGACCCATGGCAGCGTGGAAACCGTCCTCGAATATTTTCAATCGTTGTCATACGGAGGCTTCTTCGTCCATCGTTCGCGCCTGGTTCCGATATCCGAATTCAAGGCCGATATCCATCAAAGTGAAGTCGGCGAGCGCTTCTGGGATCATAAGGATTATTGTAACAACTTCATTATGATGTGGCAGGGATAGGCAATAATGGCAAATTTTATGCTCCTGCCGAACGGGATCCCAGTTAAAATGGCAGCGCTTGATTCGGGAAAACTCTTCGCACCCCGCGGTGAAGGCGCTGGATGATTTCCTGATGTCGCCGACAATTTCAGGATTCTTCGGCGCGAGGGTAGAGGCATTCTGCAAGGCGATATTGACAGTGTTGAAATTGCCGGATGTTCGGGCAAACCAGAGCCAGCCCTATGGTTTCCGGATTTGATTTGCAGGATACTTGACAGGGACTGATGGGCAGTGCGGGGCTTAACTTATCTGCCACAACGATTAGGAAAATCTATGATGTACGGGAACCTGCTTATTCCAATGTTGTTCATGATTCTGACCGCCGGGTCGGCCTCGGCGGAAAAGCTGATCGCTCCGATCTATCCCGGGGCGGTTCCCTGCGGGCCGAGAGCTCCCCACCCGGGTTGTTATCTGAGTAAGGATTCTTTTGAACAGGTCAAGGCCTTCTATGCGGCGGATCATGGCTCAGCCGGCAAGGGGGTCGAAACAATGAGGAAGAGGTACGTCTTCTTTGAATATATGAACGCCGGGGAGGTCGATAAATATGATCCGCCCGGGGCAGCTATCGGAGTAAGCATTTACAGCAACACCCTGCAAGGCGATAAAACCACGCGAGTGGTAGACCAGATCTTCGACAAGTTCAAAATGCTTATGGCGCAAAATCAGATGACTCAGGAGGAATACAATGACATGGTCGGCAAATACGCCCATCTCGCCACCTGGTATTATCCCCCTTTCGAGGAAGTGAGCCGCCAGGGGAAGCCTCTGCTCATGGATCAGGTGATCGGCAGCCGCTGTGAAAAGAACAGCGGGCAGGAAAAAGCGCGGCGGGACGCGGAAACGATGGGCGTGAAAGTGCAGGAGCTGATGATGCAGGGCCGGCAGCGCGAAGCCCTTGAGTTGCTGCAGGAGATGGGACAGGCAAGCCAGGATGTTATTGAGCATTCACTCAGCCCGGAGGGGGTGGCAAAGTGGGAGGCGTGTCTCAAGGAACTCTCCAGGAGCGCCTTCCCGACCAAATTCACCATCGCGGCTGACCCCTCGAAGCATTGATAAACAAGGACAGGCCGGGCCGGATCGAGCATTTGTTAATCTTGACAAACTCGCGGAAATCTCGGGACGGTTAAGCAAGAAGCCGGGATGGTCGTTATGTGATTTCGCCCGGCGGGAGAAACTTTAATAATGTCGAGGGGTTAAAGCTATACTTCTCGCCTTCGTTAGAAGTGGTGCAGCTTTTTTAATTTTTCGAGTTTATCGATCTCGTTGGGCGTATTTTTGATGACAGTCATCTCCGCGGGTTTGTTTCGGCTTGGGTGATTGGCTCCGCGGTCACGCACTTCCGCCTGTATTGCCTTTGATCCGTCTGGAGCAGGCCCAGCCAATTGCCTGAAAAACATCGTCATCCCCGCCCGGGAAGTCCGCCTCTCTTTTCACCATTAAAAAACCGAAACCGCTTCCAAGTTCGTAGTACAATTTCCTCTATTGACCCGGAGAGGGCCTCGCCTTTCCAGGAAATATCTCGAAAGGCTTTTTCAATCCCAGGATAAATTTGCCGCCATGAACCGCCAGATTCTGATAATTCTGCTGCTTTCGGTCTTCATCGCCCTGCTCGGGATTGGGATCATTGTCCCGGTGATGCCCGACTTCGCTACGCGACTCGGGGCCAGCGGCACCGCCCTGGGGATGATGGTCGCCGCCTTTTCCCTGACCCGCGGTTTTTTCCAGCCGGTGGTCGGCTCTCTTTCCGACCGCTGGGGTCGCAAGGGCTTTCTGGTCGTCGGACTCTTCATTTACGGTCTGGTGGGGCTGATCATGCCGGCGGCCGGTTCGGTGGGCAACCTGATCGTCATCCGTGTCTTTCACGGTTTCGGCTCGGCGATGATCGTGCCGGTGGCAATGGCCTATGTCAGCGAAATGGCGCCGCCGGGCGAGGAAGGCCGCTACATGGGGCTGCTCAACATCGCCATCTTCACCGGCATCGGCGGCGGCCCGATGCTGGGCGGTTTTTTTGCAGATCTCTGGGGGATGGCCTCCGCCTTTTACGCCATGGCGGGCTTGAGTTTTCTGGCCTTCGCCCTGGTTCTTCTGCGAATGCCGGTCATGGCTGAGACCGGCACGAAGGTCGGGCCGCGACTCGGGATTTTCCGGGGAATGTCACAGGTCCTGGCCAGCCGCCGGGCCAGCGGCATCCTGCTGACCCGGATGGCGACGATGATCGTCATGGTCCCGTCCATGGCCTTTCTGCCGCTTCTCATGTACCAGCGCTTTCCCACTACCGGCACCATGATCGGTCTGGTTATCGCCGGCCGGACCCTGACCAACGCCCTCTTGCAGACACCCTTCGGCCGCCTGGCCGACCGGCGGGACAAGGTCGTTCTGCTGACTATCGGCTGCATGATCGTCAGCCTGATCATCGTTCTGGTCCCCCTCGCCGTCGATTTCCGCCAGTATCTGGGGCTGTTCGTCGTGCTGGGCGCGGGCGTGGCCATGCTCTGGCCGGCGCTGGGAGCCCTGGCCACCGAGGAGGGTAGGATCTTCGGGCATGGGACCATGATGGGGGTCTTCAATCTTTCGATGAGCGCCGGCATTTTTCTCGGCTCGCTCGGTACCGGCTGGGTGATGGATTTGTTCGGTCTGTCCTGGGCCTTTTACAGCGCCGGAGTGGCGGTCCTGATCCTGAGCCTGGCGGGGGTGGCGATGATTCGCGCCGCCCCGGCGTCAACGGCTCCTGAGCGATCTGCACGATAAGCCTGAGGCTTGCTTAATCGCGATATTACGGGCCGCTCCGCTCTGCCGCCCCTTTACCGGCACGGGACAAAACGAACCGCGTAGGGTTGGTCGGCAAAGAGCGTGGAGATTTCCCCGACCGTATAGTCGATATCCTCTTTGGTGGTGGAGCTGCCCAGGGAAAAACGTACCGAACAATGGGCCTCCGCTTCGCTGAGGCCCAGGGCCAGCAGGGCCGGGGAGGGGGCGGGATTGCCCGATTTGCAGGCTGAACCGCTGGAGAAGGAAATCCCTTTCCGGTCCATAAACAAAACCAGGGATTCGCCGCGCCAGCCGGGCAGGATCATGTTCAGGGTATTGGGCAGGCTGGATTCTGTGGAACCGTTTCTCCGTGCTGCGGGGATCTTGCCGAGGAGCTCCTTGAACAGATAGTCCCGCAAGCCGGCCATTCCGGCGGAACCATCCCTTTGCAACCAGCTGTCGGCCAGGACGCTGGCCTGGCCGAAGCCGACTATCGCCGGGACGTTTTCGGTGCCGGAGCGCAAACCGTGCTCCTGGCCGCCTCCCCTGATCAGGGGCTCCAGGGGGGTCTCTTTTTTAACATAGAGGCAGCCGATCCCTTTCGGTCCGTACATCTTATGGGCGGAAACAGTCAGGAGATCCACCCCCAAGTCAACAACGTCAACCCCGATCTTGCCCATGGCCTGGACGGCATCGGTATGGATCGTCACCCCCTGCCGGGCGGCGATCCGGGCTATTTCCCGGAGAGGCTGAACGGTGCCGAACTCATTGTTGGCCAGCATGATGGAGATCAGAACGGTGTCGGGCCGAATCGCCCGGGCCACCGCGGCGGGGCTGACCATGCCCTGTCGGTCGACCGGGAGCCTGGTCACCCGAAAGCCCCGGCGCTCGAGTTCGTTGATCGGTCCCAGTACGGCCGGGTGCTCGATGGTCGAGGTGATCAGATGGCCGGCCGTATATCCTTTGGCCTTGATCGCCCCGGTAATGGCGAGATTGTCGGCCTCTGATCCGCCGCTGGTGAAGATAATCCGCCGGGCGCTGCAATTGAGCAGGCCGGCCACCTGGCGGCGCGCCCTGGCCACCGCTTTTTTTGGCCCGACCCCGCCGAGATGGATACTTGAAGGATTGCCGAAATCCTCCCGGAAAAAGGGCAGCATCGCCTCCAGGACCTCGGGGGCCACCGGGGTCGTGGCGTTATGGTCGAGATAGACTTTCCGGGTTGCCTGCCGGGGCGGCGGGGGAGGTCCCTGCCCGCCCGTCTCTTCCGGGTTGTCGGGCACCGGCGGCGCACAGGCTGCCGCTGAGCGCGCCCCGGGCGGCTCTGCTTTTTCTACCTCGCAGAGCAGTGACTTGTAGATCGGGAAACCGGAAATCGGGTCGTACTGGTCGAGGTCGGTCAGCTCATTGACATTGCACTGCTGCCATGATTCCGGTCCCAGGGGGCCGCCGCCGCCCATGACGGCATCGACCGCGCCCCCCACGATATTTTCGGTAACCCGGGCCCGGAAAGTTACCGCGCCGCGTTCGGTCCTGACCCGGACCCAGTCCCCATCCGCTATGCCGCGATGGGCCGCGTCCGCGGAGTTCATGGTTATGGTCGGGTCCGGTTGATGGCGATTAAGGCTCTTCACCCCGTGATGCTGGCTCCGGAAGTCGAATGTGCTTCTCGAACCGGAATTGAAAACGAGGGGGTAGCTTTCGGCGAGGTCGGCGCGGGTTTGCGGGCCTTCCCGGGGCTCGGTGTAGACCGGCAGAGGCTCGTAACCGTGTTCCGCCAGAATCGAGGAAGCGATCTCGAACTTGCCGCCGGGGGTTTCGAAACCGGGCTGGCGGTCCAGGCGCAGCAGCCCCTTCTCCCATTTTTTATATTGGAGCATGACCGGTTCCAGCTGGACGGTTCCCCCCTGCCGGCGAACTTCCTCCACTGCGAAGCCGCTGTTTTCCAAGGCGCGGTCCAGGATGGCTTCCTCGGACTGGGGATAGAGGTGGCCGTAGCCGAGGTGCCTGGCAAGTTCGGCTAAAATGAGAAAATCGCTGCGTGCCTCGCCCAGGGGTTCCAGGAGCTTTTCCCGGATGGTAAAAACCGGGCCGTAGCGCATGTATGAGGTCGTTTCGTACTGGGTGGTGGCGGGCAGCACGAGATCGGCATAGGCCGAGTCGGCTGTATGGTAGCGGTCGATGGTGACCAGGAAGTCGAGAGCGCCAAGGGTCTTTTTCCAGAGCGCCGGATTGGGCCAGGCCGTGATAATCGAGCCGCCCAGGATAATCAGTCCCCTTATTTTATAGGGCACCGAGTCGAGCACCGATTGGGGGAGGGCGATGGCATGGGATTCCCCCCGGTACTGAGAATAGATCGGAAAACGGTCCCGGCCCAAGGCCTTTCTGAGATCCGGATTGGCGACCAGATGTTCACGGTTCTGGGGGAAGACATTGTCCTTCATCCGGATCAACAGGCCGCCGGGCACATCAAGCTGGCCGGCCAGGGCCCACAAGGTGAAGACCGCCCTGATCGCCTGGACGCCGCTGTCGGAATATTCCAGGCCGGTATACATTACCGGAGAGGCGCCCCGCGCGTCGGCCAGGCTGCGGGCCAGTTCCACCACGGCGGGCGCGGTGACCCCGGTTATCCCGGCCACCACCTCCGGCCGGTAATGCCGGACAAGCTGGCGCAGTTCGGCAAAGCCGACCGTCCAGTTCTCGGCAAAATCCTCGTCGAAGAGCTCTTCGTCAATCAAAACGTTTATCAGCCCGAGGGCAAGGGCGCCGTCGGTCCCCGGCCGGATCGCAATCCATTCGGCCCCGCTTTGCCGGGCGGTTTCGCTGCGGCGGGGATCAATGACAATTACCCGGGCGCCGCGCTGCCCGGCCCGGAGAATCCGCTCCATGGCAAGGGGTGGTGAATCGGTGGCCGGGTTGGCGCCCCAGACCACGATCAGTTCAGCCTGGTCAAGGTCCGGCTCCATGGTGATATACATTTCCCCCATGGTGACGTGGGGGGCGATCATCGCGAAGGAGACGTAGCAGAGGGCGCCGACCCCCAGGGTATTCGGCGAGCCGAAGGGAAAGAGGACGCTGGAGGCCGAGGAGACTGCCGTTCCGGCCGGCTGAAACAGATCGCAGAGGGCCAGGTCGAAGCTTCCCCGGCCGGTATAGATGGCGGTCGATTCCGGGCCGTGGTTTTTCTTTAGTTCGGTCAGCCTGGTGACCATGATCTCATAGGCGTCGTCCCAGCTGATCCGTTCGAAATCATGGGTACCCTTGGCGCCTTTCCGGCGCAGCGGGTGAGCAAGACGGTCCGGATCATGGACGATATCCCCGGAGTGGCGGCCGATGCGGCAGATCGAACCGAGGGGATGATCGGGCCGGGGTTCGACTTTTTTAATGAGGCCGTTTTCCATATGGACCCGGACCCAGCAGCCGGCCGGGCAGATCCCGCAAAGACCGTCTCGCACCGTATGATTTTCCGGAGACTTCGCGCTCACCGTTTCGCCTCCTCCCGTTTTTCAAGGAGGAGAAGCCCGAACCATCCCCGGTCGTCGGTATAGGTCCGGACCGGATGCAGCCCGAATCCGCTAAGGGAGTTTTTAACCCCGGCGAGGCTGAATTTGCGGCTGATCTCCAGGAGGATCTGCTCCCCTGCGGCAATGGCATATGATTTATGGAGGGGTTTGATCCGGATAGTCTGGGCTGCATCGAACCGGGTGAAAATCTCGACCCGTTCCTTCTCGGGATTAAAGAGAGCCCGGTGGCTCAAGCGGTCGAGATCGAGTCCGGCGCCGAGCTCCCGGTTCATTCGGGCGAAATAGTTAAGGGTGAATCGGGCGGTGACCCCGGCGGCATCGTTATAAGCCGCTTCCAGCAAGCCGGGATCCTTCAAAAGGTCGACGCCGAGCAGCAAATAATCGCCGGGACGCATGTGCGCCGAAAGATCGGTCCAGAAAAGCTCTTCCTCCGCCGGGCTGAAATTGCCGAGGGTACTGCCGAGGAATATCACCAGGGCGGGGGAGGCACATTGTATCAACGGGAAAGAATCGCCATAGGTGCCGTGGATTCCCACGATCTGGATCCCGGGGTGCTGCTTGGCGATGGCGCGGCCCGCATCGTTCAGGGCGCTGCGGCTGATGTCGATCGGGGTGTAACAGACCTTGTCGTACCGGGTCTGATAGGCGGAGAGCAGGTGACTGGTTTTTACCGAACTACCCGAACCAAGTTCGATCAGGGTACAGAGGCCGGTAAGCCCGGAAATGTCCGCGGCCCACTTTTTCAGGATGCTCTCCTCAGTGCGGGTTAGATAGTATTCCGGTTGGCTGCAGATTTTTTCATAGAGCGCGCTGCCCCGGGCGTCATACAAAAAGCGGCACTCCAATTCCCGAGAGGATGAGGCCAGGCCCTCGACGACCGATCGGGCAAATTCTTCCCTGGGGTCATCGAGGGCGGCGGCTTGAAGCACCACGTTTTGCCGGTCGGCCAGGGCGGTATTGAAAAAGGCCTTCAGCACTTTTTTATCGAGACAGGCGGTGGTGGGCGGCACGGCGGCTCCTTTTTTTAATGGCGACGCAAATAGTCTAAAAATCAGTTATTGCGAGCGCAGCGATGCATTCCAGGATTATGTAACTATTTGAGAATGCTGGATTAATTCGTCGCTTCGCTCCTCGCAATGAGATGGCAAATCACTTTTTGCGACGCCATCAAATATAGATTATAAAGGGATACCCCGGGCAACCGGCAAGGGAAAATTTAGAATTGAAAATTGTGGTGGGGAAAAACAGCTCTTTAGCAAAAGGGGTTCTTAATGAAACTCAGCCGGTTTGTTTCCCATACAATAGAGATTTCTGTCATTTCGAACGAGCACGGGAAATCTTATCGCACCTGAAACAAAAGATTTCTTCCCGCGGTCGAAAGACAGATTACGCATATAGAGAACCTCTTAGCTTGAGCTGAGTATTCTATAGAGCCACTTAGGCGAAACTCAGCTGCCGGTATTGTTAAATTGGCGGGTTTCATCATTTATTCAGGAGACCGACCGGATGCAGATCTGGGTTGACGCCGATGCGTGTCCGAATGTGATCAAGGAAATACTTTTCCGGGCCGCGGAAAGGGTAAAGGTGCCAATGGTCCTGGTGGCCAACTCAACCCTGGCCATCCCTTCCTCCTCCTTTATCAGGACAATCCGGGTAGCGGCCGGCCAGGACGTGGCCGACAAGGAGATTGTTCGCCGGGTTGAAAAAGGCGATCTGGTCATTACCGCCGACATTCCCCTTGCCGCCGACGTTGTTGCCAAAGGCGCTTTCGCCCTTAATCCCCGCGGAGAGCTATACACCGAAGAAACCATCCGGGAGCGCTTGTCGATGCGGAACTTTATGGACGAACTGAGAATTAACGGGATCGATACCGGCGGGCCGGCCACCCTCAGCCAGAGGGATCGACAGGCCTTTGCCAATCAGTTGGATGGTTTCCTGACCAGAATCCTGAAGCCGTGAGCGCCCGATAACGGCGCATCTGCGGCGTTGGCAACTCGGTGATATACCATTAGTATTATCAACATCGTTGCCGCCTTGCATCTGCACCATTCTCGAACGCTCACGGATTCAGGAGAGTGAAAAATCAGAGTCGGACTTGAATACCTGGGGAGAGTGTTCCAGAAGGGCCCGGATCCAGGAGGGCGACGATGCGGCTCATTCCCGAGCGGCAATTATAAGCGTGCCGAGCCGGCGGGTTATCGAACGCCCCGGGGAATGGCAATTCTCCCGCCCGTGATCAGGGCTGGAGATCAAAGGTGAATTGCCGGCAAGGCAAACAATTCGGCAGGCCCTCACGGTTCAAGATTAGAGACTGCACGACAGGTGGAGGGCGGGGCGGGTTTAGGAGATCGGCGGCTTTTGCGGAGATCGGCCGGCAAGGGGGGCGGTGATGAAAAGGAGCTCCGGGAAGCCTCGGGCCGCCGGTCAGTCCAGTTCCAGATGCTGATCGCCGTTTTCTTTGAGTTTCGACAATCCGGCCTTGTCGAGGAAACCGGCCAGCTGATCCTCGGAATGTTCGTCGAGGTATTTTTTTGAAAAGGTGATGACCTTGGCGCCGTTCCGGTAGTCGAAGCCGATCCTTATCCCGCAGGAGGCCGGATATCTTGAGATCTTCAGGAACCTGATCCGCGGGGGGTTAAATATCTCCCGCACCTGATCGCATATTTCGTCCACTTTGCTTTGCCTGCTCATTTTTCGCCTCTTTTCAGATAGTTAAAAAATCATTATGCCAGATTTCGCCTTGATTTTGAAGGAAAAAAAGAAAAATCAGGTTCAGGAGGCTGGGCGGGTTCTCTTTCCGGCTTGCGGATTCGGGGGTGAATTGTGCTATTCTGGGGCAAGATAATGTTTAAGCGGAGAATAGTGAAAAAGGAGAAGATATGATCCAGTTTAAGATTGACGAGGAGCGTTGCATCCAATGCGGCGAGTGCGCCACGGATTGCCCGGGCGGGGTTATTGTCCTGGACGACTACCCGAGGATCACCGATGAAGGCGGCTGTATCCGCTGTCAGCACTGTCTGGCGATCTGCCCGACCGGGGCGGTCTCGATTCTCGGCCGGGATCCCGACGCCAGCGTCGACCTCGAAAACAATCTGCCCGATCCGCAAGCGCTGGAGACTCTGATCAAGGGGCGGCGCACGGTGCGGCGCTATACCGGCAAGGATCTTGCCCCGGAGCTTATCGATGAGTTGCTGGCCGTCGCCTGCCATGCCCCAACCGGGGTTAACAGCGAGTCCGTGCTTTTTACCGTGGTCAGAGAGGGAGTGGTCATGGACCGGCTGCGGTGCGAGGTGATGGACAAACTGGCATCACTGGAAGAGAAGGGGTGGCTGCCCGAGGGAATTGTCGCCCAGTATCTCGGTACGGCGCTCAAGGTTTGGCGGGAAGAGGGCCGGGATGTGATCTTCCGGGGCGCGCCCCATCTGCTCCTGACCAGCGCTCCCCGCGAGGCACCCTGTCCGGTCCAGGACAGCCATATCGCCCTGACCACCTTCCAGCTTATGGCCGAGGCCCGTGGAGTCGGAACGGTCTGGGACGGAATGTTCATGATGGTCCTTGCCGTCTGCCCCGAACTGACCGGCCGACTGAACATCCCCGAGAGCCACCAGCTCGGTTACGCCATGGCCTTCGGGGAACCGGCGGTGACCTATCACCGCACCGTGCAGCGCGGTCCGGCCGCAGTCAATGTGGTCGAGTGAAAGTGAAAGGCAGAAATGCCGGGCGCCCGGCTTTCTCCGGGAAACAATTTTGGGGTAAGATAACGGAATTTCCCGCCCCGGCCCGTCTGGCAATAATCATGGCACTGGTCAACCTGCTGCCGGGGCCGGCATTGGCCGACGGTGGGTTCAGCTCGCCGGACCGGCTCGGGGCGGGGCTGACCTTCGGGCATAGCTACGATTCGCCGCCCACCTTCGGCTTTTTTCAGATCAACGGCCTCCTCCAGTATGATTACGATGATATCTGGCCGCATCCCGCCCCCGAACTGCTCTTCTTCAAGGTGGAGGGCAGCCTGGGAGTGGCCGATTACGAGGAAGGGATCCGGCTGTTCAGTTCGGCCAATATTCTGGCCCAATATTATCTGGCTGAAGCGTCGGTCCGGTGGCGGCCCTATGTCGAGGCGGGAATCGGTCTGATCTACTCCGATTTTCAGGTCGAGGACCAGGGTCTGCGGCTAAACTTCAATCCCCAGGCCGGGGTCGGCTGCGACTTTATGAGCGGCGGCGGCATTATCTGGTATGGCAATTTCCGCATCCATCACCTCTCAAACGGGAACCTTCACGACGATAACCGGGGGATCGACTCGGTCCTGATCCAGATCGGCAGATATTTCTGATTCAGGTCGGACGCCGCCATCCCGTGACTTTTTCCTGAATCAGGGCGCGTTCGAGAACGGCTCGGGTGTCGGAAGGTTAAAATCCCGGGGTTGGCGGGAAAAGCGCCCGGGCAGGCGGCCGGGACGGAGCTTAGCTCAAAGGGTTCAACCGTTTGTGCCAGACGTTCATGCTTTCCAGGCGGCCGCAGATCTGGGTATTGTTGACCAGAGTGCCGCCGTAGATGTAGCCGGCATTGGCAAAGGTCTTGTTGATCCCGATTGATTTAGCCCTGGCGATGGTGTAGGCCACGGTGATTCCCCGCCACCCCATGTCCGCTTCCATCACCTCAAGCAGTTGCCGGGCCAGGCCCTGGCGCCGATGGGAAGGGGCGGTGACGAAGTCGGTCATCTCGACATTGCTCTCAACCGGATCCTGTTCGGCCGAGGCCAGGGCCACCAGCTGGCCGTTCCGGCTCCAGACCCCGTAGTAGACGACATCCTCGGCCATGGTCCGCTCGATATAGTCGGGATCATGGATCGGGAAGGGATAACTGGCAAAGAGCTCCCCGAACAGCCCGGCCATTTCCGCACACTCTTCCGGCAGGCATCGCCTGATCTCGTATCGATCGGCAGCTTCGGGGCGGGACTCGTGGCCATTCCGGCGGGCCAGACCGATCACCTCGGTGATCTTGTCCTGATCGGACTCGACGGCCCGGTTCCGGTCATGATACTTGCCCATGAAGTGGCAATCCTCCCTGCCCTCGAAAAAGAAGGGCACCAGGGCCTCGGAGGTATAGCCCGCCTCGGCGAAGGGGGTCATCCAGTGGACCGGAACCTTTGCAAAGATCTTGCCGTAGTTCTTTTCGGCCGCCAGCTCGTCGATTTGGCCGAGCAGCTCCGGCATATCTTCGTCGGCCAGCTTGATCAGGTAAATCCGGTCGTTGTCCTTGCCGTGCTGCACGGTGGAGCTGCCGATTGTGGTGAGTTGATCAGCCATCGTCCCTTCTCCGTAAGCGCAGGTTGTCTTCCGGGACCAGGGTGGTGGTACTCTTATAGTCCGCCAGCAGCCGCGAGATCCCCACCACCCTGCTTTCGTCGCAGTCGTTGTCGAGCGCCAGGTTCAGGTGGCATTCCGAGCATTCCCGGTCGCAGAAGAAAGGACGGTAGGAGTCCGGCTCCTTGTAGGTGGATATCACCCCTTCGTAGTTTCGCAGCACCACCTTGTTGGTCGACCAGGAGATCAGGTAGTTGGGCATTACCGGGATCTTGCCGCCGCCGCCGGGGGCGTCGATCACGTAGGTCGGCACCGAGAAGCCGCTGGTGTGGCCGATCAGGCTTTCGATGATCTCGATGCCCTTGCCGACCGGGGTGCGGAAATGGTCTAACCCCTCCGAAAGGTCGCACTGGTAAAGATAATAGGGCCGGACCCGGTTCTTGACCAGCTTGTGGACCAGATCCTTGTAGATTCTCGGGCAGTCGTTGACCCCGGCCAGGAGGACCGACTGGTTGCCCAGGGGGACGCCGGCGTCGGCCAGCATTTGCAGGGCTTTGGCCGAGCGGCTCGTGATCTCCCGGGGGTGGTTGAAATGGGTGTTGATCCAGACCGGATGATGCCTGGCGATCACCTTGACCAGCTTGTCGGTGATCCGCTGGGGCAGGACCACCGGGGTTCTGGTTCCGATCCTGATCACTTCGACGTGGTCGATCTTGCGGAGCTCGCTGAGCAGCCAGTCGAGCCGGTCGTCGGAGAGCAGGAAGGGGTCGCCGCCGGAGAGCAGGACGTCGCGAATCACCGGGGTCTCCCGGATATAGTCAATCCCGGCCTGCATGGTCTGCCGGTCGGGGATCGAGTCGACGTCACCGACCTTTCTTTTTCTGGTGCAGTGGCGGCAGTACATCGAACAGAGATTCGAGACGTGGAACAGGACCCGGTCCGGATAGCGATGGGTGAGGCCCGGCACCGGGCTGTCCTTGTCCTCGGAGAGGGGATCGGCCTTTTCGTGCCTGGAAACGCACAGTTCGTTCGGATCGGGCACCGACTGCCGGAAGACCGGGTCGTTTTCGAAATCATCCCGGTCGATCAGGCTGAAGTAGTAAGGGGTGATCGCGACCGGAAATTTGGCGACGGTCTCCTGGAGCCGCGCTTTTTTGGCGGGAGAGAACTTCCTGTCGAGAAGCCTCTCGACGGTGTCGATATCCCTGATCGAGTGGCGCAGGTGCCAGCGCCAGTCTTCCCAGTTTTTGTCGGGAACTTCGCTGCGGTCCACCGAGGCGGTGGTTTGGGGTTGAGTGGTATTGAGGTTGATCGCCGGTTCATCGGTATATAACATGAAAACCCTTTCACGTTGGCAGAGCCGGTGCCGTCTTGAATATTATTGCCGAATATAAAGGTGCTGACAATATCGTTTGGATAAAAACCGGACTGCGCAGGATTAGCAGTAAATGCTTAAAATGAATTTGTACTCTGCGTACATTGAACTCTAACTATACCTGATTATGTCGAAAAATGCAAATCACCCTGCGGCGCCGGGCTTCACGCACGTAAAGCAACGATCGAAGCGGGCTGAAGCGACAGGGCCGGCAGCCGCTTAGCAGGACGCGGGTCAATGACGGCGCTGCCAGATAAGTTTCCGGTTTCGGTAGACCTCTTTGATCCGATGTAAAGGAAGGGAGCGGCTCTCCCCGTCCGCCTCGATAATCAGGACCGAATCGCGCCGGTCCCCGGGGAAAATCAGGACGCTGAAGGGGACCCGGATAATCTTATTTTCAAGCCGGTCGTAATAACCGATCTCGAAATTGCCGCTGCCGAACTCCCGATCCCAGCGGATGCGGCTTAGCAGTTCATGAATGGGCATCATCGCGCTATTCCTCCCTGGGCTTTTTCGCGAACCTTTCACCCAAGCCCAGACTAAATTCCAAAGCGAGCAGCTGGGTCGGCGACTGCCGGAATACCAAAGTTGCGGATGGAAAATCGCCGCTGCTTTTTCGGAATTTCTTGACTTCACTGACCCTGAAATCTGATGATATCAGAAAAGATGGCGACAGGTTAATCCTGGATTCGTGAACGATTGAGAAGGATTCTAATCAGGGAGAGAGGTTATGGCAAAAGTGGCAATTATCATCGCGGATCAGTTTGAAGATTCCGAATATGTTGAACCGGCTGCGGCATTCAGGGCGGCCGGCCACCAGCTGGTCCATATCGGCCTTAAGGCCGGAGAAACCGTCAGAGGCAAGAAAAAGGGAACTGAAGTGACGGTCGAGCGGGCGGTGGCTGAGACTGCGGCGGACGATTTTGACGCCCTCCTTATTCCCGGGGGCCATTCGCCCGACAACCTGCGGGCCGATCCCCAGGCGGTCGCTTTTGTCAAAGAGTTCATGACCCGGATTAAACCGGTTTTTTAGATCTGTCACGGCCCGCAGCTGTTGATCACGGCCCGGGTTCTCGAGGGACGGAAAGTGACGGGCTGGAAATCGATTGTCGAGGATATCAAATACGCCGGCGGCGAATATCTCGATCAGGAGGTGGTAATCGACAACAATCTGATCTCCAGCCGGAGCCCGGCCGACCTGCCGGCCTTTATCGAAGCGAGTCTGGCGAAGCTGGCCCGGGAGCCCACCGAATACAGGAGTCGGAAGCTGGGAGAAAAGCTTTAAATCAATCCTGCCGGGGCCGTGACTTTTGGTGGATGCGAGGAACCCACGCCGAAAACTCATGTTATTAACCCCTTGACATGCGTCGCGATTAGGCTCAATTTGGATTGTCAGTAAAGATTGACAAAGTTCGTAGAAAGTCACAGGATGGCTTGGCAAACCACGACAGGAGCGAGGATGGAGAAATGGGAGACATGGTGGTAACCTGCCGGAAATGCGGCGCGAAGAACAGGGTTTCGGCGGCAAAGCAGCATCTCGGGCCGAAATGCGGCAAATGCAAGGCTGCGCTCGATTTGAGCGGGGCGCAGCTTGGCGCCGCGGAAGTGAGCGATGCCAATTTTGACTCCTTTCTCGCCTCCACCGATCAGGTAGTGATGCTCGATTTCTTTTCTCCGACCTGCGGACCCTGCCGCGGCATGATGCCGGTGGTCGAAAGTCTGGCCGATCGTTTCCGGGGCCGGGCTGTTGTTGCCAAAATCGACAGCACGGTGAATCTGGCCGCCGCCTCCCGCTGTGCCATCCGCGGTGTGCCGGCCTTTCTCTTTTTTCGCAACGGGCGGGAAGTTGACCGGATAACCGGGGCGGTACCGGAAAAGACCCTGGCCGAAAAGCTCGATTCCCTGAGCTGAAAAAGCCGGGGGTATATTTCCGGATAAAACTAATCCGGCTGCTCTAGAAATCGGCAGGGGACAGGATGAAGTCGGCTCCCTCTTCGGCCACCACCTTTTTGAAGAATTCACAACTCAGACAGTTGAAGGTCTTCTGGGCGGCCGTGCCCTGGGGTTTGCCGCCACAGAAGGTTCCGGCGATCCGCCAGCAGAATCTGCCGCCGTTGGTTCCGTTGTTAACCCCGTCGTAACTGCCCGGCACCGCCGAAGGACAGACTCCGAGTTCTTCGGTTTTAGCCCCGCCCGGCTGCCGTTCGCATTTTTTTATTTCCCAACAGTTTTTAGTAGATGACATTCTTCTATAATCTCCACACCTTATGTTGATCACGACCGAAATCTAACGGTAGATAATTTCGGATATCTCTGCTAATCACTAGCCAAGGAGATTGAAACTGTCAACTACATTGTAGGACAATTTGCCTCGCAGCCGGGCGGAATATTCGCTAACGGGACATTCGCCGGGTCGGCAACCCGTTGATCTTTCGTTGGTATGATGTTAACCAAACAACCAGTATGGAGGGACGAAAATGCAGGTGCTGATCCTTTATTATTCCAAGAGCAACAATACCAGGAAGCTGGCCGAGGCGATTGCCGAAGGGGTCGGCGCGGCCGGGGCCGAGCCGGTCCTGAGGAATACCGACGAAGTAAGCAAGGAAGATTTTCGCAATGCCGCCGGGGTTATTGCCGGTTCTCCGGTCTATTTCGGATTGATGGCGGCCCAGCTCAAGAAGGTCTTCGACGATTTCGTCGGCCTGCGGCGCGAGATGGAAAACAAGGTCGGGGCCGCCTTCGCTTCCGGCAACCATCATAGCGGCGGCAAGGAAACCACCATTTTTTCCATCCTGCAGTGCATGCTGATTTACGGGATGATTATAGTCGGCGACCCGATGGACGCTTCAGGGCATTACGGGGTGGCCTGCTGCAAGGAGCCGGATGCGACCGCAGTCTCCGACGGCTTTAAGTTGGGGAAGAGGGTGGCGGATTTATGTGCCAGGCTGTAAGGGGCTGTGAGAAATCCGGGGCCGGGGTTCGGGCAAAAAAAATCCCCGGCCGAAAGAGCCGGGGATTGTGAAGGCTTGGTGGGGCTGGACTATTTTGAACCGCAGGTACAACCGCAACCGCAACCCGAAGATTTCTTTTCTTCCTGTTTCGCCATTACTCCGGCTTCGCCGCAGGCCGGACACTTTTTCGGCTTACACCTGCCTTCCTTGGTTTCGCCGCACTTTTCACATTTAAATTCAGCCATTGGTTTCTCCTTATCCTGTGGTTTGATATACTTTTACTTGAACGTTATTGGGAATCTTTATCGCTAAACAATAATTTCGAACCTTATGATTGTCAAGGGCTTTGGAAAGTGTAATAAAGATCATGTAATATGGAATATGCAAGAAGCGGGACGAATCGCAAACCTTAACCGGAAGGTGTGACATGTTGGTCAAGGAAAATTCTACTTTATACAGCGGCGGACTACAGGGGGCCGAAAGTTATTTCGGCGAGGTCGCCGAGAAATGGGGAATAAAGGAAGTCAATTTCACCTTTGCCGGCCGGACTCCCAACCGGAACCGGAACCTGGTGGTTGTCTCCGACGAGGAGTTGCGCCGCGGCGATATCAGTATGGAACTCGCCTCGAAGATGATGAAGCGCAACTACTACGAAGCGGAAAAACTCCGCAAGGTTCTGCAGGTCATCTTCCATATGGTCAATAACGGCCATCAGATCTTCGTGGTCGGCACCATTCAGGATGACAACACCGTCAAGGGTGGCACCGGTTGGGCTGTGGAGCTGGCCAAGCTCTTCAACCGGCCGGTTCACGTCTACGGCCAGGTGCGCAAGGGCTGGTACACCTGGCGCGACGGGGCCTGGCGCCAAGATCATCCCCGGATCGAACATGAAACCTTTGTCGGGACCGGGACCAGGCATCTTACCGAGGATGGCCGCAGGGCAATCGAACAACTGTTCGCCGATTCTTTCGAGTCCTAGGACCGCCGGCCCGATGGCAGCTATTTAGACTGGCACGGATATAACCCTGAATTTGTAAGGCTTCCCGAGCGGGTAGGGCGCGGGTAAGTGACGATCGTGATTGGCATGATTGTATATCAGCGTGCGGCCCGACGCGGGCCTTACTCGGTCCCCCTCCGAAAGGTGGCGGCAATTTCGCCACCCGCCCACAGTGAGATCAACAACAAATAGTAATGATTTATAAGGGCATCTTTGCCTGGAGCCGGCCCGGTTTTTTGAGGATAACGGCTTGCCGGTCCGCCAACTCCCAGGCCCCTTTTGTTTTATCTTCGGGAACAGGGGGTTTTTTTACGGGCGTGGCAACGCTCTTTTTGCTTGACATCGTGGGGGGTTAAGGTTAGCTTTACCTGTTTATCGAACCACCCCTGTTTTTTTGAGATCGAATAGGTCGTTAATTCGTTGTCAGCCCCAGCATGCGGGGCTTTTTTCATTTCATCACTGAAGGCAACTTGATCAGGGCGGATTATTAAATTCGCCGCAAATGTAATTTTAGAGGAAGTGGAACATGAGTAGAGATCTGAGCAAGGTCAGAAATATCGGGATCAGCGCCCATATCGACTCCGGCAAGACTACGCTGACTGAGAGGATTCTGTTTTATACCGACAGGATCCATGCCATTCACGAGGTAAGGGGCAAGGACGGAGTCGGCGCCAAGATGGATTCCATGGAACTGGAAAAGGAGCGGGGCATCACCATCGCCTCGGCTGCTACCAACTGTACCTGGAAGGATCTCGATATTAATATTATCGATACCCCCGGCCACGTCGATTTCACCATCGAGGTTGAAAGAGCCCTGCGGGTTCTGGACGGGGCCGTGCTGATTCTCTGTTCGGTCGGCGGCGTCCAGTCCCAGAGCATTACGGTTAACCGGCAGATGACCCGTTACAAGGTGCCGCGCATCGCCTTCATCAACAAATGCGATCGCACCGGCGCCAATCCGGCCCGGGTCACCCAGCAGCTCCGGGAAAAACTCGATCTCAACGCGCTACCCATGCAGCTGCCCATCGGTCTCGAAGGTGACATGAAGGGCGTTATCGATATCGTCACCATGAAGGCGGTCTATTACGAGGGTGAATTCGGCGAGAAAATTCGCGAGGATGAGATTCCCGCCGAACTGCGGGATGAGGCGGAGGAACTCTACGAGCAGCTGCTCGATGCCGCTTCCATGTTCTCCGAAGAGTTGATGGAGGCGATACTGGAAGGTACCCCCACCCCGGAAATGATTATCGAGGCGGTGCGCCTCGGGACCCTCGAACTGGGGATCACCCCGGTCTTTGTCGGCTCGGCATATAAAAACAAGGGAGTGCAGAGTCTTCTCGATGCGGTCATGTATTATCTGCCCTGTCCGACCGATATTGAGAATATCGCCCTGGATCTCGATCACGACGAAGTTGAGGTCAAGGTCACCAACAATCCGAATGATCCGATGGTGGCATTAGCCTTCAAGCTCGAGGAGGGCCGCTACGGTCAGCTCACTTACCTCCGGACCTACCAGGGCACCATCAAAAAAGGCGATTCCATCATTAACACCCGAACCGGCAAGAAAGTCAAGGTCGGCCGCCTGGTCCGGATGCATTCCGATGAGATGGAGGAGATCCAGGAATCCGGCGCCGGCGATATTGTCGCCCTGTTCGGGATCGATTGCGCTTCCGGTGACACCTTCTGCGACGATTCGGTCAATTATTCGATGAGTTCCATGTACATTCCCGAACCGGTTATCTCTCTGGCCATAAAGCCGGTCGACAACAAGGCCCAGGGTAATATGTCGAAGGCCCTGAACCGGTTCACCAAGGAAGATCCGACCTTCAAGACCTTTGTGGATGACGAAAGCAACGAGACCATTATCTCGGGTATGGGCGAGCTCCATCTCGAGGTCTATATTGAACGGATGAAGCGGGAGTATAACGCTGAAGTCCAAGTCGGGGCGCCCCAGGTCTCCTACCGGGAGACGATCAGTCAGCGGGCCGACTTCGACTATACCCATAAGAAACAGACCGGCGGCTCCGGCCAGTTCGGTCGGGTGGCCGGTTACCTTGAGCCCCTGGAAGAGGGTGATTACGAATTCGTCGACAACATCGTCGGCGGCTCGATCCCCCGTGAGTTTATCTCCGCCTGCGACAAGGGTTTCCAGAAAAGCCTTAAAAAAGGCGCCCTGGCCGAGGCTCCCGTTACCGGGGTGCGGGTCGTCATTAACGACGGTAACTCCCATTCGGTGGACTCTTCCGATGTGGCCTTCCAGCTCGCCGCGGTCGGCGCCTTCAAGCAGGGCTACATGAAGGCCAAGCCGATCCTGATGGAGCCGATCATGAAGGTCTCCGTCGAAGGACCCACCGAATTTCAGGGCTCGGTGATGGGCAGTTTGAATCAGCGGCGCGGCATGGTGCTCGGCACCTCCGAGGAAGGCAACTACACGGTGATCGATGCCGAGGTGCCCCTCTCCGAAATGTTCGGTTATTCCACCATTTTGCGCTCCCTGACCCAGGGCAAGGCGGAGTTCACCATGGAGTTTTCTACTTTCCGCCAGGTTCCGAAGAATGTCGCTGAAGAGATTGTTAAAGAGCGGCTCAAGGAAAAGAAGTAAGATTAATTAACCAACTGCCCGGTCGGCGCTAAATCCGCTGGAGTCAGAGTGGAGCCGCCGGCATGGCGCGTTCTTGGAACGAGACCAAACAGTTTCGTAATTACAGGAGATTAGATATGCAAAAAATGGATCTGGCCGATAAGAATCCGTTACGAATTTTTGCCCGGGACAGCGAAGGCAAGCCGGTAGATAAACGCATGGGCTTGTTGATGTCCAGGCCAGGCCTTGGCAAGACCGCCATCCTGGTGCAGATTGCCCTTGATAATATCCTGCGGGGCAACAAGGTCCTCCATGTCAGTATCGGGCAGAGCCTCGATAAGACCCGGGCCTGGTATGACGATATTATCAAGGATATTTTTGCGGGCGTAAAGCTCGATGACAGCAAGGAGCTTCGCGACGAAGTGTTGCGCAACCGGCTGATCATGACCTTCAAGGAAGCTGATTTCACCCGGCCCAAGCTCGAAGAGCGGGTTAACGATCTGGTGGTTCAGGATGTTTTCATGCCGGGCATCATAATTATTGATGGCTATGATTTCGAGAACAGCGCGGCCCCGGAGATCGCCGATCTCAAGGATATGGCCGATGTCCTGGGTTTGCAGATCTGGTTCTCCGCCCTCCGCCATCGTGATGATGATCGCATCAGTGACGAGGGGGTTCCGGCGCCCTGTCATGATGTCGGCCGTTTTTTCGACACCGTGGTGATGATTCAGCCCGAGAAGGACCAGCCCGATCTTTCCCTGGTCGTGGTCAAGGACACCATCGGCAGCGTCAAGCCGGGCAAGGTTCTCGATCTGGATCCTTCAACTTATCTGGCCAAGGAAGCTTGACGGCGAAGTAAGCGATCACAGAACCCCGAATCTGCTGTGTTATCAGCCTGCTCATGTAACACCTCTACACATCGCAGGCCGATGCCTTGCATCTCCGGCAGGCATTAATTATTTGCTCATTTTTTTAATAACTGATTATATGGCGGCATGGGTTTCGACCTTGCTGCCATTTTTTTTACTCAACTTTCTGAGTTTGGTTAGTCTCCCGATAATAAAGGGGTTTTGGCGATTTATTCATGCCGGTGTTCCACAAGAATCCAGAAGTCATGAGTCAGAATCCAGGAGAAAAGCTTTAAAATCAGTCATTCTGGCTCCTGGCTCCTGGCTCCTGGCTTCTCGCCATGTAATGCCACTATGACTCAGATTCATTTTATGACAGCAAACCAATACCAGAAGACAAACCAGAAAGTTGCGTTTTTTAGTGAGGATCATGAAATTCAGACCATGTATCGACATCCACGAAGGCCGGGTCAAGCAGATCGTCGGCTCCACCCTGTCCGACCTGGATCAATCCGGCCTGCGGACTAACTTTGCCTCCGATCAGCCCCCCTCCTACTATGCGGATCTGTATCGGCGGGATAATCTGACCGGCGGGCATATCATCATGCTCGGGTCCGGTAACGAGGAGGCCGCTCTGGGGGCTCTGGCCGCCTGGCCGGGCGGGATGCAGCTTGGCGGCGGCATTACCGCGGACAACGCCCTCGATTGGCTTGACAAGGGAGCCGCGGCGGTGATTGTCACCTCCCATGTCTTCAAGGACGGGGTGGTGCATGAAGAGCGTTTGCGTAAGCTGGCCGGGCTGGTCGGTAGTGACCGGCTGGTGATCGATCTGAGTTGCCGGCAACGGGATGGGCGCTACTATGTGGTGACCGACCGGTGGCAGAAGTTTACCGAGATCGAGGTCTGCCGCGAATCCCTCGCTTTTTTCGCCGGCTTCTGTTCCGAGTTCCTGATTCATGCCGCCGATGTCGAGGGGAAATGCGAAGGGGTGGCCGTCGATCTGCTCGCCGATCTGGCCGACTGGGTGACCATTCCCACCACCTATGCCGGCGGGGTCAAGGACATCGAGGACCTTCGCCTGGTTCGCGAACTGGGCCGGAACAAATTGGACGTCACCATCGGCAGCGCCCTTGATATCTTCGGGGGCAGCGGCATTACCTATGGGGAAGCGGTAGCCTTCTGCCGCACGAGTTGATGGGAACCGAGGAAGATCGGGAACTGGTCCCCATTACCGTCAAGGTGTCCGATGATCTTTATCGCGCCTATCAGCGCTGTACCTGGATCCTGATCAACGAGAGCGGCAGGAGCCGGCAGGAAATCATGGACGAAATGGTCCGTGATTTTCTGGTCAAACACGGCTGCTGAATCCTGCCGGGACCTTTTTAGAGGGCCTCGGCCCCGGGGCGGCCGGATAAAAACCATTCTGGTGGATATTTTGCTTAAACGACCAGCGC
The DNA here is from genome assembly GCA_024637225.1 of Desulfobacterales bacterium. Lineage (GTDB taxonomy): Bacteria > Desulfobacterota > Desulfobulbia > Desulfobulbales > JAGXFP01 > JAGXFP01. The sequence continues at coordinate 110,772 of JAGXFP010000017.1, forward strand.
CACCCACTTCTCCCCAAAACGAAACTCCGGCGGAACTGCTCTCCGGAGTTCTCGAACGGATCACCTTCCACAGCGAGGCAACCGGCTTCACGGTCGCCCGTCTCCAGCCCGATGCTCCCGGCAGTGAGCCCGTCACCGTGGTCGGGATGCTGTCCGATGCCCCGATCGGCTCTTCCCTGGAGCTTGCCGGCCGCTGGCAAAGGGATCCCCGCCACGGCCGCCAGTTTAAATTCGAAAGCCACCGAATCGTCAAGCCCACAACCATCAAGGGCATGGAGAAATATCTGGGCTCCGGCCTGATCAAGGGGGTGGGGCCCGTTAATGCCGCCCGGATCGTCAACCACTTCGGGATCGACACCCTGGAAGTGCTCGATCACAATCCCGAGCGGCTCTCCGAAGTTAAGGGCCTGGGGAGCAAGCTCGCTGCAAGGATCAAGGAGACCTGGCTGGAGCAGCGGGATATTCATGAGATCATGATTTTTCTGCAAGGCCACGATATTTCCGCCGCCTATGCGGTCAAGATTTATAAAACCTACGGCAGAAAGGCGTTGCGGGTGGTCAGGGAGAACCCCTACCGGTTGATCGAGGATATCCGGGGAGTGGGATTCAAGATCGCCGACCGGATTGCGGTGTCGGTGGGCCTGCCAAGAGATGATCCGGCCCGGATCAAGGCGGGACTGCTGTTCGTGCTTGACGAGGCCATGGGGCAGGGCCACTGTTATCTTGAGCGGGGCGAGCTTTTCGCGGCGGGCCGAACTCTCCTTGAAGTCCCGACCGCACTGGTCGAGGCCGGGCTGCCGGAGCTGGCCGGGGCGGAACAGGTGGTGATCTCCGGGGAGCGGGTCTATCCTGGTTTTCTCTATCATGCCGAGTTGGGCGCGGCCGGATCCCTGGTACGGATCGGAGACGGCCCGGCGCCCTGGGGCAGACTCGACCCGGTCGCTGAGCTTCGCAAGATCCGCGGGAAAATTGGTTTTGAGCTGGCGGAGGAACAGGCGGAAGCCCTTGGCCTCGTTCTGGCCAGCCGCCTGGCGGTTCTTACCGGCGGTCCGGGCACCGGCAAAAGCACGATCCTTAAGGCGATGATGCTGATGCTGGAGGGAAAGGGGTTGCGCATCCTCCTGGCGGCACCGACCGGCCGGGCCGCCAAGCGGCTGGCCGAGGCGGCCGGCCGCGATGCTTCGACCATTCACCGGCTTCTGGAGTTTTCCGCCTTTGAAGGCGGTTTCAGCCGCAATGGCGCCAAGCCCCTGGAGGTTGATCTGCTGGTGGTCGATGAGGTTTCAATGCTGGATATCGTTCTGGCCAATGCCCTGCTGCGGGCGGTGCCGACCGGGGCCGCCGTGCTGCTGGTCGGCGACGTTGATCAGCTGCCCGCGGTTGGTCCCGGCAATTTTCTCAAGGATATCATCGACTGGGGAGCGGCGCCGGTCGCCCGCCTCACCCGGATATTCCGGCAGCAGCAGGGCAGTCTGATCAGTGTCAACGGGGCCCGGGTCAATAACGGCGACTTCTTCGATCTTTTGCCGGGTTATCACGGCGAGAAGGATTTTTACTATATCAACCGGGATAACCTCGAGGAGATCGAAAATGAGATCGTCTCGCTCTGCGCGGGGCGTCTGGCCGAAAAATACGGTTATGACCCCATGCGCGACATTCAGGTCCTGACCCCGATGCGCAAAGGGCTGATCGGGGTGGAGAATCTCAACCTCCGCCTGCAGGAAGTGCTCAACCGGGCCGCTCCCGGTCAAACGGCGGACTTCGGCTCCGGCGTCCGTTTCCGGAGAGGCGATAAGGTCATGCAGCTCCGGAATAATTACGAGAAAGAGGTTTTCAACGGCGACCTCGGCTTTGTGACCGGGATCGATGACGACGATCGGGTGATGACCGTGGAGTTCGACGACCGGCCGGTCAGCTATGGGTTGGGCGAGCTCAACGAACTGCAACTGGCCTATGCGGTGACGGTTCACAAGGCGCAGGGCTCGGAATTCCCCTGCGTGATTTTTCCGGTCCACACCGCGCACTACCCCCTGCTCCAGAGAAACTTGCTTTACACCGGAATTACCAGGGGCAGAAAGCTGGTGATTGTGATCGGCAGCCGCAAGGCGGTAACCATTGCCATCGCCAATCACCGGTTGCAGGCCAGAAATTCGGGGCTCATGGAAAGGTTGCGGGAGAGGACGGCGGATTTATGAAGTTTCGATCGCCCTCTGTCCGAGGGGTGCCCGCCCGGAAACATCCATTTCCCCGGCCGCAAAAAACACACCACCCCTGTGCAGCGAACTTTTTGCTTAGCCATTCCATGATTTTTCCCGAATTGATCAAGGTTGAAGACGGCTTGGCCGGACTTTAATTAAGCGGCCGGCCGGCGTTTTTTATTCTTGAAAAAAGATTACAAACATGATAGGAGTTCCTTTCTATTACTGAATAGTCATTCATATTCAGTAAAGTTCCTAAACGGGTACGCCCCTTTTTTTTGAGTTTTTAATGAAGATTCTTCAATTGCTGATCGAGAAGGAAGAGGTCATCGTCAAGCGGTGGCTCAAGCATGTTCTCGCCGCCTTTTCGGCCGACGCAAACAGGTTTCTGGCCAAACAGAAGGATCGTTTCGCCAATCCGCTCGGACATAACTTTTCGACGGGCTTGACCGGCTTGTATCGCCACCTGCGCAGCGAAGAGCCGGGGGACGTCACCGAGATTCTCGAACAATTGATGAAGGTGCGGGCGGTGCAGGCCGAGGATACGCCGGCCGAGTCCCTCGCCTTCATCTTTGCCCTGAAGGAGATCATCAGGGAGGAGTGCCGCAAGGAGTGGACTTCGGAACTGGATGCGGAGTGGCCGGAGCTGGCCGCCCGGATCGACCGGTTGGCCCTGCAGGCCTTCGACCTTTACATGGCGTGCCGCGAACGGCTCTACATGGTAAGAATCAGGGAATTGCAGAGTGGTAATCATATCCTGACCGATAACATGAAGTGCCCTTCCGCGATGGTGCGGGAGGATATGCAGAGCAAGAAAGTGGAAAATGATGCGGAAAATGATTAGGTAACCTTAAAACCAAATCAACTAGATGCGAGGTAAATGTAGATGAAAGTCTTACAAGCATTAGGAATTGTCCTGGCGCTGATGCTGCTTGCTTATGTGGGCGTGAAAGTGCCCGGCGGGCGGACATTGTTCGGGGTGGTATTGCCGTATCTGGGCTTTGCCGTTTTCATTATCTTTTTTATCGTCAAGGTGATGGATTGGGCCAAGTCGCCGGTGCCCTTCCGGATCCCGACCACCTCCGGGCAGGCTAATTCGCTGCCCTGGATCAAACAGAACAAGCTCGATTGCCCTTCGACCACCAGCGGGGTAATCGGCCGGATGTTGCTGGAAGTCCTGCTGTTCCGGACCCTGTTCAAGAACACCCGGGCGGAAATCCATGAGGGCCCGAAACTCGCCTACGGCACCAGTAAGTTCCTCTGGCTGTTCGGACTTCTCTTCCACTACTCTTTTCTGACCATCCTGCTGCGGCATATGCGTCTTTTCACCGACCCGGTCCCCGGCTTTGTGCACGCCCTGGAATTCGCCGACGGTTTCATGCAGGTCGGGGTCCCGACCCTCTACCAGACCGATATCGTTTTTCTCGGCGCCCTGACCTTCCTGCTCCTGCGCCGCATGATTTTACCGTATATGCGCTACATTACCCTGCAGTCCGATTATTTCCCGCTGGTGCTGCTCCTGGGCATCGGCATCACCGGTGTTCTGATGCGCTATGTGGTAAGGGTCGACGTGATCGGCATCAAGATGCTCAGCCACGGCCTGGTTACCGGCAAGCCTCTCATTGCCGATTCGATCACCGGTATTTTCTTCATTCATCTTTTTCTGATCACGGTCCTGCTCGCCTATTTTCCGTTCAGCAAGCTGATGCACATGGGTGGCGTTTTCCTGAGCCCGACCCGTAATCTGGCCAATAACAGCCGGATGAAAAGGCATGTCAATCCCTGGAACGACCCTTCGATCAAACCCCATTCTTATGCCGGCTATGAAGATGATTTCCGTGATTTCATGGTAGAGGCCGGGCTGCCGGTCGAGAAGGAGCCGGAGCCCAAGCCCGCGGAAGAAGATGCGCCTGCTGAAGGCGAGACTAAATCCGAGTCTTAATAAGCCTGAATCACCAGCTAATAAGGAATTGCGAAAATGGCAGATACAAAAATTGAGCAAATGAGCATTAGCGTGGCCAAGGAGCCGTCCATGATGACCGGCGCCATCCCCAGGAAGGAGTGGATGGATGTGCCGGCGGTGTTTAAACCCGGCAACTACTGCTATCCAGGCAAGAAGGATATCGTCGAGTATCTCGACAAGAATCTGCCCGGGAAACTCTTCGGCGAGCCGCGTGAATGGAAGGTTGAGGAAGATGACTGGAAGCTTCCCGAGAACTGGAAGGAGATCATCATCCAGGGCATGAAGGAGCGCCTCGATAAGTTCCGCTCTTTCAAGGTTTTCATGGACTGCTGCGTGCGCTGCGGGGCCTGCGCCGACAAGTGTCACTTCTTCCTGGGTACCGGCGATCCCAAAAACATGCCGGTCCTGCGGGCGGAGCTGTTGCGCTCCGTCTACCGGAACGAGTTTTCCAAGGCCAGCAAGATCCTGGGCCGCCTGGCCGGAGCCCGGGAGATGACTTTCGGGGTCCTGAAAGAGTGGTTCATGTACTTCTACCAGTGCACCGAGTGCCGGCGCTGCTCGGTCTTCTGTCCCTACGGGATCGACACGGCCGAGATCACCATGATGGCCCGGGAGCTCCTCCATCTGGTCGGGGTCAACACCAACTGGATCCTGGAGCCGGCCAGCAACTCCAACCGGACCGGCAACCATCTGGGGTTGCAGCCCCATACCTTCGCTCAGAACGCCGAGTTCCTGCTCGATGACATCGAGGAGGCTACCGGGGTCAAGCTGAACAATCTCACCTTCAACCGCAAGGGAGCCGAGGTCCTGTTCATCATCCCCTCCGCCGATGTTTTCGCCGAACCGGGCATCTATACCTTCATGGGTTATCTGCTCCTCTTCGAGCATATCGGTCTCGATTACACGATCAGCACCTATGCCTCCGAGGGCGGCAACTTCGGCTCCTTCACCAACAACGAGCTGATGAAGAAGCTGAACGGCAAGATGTACGCCGAGGCCAAGCGGCTCGGGGTCAAATGGATCCTGGGCGGCGAGTGCGGCCACATGTGGCGGGTCGTCCATCAGTACATGGACACCATGAACGGTCCGGCCGATTTCATGGAGGTGCCGAAATCGCCGATCACCGGCACGGTATTCGAAAACGCCGCCTCCTCGAAGATGGTCCATATCAGCGAGTTTACCGCCGATCTGATCAAGCACGGCAAGCTGAAAATCGATAAATCCCGCAACGATCACCGGATCGTTACCTTCCATGATTCCTGTAACCCGGCCCGGGGCATGGGGCTGCTCGATGAACCGCGCTATATCATCGAGAATGTCTGCAATGCCTTCCACGAGATGCCGGAAAACACGATCCGCGAGCAGACCTTCTGCTGCGGCAGCGGCACCGGGCTCAATACCGGGGAAATCATGGATCTCAGGATGCGGGCCGGTCTGCCTAGAGCCAACGCGGTCAAGCATGTCCATGATAAACACGGGGTCAACATGCTGTCCTGTGTCTGCGCCATCGACCGGGCGACTCTGACCTCGTTGATGGAATACTGGAATCCGGGCGTCGAGGTGTGCGGCATTTCCGAACTGGTCGGCAATGCCCTGATTATGGAAGGTGAAAAAGAGAGGGATTCCGGCCTACGGTTTGAACCTCTTGCAGGAATGGAGGGGTGATCGCGATGTACGACACAGGAAAAATCATACCCGGGTTGCTCGTTTTTGTTGGCTTGGTCACTTTCCCGGTCTGGTACGCATTCGGCACCGACGCCGGTCCTCTGCCCAATCCGGAAAAACCGACCAAGGCGCGGCAGTGCGTTGAATCCACCGAATACATGCGGACTTCCCACATGGTGCTGCTCGACGACTGGCGTGACAACGTCGTTCGCGAAGGCGGTGACCGCCGCGCCAAAACCGAAGACGGCACCGAATATATCAGGAGCCTGCAGAATGGTTGTATGAACTGTCACACCAGCAAGAAGAAGTTCTGCGATGAGTGTCATAACTATGCAGCCGTTAAACCTTACTGCTGGGATTGCCATGTCCAGCCTAAGGAGGCCAACTAATGGATAACAGCAGAAGAAAGTTTCTTAAAATAGCCGGTTTATCGGCGATTGCCGGGATCGGAGCGCCGACTGCCTTCAACGGGCTCCTTAAGGGTGAGGCCCTGGCCAGCGCCCCGGACCTTGAAGAAAATGTTCTGAAGGGCGAGGTCGGCAAGCGTTACGGTATCGTGATCGACGTCCGCAAGTTCGCCGAGAACAAGGCCCTGGCCCGGCGCTGCATCAACGTCTGCCACTCGATCCATAACGTGCCGGATTACGGTCTCAACAAGGATGGCAGTAAGAATAAAAAGGACGAGATCAAGTGGCTCTGGACCGACGGCTTCGAGAATGTCTTCCCCGATCACAGCCATTACAAGAAGAACGCGGATCTCCATGAGATGCCGATTCTCGCCCTCTGTAATCACTGCGACAATCCCCCTTGCGTCCGGGCCTGCCCGACCAAGGCCACCTTCAAGAATCCCGACGGCATTGTGATGATGGATTTTCATCGCTGCATCGGCTGCCGGTTCTGCATGGCGGCCTGCCCTTACGGGGCCAGGAGCTTCAACTGGAGAAGCCCCCGGGAACTGAAGGCCGACGGCAGCTATAAGCATATCAAGAACTTCAATGCCGAATTTCCGACCAGGATGCGGGGCGTCGTCGAGAAATGCAACCTCTGCGCGGAACGGCTGGCGATCGGCAAGATTCCGGCCTGCGTCGAGGAGGCCAGGAGCGCCAATGCCATGGTCTTCGGCGATCTCAACGATCCCCATTCCGAGATCTCAGAGGTATTGAATAGTGAATTTACAATTCAGCGAAAGCCGGCGCTTGGCACCAACCCGTCGATTTTCTACATTATATGAGGTGAAAAGTCATGATTGAAAAAGCGTTAACTGGCAACAGATTATACTGGGCCTGGCTGGCTTTTCTTCTCCTTATCATGGGAGTCGGCGCCCTTGGCTATGTCCATCAGTTTACTTATGGTTTAGGCGCGACCGGCATGAGCCGCGATGTCTCCTGGGGGTTGTATATTTCCCAGTTTACCTTCCTGGTCGGAGTTGCCGCCGGCGGAGTGATGCTGGTTCTGCCCTATTATCTCCATAACTATAAGGTATTCGGCAGGATCACCATTCTCGGCGAGTTCATGGCGGTGGCGGCCGTGGCCATGTGCCTGATGTTTATCCTGGCCGACCTCGGCCAGCCGATGCGGGCCCTGAACGTCCTGCTCCATCCGACCCCCCATTCCATCCTGTTCTGGGACATGATTGTCCTGAACGTTTACCTGCTGCTGAATATCGTCGGCGGCTGGGTGATGCTCAATGCCGAAAAGAAAGAACTGCCCCCGCCCAAATGGGTCAAGGGTCTGATTTACCTTTCCATTCCCTGGGCGATCAGTATCCATACGGTTACCGCTTTTCTCTACTGCGGTCTGCCCGGGCGCCATTACTGGCTGACCGCCATTCTGGCCCCGCGCTTTCTCGCTTCGGCCTTCGCGGCCGGTCCGGCTCTACTGATTATCTGTGCCCTGATCATGCGGCGCTTCACCGCCTTCGATGTGGGCAGGGAAGCGATCAGCAAACTGGTGACCATCATCACCTATGCCGCCATCCTGAACTTCTTTTTCGTCGGGCTGGAGTTTTTCGTGGGCTATTACAGCAATATTCCCGGCCACATGCATACCCTGGACTACCTCTTTTTCGGGTTGACCGATCATGCCGGCAACGTCTACGACAACCTGGTCTGGCCGATGCGCTTCTCGATGGTGATCGGGATGACCGCCACCATCGCCCTGCTTTTCCCGAAGATGCGCGATTCCTATACCAAGATCGGCTGGCTGTGCGGGATGATCTTCGTTTCCCTGTGGATCGACAAGGGCCTCGGTCTGGTCCTTGGCGGATTCGTGCCCACTCCCATGGAGTATATCACCGAGTACTATCCCACCGGGACCGAGCTCGCGATAACCGCGGCGGTCTGGGCGACCGGCTTTTTCATCCTGACCATTCTCTACAAGGTGGTTATTTCGGTCAAGCTGGCCAAAGAAAGCTGAGCCGCTCCGTCGCGGGATAACCCCTGACGGTGGCGGATTTCAATGAAGACCAAGCAAGCTTCCCAGCCGGGGAGCTTGCTTTTTTTATGGGCGGGCGGTAAGAAGATAACTCAACTTCCTGAGTTTGGTTAATCTCCCGATAATAAAGGGGTTTTGACGATTTTTCGTGCCTGTTTTCCACAAGAAGCCAGACGCCAGGAGTCAGAATCCAAAGGAAAAGCTTTAAAAATCAGTCATTCTGGCTCCTGGCTCCTGGCTTCTGGCTTCTCATCATGGTATGCGACTATGACTCTGAATCCTTTTATGACAGCAAACCAATACCATAAGACAAGTCAGAAAGTTAAGAAGATAAGGAAATCATGCTCGATAAATTCTCCAATATCCTGGCTCTGATCGGCAATACCCCGCTGGTCTCGATCCGGCGCCTCAATCCTTTCAAGGAGGTGACGATTCTCGCCAAGCTGGAATCCTTCAATCCCGGGGGCTCGATCAAGGACCGCATCGCCCTGAACATGATCGAGGACGCCGAATCGAGCGGGGAGCTGACCCCGGACCGTATCGTCCTGGAGGCGACCAGCGGCAATACCGGGATCGGCCTGGCCATGGTCTGCGCGGTCAAGGGCTACCGCTGCCAGCTGGTGATGCCTGAATCCGCCAGTATCGAGCGGCGCAAGATCATGATTGCCTACGGCGCTGAAATTCTGCTGACCCCGGCCAGGCGCGCCACCGACGGCGCCATCGAGCAGGCCTATACCATGGCCCGGGAGCATCCCGCCCGCTATTTCCTCACCGACCAGTTCAATAACCCGGCCAACTGGCAGACCCATTACAAGCTCACCGGCCCGGAGATCTGGGCTCAGACCGGTGGCAAGGTCACCGACGTAATCGCTACCCTCGGCACCACCGGTACGGCCATGGGGCTCTGCCGCTATTTTGCCGAGCACCATCCCGAGGTCAAGGTCACCGCCATGGAGCCATTTCTGGACCACAAGCTCCAGGGCCTCAAGAATATGAAGGAGTCCTACGTTCCGGGCATTTTCGAACGGGGCGCCCCCCATCAGATTATTAATATCCCCGACGAGGAGGCCTTCGTGAAGGCCCGGCAGCTTGCCGAACTGGAGGGGGTCTTCGTGGGGATGAGTTCCGGGGCGGCGATGTGCGCCGCCTTGACCACGGCCGGCCAGATCGGCAAAGGGGTCATTGTCGTGATCTTTCCGGACGGCGGCGAAAAATATCTTTCCACCAACCTCTACGGCCTCGAGGAATCCCGGCCCGAAGCGGAACCCGTTTCCCAATTGCGTTTTTACAATACCCTTTCCAGACGCAAGGAGGTTTTCAAACCGATCAACAGCGACGAGGTTACCTTCTACACCTGCGGGCCCACCGCCCATGAGCCCGCCACCATGAGCCATTGCCGGCGTTTTATCCATTCCGATCTGGTCAACCGGGTCCTGGGCCACAAGGGCTATCGGGTCAAGTTTTACATGAATTTTACCGACCTGGACGACAACACGATCAGGGGGGCGGCGGAGAACCACCAGTCGGTCCGGGATTTCACGGCCAGGTATGTCGATCAGTTCAAGGAGGATATCGAAGCTCTCGGCGTGCTGAAGGCGGCGGGCTATCCCCAGGCTTCCGAGCATGTCTCCCGGATGATCGATATGGCCCGGCAGCTGGTCGAGAAGGGCTTCGCCTACGAAAAGCACGGCTCGATCTATTTCGATATCTCCAAATTTTCCAGGTACGGCCGGCTGTCGGGCATCGATCTCGCCAAGATCCAGTCCGGCAAGACCGTCGACCTCGATAATTACGAGAAGGACAGCCCGGTCGATTTCACCCTGCTCAAACGCTCGACCCTCACCGAGCTGAAAAGCGGCATTTTCTTTGACACCGAATGGGGCAAGATGCGGCCCGGCTGGCACATCGAGTGCGCCGCCATGTCCTGCCATTTCCTCGGCGACACCATCGATATCCATTCCAGCAGCCGCGATCTGATGTTCCCCCATCACGAAAATGAGATCGCCATCGCCGAGGCCTTAAGCGGCAAGCCCCTGGCCAATTACTGGCTGCACAGCGAGCTCTTCCTGGTCGACGGCAAAAAAATGAGCCGGGCGGGGGGCAGCCTCCTGACCCTGCGGGAGCTGCTCGCCAAGGGCTATTCACCCCGGCAGATCCGCTATTACCTGCTGCGGACCCATTACCGCAAGCCGATCAATTTTTCCCTTAAAAGGTTCGACGCGGCCCTGGCCGGTCTCAAGCGTCTGGACGAGTTCTGCTCCAAGCTCTTGTGCCTGCCGCCGGGGTTGCCCCACCCCGAGGTCGCCACCTACCTGACCGGGATGGAGGAGGTCTTCTTCGCGGCCCTGGATGACGATCTCAACGTCTCGAAGGCCTTCGGTGCGTTATTTGATTTCGTCAAGAAGGTCAACCCGATCCTCAGTGCGGGCAATCTGGATCGGGAGCAGAAAGAGTATATCCTCGAAACCCTGCGGCGGATGAACACGATCTTAAACCTCCTCAAGCTCGACCGCTGTCCCCTGGCTCCGGAGATCGACAAGCTGATCCGGGATCGGGAGGCGGCCAGGCGCAGCGGCGACTGGGCGAAGGCGGACGGGGTCCGGCGGGAACTGGCCGAGCAGGGCATCGAGGTGAGCGATACCGCCAAGGGCACGGTCTGGAAAGAAAAAAAATGAAAGAGTCAGGGTTGTCCGGTTGAGAACGGGCAGAAGTTCCTCACCGGTTTATCGACCATCATTCAATACGCCGGGGCCTGTAAATCATGCCAATCGGAATTGAGCCTTTCGCTTAACTCCAGCTTCCATGCACGCTTCCATCCTTCACTCTCTTCTCTTGCTGAATTGCGGATTCCATCTCATGCACTTCATTCCCAGACCAGATGATGTAATGCAAACCGTTTCCTGAATACTTCGATGTATAGCAAGCTGCTTGTTCATTGTGTCAACCTGGATTCCGGCTGACAACCTGTCGGAATGACGAAATGTTGGCTGCCGGAATGATGAAATATCGGCAGGCCGGTTTGACCGCAGAAAGTAACAGCTTCCCTCGCTTCCCTTGTATGGGCAAAGGCCGCAATCCCCCCACGGATTGCGGCCTTTTCGCGTCCCCCTCCGGATTCCGCAACGGCGGAAGGGCAAGGGTAGGGGCCGCTTTTTTCTATTACCAACCGTTACAAATTAGATTAATCACTCGGTCAGATCTTCAAAACCTGACTCCGGCGTAGAAATGGGGGAGAGATTTTTTCTTGCAATCGCTTTTCGATAAATCATAGGATTTGAAGAGGGGGCACGGGGTAACCGTGCGGAAGGGTTAAAATAATCGGGAGCCGGCTTTCGGTCTGCCTGTTATATGCTAGGCGATTTCGGAAAATCGCAGCAGATTTCGCCCGCAAGATTCCCCGCCTCTGATCCAGGCAAAAAAGGGGCTCGATTCGCCCGGTGCCCAGCCCAGCCCGGCTTGGGCCGGGCCGCTAGGTGGCGAAGCGGGGCGTACTGGTTACCTTGCCCGGCGGCGGGAATCGCTTTGAATGTCCGACCCTTCACTAAACTGGAGCAGAGCCCCATGACCGTTCAGACCAGATCTCTACTTCCCCTGCTCCTGGCGATCCTGCTGTTGGCGGGTCCTGTTGCCGGCCGGAGTGCGACCGTCGACGAAAAGCTCCGGGCCCGGCTCGACAGCGCCGCGGCCGGAGCCAAACTGCCGGTCATTGTATCCCTTGCCGATAAGATTTCCCCAGCCGCCTTCCGCTCTGTTTCTACCCGGCAGGACCGGAACGCCCTGGTCGGGTCCCTGCGCCGCAAGGCCGCAGGGACCCAGGCCCCGGTCAAGGATTTCCTCCGGAACCGGGGGGTCGGCAAGATCGATTCCCTGTGGATCGTCAACGCCTTGTCAATCGAAGCCGAGCCCGAATTGATCGAGACCCTGGCCCTGCGGCCCGAGGTTCTGGAGATCCGCCTGAACGGTACGGTTACCGCGCCGGAAGTGGAGGTCCAGCAGGTTGCGGGCGAGCCGGAGTGGAACATCGCGGCGGTCGGCGCCGATCTTCTCTGGGAGATGGGCTTGACCGGGGAGGGTGTGGTGGTCGCCACCCTGGACAGCGGGGTCGACGGCAATCACCCGGATCTGCAAAGCAAATGGCGGGGCTGGACCGGAGCGCCCTGCGATCCGGAGACCGGCCGCGGGACCGGAAACTGGTTCGATCCCCACGGCGAACACCCCAATTGCCCCGCTGACGCGGTGGGTCACGGCACCAATGTCATGGGGGTCCTGGTCGGCGGCGCCGCCGGCGGCACCTCGATCGGGGTGGCGCCGGATGCCGCCTGGATTGCCGCCAAGATCTTCGACGATGCGGGGAACAGCACTTACGCGGCCATCCACCGCGCCTTTCAGTGGGCCCTCGATCCGGACGGCAACGGCGACACCGGCGACGCGCCGGATATTGTCAATAACAGCTGGGGATTGAACGACGCGATGAATTCATGCCTTAATGAATTTCAATCGGATATCGCGCTCTTGAAGGCGGCGGGGATCGCGGTCCTGTTCAGCGCCGGCAATACCGGGCCCGAGCTTTCGACCAGCATCAGCCCCGCCAACTATCCTGAGACTCTCGGGGTGGGCTCCACCGACCGCCTCGGGGCGGTCGCCGAGTCCAGCGCCCGGGGGCCCAGCCCCTGCGCCTCCGGAGACTCGATTTACCCGGACCTGACCGCGCCCGGGGAGCATGTCCGGACTACCGGCCTTACCGAGGGCGGAGCCGTTCTCGACTCCTATGTAATTACCTTCGGCACCTCGATTTCGGTTTCGCAGGTCAGCGGGATTATGGCGCTGCTCCTGGAAACCGACGGTTTTCCCCTGACCTCGGTTCCGGAACTGGAAACCGCCCTGCGGCTTTCGGCCACCGATCTCGGCCCTGAAGGACCGGACAACCATTTCGGCTACGGTCAGGTCAACGCCCTGGCCGCCTACAAGCGCCTGGCCGGCCTGCCTTATCTCGGCGTATATGATCCCGATTCCCCCGAGCATGATCTGGCCCTTGATTTCGGCTCCATCCCGGTCGGCCTGGAGGTGATCCACCCCATTGTCATCCGCAACAGCGGCGGCGGCCAATTGCTGCCGAACATCGTTACCCTGCCGGAGCAGCCCTTCTCGGTAGTCGGCGATACCTGCAGCGGCACGGCGCTGGCCGCCGCCGCCAGCTGCCGGATCGACCTGCGCTTTTCCCCCGCCGCCGATATTTCACATATCGGCAATCTGACTGTTTCTTCAAACGACACCGACCGCGGCACCGCCGTAATCTCCCTGGCCGGGACGGGGAATTCGGATCCGCTGCCGCCCGTAATCGAGTTTTCCGCTGCCGGCCAAAGCCTTGCTTTCGGCTCGGTAGTGCCGGGGAGCACCATCGAAAAAAGTCTGACCATCACCAACGCCGGGGTGGAGTTTTTAGAAATCGGCCCCCTTGATTCAAGCCTCCTGCCGCCCCAGTTTAAGGTGGCCGCCGACCGGTGCGGGGGGAAGAGTCTTGCCGGGGGCGCCTCCTGCGAAATGGTCTTCTCCTTCAGCCCCGATGCGGTCCGGACCTACCAGGGCTCGGTGGAGATCAATTCAAACGATCCGGTGCAGGCTTCGACGATCTTCACTCTGACCGGGGTCGGCAATCATCCTCCCGCCAGGGCGACCCTGGTCTCCCCGCCGAACGGCGCGACCGATCTGGCCCTGCCGGTCACCGTCCAGTGGCTTCATCCCGGTGATCCGGACGGCGATCCGGTAACGGACACCGTGGTGGTGGCGGAATTGCGCCCGGGCACGGCCGGAGCCGGGACGGCCAACCCGATGCTCTTTACGGCAGCGGCCATGCCGGTGCTTGCCTGGATCCTCCTCCTGCTGGCGGCGGCCCTTATCCCGGGTTACTTGGGGAAAACCCGGAGAAGAAGCGCCTGTTTCGTGATCCTGGCCGGCGGGATTTTACTGCTGAACTCCTGCGGGGGGGGAAGCGACCCGCCCGCCACCCCGGCCTCAGTTTTCGAGAGCTTAACCGAAACCGAGCTTAAAAGCGGGACCACCTATACCTGGAAGGTGGTTTCCGAGGACGGCAAGGGCGGGGTGAGCGAAAGCGCGAGCTGGAGTTTTACCACCAGGTAAGCGGCGGTTCCGGCGGGGAACCTGGAACGATGACCGAATCCTTCGGCGGCTGGTCGCGGCCGGAGGATTTTCTGTTTCACCCATCATGCATTTACTCGCGGAGAGATTTATCGCCTATTCAACGATCAGCGGTCTGCCTGCCCTTTGCCACCCTGAGGCCGGAGGACTTTTGACTTGCAAAAGCCTTTGATTTTGCTTATATATTGCCGCTTCACGCTAGGGCGAGAGCCGCGCTGCTTACCTGGCTGATTGTCAAAGGCGGGGTGTTAGAGTATCCCCGTTTATCAAGATAATGCGCCCGTAGCTCAGTTGGATAGAGCAACGGACTTCTAATCCGTAGGCCACAGGTTCGAATCCTGTCGGGCGCACCAAAAGTAAAATCAAGCACTTAGCCTCTTTCGGGGCTAAGTGCTTTTTTTGTTTTTGGTCGGCCTCTGGTCTTAAAGATATTTTTTTTCAGGTAAATACTTGCCCATCCATAAATTGGGTGAAGATAATTAAATAAAGTGTCCCCGGAACTCCATAAAATCAATAAAACAACATCCCCCTCGATCTACATTAAGCGAGCCGCGACGCGGCAGATCCCGGCTCACCCTTCAATGACCCCGGCAACAACCTCGGTAAGATCGCTGATCCTGAACGGTTTAGCGATAACCTGGCGGAAGCCGTAGCTGCGATAGTCGGCCATGACCGGATCGTTCGAGTAGCCGCTGGCGGCGATGACCCGGGCGGCCGGGTCGATCTTCAACAGGGCGGCGACGGCTTCCTTGCCGCCCATGCCGTTTGGAATGGTCAGGTCCATCACCACCGCGGCGAAGGGTTCTCCCCTCCGGCGGGCCTCCGTATATTTCTCGATAGCCCCGGCCCCGTCGCAGGCCAGGTCGACTTCGTAGCCGCTATGCTCCAGCATGGAAGCGGTGACGTTTCTGACCAACTCCTCGTCGTCCATAACCAGAATCCTGCCGGTTCCGGTTCCGGAACCGTTTCCGGTCCCGGTTTGCGGCGCTTCCCCGGCCATCTCGTCCGAGGCCGGCAGGCAGAGATGAAAAGTCGTGCCTTTGCCTGCCTCGGACTCTACCGTGATGTTGCCGTGATGTTTCCTGATAATCGAATAACAGGTGGCCAGTCCGAGGCCGGTGCCGCTTTCCTTGGTGGTGAAAAAGGGGTCGAAGATCCGGCCGATGATATTATTCGGGATTCCGGCGCCCCGGTCGGCGATGGAGATCTTCACATAGCGGCCCGGCGCCAGAAGCGGTTCCTGCCGGTTGGCGATCTCGATATTGGCGGCGGTCAATGCAATGGCGCCGCCTTCCCCCGGCATGGCCTGGCGTGAGTTTATAATCAGGTTCTGGATCACCTGGTTAATCTGGCCCTGATCCGCTTCCACCGGAAGCAGGTCGGCGGCAATTTGCAGATTGCAGCCGATATTGGAGCCCCGGAGGCTGAATTCCACCGACTCCTTGATCAGGGTCCCGATCGAGATGGGCCGCTTGACCGGCATGCCGCTCTTGGCAAAGGTCAGGAGCTGCTGGGTGAGGTCCTTGGCCCGGAAGGTGGATTTCTCCGTTTCGTTCAGGAGGCGGTTCTTTTCGTCGGGATCGCTCTTGAGCCTGGCCAGGGAGATGTTGCCCAGAACCCCGGTGAGCAGGTTGTTGAAATCATGGGCGATACCGCCGGCGAACAGGCCCAGGGACTCAAGGCGGTTGGCCTTGGCCAATTCTTGGTCCATCCGCTTTTCCCTGGTGATGTCGCGGAAGACAAAAATGGTTCCGGCCTGGCTGCGGTCGTACTGGCGGATCGGCGCCGCGCTCAGGTAGATGTCCCGCCGGCTGCCCTGCCGGTTGACCAGAATGGTGTTGTCGAGCCTCTCGACTTTCGACTGCTTATTGACAATGATCTCGTCCAGCAGATCGCCGCGGTTGCGGGACCTGCCCTGATCCTCGATCGTCAGCACCGAGCAGACCGGCCGGCCGACCGCCTCTTCCTGGCTCCAGCCGGTAATTTCCGTGGCGGCCTTGTTCATCAGGGTGATAACGCCCCGGTTATCGATGGAAATAACCCCGTCGGCGATGCTCTCCAGGGTTGTGGAGAGCCTTTCCCGCTCGTCGTCAAGGGCCAGCCTGATCTCGATCAGCTCGGTAATATCGATATACAGCACCACGCACCTGACGATCTCGCCGCGGCCGTCCCTGACCGGGGAGGCGACGATACTCAGGTGTTTGTCGCCGAAGCGCCAATCCGGCATGGCGGCCGGCCGGCCGCTCTCCATCATGCGCTGGAAACAGCAGAATTCCCGGGGATGGTTTTCATTGTCGCAGATAATCTCGTAACAGCGCTTTCCGACGATTTCTTCGTCCGGGGAGGTAAACATCTCCCGGAAGCGATTGTTCGAGGTCAGGATGTTTCTATCGTTGTCCATGACCAGCAGGCCGCCGCCGACCGAGTCGAAGATTGCCCGGATTTCGTCCCTGGCCAGGCGCAGGTCCGTATTGGTCTGATTCGAATGTTCCAGGATTTGGGCAAAGGATTGGGAGATGATGCCCAGCGGATCGAGGCCGATCAGATGCTTTTCGTCCAGTTCCTCCGGTTTCAATGGGCTGGTGCCGATCACCCTGAGCATCTGGTTGATTTTGTCCCGGATATAATCGACCGCCACCTGGTGGTTTTGGCGGATGGCCAGGTTTTCCCGGAGGAGGCCGCCGATCAGGGTTGCCAATGGTTCATACTCCGGATCGACGTGGCCGGCCAGCAAGTCCGCCTCGCCGTCGACGGCCCGGTTGACCAGTTGATAAAATTCGGTGAGATCCATCGGCATCGGCAGGGTCAGCTCTGTTGGGAGATCAGCAGTTCATAGAAACCGTCCCGGGGCACGACCTCGGTCTTGTAACCCATGTTCTCGGCGGTTCCGGGGATGGTGGTGGTGGCATCGCGGTTGTCCGTTTTGATCAGCAGCTTGACCATGCCGCTGCTCAGCTCCTTCCGGTTCCGGTTGATGTTGTCCAGGGCAACCAGAAGGGTGGAGGGGCAGACCTGGCCCCGCATGTCGACTTCGATTATTTTTTCCATTTCAGTTGTCATGGCGGCCGCAGGTGATTGTCATGTCTGCCGGCTGTTCAGCAAACGGGGCAAGATCAGGCTGCCGAGCCAGGCGCCGGGCAGCAGTCCGATCAGAAAAAGAATGCTCTGCATGGCAAAGATGGGAATCCCGCCCATCAGGTGCCATATATTACAGCCGGGCGCCATTCTGGAGGCGAGGCCGAGCAGGGTGCCGCCCGCCAGGGTGATCAGAAACTGCCTGACCGGCAGCCGCCAGTAGACCTTGAACTCGCCGAGCAGCAGGGTCTGGCTGGCGGGGTGGACAACGTTAAGGGGGGTGGCCTGGAAAAAAGCCAGGCCGGCCAAGTGGTTTAACGAGAACAGGTTCTCCGTCATGGCGGCGAGCTTGGCATAGGTGGTGGTGATCCCCAGCGGCATGCCGATCAGGAGATAGGAGAACAGGCCGACCGCCGCCAGCCCTGCCGCGGTTTTCCAGGGTTGGATATAGCCCCTGACCCGGGACTTAATCTCCCAGAGTTTCCGGGTCCGCCAGCTCAGGAAAAGGGGCAGGGCGGCCGCGGTCACGACCAGGACCAGGATGGCGGGACTCCGGCCGATAAGCTGGGGCACGGTGATGTAGCCTTCCCAGAAGGTTGTTGCCCGGCTGAACGCGGCCCACCAGGGATGGATCTCCGCATAGAGGCCGCTGCCGAGGATAAGGCCGGCGAAGGCGGAGGCGCTGAGCAGGCTGCCGGCGCCCATCTTGTAAAGGGTACCCACCACGCAGCCTCCGGCCAGAACCATGCCGAGCCCGAAAAGAGCGCCGCCGGCGATGGCGGCCAGGGAGGGCGCACCGAGGATCGGAAACGGATAAAGGGGTAGAAGGTCGAGGAGGCGGAAGGCCTCGAAGGCGAGCATGGTCAGGACGATCTGCAGGGCGAGGGCCCTGAGGCGGAAGGACTGGCGGAACATGAAGAGGTCCCGAAACATCCCGGCCATGCAGTAGTCGGAGCGATGCATCAGGAATCCCGCCGCCAAACCCAGCAGCAGGCCAACCGCATACATCAGGATGATCGATTCTGTCGCCACTTGCCCTCCGGGTTTATTTCAAGGGATCCAGAATCCGGATCCGGCTGCCGGGCCGTGCGGTCCTGGCGGGCCGTGCCCCGCAATTACACCAAAACAAGAACATAACGGACATCAATAAAAAAATCATGCAAATTTAACCATAACCTGTATCGGCGACGGTTTTGTGGGAGATTTCACTTTATACCCACAGGGCACCCCAGGCGCAGTTCCGGGCATTGATAATCAGGTGGTGGTAATAATAAAATATGGATGTCTCCGGAACCCCGTTGACGGCAAAAAAGGGTGCTCTAAGACCCAAAACCGCCTATCTATGGAATACATAGCAAGTAAAATCAACTGGTTAGCTTGGCCCGACCCCAGCCTAAGTGAGTTGGGATGACAATAATTAAATAAAGTGTCTCCGGAACTCGTGCTGGCCCCTTGTCGGCCCCCGCGACCTCCTGTTTGATTGACAAATAAGCGCACTAAGTGGTAACTCTTTATCAAAGTATCAGTTTTTCTATGCGTGAAATGACGCGGGAGTAATAAACATGGAAACCATAATTAAAAAATGTAAACAAACCTTACAGGAACACTACGGAGATCAATTCCAAGGTTTGTATCTTTATGGTTCCATGGCCCGCGACCAGGGCGACGAGTCCAGTGACATCGATCTGCTTGTCTTACTTGGCAAACCCTTTCAACCATTCGAAGAATTACGAACCATAGTAGACCTTCTGTATCCCATTCAGATGGATTCCGATAAACTCATTTCAGCCAAACCGGTGGCGGCTGACGAATTCCGACAGGGGAAAATTCATCTGTATCGAATCGTCAAGCGGGAAGGAAAGGCTGCATGAGTCAGCACGAATTTGCCGAAGAAATCAAGGCGAATATCGAACGGGCAAAACAAGCAGTAGGAGCAGCCAAAAAATTAAGCGATGAAGGGTATTACGATTTTTGCGCCGCTCGTGCTTACTATGCTGTTTTTTATGCTGCCACAGCTTTACTTTTAAGCAACGGACTTGAATTCAGGAAACATAGCGGAGTCATAGCTGCCATCCATAAAAACTTTATAAAAACCGGAGTACTGCCGAAACAAATCGGCAAGGATCTCAACTGGCTTTTCGAAATCCGTAGTGTTGGGGATTATGGAATGACAATCCATGTCCCTCAGGAAGAAGCTCACTCAGCTATCGAAGCCGCGGAAAATATTGTCAATGTTCTTGTGGAACTGCTTGATAAATAAATCGCAAAAGTGATGAAATCCCTTCAGCCAGTCATTGTATTCTTTCCGCTTACCACTTGCATCTTGAACCCCGACCCCCTTATGTTTTTTCAGGTAAATACTTGCCCATCCATAAATTGGGTGATGATGATTAAGTAAAATTCCGGAAACCCCGGAACTCCCGCCCCTTCTCCTGTTGTCTTTTGCAAACCCACCTTAATATGGTATAGGTATAAATAACATCTAAACCATATTAAGGGGTAAGCCATGAACTATATTTCTCCTCAAGTCCTGAACCGACTGGATGAAAAATTATCTCGGTTGAATTCCTTCCGGCCCTTGCCGCACGCAGTTGTCCGTAAGCTGCGGGAGCAATTCGAACTGGAAATGACCTACAACTCAAATGCCATTGAGGGCAACAGTCTGACGCTCAAGGAGACCTTCCTGGTCATTAACGAAGGCATAACCATTAAGGGAAAACCTCTCAAGGACCACCTGGAGGCCAAGGGGCATACAGAAGCACTGGAATATCTTTATGATTTAACAGCCAAAGACACCGTGGCCCCATTAACCGAAAGGGCAATCAGGGAACTTAACGGGATTGTCATGCGCAACATTGATCGGGAATGGGCCGGCAGATATCGTAACAGCAATGTCATCATCGGCGGCGCGACGCACACGCCACCGGAAGCCTTTGAAGTCCCCGGCCTGATGGAGGAACTGCTCAGCTGGGCAGGTAGCGCCGGGCTGAACTTGCATCCGGTGGAACTGGCCGCGGTTTTTCATCACCGCCTTGTGCATATACATCCTTTTTTCGACGGCAATGGCCGCACTACCCGCTTGGCGATGAATATTATCCTGCTCAAGGTGGGATTCCCACTGGTTGTCATCCTGAAAAACGACCGCAAAAGATATTATCGTTTGATGGAAGAGGCTGACCGGGGCAATCTGGCGCCTTTTGCCGGGTTCATCGCCCAGGCAGTCCAGAGGACTTTGGATATCTATCTGAAGGTGCTGACTCCGGACCGGCAACCAAAGGAGAAATTCATTGCCTTGGCCGATCTGGCGAAGGACTCCAGTTTTTCGGCCAAATACCTCAATCTCCTTGCCCGTACAGGCAAGCTTGAGGCACACAAAGAAGGCCGTAACTGGCTTTCATCACAAGAAGCGCTCAAGAGATATCTGGACGGGAGAGAAAGGAAAAAGAGATGATGCAGTAATTGGCAAAGATAAAGGGTTGCCCCTCTCGGTGAGATGACAGGACCGAAATAGCAATAGTTGAATATGGCCCCCCGAACTCCCTGAAGTGCTTTTTTTGTTTCCGGCCGCGCTCTGGTCTTTAGGATATATCCTCAATCCGGTGGTTCCTGAAACTTTTGCTGCTAAGAACCCTGCTAAGAAACTTGACATACAATTTCGCCACAATTATAATTGCAATTATACTAAAAACATATCACGGGTGAGGTGAGATTATGGGTCAAGTAACTATCTATCTCGACAATGAGACTGAAAGCAAGTTGAAGAAAGCTGCTAAATCCAGCCATTTATCAGTCAGCAAATGGGTTGCCGGGGTTATCGAAGAAAAGATAATAACGGAATGGCCTCAAGATATCGTCACGCTGGCAGGGAGCTGGAAAGATGATTTTCCGACAATCGAGGAAATAAGATCGGATATCGGGCATGACTCCCACCGGGAGGAACTTTGAAATTGTATCTCCTCGACACAAATACAATAATTTATTTTTTCAAAGACATGGGTAATGTCGCGGGTACATTGTTATCTAAATCCCCAAAGGATATTTCCATACCCTCCATCGCTCTTTACGAACTCGAAGTCGGAATAGCGAAATCAAAAAACCCCGACCAAAGGAAAAAACAATTAGAAACATTGATATCACGCATTGTCGTGTTGCCTTTTGCCGCAAAAGAAGCCGAAGCTGCTGCAATGATCAGGGCAAAACTGGAAAACACAGGCACACCAATAGGCCCGTACGATACTCTTATTGCGGGAATAGCCTTGAGTTCAAACGCGACATTGGTGACCCATAACTCCAAAGAATTCAGCAGAGTTGAAGGCCTAAGCATTGAAGACTGGTACTGAAAGGCTATAAATTGGGTGACGATAATTAAAGATGGTGTCCCCGGAACTCCGCGCCGGGCCTTGCATTCTTTGGGGACTGCGTGAGCGGTTATCGCTGCACGCCATTATACTGTTTCGAGGCCGGCGGGTTAGCCCAAACTCAATCTTCCGTGATGGGGATATCCCCGGAGACGGCAAATGGATGTCTGGTCGTCGGATCGCAGTCGGCGGACCACAAAAGAGATTTAAAAAGATTGGCTGGGAAGAAGGGCAACAAATAAGGCCGCCGGGTGATATC